>DATFZF010000026.1:0-59902 GCA_035314705.1 Steroidobacteraceae bacterium | reverse complement strand
GAAACGCCGTGTGGAACACCACGCGGATGCTGAGCATGGTGTTCGAAGTGATTCAGCCAAATCTCGAAATCAACCGGAGACATACCGCCACCCTCCTGATTCGCCTACAGGCAGCAGTGTGCGAGCCGCTTCGGGCAGTTCGGTGGAGGGATTCCGGCAAATTGTGGCAGCCGTTCGGAGCCTCAAGGCGCCGTCGCAAAACGGCAACGACTTCTTCAGTCCGAGCTACGGCGGACGGTCACCTGGGCGATCCGCCCACCCGAGCGCACCGCGGAGCGCCGCGTTGAACAGTTCCGGTTCTTCGAACTGCGGGCCGTGCCCGGCGCGCGGGATGATCACCAGCTTGGCGCGCGGGATGAGTCGCTCGAGGTGCATGCCCTGCGCCAAGGGTGTGATCGCGTCTGTCGCCCCCCATATCAACGTCACAGGAATTTCAAGGTGGGAGTATGCCCCCGGGTCATCGCTCATTGCGTGCCCCCGGGCCGCCAGTACCTCGGGCAACCACTGGGCAATGGCGGCGGAGGCGCCGCGCAAATTGAGAGGACGCTGGTAGATTCGCACCCAGTCGGGCGTGGCACGATCCTTCTCTGAAATCACGCGCTGCAGCAAACGCGAAGTGAGTAACGGATTCGTAAGAATTGCGCACACCGGGCGCGCAAGCAGGGAATGGCGCAACGCGGCTTGCAGCGTCGTGTCGGCGCCGTCGGTTTGCGGCCCGTCCAGCCCCAAGGCGGGATCGATCAACACCAAGGCATGAAATCTCGCGGGAGCGCTGAAGACTGCCTCCATCACAGGAGCTGCACCGATGGAGTGAGCGACGACCGTGATCTGATTCAGGCCCATCGCGTCGAGTGCTGCGAGAAGGCGTCGTCCCTGTTCGCGCTTCGAATAGTTTCCCGAGGGTACCGGATACGAGTAGCCGAACGGGGGCATGTCGATGGCGATGGCTTGATAACCCAGATCGACGGCGTGCGCCATGGAGAGCGTCCAGAGGCCGCTCCAACCACCCGTACCCGCGACGAAGACGACAGCCGGCGCGTGCGGATTCCCTGCGCGTTGCACGAAGATCCGCGTGTCGTACCCGGCAACGAATTCACCGCTTGCCGGGCGGCTGGCTTCGCGGGCAGTGCGTTCACGCAGGAATGCAGTGACCAAACCCGCGGCGACCAGCAACACCACAACAGCGCTCGGCATGAGCAGGCCCCAAAGCAAAAGCCGTTTAATCACCGGTGTTCCAATTGCCGCCGCTTGGGCTCAATAGTCGAAAATATGCTCAAGCGTCATCCCGTCAGCCGCGAAACCGTTCAAGGCGGCGGCGAGGCCCGCCACCGGCACGATCAGCACCAGGCGTTCGCGTCCGGGGCGGGTGATGATCCGCTGGCGCATCATGATCTCGGTGGCGGCGGGGGCGCTGGCGCCTTCCGTGCCTTGGACACTGACGACGATCACGCTGCGATTGCCGGCGATCTCTTGAAACTCCGCGCCACAGCGGGCGAGGGCGACAGCGGGAGCCCTGAACCCCTCGTATCGCGGTAACGCAAGCAGCATCTGTGTTGCGGAGACCTTGTTGACGGCGGAGACGCCGGCCGGCGTTTGGCCGCATGCCGGCCATCGATCGACCAATACGCTGGTGGTTTCGATCGGTCTGTCGTAGGCCGACCGCGTCGCCTTCTCAATCAGCCGGCCATAGGCGGCCTTGACGGCATATTCCGTGGTAAGCGCGTACTTGCGCTCCCACTTGCGCAGGGCATTCGGCCCG
Source organism: Steroidobacteraceae bacterium (assembly GCA_035314705.1). Taxonomy (GTDB): domain Bacteria; phylum Pseudomonadota; class Gammaproteobacteria; order Steroidobacterales; family Steroidobacteraceae; genus Bog-1198. The sequence goes on along the minus strand of DATFZF010000026.1, from coordinate 58,143 downwards.
AACAAATCAGTCTGAGCCCAAAGTCCGCGCAGGCGCCCCCAGAAGTCAAACTCGTACCAGGGTTTGTAGCGAATGAAATCCACGTATTCTTGCGCAACTCGCGCCGAATACTCATCCTCTTCGGTGCGTGTATGTCCAAGGGATGCGGCTAATCGTCCGACGACGGTCTCGTAGGCGGACCGGATGGCGTACTCGACGGTGGTGCTGACGCCGATCACGACGATCATTACGTGATAGCCCCAGTTGGTCGGCTCCCGGCGCGCCCGTGTCTGCTCGATCACCGCTCCATAGCCGCGCCAGAACTGGCCAATGTGGCCCCAAAAACAAAACTCGTCCGGCGTATGCTGCCGGACGAACTCCGCGTATTCCGCCGGACTGAACACGAGAAACCACTCTGGAAAAGTCAGAAAGGTCTGTTCCTCGCCACGCCGGTCCGCCGGTGGAGCCGCGATCGCTGGATGATCGCCATGCAGTTCGATTCCCGCCGCGACCGCGGATCCACGCGAGAGGATCATCAACAGTGCCAGCGCGCCGGCCACCATGACGCCGCGGCGCTTCACGCCGCACCGGATTCGCGGATGAAGGACATCAATACATTGTCCGATGGGTCGTTGGGCTGCAACAAACGCGCGCCTTGGTCAACGAGGCCCACCGCCCGCAGCCGTCGCACCCATTCTTCAATTGAAACGAAATAGCGCAGCTCGTCGCGGTTCTGTTCCCAGCTGGCGCCGGTTCCCGCATTGAATATCGTGTGTATCAAGCCGACGAAGCGAAACATGTCCTCGCTGCGCACGTCATGATCCCGCAGAACAAACATCCCGCCCGGCCGCAGCACGCGCGCGATCGAGCGGATGAATGGGTCCAGGGTCTCCGGCGTCATATGATGCAGGCCGACATAGCAGCTCACGAAATCCACGGACGCATCCGGGATGCGGTCGGGCGGCAACGGAGCGTAACCCTGGAGCGGCAGAAAGGAGCCGAACTTGCGTATGCCGCCCCGCTCCAGGAATTCCGGCGGCGAGTTGCCGGGCGGAAAATCGTTGACCAGCACAATGGGTCCATCGAAGCGGATGTGCTTGCGCAGCGTGCTGACATAGCGCCCGGTCGTGCCGATCTCGACATAGCCTTCGACGCGTGTTCGCCCACTCAACAACTGCAGCGTTTGGCGTTTCATCTCCAGCTTTTGCTTGCCAAGTGCCGGAATTGCGAAGGTCAAATCGCCCAGAAATGGCTTTATCGTCGGGAGACGCTGCTGCAGGTAGCGGTAGATCGCCTCATCGTCCGCATAGCGTTCGCAGGCCTCCTTGATCAACAGGTTGAAGCGGTCCTCGGGATAGAGCCGGAATACATTGTGCAAAAATGCGTAGACCCGATCGTGCCACGGCATGCGCGACATCAAGGAGTGAAAGTCCGAGGGGGCGGCGGTCGTGCGCGAGGCCAGCGGAGCTCCGGCGGCCGCTCCTATGCGCGGTGGATGCGCAATCGCGACTCCCACAGTCGGTGCGTAGTACTTGTCCCACAGTGAATTGCGCAACCGATAGTCTGGGTCCAGGCGTTTCTTCAGCGCAAACAGCTCGTGCGCCCTGGGGTAGGCACGATGAAATTGCTCCTGTGTCGCGTGCAGCTGATAGGGAAGGTAATAGGTGCCGCCATGCTCGATCACCGCGTCGATCAGCTCGCGAGTCCAGACGCCGACGCGGTCCCGGGCGTTATCGCGCGTCCGCTGCTTGTAATAAAGCACCAGTGCGAACGTCTCGCCGCGCGCCCAGGCCAGGAGCGTTCCAGGATCGCGCTGCGCATGGCGAATGGAAATATTGATGACGTTGACCCGATGCCTGCGCAAAATGCCACCCACCGCGGCGACACATGACTCGAGGCGTTCGACAGGGACGAAATATTCCTGCAATACATACGTCGTGGCTTTGCGAGAGAGCGGCTCGAGCTCCGCGACGTCGTAGCCGGCCTCGTAATTACGCCAATGAACGGCGTGCTTTGCAAACAACAGCGGATCGACGAGATGCTCGCGGCGCCATTTGCCGAACGGTGTCTCGGTGATGGCCCAAAGAAAATATTTTTCCAGCAAATGCTTGCGTCGCTGCCACTGCAACCGGGTCGACGTCGTGGCGGGCAGCGTAGTGTCGCTCCAGGTGGTGGCGCGAACGCGGACGAATTGCGGCGAGTAGATGTCGGCGTTGTGAAACAGCGCTTGCGGCGAGTTGCGCACGTTTTCCCGGAAAAATCGGCCGTAGTCGGACAGCGGCATCGTCACACTGCGGCGTTCGACGCGTGTGTTGTCGGCGAGCTCCAGTTCCGCCTCCACGATGACGCCCAGTGCGCCGTAGCCGCCGATCGCGCCGTAAAAATACACGCCATTGTCGGTGGGACTCGCGTCGATGATCTCCCCGCTCACGAGCACCAAGCGGATCGAGCGTACCGACAGCACCAGGGGCCCAAGACCGAGGTAGCGGCCGTGCACATTGACGCTGAGCGAACCGCCGACCGTGAAGTTGGCGTAGGTCTGCATTATCTTCACGGCCAGGCCGTGAGGATCGACGAATTTTTGCAGGTCGCACCAGCGGATTCCCGCTTGTACGCGAATGGTTCGGCTCTCCGGCGAGAAGTGCAGCACGCGGTTCATCGAGCGCATGTCCAAATGCAGGCTGCCGGGGCTCGCGGTCTGGCCCCCCATGCTGAAATGGCCGCCGCCAATCGAAACGGGGACGGAGGTTTGCGCCAGAGCGGCTTGAACTTCGGCCACACTGCCGGGTTTGGACACTCCCCACACCGGAATGGGGTTGAGGCCCGTTACATCGTTGATCACCATGCCGGCGCCGTTCACGGTGTGCTCACCTTCAAGTAATCGACATCGACGAGCAGCGGGTCGGGTCCGTATTGGTTGTCGCCGTCGGTGCCTTTTCGAAACCCCAGGTTGAATGCAAGCCAGAGCGGCCCCAGCACGGGCAGCAACAACCACAGCAAGCTTGCCGCGCTGCGCCCGCGGTCGTGCAGGCGCTTGACGATGAGCGCGGCCAGGCTCCACAAAAATGGGGGATACAAAACCCAGGTGCTCGCCCTGCCCAGGCTGTCCTCCAGGAACACGAAAAGAATTGCGAAAGCGATCCATATTCCGAGGCAGCTCCACCAAAACGGCGCTCGAGCCAGGCGCGACTTGAATGAAAACAGCATCGCAATCAGCGAACGCGTCATCGCAGTGACCTCTCACGTTGTTTCTTGGCGCGGTACATCCATAGGCCGATGATGGCCAGTGACATGAATCCACCGAAGCCGGCGGCGAGTACGATCACGGAAACGCCGGCGAGCGTGAGCAGTGTGTAGATTCCTATCATCAGCAGCATCATGGCATTTTCGGCGAGATTCTGGACGGCGACGGCGTGGCCTGCGCCAACGCTTTCTTGGCCTTTTTCTTGCAGCAACGCATTGAGGGGGACGACGAAGAATCCGCCTCCTGCGCCGACCAACAGCAGCACAGCGGCGGCGACGGGCAGAGTATGGGTCGCGGCCAGAGCGCACACCGCCATTCCCAGCAGAATCCCTCCGCTCAATGCCCGGTTCACCTTGTCGAGCGTCACGAACTTCGCTGCAATTCCCGCCCCGACAATGATGCCGATGGCGACGATCGCATTCAGATAAGCGGGCGCTCGATTCGTCGTTATGCCCAATGCGACCGGCACCCAGGCGATCAGAAGGAATCGCATGGTCGAGCCCGCACCCCAAAATAGGCTGGTTCCCGCGATCGAAAAGCGCGCATCGGTCACCGCGACCAGACGGCGCACGACCTGCACGAAGTCCTTGAGGATTGCGACAAAGGAGACATTTGCGAGGGCGTGTGAGGGAGCGATGGTAGGTATGAACACATTCGCCGCGATCGCGAGGGCGTAGCAGCCGGCCACCGCGGCAAGTGCGCCTTGAACGCTCCAGTCGGCAAGGGTCCCGCCGGCAACGGCACCGATCAAGATTGCGGCGATCGTCGAGGATTCCATCAAGCCGTTGGCCTTGACCAATTGATCGGTGGACGTCAGTTCCGACAATATCCCGTACTTCGCGGGCGAATAAGTCGCGGCACCGACACCCACGAGTCCATAGGCCAAAAACGGGTTCATGCCGACACATATCCCGAGCGCACCGGCCAGTTTGAGGCCGTTCGACAGCAGCATGACCCGGCCCTTCGGCAGGGAGTCGGCGAGCGGGCCGGCGAAGGGCGCGAGTAAAATGTACGCGCCGACGAAGAACTCTTGCAGCAGCGGTTGCGTCCACTCCGGGTAGAGCCTCGCCTTGAGCAAGGCCAAGGTACCGAACAACAGGGCATTGTCCGCCATGGCTGAGAGAAACTGCGCTGCCAGCACGGCCGCCATGCCGGCAGACCACAGCGCCGCGCCGCGCATGGACGCCGGTGATGTCATGACGGCCCCACCACATCGCCCTCCGCCATCGCCTTCAATCGCACGTAGTCGGTTTTTCCTGTGCCCAGCAACGGAATTTCCGCGATCGAGAGTACCACGCGGGGTACCGCAAGTTCCGGGGCACCGAGACTCCTTGCGGCCGCACTCAGCTGCTCTCGGGCGAGGTCCGGCGCATTCGTGAACAAGACTATCGCTTCGCCCTTGGCAGGATCGGCCCGTGTCGATGCGGCATGGGCGAAGCCCGGCGCCGCTTTGACCGCGATTTGCTCGACGACTTCGAGGGAGATCATCTCGCCCGCAATCTTTGCAAAGCGCTTGACCCGTCCGCGGATGTGCACGAAGTCCTCCTCATCAACGGAAACGATATCCCCGGTGCTGTACCAGCCGTCGCGCAAGGCTTTGGATGCGTCGATCACGCCCGGAGCGTCGTACAGCAAGTAGCCTCGCATGAGGTTGGGTCCGCGCACGTGCAATATGCCGCCCGTGTCCACACCGGGTACGGCCTCGAGCCGGTACTCGATTCCCGGAAGGAACTGGCCCACGCTGTCCTTGCGACAGGCCATGGGTACGTTGACGGCGATCACCGGGGCGCATTCGGTCACGCCGTAGCCTTCCAGCACGCGGATGCCAAACTTCTCGATCCAAAGAGTGCGCACGTCATCGGAGAGCTTTTCAGCGCCTGCGACCACATAGCGCAGGCGGCCAAAGTCATACGGATGCGCGTGCTTGGCGTAGTTGGCCAGGAACGTCGACGTGCTGAAAAGCACCGTGCAATTGCGGTCATATACCAGTTCGGGAATCACGCGGTAATGCAGCGGCGTCGGATACAGAAATACCTTGCAGCCAGAAACCAGGGGCATGATGGCACCGCAAGTCAGACCAAATGAATGAAACACCGGCAATGCGATCATGAACTTGTCGAGCGGCGTGAAATCCGCGAGTGCGCGGATCTGCGCGACGTTCGACAGTATTGAGGCATGCGTGTGGACAACGCCCTTGGGCTTGCCTTCCGAACCGGAAGTGAAAAGCACGATCGCCGTATCGTCGGGCCTCTGCGCAACGGCGATCAGACCAGGCATGTACTGATACAGCAAGACGGAGAATCTACCCACCAAGCTCAAGCCCGCTTTGAGGTCCTCGAGGTAATGAACGCGCACGTCGGTCAATTGATCGAGCAGCTGCGTGAGCCGCGCCTTTTCGACGAAGGTGCGTGATGCGACGATATTCTTGATGCCCGCGGCGATGCAGGCCGCCCGCAGACCGTCGACTCCCGCCGTGTAATTGAGCATCGCGGGAACCCGCTTGGCCGCCGAAAGCGCGAGAATCAACGCGAGCGTGGGCGCCGCGTTTGGAGTCAAGACGCCCACGATCTCGCCTTCCTTGGTAAATGGGCGGGTCAGCCGCGCAAGGCCGATGGCCAAGCGCAGCAGCGACCCATACGACTCCTCCTGCATCCGCACGTCCTCGACCAATCGATAGCGTGCGCCAAAAGTTTTTTTGGCGTCCAAGAAGGCCTCGAACAGCGTTCGTGCGGGACGTGTGGCCACCAGCATGTCCAGCAAAATGCGGCGCATCAGTTCGCCGGCGCGGCGGCGGCGAAGTTTGGCCGAGGGCAATTTGGGCATCGCGATCGTGCGCCGCGGTTGGATGGCAATGCGGATTCTTGGGAACACCTTGCGGGGATAGATGCCGGCCAACCTGCCGAAGTAACTGTGGCCCGCCCCCTCGAGTCGGATCGGCACCACCGTGGCGCTGGTCCGCGCGGCCACGAATCCAGCGCCGTCATAGACTTTCATCAAGGAGCCCGTGATGGTCAGCCGTCCCTCGGGAAAGATTACGACGGGTTCACCGGTCTCGACCAGCCGGATGATCTGCTTGATCGCAAGCGGACTGGCGGAGTCGACAACCAGGTGCGGAACGAAGCGCAGCAGCCAGCGGTTGGCTGCATTCTTGGTCACTTCCGTGTGCACGACAAACGTTGCCCGGATCGGTAGAAAGAGCGCCAGCAGGAACCCGTCGAGGAGCGATTCATGGTTCGCGACGATCAAGGTGCGGTCGTTGCGGAAGAACGTGGGATCGCCGGTGACCGTGACGCGGAACAGCACTCGCATCAGTGTCCGGAGCAGCGATCTGGCGAGACTGTTTCCGACTCCATTCATGCGGCGGGTCACCATCCGTGGGCAATGTTCTGAATAGTCACATCAAAATGAAACTGCGGTCTGTGAACTCAGACCGGATTATGTTCTGTGTGCCGCAAATGTGTGACCGGTTCGACTCTCTATCGTCAAGCTCAGCGCGGTGAGAACCCGGGGCTTAAGGCGCACTGGCACTCGGCGAGGGTGGCCCGGCAGCACCATCCTTGCCCACATACACCAGTCGATAGCTGGCGTGCGCGTTAGGCGGCGCTGAATCCACGGCCTTGTTTCCCGCCATGGGACCCAACACCCTTCTCCAGCGGCCATCCTCGCGCTGCACTTCAATCAGCACCAACACATTGGCGGGCGGCGGATCGAAGCTCAGTTCGACGGCCGGCGCCGGACTTGATGCCAAACTCAAGCGCGGAGCCTTGGGTGCCGGCAACGTCGGTGCAGCCACGCGCACTTCGTAGGCCTCGGTTTCAGCACTGCGGTTACCGGCCTTGTCGAAGGCGACCAGGCGATACCAGTAGCGCTGGCCGGCCTGAACCCAATCATCCTCGAGCACGCCGCTCGCCACATCCACCGGGGCGCCGATCACCAATCCTTCCTCGGCGGGCGACTCGCTCCGCACCAGGGCCACCTTGTCTGTCTTCGCGGCCGGTTCCGCTGCGGCGAAGTGCAGCTGCACGCGGCCTTCCGCACCCAGGGCGGAAATGACCCGCGGCGCAGGCGGGGCCGAAGTGTCGATCAGCGTGACATGCACGACGTCACTGGGCGCGCCTGCGGATTCATCACCCGATACGGCAGTAATGCGATAGTCGAAGCCGCCGCCCGCCGAGGGTCCGAGGGCATCCACAAAGTGCGTTTCAGGCCACAGACGCACATTGAGCCGGCCCCAGCGGGCCGTCGCGGTTGCGCGTCGTTCGATGAGGTAGCCCGCCACCGAGGTTCCCGGAACCGCCGTCCAAGTCAGTGTGACTTGAGTGGCGCCGCTCTCGGCTTTGAGGCGTTGCGGCGCGGGTAGGGTGGCGGCGCCGAGCGCCACCGTCTGCACTGGGTCGGTGGCCGCGCCGAGCGCGCCGCTCCCCGTCATGGCTCTGATCCGATAGTAGTAGTGTGCGCCGGCGACCGTGTGACGATCCTCGAAGCGTCCCACGTTCGCCGCGAGGCCCTGAGGCGTGAGCACCTCGTAGGGGCCGGCGGCGAGCTGCGAGCGCTCCACCACGAAACCCCCGGTACGCGGATTGCTCGACGCCGTCCAGGTCACGATAACGAATCCCGGATCGGATTTGGCGAGTTGACCTGCAGGAGGCGCCGACGCCTCGAAATCAGGCGACGCCACCTGCATGGATGTGCCGGCACCGGCGACACCGAGCACATCGACCAGGCTGACCGAGTAGGTCAGGGTGGTATCCACCGGCGGCGTACGATCGATGAAAGGCGCGAGTAATCCGCTCTTTAGGCGGGTGAGCAACTGCGGATGCGGCGTGAGGCGATCGTGCGTCGCGCCGGAGGTTCGCGACACCTCATACGCATAGGCCGGCACCGCGCCGCCGCCCACCGATTGCCACTGCAGCGTGACGCCGTTGGCCGCGGCCAGCGCGCGCAGATCACTCGGGGCCCCCGGCCCCAAGTCCTGCGGCACGTTCACCGTCGGCAGCGTAGTCTCTTCGGACCCATCGGCGTTCAAGAGCACCACGCGAATGCCGCGCGGATGCAGCGCACTCGGCAATTCGACCGCAGCCCCGAGCGCCTGCGCGAATCTCCAATCGGACAGAATTCGCAGCGCCAACACGGATGCAGCCGCCTTCATCGAGGCATCGCTGCGCTTGGCCTCGGCACGCAGCGCGCCTAAAGCGGCCTGCGAGGCACCATCCAACGAGTTGATGGCGTCGCGGTCCGGTTCCGCGTGCGGCACCAGCACGTTGCCCGCGCCATCCAGGATGCGCATCCCGCCCGCGGGCCAGCGACCGTCCGCGACAACGACCAGCACGCGCACCGCGCCGCCGGGAGTCTGCGCTGCAAAGACGCGCGCGTTGTCGGCCGCCTGGGTGCGTGCACCGACCGCCAGCAGACCCATGAGCGCGCTCGACGCGATTCTCATAGGCAGGCTCCGCCCCCGATGCTGGGGTTCAAAGACGGTAGCGCCTGCAGGCCCACGTCGAGATGGCCGGGCGGGCAGGAGCCGAGAGAGAACGTGAAGTTCAAGTAGGGCGGCGGCAGCGACAAGTTCACACCTGCCGAGGCGCCGCCGCTCAGGCAAAGCCCTCCGGCGCAGGCTCCGACGCTGAAATTTTCTTGCGCACTGGCGGAGACCGAGAGTGGCGACGGGGTGATCCCGGCGCTCAGCATCCAGTCATCGTGCAGATAAGCGCAGACATCGCCGCAGTCGCCGGCGTTCAAGTCGAGGTTCGCCATCAATCCGAGCATGAATCCGTCCGACCCCAAATCCGCCCAGGCCTTGCCCTGTGCGAAGAACAAATGGCCGTCGATTGGATTGCTCTGCGTGCCGATGTGGTAGTACCACTGGCCGCCGCCGATGTGCATGTGAATCGCATCATGCGTGGCATTGAGGCCGATCTGATCATCGAGCAGCGAGAGCTGCGCGTTGAGCGTGCCGTCAAACACTCCCCCGGTGTAGCTGAAGTAGCCGTAAATCGGACTTTGTCCGCTCCAATTCGGATTCAGCAGCCAGGCGTGATAATCCATGCGGCCACCCGGATCGCTGCCGCCCGGCTTGATCACGAAGTCCCCCGACAGACCGAAGGTGGTGTGGTCCGGTGATCCGACCAGCAGGGTGGCATCGAACAACAGCGTACCGTCGTCCTGCGGCGTCGCTTTGGTCAGATCGCTGTTCTTGAAAGAGTCCAGCGTCACGTTGTAGCCCATGCCGCCGCCGACTTGGTACAGATTGATCACCGGCGGCACGATCTGCACGCCCGTCGGTCCGAGATCGAGCACCGCCTTGGCGAGCCAGTAGTCGTCGCTGCCCACGTAGCCGAGCACAAATTGCCCGGAGACGGGCGGTCCGCCGAACATGCCGAGATCGAGCGCACTGCTGAACAGCACCCCGGAGCCGGTTTTGGAATTGCCGCCGCCCGGACCGACGTAGGTCGGCGTCATTTTCAGATGCACGGAAGGATTGGCGTCGGGGAACGGCTTTTCCAATGTGAACGGCGTGGTCGTGGGGCCGCTGCCGCCATAGTGCCCGGCTGAAGGCTCATTGATGTTGTAGCTCACCGCGACATCGGCCGCGGGCAGGGTCTTCGAGAGCGTCAACGTCGAATCGAAGGCGAATGTCATGCGTGAAGGCGAGCTCGGCGCGCCGAGCTGCACATCGAGGGACTTCAAATCGACCAATGCACCGCCAATATTGCCTTTCTGGCCGCTCAAGTTCAGATGCCGCGCAGAGCTGCCGTCGGCGAAATAGGCGACGCCATCCATGCCGTAGAGCACGCCGTTGAGCACGATGTTGTCGGCGAACTTGCCCTGCGGTGAGCTGAAACTAAACGTGCTGTCGGACTTCACCGCCCAGCCGCCCGCGGCCTTTGCCGAGGTGAAGCTGAGATTGTTGGCGGTGAGGGTGATGGGACCTTCGGTCACACTCGCTTTGGTGGGATTGGTGAGATTGAGGTTGATGCTGCCTTGAGTGGCGCCGTGCCCGGCGGTCAGCTGGGTCGTGGCCTGCGCCGAGTTCAAGTCCACGTTGAGCCACGGCACGTGCACCTTGAGCCCGGAATATTGGGCCGAGAAGCTGCCTTGCGCGGCGCTCGCCGTGATGCCGCTCCAGCCAATGCTGCCCTGATCGAGCGAAGCGGATCCGGCGGAAAAGCTCGCCTTGCCGCAAAAGCCCGCGGTGTTGAGCGCCCAGCCGTTGACGGACTGGGACGGCGGGTTCGGCAAGTCGAAATTGAACGCCGTGAGACTCGCTTGGTTCAAGAGCACGCCGCTCCATGCCTTGCCGCCGCCGCCTTGGCACAAGGGATCCGCGCCCTGGCCATCCGCTTGACTGAAGTCCAGCGTGGCGCTTGCCGCTTGCAGCGAGAAGCCGCTGTCGTACACCAGGAGCTTTGGAACCGGCAAGTGATCGGCGTACCAGTCTCCCGCCGGCGTCAGCGTCGCGGCAACATTGTTCCAGGGGGCCGGTGCGCTGCCGCCGGCGCTCCAGATGTCCGCATTGGCCAGAGTGGCATTCAAGGTGGCGGTAACTGATTGTCCGGCGGTGCCGGAGAGCTTCACCAGCGTCGCATCCACGCCCGGCAGATGCATCGGCGAGGCGCTCGGTGTCTCATCGAAGCTGCCGCTCGCGACCGTGACGCCATCCGGCTGCAGAGTCCAATCCTTGAATTGCAGGTTGACGGGCTCCGCCTGCGTGCTGGTGCCGCTGTCATCGACGAATTCCGCCTGCAGTACGCCGCTGCCCGACACATGTCCGTTGTGTGTTTCGATGGTGGCCTTGCCGCCTTTTTGCAATCCGGCGATGACGAAGTTGCCGCCTTGCACGGGGAAATTGAATGTGCAGGCGAGCGCGGGATTGGCCGCTGTCGTCTGATAGGGCGCTGCCGCGCTCACGACGCGTTCCGGTGGCGCGCTCGTGAGTTCTGCCGGCGGCGGCCCGCGATCGACACCCAAGTGAAGACTCGTGCCGAGCGCGCCCGCGGGTGCCTGACCAACCCAGGCGATGGGTGCAAGTCCTGCCGTTGCGGCGCCGCGCGGCCCGAGCAAACCCATGGGCGGCGCACCGGCGAGCGCCGAACTCGAAACGACGCCGCCCGCGACGCTGCCCGCGACGCCGCCCGCGCCGCTTCCCGTGCCGCCGTGCGCTGCCGCCGCGCCGAGCAGTTGCATCACATGTCCGATCGGGTGGGTGTCTGCCACCACCTCGGCTGAGACTTGAAGCTGATGCATGCCGATCTGCGCTTGCGCCAGGTTGAGCGGCGGCGAATGCAGACCGGGCCAAGAGCCTTCGTGCGGCGCGGCCGGCGGTTTCGCGCCGAGCTCCGCGTCGCTGCGCGGCGGCGAGGGCGCGATGGGTTCGACGCTGCTGCCCACCGCCTTGCCGTCTTGGTACCACGTGATTTTCGCGCTGCCCTGTCCGTAATAGCCGAGCGTGGCGCCGCCGATCAGATTGACGTCGCAGGACGAGAACTGCGGCACGCCCGCGCCCGCGCCACGTAGACCCACGATGGATTTGGGTGCGGCGGACTTGGGTGCGATGGACTTGAAGGCAATGGGCGCTGGAGCGGGAGTCAGTTTGGCGTTCTTGACGATCCCGTGGGACTGGCCGGCCGATTCATCGCCGGGAAAGCCCGTCACTCGAACATCCACCAACTGCAGCTTGCCGTTCGACACATCGTCGCTGCGGTGTTGAATGATGATCGTCTGGCAGGCGAGCATATAGGCCTCGTCCTGGGCACTCGAGCCGCCGAACGAGTGCCCGGTCGCGGACAGAAGGCCGCGGTACAGGCCCCCGGCACCGGCGCTCATGCTCACCGATAGCGCTCCCTGCTGCGCGGCCGCGCTCGGCAACATGTAGACCCGCGCCGTGAAGGAATTGACTTGACGGTAGGCATGCCCAAAGGCGGATGGATTCATCGCCGAGTCCAAGGTGAACGCGGTGGCGCTGCTGGTTTCGGTGTTGCTGGCGAAGCAGGGCTGATTGCCGCAGTACTGACCTTGCCATTGCACCGTCAAGGGCTCGACGGTGCCGTCGCCCCAGTCGATGAAGACGTTGTTGAGCGATTCCGATTCGATCGGAAAGTTCGAGTGCGAGGTATTGACCGATTGCTGCGATTGCAGCGCCCACGGCGAATTCGACAGATCGAAGCTGCCCTTGTAAACCCATTGATCGCCGACATAGTCCGCGGTCGCCAGCGCGCTGCCCTGGCTGGCACGAGTGGTGTTGACGGCTATCAAGTTGCTGGGCGGCGCTGCGGGTGCCGGCGCGCCGATTCGGGTGAAGACTTTCGAGCCGTTCGGTGAGCCGCAGGCGAGTCCCGTGGGCGCTGCGGGAAGATCCAGCAACGGATCGCCGTTCTTCGCCTGGCTGATGGGTACCGCTTCGGAGGCCTCGACTTGCACCTCGTGGCCCGCGCCCAAGCTCTTGGGGTCGAGGGCCGCCGCGCCGCTGACGCAGCTGTCGAAATACGTGTGAAAGCCGACCACCTGCCAGGTCAGGTCCCAGGCGAGTGCGGGCGTGGCGCCGCCGGTGGTGTGCTGATTGACGACTTTGCCGACGCGCGCTCCGACCTTGGATGTCAGTGCGGCGATCATGGCTGGATCGGGGCTCAGACTGTGCGGCAGTGACTTGCCCGCGCTCGCCGAGAACGAATGCGTATACACCAGGGTAGAGCCGCTGTAGAAGCGCAATTCGACGCGGTCGGCCAAGCCTAAGTTGGCCTCATGCCAGGTAAAGACGGTCTGGTCGTTGAGCACCGGGATGTTGAACGTGCCGCCGACATCGCTCACCAGTCCGGTGTACAGCGGCCCGTCGAGCGCGATGTTGCCTTGGTGCGGCACGGGCGGTGTTCCGCAGTGGCCGAGCACCGGCGTGACCCCGTGAGAGGCGGGTGCGGACTGCTGAATGAGGACGCTGGCATTTTGCCGCAGCGGCGCGGGCGTGCTCGGTATGTCGAGCGCAAGCCACCGCAATCCCGTGCCGGCATTGCCGGCCACCGTGACGGGCAGCGTCGCCAGGCTTGGCGATTGAATGCGCAGTCCGCCCGATGCGAGCACACCCGGACCCAGATCCACTTGCAGCTGCGGCACGAGATTCACACCGCGCAGGGTCAAGGTGTAGCTTTGGCCGGTAAAAAGGCGCGATGGTGTGACCGCCAGCACCATCGGTACGGAGGGGACGCTCACCGGCGAGGGAGTCGGGGTCGGTGCGGAAGCGCCTGCGGTCACGCTCAAAGTCGCATCCGAGGAGACTTCAGTGTCGCGCCCGGTGAATAACAGAGAGGGGTGGCGAAGGATGGCCGGTGCCTGCGCGGCGACTTGCACGGACAAGGTCGCGGTACTGTCGTTTTGCACCTGCACACTGCCATTCATGGAAATGCCGGGTCCAAAGCTCACGCTCATGCCGCTTTGAAAGCCGCTGCCGCGCAGTGTCAACAGGGTCTGCTGGCCTTGCCGCACCTGCGCCGGAATCACCTCGCGCAGCAGCAGCGGCCCCTTGCCGGGCGCCGCGCTCACCTCGACAAAACCCGGACCCACGGATTTCAAGGGCGGCATCGCCGCCAGAGTCGCGGCGCGGACCAACGTGACGCCGAGCAAACGCCGTCCGGCCGGCGCCCCGGGCGCAACCCCGATGGTGATGGAGGCGTGAGCGCTGTCGCCGAGCGAGAGCGGCCGCGCGACGGTGATCCCCGGACCGAAATCCACTTGCATCGCCGCCGCGAAGTTGCTGCCGGTCAAGCTCAGGGTATACGTGCGCCCGGGGTTGAGCGCGCTCGGCTCGACGCGCATCACGGTGGGCGCCAGCGGCGCCGCGCTGACCGCCGTTCTGTTCGACACTCCGTTCACCGGAGTCTCGCGAATCTGCTCCGCATGGATTGCCACGCTCAGCAACAGGAGCGCGTGGGCGCCGACGCTTTGCGCGAGTCGCCGCCGCACGCTAAGGCGTACGGATTTCATACAAGCCGCTGCGTCCGATAATCTCGCCCTGCGCGTCGAGCGCAATGACCCGCCAGTGGTACGACTGGCCGGGTTGCAGATGCGATTGTGTCAAGGCGCTCAAGACGACATCGCGCCGGGTTCCGGGCAGCCAGGTTCCCGACACCGGCGGATGATCCAGGTTCGCAAGATCCGCTTCGTAGAACTCGAGTCGATAGCTCTCGGCGGAGGCGGCCGGCTGCCAGGCAAATACGGTATCGCTCTTCAAGGTGGCGTGCGTTTTGGGGCTCTGCACCTCGATGGGCGGCTCGGTGAACGAATCGGTCTCGACCGCGTAGCGCAGGGTGAGTCCCGTGAAGGGGACTGACGGATTGCGCACGCGGAAGCGGACCAGGTAAATGCCGGCGAGCGTGTCCGGCAGCGGCGGGCTGGTCAGTTCGCTCATCCCGCCGCCGGCGAGATTGAGGGTGGCGCCGGCGAGCGGCACAAACACCGGCTGACCCAGCGTGGTCGGCGGCGAGGCGACCTCCCAGAGGCCGCTGAGAACCCCGCTGCCCGTGTAATTGATCTCGGCGATCGCCACCGTGGATTCGCCCGCGCGCAGCACGCGCTGCAGGGAGCGATCATCGAAATGCAGCGCCACGCGCGACAGCGCGAGCGGACCGGCCGCGCTGCCGCCGATCGCGATGGTGAGCGTCGCCGTGCCGCCGTAGGGCTTGACGCCGAAGGTGCGGCGCAGATACAGGGTATCGATCCCGAGGCGCTGCGCGCTCGCGATCGTCGCCGGAGACAGGGTGAAGGTTTCTGCCACGCTGCCCTGGCCAGTTGCGCCGAGATGCACGCTCAACGCGCTGGAGACCACCTGCAAGACCTGACCGGCGGCGCTGCTGACCGTGGCTTGCGGCGAGGTCAAGACCAGCGGCCCTGGCGCGGCGGCCGGACCGATGCCGGTCAGCTGCACCGACCACAGCAGTCCGGTCGGCAGCGTCGAGCCGAGCGAGGCGCTCAACGCGGCGGGCGTGACACTGGCGCTGCCCGTGACGGCGAACGCGGGCGCTGCCGCCCCGAAGGCAATCAATGTCAGCAGCCAGCGCCGAGCGCGCATCACCGATCTCCCAGGTTGAGCGGCCAGCGGCTGCCGAGTGTGAGGAAGGTCTGGAACCCATGCGTCGCCAACGAGGAGAAGCCCTGGGTGTTGAGGACCGCGGTGTTCAATCCCGAGGACTCGTTCCAGCTCGACGACAGGCCCACATCCAGGCCGCCGCGGCGCGCCGTGGCGGGGATGGCGTGCCACAGCAATTGTCCCGTGGCGGTTCGTAGCACCACATCATTGCCGATCATCTGCGGAGGCAGCAGAAACGGGTTCACCTGCTGTGTATTGTGATTCTCGGTGAGCGTAAATTGCGCGCTCATCTTGTCGCCCAAGAAGCTGTCGGCGGCCGACAGCGAGTAATTACGATCGAGCGTGTGGGTGTCCTGCTGCAGGTCGTGGGTATCGAGGAGCTGCATATTGAAAGCGACCGAACCCGACCGGCCCAGGGTGACATTGAAGCCCAGCGTCGGCCCGAAGTTGTTGGTGTCGTCTTGCTGGCCGGTGTGATCGCGAAACCGCCCGCCGGCGACCCCGACTTGCCAGGTAAAACGCTTGTAGGAAAAAGCCACACCCAGGGTGTCGTTGTTCAGATCATTGTCGGTGGGCATCGACGCCGCGGGCGAGGTGATGTTGTGTGTGCGCGTGTCCTGCACCGACGCGTTAATCGCGGGCGTGCCGAGCCACTCGGTCACGTGCGCCGGAAGGGTGGGGCTGTAACTGCCGGTCAGGCTGAGCGGCACGCTGCGCACGGTGGCGATGCTCGCGTTGTCGTCGGTGTTGTCTTCCTGGATTGCTCCGCTGGCGGCGACGACGATGCCATGGCCGCTGGTGGTGGCGCTCAGCGACGCGCTGCTGCGATCGGGCGGCAGGGTGGGATTGGCGAGGCTCGTGAAGTACGTACCGACAAACTGATATCCCGCCGACATATTGAAGTTCCAGGCGCCGATCAGCGGGTGTCCGAAGGTCAGCCCCACGTTGTAGGCATGGTCGTCGAGGCGCGTGTCGTTCTGGCCCAGGGTGCCGGGAAAATCAAAGGTGGATTCGGCAAACTGTCCGTTGAGTTTGAGCGTTGTGCCCGGAACCTGGCTGTTCAACGCCAGCAGCCATGCGCTGCCCGAGCCCGATTGCACCGTCGTGACCGTGCCGGGCGTGGTGGGCGGGAACATGCCGTTGCCGCCGGGATAGGGCGCCACCACGCTCAAACCGCCAGGCGAGGTGCCCGACACGAACGCCACGCTCACCGTCAGCGCCTCCGCTTTGGAGGTCAGCGGCCGCGACTGCACGATGACCCCGGATACGCGATCATTGGAATCGCCGACGCCCAAGCCGCCATAAAAGCCGGCGAGCGAGCTATCGCGCACCGAGAAGGCGGTGGTCTCGACACCGAGCGGCAAATCGGCGAGATGTCCGGAAATTCCGCGGCGGGACAAGCCCGAGATCAACAGGTTGTCAAACGCCAGCGTTTGATCGCCGATGACGATGCTGTCCTTCAGGTGCTTGAGCGCCAACTGCATTTGCGCCGGCTGCAGCCCCTGACCCGACAGGGCAGAGGTGCCGTTGTCCGAACCGTACAGGCCGTTCACAGTGCCTTCTGCGCTCCACTCCGCCGAGGTGCGCGCGGCCTTCAGATCGAAGGTGCTGTTCGCAGTCAATCGCGGCGGCGCGGGATCGCTCAAGTGCGATTCCGCCACCCGTTCGCTGACTTGGGCACCGGCGCTGCCTTTGACCGACCAGTTCTTCGGTGCGCTGCTGCCGGCCACGACCGCGGCGAATTTCCAAACGCCGCGCGGCTGCGGACGACCATCCGCGGCGTATTCGAACACCGCCAGCTCGTGTGGGCCGGCGCTGAGCGGCTGCGGTGGGGCGAAGCTGATCTGCCCCGCCGCAATGTGGGCGAGCGCGGTGACGTCGATGTGATCAAGCTCGATGGCGAGGCTTGCAAGTTGCGCCGAGGACAGCTGCGAGGGTAGACCGATCCGCAACGGGGCGCCGGGTGCCACGGTGGATTGAGCGGGCGCTTGGAGAGACCACGCGAACGAGACTTCCGCGCCGCCCGCGGATCCCGACGACCCCGCCCAAACTTGGACGACGATCAGACCGAAAGATCCAATCGCTGACTTTTGCGAGCGCATCCCCTTCGCCTCGGCCCAAAATCGCTGTGAATCCTACCGAAAGGGTTCCCGACTTGCTAGGCCGCAGGTCTAAATTCGGTGTTCGGGCCCGCGCCGCAGGAAATAAGCAATGGTCCGAAACTCGATGCTCTCGCGCGGCGCCGCGTTTTGCACGCGGGGATCACGAAATGCGGTATGGGGTGTGCGCCAAGCCCTGGAATGATCCGAATCGTGGAACTTGACCAGCAAAACCTCATCCCGCGTCATATCGGGAAAGTACCACCACCGATGCGCGGGGTTGAAATGGAACACCGACGCGGCGGGCAATTGATCCTCGTTCGCGCAGTCTGCGGGGATATTGTCCGGGTCCGGCAGTTCCGCCACCCGCACCATGACATTTGCGACACCCTCACCATCCCCTACGCTCGTCCCATCGCAGAGCGCCAGCGGCCAGTCCTGTGGGGGCTTCGAAAATGGACGCCACAGGCTGCTGGCGATGAATCGGCCAAAGCCGGGGCGCCCGGCAAACGATTTTTCATACATGGCCGCGGCCAGCCGAACGGCACGATCTGACGTCATGTCGACGTGCGCTTCGCTGGCGGGGGGCTGAGTCTCGGAACTCGTCGTTCCGGAGGTTCGCAGCACGTATCCGAGCAGCACCACGAGATCAGCGCCCGTCAGTGCCTTGACGATTCGCTCCACTTCTGCGGAATAGACCGCATCCACTTCCGTCCTGTCTTTGAAATTCGTCACGAGGCTCGGCTGCTTGGCGAGCACAAAGCCCTGGGTGTCCAGGCCAAGAGTGCCCTGCAGGGGCCTGCCGTTTCTGATGAAGACCCGATGCGGCACATAGCGCCCCGTGTTGAGTTCCGCGCCCGGGGCTACATAGCGCCGATTGATTCGCGACCCCGCGGCGAGGTAGTCGACCGTCGCTTCGACTCCATCTTGCATGGGACTAGGATACGTTTTCTTGCGCGTCGCCGCGAGGCTGTTGCTCGTCGAATAGCCGATGCGTCGCATCTACCTTCATCCACAAGACCAACCCCACACACAGCAGAGCCAGCATCGGCAGGAATGGAGCGTCGTAGCTCCCAGAGTACGCGACCAGGTATCCGAACACCACCGAAGACAGAGCCGACGCGACATTGGCTGCCGTGTTCATGAAGCCGAAATACGCCCCGGCGTGATTTCCGCCGGTGTCCACGATGACTGCACACAGGCTGGGCTGCTGGAAGAGGATTCCGGCGTAGGCGAGCGACAGGAACGTCAAAGACCAAAAGCCGCTGCTTGCGACCAGGGTTGCCGCCATGAAAATCGCCGCGGTGCCAAGACCCAACATGCCGACTGCGCGGCGACCCGTCGTCAGTCCAAATTTGCGCACGAGCATGTCGCTGGCGACGCCGCCGATACCGTTTGCACAGGCACCCACGATGTACGGCAGAGTCGAAAGCACGAGCGCGGCCTCGGTGAAACCGCGGCCCTTGACGAGATAAGTCTGCAACCACGATTGGAAGAAGGCGATCACGTAGACGTAGCTCGCGCCGAGTGCCGCGATACGCCAGAGCGCGCCCATCGCCAAGGCCCGCCGCCACGGCATGCCCTCGTGACGCAGCGGAGGATCATCGTCGATCTCCTGGCGCTCGGCCAGAGTGATTCCCCGCATCTCGCGCGGCGAATCCCGGAACCATGAGTACCAGACCACACTCCAAACGATCCCCAGGATCCCGAAAAGGTAGAACGACGCGCGCCAGCCGTAGCGCGCCTGGATCGGTACCACGAGCAGCGGCGCGATCGCCGCGCCGATCTGGCTGGTCATCCAGATGATCCCCCAGGTGCGCCCACGGTGCAGCCTCGGGATCCAGCGCCCGATCACCGTCGCCGCATTCGGATAAGCGCCGGCCTCTCCCATGCCGAAGCAGAACCGGACGAGCAGCAACAGCGGGTAACTCGACACGATCCCTGTCAGCGAAGTAAACGCCGACCACCAGGTCACGATCCGCGTCAGGACCCGCCGCGGACCGATCCGGTCACCCAGTGCGCCCGAGGGGATCTCGAATGCGGCATAAGAGATGAAAAACAGGCTCGTCACCCAGCCCCACTGCTGGGGGCTGATGTGCAGGCTGTCCTGCATCCGCGGTCCTGCCACCGCGATGCAGACCCGATCCAGGTACGTGATGATCGCCAGAGACGACAGCAGGCCGACAACACGGTGCTGGTATTTCAGAGAATTTGCCCTCAGGCGGGTAACATCAAGACGAAGCCGCCATCCTCGTACGCGTAGAAGCGCCACTGACTGGCGGATTTCGGTGTCCCCAAGATGACCAGCAGCTGGCGCAAAGTGGCGAAGTCGTTGAATACATCCGACGCCTTGATGATGCCCTCATAGCTCCGCAACAGCGCCTCGCTTGCCGGGCCGTCGGCCGCATAGCTGATCAGCACCTTCAGCGGCGCGTTGAATAACTGCAGCTTGTTCATCGTCTCGTGGGCCCTGGAGGCGTCGTTCTCGTGCTCGATGGCAACCGATATCCAATTCGCGAAATTCGCGTATTTGCCCGTGTCATCCGTGCCACGCTCTTCGTAGAACATTCCATCCAGAGTGTAGTACTCCTTCTTCCACGACAACAAGCCAAGACGTCTGGCAATCTTGGGATAGATCGTGGACCGCATGAAGTAATTGTAGGACTTGGTCTCGAAGCCGATCGCGGTTCGAAAACCGTCGTGCTCGGATTCCACGGCCGCGAGGAACGCGTTTCGAAAGTCTCTGGGCGTAACCTTGTTCATCCAATACCTCGTTGGCGCAAGACGCAGCGGGTGGCCAAAACTATACAGGCACCGCCGCATGAGACCCAGTCTTCAAAATGGATGGAACTCCATTCTCCGTGGAGGGCTGGGGCGTCAATAGGTAATTTCCACTGCAATGCGTCGACATGTGCTCTGCTGCGGGGTCTCCCGAATCGGGCATACTGGGATGATGGACTTGGAGTCCCGGAGAATCGCAATGACGAATAAGGCCGGTGTTTGGATTGATCACCGCAACGCGGTCATCGTGATGATCGGTCCTGATGGGGAGCTCACTTCTCATGTCGCCTCCAACGTGGAGAAGCATCCGGAGCGCACGGGGGATTCGCCTCTGAAGGGGTCCTATGAATCGCGCCAGGTGCCGCCGGATGACCGTCGTCAAATGGCGCTGACCGGAGAACTCAATACTTACTACGATAGGATAATCGCGGCCGTTCTCAACGTGGAGTCCCTGCTCATTCTTGGACCCGGCGAAGCAAAGGTTGAATTCAAGAAGCGCCTCGAAAAGAACAAGCTCGGGGCGCGAATTGCCGCGGTTGAGACCGAGGATAAAATGAGCGATCGGCAGATTGCGGCCAAGGTGCGCGAGTATTTCGGAGTGACCCGCGCACGAGACATGCCGCCGTGACCAGGTTCAGGCCGACGTCGACGCCGGCCGGCTCGTCCGCGTGCCGAAGCGCTGCGTTTTCACGGCTCTCCGGCAAGAGGCGGCCGGGCGTCTCCTTGAATACCCGGTAGCACCGCGCGCAGCAAGGCGTCGACATCCACCGGCTTTTGTAGATAGGCGGCAGCGCCCATGCGCATGCACTCTTCGCGCAGATTCGGCGCGTCATGCGCGGTGACAATGACGATGGGGAAGGTCGCACCGGCCATCCTGAGCGCGTGGTGGACCTCTTGCCCCGACAATTCCGGCATCTGTAGATCGAGTACCAGACACTCCGGCCGGTCAATGTGCCAGGAATCCAGGAATTCACGGCCGGTCGCGAAGCCGCGCACCGCCAATCCGGAGGCGTGCAGCACCCGGATCAACGCTTTCCGAACCGAAACTTCATCTTCGACGACTGCAATCACGGTCCATGCGCCACGTACGGGAGCTCCGTTGTGGGCTCGCGCGAGCCGTTTGCATATTGGACTTTGGTCCGCTTCCACTGAAGGCGTGCGGTGCAAGCGGACAAGTCGTGTTCGCCGACGAGCGCGCAGCATAGCTTCGCGCGCCTGGTCGTCGGAGCGTTTGCGGCGATTCAAGATAGGTATAACGGCGGCCATGACTCAGTCAAGCCTGCGTGACTATTTGTCTGAGTCGTCCTTCTCCGCGGGGCTGTCTACGGGACGGAAATAGTGCTTGAAAACCCAATTCGCGACACGGCGGCCCTGCACTCGGGCGGTGGTGTCGGAGTTGCGGTAGTGGATGCCGACATAGACGCGCGCATTGATGACCTCCCGCTCGGCCTGCGACAAGCGGGTGAAGGTGCGGGTCTTCTGCACGGCCAACGAGTTCGTGGTGGTCATTTGAAAACTCAGCACATCACTGCCGAAAAAAAGCCGCAGCATGTGCGAGACCGCTCCGCTGATGGCGGCGTGACCGGAGGGGTACTCGGGAAAATTGGGGGTGTTGATGAGCGGCTGCCAATTAGGATCAGGGCCGGTGAGTGCATTGCCGTCCTGGTCTCCCAGCCGGATGGCCGTGATCGGACGCCAAGTATCGTAAAAGTACTTGCTCTCCCAGCAGGCGATCTGGGCGTCGGCGAGCGCGGCCTCGGCCAGCGCATACATGCGAGCCGAGTCGCTGATGTCATTCAAGTAGCTGCCCGAAATGTAGCGCAGGGCATTCTGCCAGAGCACCGGACCGCTATCGGCCCAGAAATAGCCAATGTCGGTCTGCTCCGCGGTGCGTGTCGTGCTCTGCAGCGCGCCCACGGATTTGACTTCGTTGTAGTCGTCCGCCCATTTCTCGCTCTTGAGATCCGGCGGCGGGTCGGCGCGGAATTGCGAGTTGCTGTGCATCGTGAATGGCTTGACGCTCGCCACCCAGGGAGCAAGGCCCGCTGCAAGCGAGGGCGGAGGTCCCGGCAACAGGGAGGGCGTCGGCCTCCATTGGCCGATGGCGGTGCCGCCGAGGAAGGGTGGCGGGTTGGGTGGGAAGCGGCCGTCATTCGAGCGCAAGGACAGTATATTGGCCGCGGCCAGGGCCCCCACCGCCGTCCCCGGATCGAGAGGATCGATGCCGTTCGCGGTCAGGAAGCTTGCATAGTCCATATCCAGCGTTGCGCTTTGCAACGGGAACAGCGCGACCAGGACGTCATGGCCGGCCTTGGCCGCCGCCGCGCTCAGCGAGCCGGTTGCTGCGGGCGTAATGGTGTAATACGGCTCGTAGCGGCGATCGATGGACTCGACGGCGTCATAGATCGCCACGTGCACGATGGCAAAATCCAGAGCGGCTACCGGCGGCGGGTGGCCGGCGGTTTTTACCGCGTGCTCGCTGATCAGGTTCCACGCCGCGACGGGGTCTTCCGCCCGGGCATGCGTTGCCCAAGCGGTTGCCAGGACCATTGAGGCAAATCCATATCGAACGCTCTTGTTCATGACGATTTCTCCCTTCACGCTGCCAATTCGCTCGAACGCGCCAGACCCTGATGCAGAGGCGCCGCAAATTCAATCTTTCGTGAGTACTCAATTCCTGAAATATTTATATCCGGCTAACTCGTTGATTTTCTGACCATATAGTGGTATCGCCTAACCTGCGTATGCAAGCGCCGAGTCCGCCCACCCATATTGTTCACTGCGGCATATTTCAGCTCGACCTCAAGGCGCGCGAACTGTACCGGGCGGGCGTCAAGGTCAAGCTGCAGGATCAGCCGTTTCGAGTGCTCGCGCTGCTGGTGGAACGCGCCGGCCAGGTGGTCACCAGGGAGGAATTGCGGCAGGCAGTTTGGCCGACCGATGTGTATGTCGATTTTGATCAGGGCCTGAACAACGCCATCAAAAAGGTGCGCGACGCCTTGGGGGACTCGGCGGATAGTCCCCGATTTGTCGAGACGGTCGCGAGGCACGGGTATCGCTTCGTCGCTCCCGTCGGCGCCGCGCCCGGACTCCCGTCCGCGCCTCGGTCCCAATTCGGTTTGCGCGCCCTGCGCAATGGCCTGATCGCCCTGGCGAGCGTCGCCGTTCTCTCGGCCTTCGCCTACTGGGCGTGGCACGGCTCGGCCATGCGTGCCGGACCTTCCTCCGCCAAGGTGATCTTGGCGGTTCTGCCTTTCGACAACCTAAGCGGTGATCCGGATCAGGAATTCTTCAGCGATGGTTTGACCGAGGAGATGATCGCTCAGATCGGCAAGCTGAATCCAGAGCGGCTCTCGGTCATCGCCCGTGGTTCAGTTGCCAAGTACAAGGGTACCCGCCTCGCGGTAAACCAAATTGGCCGAGAGCTGCACGCCGACTACCTGCTTCAGGGCAGCGTTCGACGCGCATCCAACCGCGTCAGAATCACCGTGCAGCTGATCCAGGTCCAAGACCAAACCGATCTCTGGGCTGAGAGCTATGATCGCGAGCTGAAGGACATGCTGGCACTGCAGGATTCCGTGGCGCGAACGATCGCCCAGCAAATCCACATTACGCTATCGCCCGGCCCGCGGACGCGGCTGCCGAGCCGGACCAACCTCGATCCTGAGGCCTATGAGGCTTATCTCAAGGGACGCTACTACTGGAACAAGCGCAGCGCTGACGGCTTGCAGAAGGCGCTGATCTACTTCCAGCAGGCAGTCGACAAGGACCCGGCCTACGGCGCCGCCTACTCGGGATTGGCTGATTGCAACAGCGGACTCGCGTGGCACGGCTTCAAGTCTCCGGCGGAGGCGCTTCCCAAGGCCGAAGCCGCGGCGCTCAAGGCCATTGAAATCGACCCACAGTCCGCTGAAGCCCACGCGTCGTTGGGTCTGGTCCTTGACCACCGGTGGGACTGGGCGGGAGCGGAGGCCGAGTTCAAGCGGGCGCTGCAGTTGGATCCTCGCTATGCGAATGCCCACCATTGGTATGGAGATAATTTGTCGATCAGGCGGCGGCATGAGGAGGCACTGCGCGAGGCGCAGCGGGCGTTGGAGCTTGATCCGCTCAACCTGATGATCGGCACCTGGGTGGGACTGCGTCACTACTTCGCTCGCAAATATGACCTCGCCATTGAACAGGGCCGCAACACCGTCGAATTGGATGCGCACTTCGCAGCGGCTCATCTGCTGCTCGGCGAAAGCTACGTTCAAATGGGGCTGCACGAGCAAGGTCTCGCCGAGCTCGAGACCGCGGCCGGCTTGTCCGGCAACAGCCCGCTTTACCTGGCTCAAGTCGCGGTGGCTCATGCCGCGGCGGGGAGGAAGACCGAGGCGCTTGGGATCCTTGATCAGCTACGAACGATTGCCACTGCTCAGTACGTGTCACCCTACGGGTTGGCGCAAACCTACGCCGCGCTCAACGACAAAGAGCAGACGTTCAAATGGCTGCAGATTGCCTTCGATGACCGCGCCGTGTGGATGTCATATCTCGCCGTCGATCCCGTCTTCGACGGCTTGCGCGGGGATCCGCATTTCCAGGATTTTTTGCGGCGCGTGCACTTGCTGCCGTAACTGCCGGCGTCCGCCGACAGTGCGGCAAGTTCGTCGTGACCGAATAGCGCGCCTCACCGGCTCTGCAGCATCGCGACCACCGCGGCGCGTGCGCTCGATGCGTGCACGGGCAGCGCGAGCACGTCGCCGGGACGCGCCCAGTCAAGGGCATGGCGCGCCGCATCGAGCTCGCTGTTGACGACGGGCAGCGCCGATTCCGGGAATCCCAGACGCTTGAGTTCGGCGCGGATGATGCGCGGCACTTCGGCCGGTGCGCGGCCCCGCAAATGCGCTTCGTCTTCCTTCACCACCACGAGGTCGGGGTGAAACTCCGCGGCGACTCGGGCCAATTCCTCGATGTCGGCGTCCTTGCGATTGCCGGCCTGACCCAGCAGCATTCCGAGGCGTCCCGTGCCGCGCAAGTGCTCGGCCACTGTGAGAAAACCGCGCAGGCCATCGGCATTGTGAGCGTAGTCGATGAGCACCTTCACCCCACCCACCTCGAAGCGCATCAGCCGGCCGGGATTGTCCGTGAGGTCGGAACCAAACCGCGCGAGCACGGCGGCGATCGTCGCCGGCGCGATGCCGAGCGCGGCTGCGGCCAGGGCCGCGCCGGCCATATTGGCGATGTTGTAGCCCGCGATTCCACCCATCGACAAGGGCATGGCCAAGATCGGCCCGAGATCGTGATCGACGCCGCCGTAGCGCAATTGCAGCCGTCCAGCGCGTGCGCAGCAAGACGCCTCATCGCTCAGGCCATGGGAGCGCAGCGTCTGCGGATCCGGGTTGAGGCTGAACCAACCCAGCGGCGGGCTGCGGCCGAAGCGGCTCGCGAGTCCGGCCGCCTGCGCACGCAGCTCGGAATCGTCCGCGTTCAACACCAGGAGGCCGCCGGGGTCGAGGAGCCCCGCCACCGCAAGCTTCACTTCCGCGAGGCCGGCGAGATCATGGATGCCGTATTCGCCGAAATGGTCGGAACTCACATTGGTGACGACCGCGGTGTTCGCGCGCGATACGGCGATGCCACGGCGCAGAATGCCGCCGCGCGCCGTTTCGAGAATGGCCGCCTGCGTGCGACGCTCGCGCATCACGCGCCGCGCGCCGGCCGGTCCGGAGTAATCTCCCTGCGCCAGGGCTTCATCATCGAGAAACACCCCGTCGGTGCAGTTATACCCCGCATGCCAGCCGTGGCGTCGGGCGCACGCGGCGAGCAGCCGTACCGTGGTGGTTTTGCCGTTGGAGCCGGTGACGATGGCCGTCGGGATGTCCCGCAGCTCCTTCCAGGGCACGTCGGCAGCATCCGGCAACGCGCTCAGCGCAAAACTGCGCCCGCCCTCGCCGGCCCCCAAGGTCAGTTCCGACTCATCGACGACGTGCGGCAGCCTGCGTGCCGCGGCTGCATCGAGCAAGGCTGTGAGCTGCGGATTCGATTCCATGGCGGAGAGGCGCTCGAAGCGTGCAAACGCGGCGGACTCCTCGATCACGGGCGGAATCTGCGCGCCCGGGTTCGCGGTGCCCTCGGCGGCGGTCAGCAGCGCTTGCGCCATCAGCGCCGCTTCAAGGCCGCTCCAGTGGACCGGATCGCGCTCGATGAGCGACGCGCACAGCGCCCACTCGTTGACTTCGGTCGCCAAGAACAGCTGATCGTAGGGCGCGCCGATGGCGAGCGACGTGCCGCCCGGATGCCTGCGCACGACGGTCGGGCGCTTGCCCCAATTCAAGTGGGCGGCTGCCCGCAGGGTGCGGCCGCGCCAGGCGGCGATGAGGTCGCCGTCCAGGGATGCGCCGACGGCGTCGAGCACCGCGCCCGCGGATGCAAAAAAGAGATTGCCGCCCATGAGGCGGCGCGAATCCTCGAACGGCAGCGCGGGTGGAACGCTCAGTCGTCGCTCTCCGGTGCCATGTGAATTCCGCGCTCATCCCGAACGAGTCCTTCGAGGTTGAAGTCCCCCGCCTCGGACGCCGGCGCAGGCAGGTCTTGAGGCACGCGCTCGCCGGTGCCGTTGCCGCTCGATGCATGGGCGGCGGGTGAGGGCGCGGGCGGTGCCACGGAGCGCGAGGCGGGCCGCGCCGCCGGTGCACCGCTCGATTTGAACTTGGTAATCTGCTTCCAGGAGCGCACCAGGGCATCGGCGAAGATCAGGAGCAAGTCGCCGGCCTCGCCCATGCGCAATGCCGCCTCGACGGCCTCCTGCTCGTCGGGAATGATCGAGATGGCGCTGTCGGGGACACCCGCGGCGCGCAGCGCCTGGGCCTGAAGGCGCGGCACCTCGTCCGCTGCACGCTCGCGCAGATTGTCGTCGCGGCGGCAGATGTAATGATCGAAGCGGCCGGCGACGGCGTTGGCGATCGCCACCAAGTCCTGGTCGCGCCGATCGCCCGGCCCCGCGAGCACCACGATGCGCCGTCCGGCGACATCCAGGCGGCGCGCGAGGTCGGCCATCATTCCCACCGCGTGGGCATTGTGCCCATAGTCGAACAGCACCTTGAAGGGGTGCTCGTTGAACACGTTCATGCGTCCGGGCGCCTGGAAAAACGTCGAGTCGAAGGTGCGCAGTCCCTGGCGAATCGGATCGAGTTTCAGTCCGAGCGAGAATGCCATCGCCGCGGCGAACATGGCATTTTGCACATTGTGCGTCGCGCGGCCCTCGAGCGTCGCCGGGATCAGGTGGGTCCAGAGCAGCGGGATGTGGCCGCCGCGATCGTACAGGGTGATCATTTGACCGTTGACGCCGGCCTCCAACGCGCAGGCGCGTCCCCCCGCGCGAATGTGTTCGCGTACCAGCGTGTGCTGCGGGTTCAGCGTCACGTAGCAGATGTTCTTCGCTTCCGTGTAGCCCGACATCTTGAGCACGAGCGGATCGTCGGCGTTCAGCACCGCGCAGTCGGTCGCGACCTCGACCACGACGCGCTTCAATTCGGCGAGCTGCTCGAGCGTGTCGATGCCCTTGAGGCCCAGATGGTCGGATTGCACGTTCAACACGGCGCCCACATTGACTTCTCGCACGCCCATGCCGGCGCGCAGCAATCCGCCGCGCGCGGTCTCCAATATCGCGATGTCGATTTGTGGATCGGCCAGCACCATGCGCGCCGACATGGGGCCCGTCATGTCGCCCTGGACGGTTCTCTGGCCGTCGATGTAGACGCCGTCGGTGGTGGTCAACCCCGGCGTATAGCCGCCCATTTTGGTCAGGTGCGCGAGCATGCGCGCCGTCGTCGTCTTGCCATTGGTGCCGGTGATCGCGGCAATCGGCACGCGCGCCGCGACGCCGGGAGGAAACAGCATGTCGACCACCGGCGCGGCGACGTCGCGCCCCTTGCCTTCGCTGGGGCTGACGTGCATGCGAAAGCCGGGCGCGGCGTTCACCTCACAGATGCCGCCGCCGATCGTCCGGTAGCTTTCCGTAATGTCCTTCGAGAGAAAATCCACGCCGCCGACGTCGAGCCCGATGGCGCGCACGGCACGTTCCGCCATTTCGCGATTGTCGGGATGGATGACATCGGTGACGTCGGTCGCGGTGCCGCCCGTGGACAGATTCGCCGTGGAGCGCAGATAAACGACTTGGGCAAGCGCCGGAATCGAATCAGCCTCGAGACCCGCCGCAGAGAGCATTTTCTGCGCCTGTGCGTCGAGCTCCAGACGCGTCAGCACCTTCTCGTGGCCCACGCCGCGGCGCGGATCCTGATTCACGAGCTCGATCAGCTGCGCGATCGTACGCTCGCCGTCGCCGACGACGTGGCCGGGCGTGCGCCGCGTCGCCGCGACCAATTCTCCGTTCACCACGAGCAGGCGGTGATCGTCCCCCTCGAGGAAAGTCTCGACGATCACCGAGCGCGAATGCTCGCTCGCTATTCCATAGCCCTGCGTCACTTCGTCGTCCGTGGTGAGCCGGATGGAAATGCCGCGGCCGTGATTGCCGTTGTACGGCTTGGTCACGACGGGAAAGCCGATGCGATGCGCCGCGCGCACGGCCTGCCGTTCGTTCTGCACCAGCTCCTGCTTCGGCACAGGAAGCCCCAACGTCGCCAATATCTTGTTGGTCTCTTCCTTGTCGCTGGCCAGCTCGACCGCGATGTGCGAGGTGCGGCTGGTGACCGTTGCCTGGATGCGCTGCTGGTATTTGCCGTGGCCCAATTGCACCAGCGACTGGTCATTGAGGCGCAGCCACGGGATGCCCTGTCGTTCGGCCGCCCGCACCAGTGCCGCCGTGGAAGGACCGAGCGCGCGGCGTTGCGCGAAGCGGATGAACTCTTCGCGCGCCTCGGTCCAGCTCCAATCCGCGGGTACCGAGTCGGCCGGCTGGATCGCCGCCGGCAGCAGCGAGCAGAGGAGTCTCAGTGCGAGTTCACCGGCGGCGATGCCCTCGTCGCGCTGCGCATATTCGTAGACCACGGTATAGACTCCGGGCGGCCCGGCGGCGCGCGTCTTGCCGAAGGTCACCGCCTCGCCGGCCATATTCTGCAGTTCGATGGCGACGTGCTCGAGCACGTGGCCGAGCCAGGTACCGTCGTCTTCGCGCATGCGCCGGAAAAAACCGCCGGGCTCCCGGTACGAACAGCCGTGTTCCGCGAGGCCGGGCAGGGCGGCGGCCAGTGCATCGACGAACGCCGACCCTAGGCGGCCGGTGGGCCAGGCCTCCAGAGCCCCCAAGTCCAGCTCGAGGCGGATGACGGGAAACCGCGCGTACAGGGACGGACCGACATAAACCGAGCGATCGACAATGCGCATGGGCGTTGCTCCGCCGCCCTGGAGGCGGCCTTGCTTATTCTTTGGCCTGGACCAGCCCTCCGGCGGCCGCCAGTCGTGTATGCAAGTTGAATGTCGCACCGGCGACCAGAATGTGCAACCGCAGTCCCAGCATGCACACCGGCTGGCCCTCCCCGACCTCGCTGATGGATGAAAAACTGACATCGGACGCGTCCACGATGGTCACGCCGCCGCTGCCCTCGACTTCGATGGTTTCGTCCGGGCCGATGAACGCGGCCGTGTCCTCATCCAAACCGATGCCCACGGAAAACGGGTTGTAGGCGAGCGCCGTGATCAGGCGTCCCAGGCGGTCCCGCTGACGGAAGTGCTGGTCAATGATGAAACGGTTGGTGAGCCCCAAGCCCGGGGCGAGCCGCACGCTGCCCGAGATCACCGAGGACCCCTCGTCGCCGAACGCGATCATGTGCTCGCTCAAAATGCTGGCGCCCGCGCTGGTTCCGCCGACGGTCACACCATGGGCATTGCGCACGCGAACGAGTTTGGCCACCGGCGTGCCGCCGAGCAGGGTGGTGAGCCGCAGTTGATTGCCGCCCGTGAAGAAAATCCCGGTGGCTTCTTCGAGCCGCTGCAGCCGGCCGGCCTCCTGGCAGTCCCGGCGCGTGTCGAAATCCATCACCGTCACCTGATCGGCGCCCAGCTCCTTGAAGAGCGTCTCGTACCGCGGGCCGGTCTCGTGCATGCGGCTGGCGGTCGGGATCACCACGATATTGGCGCCGGCGCCGCCCGACACCCGCACGAAGCGTTCCAGGATGTGGCGATCGTTCTCTTTGTTCTCGGCGCCGCCGATCGGCACGATCCAACCGCGCGTTTCACCGTCAGGAATTTTACTTGGCATTAAGGTCAGGCGCCTCCAAAAGCACAGTTTAGCAGGCGGGCGCTGCTCCCCCTCGGCATCCTGTCACACCGGCTTAGGCGGTTCGCGTGGGCCAGGCCCGCCATAGGCCTTCCAGCGAATACAAGGCGAGCGCCGACCAGATGACGGCATAGCCCACCACGAGCTTGCCGCCGAACGGCTCGTGGTACAGCCAGACTCCCAGCAGAAATTGCAAGGTGGGAGCGAAGTACTGCAGCAGCCCGAGCGTGGATAGGCGGATGCGCCGCGCGCCGGCGGCAAACAACAGCAGGGGAATGGCGGTGATGGGGCCGGCGGCCGCCAGCAGCCATTGGGTTGCCGTCGAGGCGTGCAAAAACGCGTTCTGATCTTTCATGGCCAGAAACACCAGGCAGCCGAACGCGATCGGGAACAGCAAGAAGGTCTCCAGCGACAGGCCCTCGAGCGCCCCGAGTGCCGCCGTCTTGCGCAGCAGGCCGTAAAAGCCGAAAGAAAAAGCCAGCGCCAAGCCGATCCAAGGCGGATGCCCGGCCAGCCATGTGAGCCACGCGACCCCGGCCCCGGCGAGCGCGACCGCCAGCCACTGTACCGGGCGCAGGCGTTCGTGCAGTAGCAGGAACCCCATCAGCACACTCACCAGCGGATTGATGAAGTATCCCAGGCTGGCATCAACCACATGGCCGCTGTTGACCGACCAGATATAGATGAACCAATTGACCGACAGCAGCACCGCGCTGGCGGTAAAGCCGGCCAGCACCTTCGGCTGGCGCGCGACCTTGGCCAGCCAAGACCATTGCCGCAGCACCGTGAGCACGATCAGCAAAAAGACGAATGCCCAGGCTATGCGATGCCACAGAATCTCCAAGGGAGAGACGTTTTGCAGCGCCTTGAAATAGATCGGAAACAGGCCCCATAAAATGTAGGCGGTCGCCGCATAGAGGATGCCGATTTGCATTGCGTCTTAGCATGATGGCAGATCGAGACGATGAGCGGGCGCTCGTCGCGGCCGGCGCCCAAGCCCGCTAGACCCGCGGAGCGGCCAGCAATTGAACCCAGTACAGACCGCGTTTGGCAGCCTGACCGGGGGCGTAGGCGACGCCCATTTCGGCAAAGCGCGAATCCATGATGTTTTCGCAATGACCCGGACTGTCGAGCCACCCTTGCACCACTTCCTCGGCCGATTTGGGACCATAGGCGATATTCTCACCCACGAGTTTTTCCGCGTAGCCGACGGCGCGCACCCGATCCGCGGGCGAGTGACCCGCCCGATCCTGGTGTTCAAAATAGTTGTGCTGGGCCATGTCGGTGGCGTGTCCGTAGGCGACGCCGGCCAATGTGCCGGACAGTCTTACCGGCGGCGCCGGTCCGAACGCGCGCTCGCCGCAGCGAGTGCCTCGGGCGCGCACTTCATTGATGAGTTCCAGTACTCGAGAGGCCTGCACAGGCGCCTGTGAGCGGGCCGGTACCCTATAGGGGGAGGCCAGAACCAGCCAGGTATCCAAACCATGATGATAAGCGCCAATGTCGCGCAAGCGCTGGTCGCTGAGCGTGCGGCAGTCGTTGCGCCTGAGAATCTGGATGGTCGAAGACTCCGGCCCGCTGATATGGATACCCGCCGTGGTTTCCGCCGGGTAGCCGCTGTGTTCGGCCGCCGTCGCGGGCGGACGCCCGGCGGCCCACAGTTCCGCCGCGCGGTCCAACAGCGCGCTGTGATGCAGCGGCCGGGCGGGCGGCAGGAGGCCGCCGCAGCCGCCTTCCCGCAGCAATTGCACCGCGGAGAGCCCGTCCGCCTGCGAGGTCGTGGCCGCCGCCAGTCCCCCCAACAGGACCCAAAGGCGCCATGGCTGCTTGTGAGATGAGCGATTCACGTGTCCATCCTTGCTCTACACCCTCAAATCAACGCACCAGCGCCCAAGCGGATGACCGTGGGCACCGGTACTCGATCACAAATGTACGCCCGTCGGCCGAGGTATCATGCTGCGCAAAGTTCAACACCAGAATTCGCGGGGCTCCCCTGCATGCGCCACCGGAACGCGATTTGCACATGTGCGCTGCTCCTCGCGAGCATGCCCTCTCTGGGGGCGGAGATCTTCTACCTGGATCACGATCCTTCCACCGGCGGGTACGTGGGACCCATCGGCCCCTTGGTGCTGTCCGGGGAGATCATTCCGGGCGACGGCGAGCGGCTTGTGGCCAGAATTCTCGACGACGAGAATCGCTTTTTGAGTCAGAACAAGCTGTTCTTGGCCTCGGATGGCGGCGATGTGGCCGAGGCGTTGAAAATTGCCAAGCTGGTCAAATCGCTCTTCTCCGAAGTCATCGTCGCGCCGCTGACCGGCCGCTGCGTCAGCGCCTGCTTCTTCATTTACGCCGCCGCCGGCCGGCGCGAGGCGGATGGCGAACGGCTCATCGGCATCAATCGTCCCTTCATCGCAGAGACGGACCCGGCGGCGCCACCACCTCGGGATGCGGCGCTCGCCGAGAACAACGCCTTGGCGCAGGTGCGCGCCTTTCTGCAAGAGAATGCCGTGCCGGCGTATCTGGTGGATGAAATGTTTCGGCATGCGTCCGATGATGCCTACTGGCTGAGCGCCGATGATCAAAAGAATCTCGGCTACCGCTCGCCGTGGTTCAAGCAATTTCTAGCGGAAAAATGTGCCTGGGATGACAAGGTCGAACGCGAAGCCTATGCCGGCAAGCGGCCGATCGACGACTTGAAGCAGATGTTGAAATGCCGCGACCGGGTGACTCAGGAGGCGGCTCACAAGGCGCTGCTGCTGGCGCGCCCGCAAAAGCTTAAGGAGGAGGCGGCGCCGACGCGCCATGCCCGCGCGCTCACTGGTGGTCCCGCGGAATCGGTTCCTCCCAGCTCTTCGTCCGAATGACCACCCCGTCCCGCATCAGAGTGCGGGTGTATTTATAGAAAAACGTCTGCGCATCGCTCGAGACGTCGAGGCGGCCGCGCCAGGTGAGCACGTGATCGCGCAGCGCCTGGATGTACTCAGAATCTCCCTGCACTCGCGCCGCCTCCGGATGGGCGTCGTCGACGTCATAGGTGAGTTGTTCCGAGTGATCGAATCTTCCCCAGGGATACGACACCGCGGTGCTGCCCTTCCAGATCACGGTGCTGCGCTGCCTGGCTTCGTCGCGCAGTACCGTCCATTCGCCGGGCCACGCGGCGCCGCCGCCGCCGATGCCTTCAATGCCCGCCGGCGCCTCGATGGGTTCGGGTGGCGCGAACGCGGGCGCCGCGGGTCCGTGCACCGGTACGCGCGGCAGGACCAGGCGTGATGCGCCATCGCCGCCCAACAGCAGGGAGGTGGTCATGGGGCAGGGCGTCGGCCAATTCATGGGCCACAGCGCGTTGGATATGGCGACGCGGATGCGGTGGCCCTTCGGAAAGACCCACGACGCAAGATGCAAATCCAGGGAGAGCGGATAGACCTGGCCGGGCACCAAGTCCTTGGGGGTCGCCATGGAATCGCGTTGCGCGCCGTTGATGCCCGCACCGGTGACCATGGTCACGCGGCCGTCGGGTGCGACGTCGGACAGGCGCACGAACCAATCGGCCAGGCGCGCGTCGGTCGCGACTTGCAAGCTCACCCGCGGCAAACCCAGGATCGCCACCTCTTCCGCAAGCGCCGGCGAGTCGAACGTCAGGGAGTAGGCGTCGACCGGCCGCTGGTCGGTGAGCAACTCTCCCCACCAGAAGCCGGCTTCGACGCCCACCGATGGCACATAGCGAAGCTGCTCGCGGCCCGACTCGCGCCCCTCCGCTGACAGGCGATGCTCCGGTTGCAGATACATCGTCATGGGCGAGAGACCGGCGGGCGGCCAGCTTTCGGCGCGCCATTCGCCGGGCACGTCCTGCGGCTGCGATTCAGGCGCATGCCAATGCTGCTGAAACACGACGACCTTCGGGTCCTTAAGGACGCCCGTGTCGCGCCCCTTCAGCCAGTAGTCGAACCAGCGCACTGCCTGATCGCGCCACTCATACAGCGGGCCATAATCGCTGCCGTTCGGAAAGCCATGGTTCCAGGGACCGATCCACGCCTTGAGCGGCGCTGTTACTTTCTCGAGCATGCGCGGGATGCTGTCGCGATAGCCGTCCTGCATGCCGCCGATCAAAAACGCCGGCACTTGCAGCGTCTCGAGCGGCCGCAGCGGCGCGCGCCAGAATGCCCCATCGCGCTGATGCCTCATGTAAGTGAGCGACCATGGCGCCGAGTCCATGCGCGGGCCGATCACCGCTTCGCTCAAATCGAAATCCGGCGCACCGGGGCGGCCTTGATCCAAGTCCATCGTGAGCTCGAATTCGTCGACGTGAAACACTCCGTCCACGTAGTGCACGTCTTCCTTGAACAGTTCGTCGGTGGCGGCCACGGCGAGTATGGCCTTGAGCGCGGGAGGCTTGCGCAGCGCCATTTGGATGGAGTTGAAGCCGCCCCAGGAAATTCCCAGCATACCGACCTTGCCGTTCGACCACGATTGGCGGGCGAGCCAGGCGATGACCTGCTCCGCATCTTGCTGCTCCTGCGCCGAGTATTCCCGCTCGGGCGGCGTGCCCTCACTCGCGCCGAAGCCGCGAATATCGACGCGCGCACCCACATAGCCGCGGCGCGCAAAATAGGCGTGCGTCCCGTAATCACGCACGGCCTCATCGTCATCTTTGCGGTACGGCAGATATTCGAGCAGCGCGGGGACGCGCTCACCCGGCTTGAGAGGCGCCGGCATGTACAGAGTGACGGCGAGACGCACGCCATCCCGCATCGGGATCCAGGTTTTCTCGAGACGCACGCCGTAGGCGGGCGGCGACGGCGGCACTGCGGCGCGCGCCAGCGATAAAACCGAAAAAGCCGTCAATATGAAAAAGCCGATGAGGCGGCTCACGATGTCGACCCCCGAAACGTCGAGGGGCAATATACGCTATCGGATGTGGGATGTGCGGCGGCGCGGTGCTACGCGCAATCGGCCAAGTCGTTCTCGGCGCTCGAATCAGGGGGCGGGCCCGCTCCGAAATTGGCGCAGCAGGCCGCGGTGCACCGCCACATACCCAGGTGCCGCGACCTCGATGCGATGGCATATGAGCGCGTTGACGCGAGCGAGCGCGTGGAAGGGGATGGACGGGAAGCAATGGTGCTCGACATGGAAACACATCCGCCAACTCAGCAGCCGCACGGCGGCGTTGGTATACGTGGTGCGAGTATTGTTGAACGGGGTGCCGCCCAAGGCGCAGCCGGTGTGCTCGGCCAGGAGAAAGAGCCGCAGGAAGGGTTGGCCCGCGAGCAGCGGCAGCAGCCAATAGAGCAGCGCGTCGCTTCGCCGCAGAACCACCGAGGCGATGAACACCAAGATATAGCCGCCCCACACCAGGCGCGCTTCACGCACGATCGCCGCATGCATGCGCACCGGGATGAAGGGCTCGCTGACTCGGCCCGTCAATGCATGGCGGAGCGTGACGCTGAGCCGCCGGTGCCAGTTGGGCAGACCCGATACGCGCCATAAATAAGTACGCAAGGTGCGTGGCGCCGGCAGTGCCAATTCGGGATCGCGGGTGGGATCCTGGGTGTGGCGATGGTGGGCGAAATGAAATTGCCGGAAGAATTGCGGCGGCAGCAGCAGCAAAAAGCCGCAGACCCAACCGACGGCCTCGTTCCAGCGGCGGCTCGCGAAGGCCGACCAATGAGTGGTCTCGTGCAGCGGGCAGAACAGAAAGTTGAGCACGATCCCGTGCAGCACCACTGCCGGTACGATCAGCGCGCTGCCGCGGGTCAGCCACACGCAAAAACCGGTGGCGCCCAGCAGTGCGGCATGCGCCATCAATTGCAGCACCCCGCGCACCGTCGAGCGCCGCGACAAGCTCCGCAGGGTCTCGCGGTCGAGGCCGCGCTTCGCATCCGCCTCGTTCGCGTGCGCCGCGCCGCGCAGGAATGGAATCGCGGCAATGGCCGGCAGCCCCGCAAATACGACATACCACGCGGGGGCGAACACGGAGCCCGCATTCGCGCCGAGCCAGGTCAGGATTGCCGGCGCGAATCCGCCGAAAATAGTGATCGCCGCATTGTAGACGATGGATACGCCGGTCGCGCGCACATGGGTTGGAAACAGGCTCGACAGAGCCGTGGGCGCGACGCTCGTGAAGCTCGACACCATCACGCCGAATGCCGACAGGACGATGACGAGCGTGACGGTGGACTTCGAGGCCGAGAGCCACAGAAACAGCGGCAGCACTCCGGACATCAGCAGGGCCGCCCCGATGGCAAGTACCCGCGTGTGGCCGATGCGATCCGCCAGGGCGCCGAAGCCGAAGCAGCCGCCGACGAACACCACATTGCCGATCAGCGAGCTGCCGAAGGCTTGCGCCGCGCTGAAGCCGAAGGCCTTTTGCGCGAGCACGGGCATGAAGATCAGCAGCACGTAAACAGCGACCGCCCAGAGGATTGAGATTCCCATCCCGACCAGCAGCGAGCGGAAGTGTTGCCGAAACACCGTGATCAGCGGCGCCGCGCCGTGTTGGCGGTCGTGAATTTGCACGAGCTCGGCGCGAAACTGCGGCGTCTCCTCGAGCGTTTTGCGCAGATAGACGCCGACCGGCAAGATCATGAGTCCGATGAAGAAGGGAATACGCCATCCCCAGGCCGCCACATGGGCCGCGGGCAACAGCGTGGTAACGGCGAAGGCGACCAGTGCCCCCAGGATATTCGACATTCCCATGCTGCCCTGCAGCCAGGCGGTGTATCGCCCGCGCTTATTCGTGGGCGCGTGTTCCACGAGAAAGGCCGTCGCGCTGCCGATCTCGCCGCCGGCCGAGAACCCCTGCAGCACTCGTCCCGTGAGCAGCAGCAGCGGGGCACCGATGCCGATGGCCGCATAGGAGGGGGCGGCGGCAATGATGAGAGTGCCGCCCGCCATGATCAAAATGGTGAGCGTCAAGGCCGCCTTGCGCCCGGCGCGATCGCCGTAGATTCCGATCAGGACCGCGCCGAGCGGCCGGATGACGAAGCCGAGACCGAACACCAGAAAGGCCTTGACCAGATCGATGCCGGGATCACCGCGCGGAAAGAAATTCTGTCCGATATAGATGGCGAACAGCGCGTAGACGGAAAAATCATACCATTCCAACAGGTTGCCCACCGAGGCGGCGAGGATGGCGCGGGTGCCGTTTGCTTGGTTTCTCATATTTCAGTAGAATTGAATCGAGCAAAATATTTCCATAGACATATGCCGCGCGCCCAACCCCAACCCCAACCCAAACTCAAGCCCGAACCGGGCCGGGTACTGACCGGTGCGGTGCTGCGTGCGTGCCTCTTGCTGCAAATCACGCAATCCGGCCTCGCGCAAATACTGGGCTTGAGCCCATCGACCGTGTCGCGCATGGCGAACGGAACTTATACCTTGGACACTCAGAAGAAGGAATGGGAATTGGGCGCGCTGTTCGTGCGCTTGTTCCGCTCGCTCGATGCCCTGATCGGCTCCAATGACCAGGCGGCTCGCGGCTGGCTGAACGGACAAAATCAAGGCCTCGCCGGCCGCCCGATCGATCTGATCCGCAGCACCGAAGGCCTGGTTCGTGTCGTCCAGTACCTGGACTCCGCGCGCGGTCGAATCTGAGGCGCTGCGGGCGCGGCGGCGCCTGTGGCGGGCGGTCGAGGCGCAGCACATCGCCTCGACGCTGCGGCTGGTGGCGAACGTCGAGGAACAGCTCGTGCTGGAACGGCTGCTGGATCAGAGCAAACCGCCGCCGGCGGCGGACACGAGCGGGCTGCACTACCTCCTGGCCACCCCGTTCCGCTATTCCTCGCCCATCGGTTCGCGGTTTCGCGACCCCGCCGCGTCGGGTATTTGGTACGGCGCCGAGGCGCAGCGCACCGCCTGCGCCGAGCTCGGATATTGGCGTTGGCGCTTCTTGATGGACAGCGAGGCGCTGGAGATCCTGGGTCCCTCGCCGCAAACCGTTTTTCGCGCCGGCATTGACGCGCGTCTGGTCGATCTGACCGAGCCGCCGTTCAAGCGGGCGCGCTCACTATGGACCCACAGCCACGACTACGGCCCGACGCAGGACTTCGCCCGCACGGCCCGCCAGGCGAATGTGGACGCGATCCGCTACGAATCGGTTCGCGATCCGAAGCATGGGGCGGCGGTGGCGGTGCTGCGGCCGGCCTGCTTCAAGCCGCGCAAACCCCTGGCACAGCACACCTGGCTGTTGACGGTGCGCCGGACCGCGGTGGTCTGGCAGCGCGAGGGCGAGACTTTCGAGTTCGATGCGCGCGTCTGGAATCAATGACGCCCGGGCGAGCCTGTCGCGGACCCCTGGGCTTTCAAATCACTTACAATTACTTGGGCGCCATGCCGGCGCGCCAGCCGCCGATCGAGGAATTCGTGAGCCGAAACTTCAAGAGCGACAACGTGACGCCGGTATGCGATGCCATTATGGCCGCCATCAACGCCGCGAATCACGGCTCGGTCCCCTCCTACGGCGGCGATGAGTTCACCGAACGGCTGCAAGTCGTCGCCGGCGAAGTGTTCGGCACCGAGGTGGCGATTTTTCCCGTGACCACCGGCACGGCCGCCAATGCGCTGGCGCTGTCGCAGATCGCACCGCCCTACGGCGCCGTGTACTGCCACGACGCCGCCCACATCGTCACCGACGAGTGCGGCGCGCCGGAGTTCTTCACGGGCGGCGCCAAATTGATCGGGCTGCCCGCGGCCGACGGCAAGATCAAGCCCGGGCAGGTGGCGAACGCGATTGCCTTCGCCGACGACATGGGCGTACATCACGTCAAGCCGGGAGCGCTCTCCCTCACCCAGGCCACCGAGTGGGGAACCGTGTACACGCTCACCGAGGTATCCGCACTCGCGGCCGTTGCCCGCCAGCATGGCCTCGGCGTTCATATGGACGGCGCGCGGTTTGCCAACGCGCTGGTGCATCTTAACTGCACGCCGGCCGATGCCACGTGGAAATGCGGCGTCGACGTGCTGACGTTGGGCGCCACCAAGAACGGGGCGCTGTGCGCCGAGGCCGTGGTGTTTTTCGATACGGCTCGCGCGCGGGATTTCGAGCGTCGGCGCAAACGGGCGGGGCACCTGTGGTCGAAGCTGCGATTCGTGAGCGCGCAGCTGCTCGCCTCCTTCGAGCGGGGCTTGTGGCTCGAGAATGCCCGCCATGCGAATGCGATGGCGTCGGAATTGGCCAAGGGGTTGCGAGGCATCCCCGGTGCCACCCTGCTGCAATCGGTGGATGCGAACGAAGTTTTCGTCGCTCTGCCCGAGGCGACGGTCGCCGCACTCGAAGGGCAGGGCTTTGGATTCTACCGCTGGCCGCTGTGCGCCGCCCCGAGCGGCGTCGCGATCCGCCTGGTGACGTCCTACGCGACCGCTCGCGCCCAAGTGGAAGAGTTTCTGACGGCGGCGCGGGCGTAAGGTACTACGCATGCCGACCCCTCGTCCCATGCCATTGCGTATCCATAGCGAATCCTGGGCTTACAAGGTGCCGTTTCGCGTGTCGCGCGGCGCCGAGGCCGCACTCGATGTGATCGTGGTCACGCTCACCGATGCGGCCGGGAATGTCGGCCGCGGCGAGGCGGCGGGCGTGGACTACGACGGCGAAACCGTCGCGCTCCTCGGCGCACAGCTCGAAGCGGTGCGGCCGGCGATTGAACGCGGACTCGAGCGCGGTGCGCCAGGCAGCGGTGCGCCGGACAGCGGCGCCCCCGATCCGGCGGCGCTGCGCTTCGCGCCGGGCGGCTTCGCCGGCCTCGCCACGCTGTTGCCGCCGGGCGGCGCGCGCAACGCCATCGACTGCGCGCTGTGGGATTTGACGGCCAAGCAGCGCCGCATCAGCGTATGGGAATTGGCGAACATGCCCCATCCCCGGCCGCTCACCACCTGCATCACTCTCGGGATCGATACGGACCAAGCCGTCGCGGCGGGCGCGCGCCACTACTCGCAGTGGCCGGTCATCAAAGTGAAGGTCAATGGCGAGCGCCATCTCGACGCCGTGCGGCTGGTTCGCGAAGCATGCCCCGAGGCAGCGCTCATCGTCGATCCGAACCAGGCCTGGTCGTGCGATCTGCTCAACCGCTTGGCGCCGGAATTGAAATCCTTAGGGGTCGTGCTGATCGAACAGCCGGTGCCGCGCGGTGAGGACGAGACCTTGCGCAACTATGTGGGGAAGCTGCGGCTCGCCGCCGATGAATCGGTGGCGGATCGGACGGGGCTCGCGCGGATCAATGATTTGTATCAAGTGGTGAACGTGAAGCTCGACAAGACCGGCGGTCTCACCGAGGCGCTGGCGCTGGCGCGCGACGCCCGCGCACTGGGACTCTCCGTGATGGTGGGATGCATGGCGGGAACCTCGCTGGCCATGGCGCCCGGCATGGTGGTCGGACAGCTGGCGGAGTTCGTGGATCTCGATGGTCCGTTGCTGCACGCCGCAGACCGCGAGCACGGCATCGAGTACGATCGGGGGCGCATGCGATTGCCGACGGCTGCATTGTGGGGTTGAACATGTGGAAGGTATGGCTGGGTCTCGCCGCCTTGAACGCCGGGCTGCTCGGCGCGCCCGCGCTGGCGGGAACTGCGGCCGCGGATACGGCACCGCCCGCGCCGCCCACGC
This sequence comes from Steroidobacteraceae bacterium, assembly GCA_035314705.1. Lineage (GTDB taxonomy): Bacteria > Pseudomonadota > Gammaproteobacteria > Steroidobacterales > Steroidobacteraceae > Bog-1198. The sequence continues at coordinate 17,160 of DATFZF010000026.1, read as the reverse complement.
ATCACGCGCCGCACGCGGGCACGCCGCCGCCCGCGCATCGCGCACCGCCCGGCGATGCCGCGCCCTACGATCTGATCATCGCCAATGGCCACATCATCGACGGCACGGGTTCGCCCTGGTACGCCGGGGATGTGGGCATACGCGAGGGCCACATCGCGGCCATCGGCAAATTGGCGGGGGCTCAGGCAAGACACCGCATCGACGCCGAGGGGATGGTGGTCGCCCCCGGCTTCATCGACATGCTGGGCCAATCGGAATTCACCATCCTGGTCGATCCGCGGCTGCCATCCAAGATCTATCAGGGAATCACCACCGAAATCACGGGTGAGGGGATGTCGGCGGCGCCCATGACGGGCGATGCGCGGGTCAAGACCGGCCCGACCCTGGAGCACTATGGTCTCACTGCCGATTGGCAGTCCTTTGGCGAGTACTTTGCGCGGCTCGAGCGCCAAGGCATCGGCATCAATCTCGCGTCCTACGTCGGAGCGACGTCGATCCGCGAGGCCGTGATCGGCAGCGAGAACCGGCCGCCCAGGGCCGCGGAACTCGAACGCATGCGGGCGTTGGTGCGCGAGGCCATGGAACAGGGTGCCGTCGGTGTCTCGACCTCGCTGGAGTATGCGCCCGCGCCGTACGCCGCCACCTCCGAGCTGATCGCGCTGGCGGCCGAGGCCGCCCCCTATGGCGGCATTTACGCCACTCACATGCGCTCGGAGGGCGACGGCATGCTGGCCGCGTTGGATGAGACCTTCCGCATTGCGCGCGAGGCGCATATTGCGACGGAGATCTGGCATCTGAAGGTCGCCGGCAAGAAGAACTGGGGACGAATGCCCGAAGTAATCAAGCGAATTGACGCCGCACGATCGAGCGGTCTCGACATCACCGCCGACACCTATGCGTACCCGGCGTGGTTCAACGAGATGTCGGCGTTCGTGCCTCCCTGGGCGCACGACGGCGGCGATGAGCAAATGGTGCAGCGTCTCAAGGATCCCGCCACGCGAGCGCGCATCGTCAGGGACATCGAAACCCCGAGCGAAGAATGGGACAACGAATGGGACGAAGTTCCGGGACCTGAATCGATCCTCATCGGGGTGGTCAAGAATCCGGCCCTGCGCTCCCTGCAAGGCCAGACCATCGCGGCCATTGCCAAGGCGCGCGGCAAGCCGCCGATCGAGACGCTGCTCGACATCCTGGTCGAGGACAATGGGTTTACCCAATGCGCCGTGTTCGGCATGCAGGAAGCCGATGTGGCCCTCGCGCTGGTGCAGCCCTGGACCTCCATCAACAACGACAGTTCGGGCACCGCGCCGGACGGCCGCTTGGGCGAGGAGCATCCGCATCCGCGCGCCTACGGAACTTTCCCGAGAATTTTGCGGAAATACGTGCGCGAAGAACATCGCTTGAGCCTCGAGGAGGCGATCCGCAAGTTCTCCGCCTTGCCGGCGCAGCGCATGCGCCTCACCGACCGGGGGGTCTTGAAACGCGGGATGTGGGCCGATGTGGTGGTCTTCGATGCGGCGGCCGTTACGGACCGCTCGACCTTCAGCGATCCCAACCAGTTGGCCGGCGGCATGCGCGAGGTGCTGGTGAACGGCGTGCCCGTGATACTCGATGGGGAGATGACGGGCGCGAAGCCGGGCCGCGTGCTGCGGGGTCCGGGTTACCGGCCGGTTCAGCGCTGACGCGCCAGGGCCGCGAAGGCCCTGACGGCGGCGCCCTGTGCCCAGGCCGACGGTTCGATCGGACAATGCTCGTAGGTTTTGATGTCCCAGCTCGGCAGCACGTCGGCGGTTGCCCCGGTAAACGTTCCGTCAGGAGCCAATGCGCGGTGACATGCGCCGGTCGCGCGTTCCAGTACTTGAGGGGGAAGTGATACGAGTCTCCGCGCCGCCGGGTGCAGGGCGGCGGCGACGTAAAACGCGGCCGCCGAGGTTTCGGCATCGGCCGCCGGGTGGTCCAGCACCGCGCCCCAATTGCCGTCGGAACCTTGAGTTTGCGCCAGACGCTCCAACACCTGCGCGGCAAGATCAGCCGCTTCATCGGTGCCGATGCCTTCCAGCAGATGCACCACGTCGAGCAATCCGAGCACGGCCCATCCCATGCCGCGGCTCCAGGCGATGGCGTTGTTGCGCTGGTGTGTCGGGTCGAACCATTGTGCCCAGCCGGTCTTGCAGCGAAGCACCCGCATGCAGTCGACTGCCACCTGAATGGCTCTTTCTGCGAAACGGTTGTCGCCTCGCCAGCGCGCTGCCAGGGCATAAGTCGCCGGCAGGTGGTAGACGGCATCAATACAGAGGCCGTAGCGGAACGATGGTCGATGGGGCTCCAGTGCCGGAACGGAACCGTATGCCAGGGGCAATCCCTGCAAGACATCGAGCACGCGATCACCGGCCTGCGCCGGCAAATCACCGTCCATCACCAGCCGGATGATGGACGCACCCGGCGCCAGCGCATCGTCGAAATTCGGCGGGCAATGCCCAAGCCAACGCTGCAACGATTCAAGCACGTGATCGCGATACAGGCCCGCGCCCAGCGCGTGGGCTTCCAGAAATCCATCGATGGCGATGGCATCGCCCCAGTACCAGCAGTGGAAGCGCCAATCGGTCAGGCGGTCGGCGGCGCGACTAACCCGCGTGAGGGGTGTGATGCTCGATGAGTTCATGACAGTGAGAGCCCATCTTGGCAATCGGCGGCGAGTGCAGCGTGATGCTCGCTGCACTCGCCGGCCTATTGCTTCCTCGGAAACGTCAGAACTTCTGCCCGAATTTGACTCCGAACTCCATGGGTTTGATGGGGTAGATATGCGCATTCAGCAAGCAATAGTGGACCCCATCGTTGCACTCCGAATTTTTGCCCAGCTCGCCGCGCTTGTCGAAGGCGTTCTCGACGAAGGCTTCGAGATGCCAGTTGTTGAGGCCGGTGCCGGCCGAGAAATCGAACGTGGTGAACGACGGCGTGTTGCCCGCATAAGTGCTGGTCGATTCGAGGCTATAGGTGGTGGAACTCTGGTGCGCCACCGATCCTTGCACGAAACTCTTGTACTCTCGCATATTAAAAGTATAGCGGGCGGTGCCGTTGGTCTTGACCTTGGGGGTCGCCGGCAGTTGCGTGCCCGGGTAGGCGTCGACGAAGGCGGCGGTGCAGGTCTTTTGCGACACGCCCAGCGGCGACGGCCGGCAGAAGACCGACGTGGTTTCGAGTCGCAGCAGACCGGTCGCCGCCATCGACAAATTAAGATGCTCGGTTGCCGCCCAGTTGATCTCCGATTCGAGGCCCTCCACCTTGGCATTGCCGGCATTGACGATGGACGTGATCCCGTACTGGCCTTGCACCGCGGTTTGCGCGTCTTTCCAGCGCTCATAGAAAACGGCACCGTTCGCCCGCAGCCGGCGATCGAGCCAGGCGGTTTTCCAGCCCAATTCAAAGTTAGCGAGCGTGTCCGCCGTATAGGATCCTGCCGTCGGCAGACGGTTGTTGCCGCCGGGCCGAAACCCGGTGGACCACGTTCCGTAGACCATGGCATCGGGGTCGATTTGGTACTGCAAATTGACCTTGTGCGTTTCGCCGTGCTCAACGACTTTCTTGTCGGTATTGACGCACGGCCGGTTGCCTCCGGTATACACCCCGGGCGTGGTGACGATGGGATTCCCCAATTGATCGCAAAGCGCTTCACCGCTGTGCGTGGAATAACCGTTGTCATTGAAACCGAAGAATCCATACAGCGTATTGTTGACCCAGAACTCGCGGATGCCGCCCGTCAGCTTGAACTTATCCGTGATATCGAAGGTGGTGTCGGTGAACACCGCGTAGTCGCGGTCGGTACGATCCTGTTGCGACAGGTAATAGACGTCTTTCTGGCCGGCAACCTCGTAAAAGACCGGCAGGTTCGGAATATCGAACTCCGCGCGAATGTCGTCCGTCTGACGCTGATAGAACAGACCCGCGGTCCCTCTCCAGCGATTCTCCGCCGGCGAGCTGATGCGCAGTTCCTGGCTATCCTTGGTGTACTTGTCGGTGTTCTTGGTGTATTGCACGGTGCGATCGAGCAGGTGGCCCGAGGCGTCGGCGAACCGCGTGTACGCATAGCTGTTCGCGATGGCCTGCGCATCATAGCCGATGGAGTACTGCGAGTAGTCCACCAGATTGTCGATCCGACGTTGAAACCAGCCGCCTGTGTACACCAGATCCCAGTTGCTGATCTTCCCCTCCACGGTGAGTGCCGACTGGTACCACTTATCCACGTTGTAAGGCTGGAAATAATCCGCCACGTTCAGATCGCCGAAGTGGGGGTCGTAGCCGAAATCTCCGTTCGATTTGGTGTTCTGCGCGATCACCGTCGGTGTGATCGACCACTGGTCGTTGAGATCCACCTTGAGGGCCGCCCGGCCGCCGTAGTTGTCGACGTCGTTGGCATGACTTTTCACGACGTTCGCATTGTTGATGGTGACGGGGGCGCAATTGCCGGTGCCACCAAAGGCGCAAGGGCCGCCATAGGTGTCCGGCCCCCCCAGCGGGCCTCCCGCGACGGGGACTCCCGGGTTCGTCGGCGAGAATCGCTGAAATGTGTCCTGCCGGTAGACGTTGTTGATGTAGCCGCCGTCGTGATCGTAGTAACCCACCAGCCGGATCGCCGCATGCTCGGCCAGGGGGATATTCACGTAGCCTTCGATGCCGCCGCCCGCGTTACCGTCTTTCCATTTGTCGCCTTTGAGATCATATCCGGCGGAAAACGCGGACGGGTCGGGCTTGTTGGTGATGATGCGCAACGTGCCGGACAAGGAACTCGCGCCGTACAGCGTGCCCTGGGGACCCGCCAGCGCTTCGACTCGCGCGATGTCGTAAATATGCAGGTCCAAGGAGCCGGCGATGGTGGTGACCGGTATTTCATCGAGGTACAGTCCGCTCGAGGGCAAGAATCCCGCGTGCAGGGGTGCGTTGCCTTGGCTGGTCGAAATGCCTCTGAAGAACATCTCCGCCTGGCCCGGCCCCTGCGATCTGAAACTCACGCTGGGCAGCAGCTTGACGTAGTCATCGAAGTCATGCACTTGAAGTTGTTCGAGTTTTTCGCTGCTCAGCACTTGCAGGCTGATGGGTACTTTCTGCAAATCCTCTGAGCGCTTCTGCGCGGTCACCACCACTTCCTCGAGCGTCGTCGTGTCGGCCGTGTCGGCGGCGGCGTAGGCCATGCCTCCGCCGGCAAGCATCGCGGATGCCAGCGGCATGCTCGCCCATTTCGAGCGCATTCGCGCCAGTTTTCTCTTTCGGCTACGAGTCATTATTCATCCCCTTAAGTTTTTATGCCGACTCCCAGCTATGTGTATGCCACACTGCCGGCCGTTTTAAAATAGCCGTGCGTTCGACCCGCCATGCCGCGGCGCGATGGGGTACGCGTCGAGCACGTCGCCCAACGACTGGCGCAGCGGCGCAAGCCAGGGCTCATAATTGCGCCACTGATCCAGTCCCTCGCGAAAAATGGGCTTGCGCACCTGCTGCGCACTCGCGGTTCGCACCGCGCGGTCATTTTCGTAAAAGCTCAACGTGGCGGCTTCGAAGGGCAGGCCGCAGAAATCCAGCAGGCGCCGCACCTCACCCTCGGTATCATCAACCATGCGTTCATAGATGACTTGGTGGATGGCGCCCGGCGCGACCGCGTCGAAGTGCGCCATGAGATCCACATAGTCCCGGTAGTACCTTCCCAAGTGCTCGAGGCTGTAGGTGTAGCGCTGCCCCTGGGCGAAATTCTGCTTGAAGTTCGAAAAACAACAGCCCATGGGATGGCGCCGCGCATCGATGATCTTGGCGCGCGGCAATATGAGCCTGATGAGGCCAATGTGCAGGAAGTTGTTCGGCATCTTATCGATGAAGAAGGGGCGGTCGGACTTGCGCTGAATGCGCGTTTGTTGCATGAACTGCTCGCCAAGCGCGCGGCTCTCGGCGGCGCCCATGTTGGCAAGCACGTCGGGGTAAGCCCATTCCTGGCCTTGGGTCCGCTTGCCGCCCAACTTGGCTGCCATGGCCATGATGTCCGGTAGTTCCATGGTGCCTTCCACGGCCGAGTGACTCGCCAGAATTTGCTCGAGCAACGTGGAGCCGGCGCGCGGCAGTCCCACGATGAAAATGGGCGAGGAGTCCGGCGCTCCGAATCCCTCCCGCGCCGCGAAAAACTCTTTCGTGAACAAGCTTTTGGAGCGCCGCACCAGCGTGGTGATTTCGAGCGGTTCCCAACCCACGAATGCCAGTTTCAGCTCATTGCCCTGCGCGTAGTGTTCGAACGACTCGGCATAGCTCTTGGAGTCTTCCAGCGCCTTGCCGATGGCAAAGTGGATATGGGCGCGGTCCGCATTGGGGAGGTCGTCGCGCGCGAGGCGCGCTTGCATTTGCTGCACATCGGAGGCGTCGAACCGGAACGTCTTGAGATTGGCCAAGCTGTAGTAGGCTTCGCCCGACGTCGGGGCCAAGGCGATGCAGCGACGATACGCAGCGATACTGTCCGCCTGCCGTCCCGCCGTCGCAAGAGCATGTCCATAGCTCATCCAAATTCTTGCTTGGTCAGGGTGCTTGGCGAGCACATCGGCATAGATCTCGAGCGACTCTTGGTAATCCCCGATATTGGCCAGCACCACCGCTTTCAAATTGCGGTATCCGGAATTGCGCGGCTCGCTGGCCGTCAGCAGATCAATCTGCTGCAATGCGGCGGCCGGCTTGTTTTGGCGATGCAGTGCCAGGGCGTAGTTGTAGCGCGCCGCATTGAATCCCGGTGCCAGTTCCAGGCAGCGGACCAGGAGACTTTCCGCGTCCTGATAACGACCTAAGCGGCCCGCCACCTCGGCGAACATTCTGATGGCGGCAACATCGGTCGGATACTTCTTCAAATGCTCACGCAATTGCAGCTCCGCCTGCCCAATCTTGCCATCGCACAGGGCGAGCGCAGCCGACATCAGGCGCGGATCCTGGGTCGATGCTTTGATATGTCGCGCGTAGGCCGCGTCGGCGCCCGGCGAGTCGCCCTGGACGGTCAGGTGATCGCCGATCTCGCGCCAGGCGTCGGGCATGTCAGGGTTCAACGCGACTGCACAGCGCAGGGCGGCCAGCGCGTCGTCGCGGCGGTCGAGCGCACCGAGAGTCAGGCCCCGCTCGTAGTGAGCCGCCGCCCATTTGGGCTGTCCCGCCGCCAGAGATTCCAGCACCTCGAGCGCGGCGAGGGGATCGCCGGCCTCCCGGCGTGCAACACCCAAAAGCAATCTTGCCGTCGGATGCTCAGGCACTACTTTGAGTATTTCGCCGGCCTGCTCCGCTGCGAGTATCGGGTCGCTCTTGAGCAGCCGCGTCGCATGCTCCAGGGCCGTCGCGAGCGTCCCGGTGGGTTCGGGGATTGCGGTCACGGGGCGTTCGAGGCTGCGTGGGACGGTGGCATGCCCTTATAATCGGATCTAGAGGGACGAGTGTCAAAGCCACGACGCTAACGGGATGGCCATGCTGCGCAGAAGATTCTTGAAGCACATCGCCGCCGCGGCCGCCGTCTCCACGGCGACGGCCTACGGCTGCATGAGGACGCGTGCGGCGCAAAGACAGCCCTTGCGAGTGGGTGTGGTCGGCGCCGGCATCGTCGGCGCTTCAATGGCCTACCATCTGTCGGAGGCGGGCGCTCGTGTCACCCTGTTCGAAAAGGCACAGCCGGGCAGCGGTGCGACTCAAAACTCCTTTGCTTGGTTGAATGCGTTCGTGGCCGACCCCAAGTACCGCGCGCTGCGCCTGCAGAGTTTGCTGGCCTATCACGATCTGGACGTGCGTCTGAAGCTCGGGGTTGTCTGGGGCGGTTACGCCCACTGGGCAAACACCGCGGCAGAGGTTCAGTCGCTCGAGGAGAGCGCCGCGCAGATGAGCGCGACCCCGTTTCCAGTGCGAACCATCGATGCGGCGGAACTGATCACGATGACGCCGAGCCTCACGCCGGGGCCGGTGGCGGCCGCCTTCTTCTCGCGCATCGACGGGCACTTGAATCCGGTCGCGGTGACGCTCCGATTTCTTGACGCTGCCCGGCGGCGTGGTGCGACCGTGATGCTCCAATGCGAGGTGCAGGGACTGGATCGCAAACGGGGTGCTCTGAGCGGCGTGCGCACCAACCGAGGCTACGTGCCGCTCGATCGTCTGATCGTGGCCGGCGGCGTGGACACGCCGAACATCCTGGCCATGACAGGCTTCGATCTCAAATTGCGTCACTCGCCCGGCATTCTGGCCCACAGCAGGCCGACCTCCCTTGTGACACCGATTATTTTCGATGCGCCGGGGAATCTCTCGTTCAAACAGATGGCCGACGGCAGCATTGTCGGCACCGATTCGCCCGAGCCGCCGGACACCGCGGTTCACCAAGAAATTCGCGCACGCGCCGTGGCGTATCCGGACGAGGGTCTGCGTGCCATGCACGGCAACCGGATCCTTACCAAAATCGCCAAGGTTCTGCCCGCCTCGCGCGACGTGGAACTCGAACGGCTGACGCTCGGGTTTCGTCCCATGCCGCTCGATGAGTTGCCGGTGGTGGGTGCGGTTCCCGGCATGCCGGATGTGCATGTCGCCGTAACCCATAGCGGCGTCACTCTGGCACCGATTCTCGGCCGCTATGTGACCCAGGAAGTGATGACGGGTTCGCGGGCCGAAGCGCTCGCGCCCTTCCGGCCCGAACGCTTCTCCGCGCGTGTCGCGGCGGGGCGTCTCGATCACGTGCGTGACCGGGCGTGACAGGTTTGATCAGACCCGCACGAGCGCCGAAGACCACTGTCAGGCCGTCCCGCCTTGCGATGTTGCGGCGAATTCTTGTTGGCCTCATGTCATGGGCCCTTCCGCTGGCGGGCCTCGTGGCGAGTCAATTGGCCGTCGCCGAGCGCCTGCCGGTGCTCCAGCAAATCGACCTGCCGCACCCCTATTATTTTCGCGAGATGTACCTGCCGCAGCTCACCAGCGGCCCCGGCAGCCTCGCCTGGTCGCCCGATTCGCGCGAGCTGATCTATTCCATGGCGGGTTCGCTGTGGCGGCAGGCAGTCACCACCGGCGACGGCAGCGCCGTCGCGGGCAGCGCGGTCGCGGGGAGTGCGGTCGCGGGGAGTGCCGGCGTGGCGCAGCAGCTCACGCAAGGCTCATACGACTATCAGCCGGATTGGTCACCGGACGGACGCTGGGTGGTCTATAGCTCGTATCGCAACGATGCCATGGAGCTGTGGGTCCTGGACTTGTCGACTGGCAGGCCTAAGCAGCTGCTGGCGAACGGCGGGGTCAATGTCGAGCCGCGATTTTCACCCGACGGCAAGCGCATCGCCTTCGTGTCGACGCTGTTCAACAAGCGCTTTCATATTTTCACGGCCGACTTCGATGCGGGCGCGCTGCGCAATGTCCTGCGCCTGACGGGCGAGCACAAGAGCGACTTGCCGCGCTACTACTACAGTCCCTTCGACCACGAAATCAATCCGGTGTGGACGCGCGACGGCAAGGACATCATCTATGTCTCGAACCGCAATCACATTTATGGCACCGGCGGGTTTTGGCGCACGCCGTCGCGGGCGGACGCCGCGGCCGGCGCGGACGCTGCGGCCGGCGCGGATGCCGCGGCGGGCACTGCCGCGCACGAATTCCACTACGAGGAGACGAACTGGAAGGCGCGCCCCGACGTGTCCCCCGACGGCTCGCGGCTGGTGTTCAGTTCCTATCTGGGACGTTCGTGGCACAACCTCTGGCTGATGCCCGCCGGGGGAGGCGATGCTTTTGCGATCGGCTACGGTGATTGGGACCAAACCTATCCGCGTTGGTCGCCCGACGGCACACGCATCGCCTTTATTTCCAACAAGAGCGGCAACACTGAAATCGACATCCAGGGGATTCCCGGCGGCGTGGCCCTGGTGCTCAAGGTCGCGGAGCGGCACTACTTGTCGCCGATGGCGCGATTGCATCTCGACATCCGCGATTCGCAAGGCAATGCGGCCTCCGCGCGAGTCAGCATCACCGATGCCGCGGGCCGCTTCTATGCGCCGGCACAGGCCTGGATCAGCGCGGACGATTCTTTCGACCGCGGCGAGCGGCCGGTGGAGGCTCATTATTTTCACGCCCGCGGCGAGGAGTGGATCGATGCGCCGCCAGGCGCCGTGAACGTGGACATCCTGCACGGCTTCGAGCGCAAGTTCGAGCAGCGCCGGGTGACGACGGCCGCGGGGCAGACCGCCGAGCTCAAGGTGAATCTGGATGCGGGCGCCTGGAGCGTTCCGGATGCCGGGCATTGGGTGAGTGCGGACGTGCACGTGCACATGAACTATGGCGGCGAGTACCGCAATACCCCGGCGCATCTGGCGACGCAGGCGCAAGCCGAAAATCTCTCCATCGTGAACTCACTCCTGGTCAACAAGGAGCAGCGCTTTCCGGACATCGCCTATAACGGCATGCAGCAGGATCCCGCCTCGACGCCCAACGCCCTGATCGTGCATGGGCAGGAATATCACACCAGCTACTGGGGGCATCTCGGATTGCTCGACATCGGCGGCGGCGTGATCTTGCCGGGGTACGTTGGTTACCCCAATACCGCCGCATCGAGCTTGCTGCCGATGAATGCGGACGTGGCGGAGATTGCGCACTCCCGGGGGGCGCTGGTGGGATACGTGCATCCCTTCGATGAATACCCGGAACCCATCTTGAAGCCGCGCGAGCCGCTGACCATGGAACTCCCCGTGGATGTGGCCCTGGGCAAGGTCGATTACCTCGAGATCCTAGGGTTCAGCGACCATCGCTCGACCGCGCACGTCTGGTATCAATTGTTGAACCTGGGCTTTCGCATTCCGGCGGCCGGCGGCACCGATGCCATGGCGAATTACGCCTCGCTGCGCGGGCCCGTGGGCATGAATCGGGTCTACGCCCGTATCGCCGGCGGCGAGGTGAAGCCGCAGGAGTGGATGGCGGCGCTCAAGGCCGGGCGCAGCTTTGCCACCAACGGCCCCTTGCTCGGCTTCACGCTGGGCGGGGCCGGGATCGGCGATGAGCTCAAATTCGACAAGCCGCAGCAGCGCGTGCCGTTTTCGGTTCGATTGCGATCCATCGTCGCCGTGGATCATCTGGAGCTGGTGTGCAACGGCCGGGTGGTGCGATCCTTCGTCACGCGCTTAGCGATCGATCACGGCGAGTTCACCGGCAGCATCGCGTTGCCCGACAGCGGCTGGTGCGTGGCGCGCGCCGGGAGCGACGCAGGACGCTATCCGGTGCTCGACACCTATGTCTATGCGACCACCAGTCCGATTTACGTCAGCGTCGCGGGATCGAGGCCCCGTTCGCCGCAGGATGCGCGATACTTCGCCGCCTGGGTGGACCGGATGGCGGAAACCACCGCGGCCTACCCGGACTGGAACAACGCGGCGGAGAAGCGCAGCGTGCTCGACCGGCTGGCGCAGGCCAAGGCGGTGTTCGTGGGGTTGGAGTAGCCGGCGATTGCCATACTCAGCCTAAAGCGGGAACCTGCTGCGAGTTTGAGGGGACGTCGAGATGAGCGAGAAGGTGAATGCGCTGCGTGTGAACGGCGATCGATTGTGGTCGCGGCTGATGCAAATGGCGGAAATCGGTGCGACGCCGCATGGCGGCTGTAACCGGCAAGCATTGACCGATGCCGACAGGGCGGGGCGCAATCTTCTGGCGCGATGGGCCGAGGCGGCGGGCTGCCGGGTGCGTGTCGATGCGGTGGGCAATTTGTTCGTGCGGCGCGCCGGCCGCGAAGACAGCCTGCCGGTGGTCATGACCGGCAGTCACCTCGACACTCAGCCGACGGGCGGCAAGTTCGATGGGGTGTACGGCGTGCTGGCCGGGCTCGAAGTGATCGAATCCTTGAACGATCATGCGATGACCACCGCGCATCCGATCGAATTGTCGGTCTGGTGCAATGAGGAGGGCAGCCGTTTTCCGATGGCGATGATGGGCTCGGCGGTGTGGTCCGGACGCCTGCCGCTCGCGGCGGCGCATGCGCTGACAGACCGCGCCGGGATCAGCGTGCGCCAGGAGCTCGAGCGTGCGGGCATTGCGGTCGATGCGCCGGTCTCGCGGCAGCCCGTCAAGGCTTCTTTCGAAGTGCACATCGAACAGGGTCCGGTGCTCGAGCAAAAAGCCAAGACCATCGGCGTGGTGACGGGCGTGCAGCACATGAGCCGTCACGAGGTGGTGGTCGAAGGCCAGGAGGCGCACGCGGGGCCTACTCCCATGGACATGCGCCGCGATCCCATCCGCGTGCTGGCGGAGGTGCTGCCGGCACTGTATGCGGCGACCGCAGAGCACGGCCGCGATGCGCGGCTCACGGTGGGCATCATCGAGACCTCACCCGGATCGCCCAACACCGTTCCCGGCCGGCTGCGGTTTACCGTGGATCTTCGGCATCCCGATGCGCGGCAGTACGCGGCTCTGAAAGAAGAGGCGCATCGGTTGGTGCACGCCGCGCTCGCACGCCACGCGCTCGCCGGTACGATCCGCTTGGTCTGGGAGGCGCCGGGCGTGAGCTTCGATCCGACCTGCGTCGCGGCCGTGCGCAGCGCCACCGCCGCGCTCGGCTTCAATTCCCTGGAGATGGTGAGCGGCGCCGGCCACGATTCCTGCAATGTGTCTGCGGTGGTGCCGACGGCGATGGTGTTCGTGCCCTGCGCCGGGGGTTTGAGTCACAACGAAGCGGAAAGCGCGCTTCCCGCAGATCTGGCGGCCGGCGCCGATGTGCTGCTGCACGCGATGCTGTCGATGGCGGCGAGCGAGTAAGGGTCAAATTGCCGGCGGACTCTTGGGCGTGCAGGTCGTCATTTATGTCATTGCCGACGGATGGCGCGATCTGCAATCGCTATTGTCCCGCCGTCTCCTTAATGGTTGATCGGCCGGAATTCATTTTGCGAGGCACCTTCCCATGGACCTTAAATTAGCCAAGAAAGTCGCGCTGGTCACCGGCTCCACCGCGGGCATCGGCAACGCCATCGCAGCCTCGCTGGCGCGCGAAGGCGCCACGGTGATCGTCTCGGGCCGCACCAATGCCGCGGTGGACGCCGCGGTGGCGGCGATGCGCGCGGAGGCCAAAGGCGAGGTGCACGGCTTCGCCGGCGACTTGAGCGAGGCCTCGGTGGCGCAGGCCCTGGCGCGCCAGCATCCAGAGGTCGACATCCTGGTGAACAACCTGGGTATTTTCGAAGTCAGGCCGTTCGAGGAAATCGCCGACGCGGACTGGCGGCGATTCTTCGACGTCAACGTGCTGAGCGGCGCGCGCCTCGCGCGGCTCTACCTGCCGCACATGCGCAAGCGCAATTGGGGCCGCATCATTTTCATCTCGAGCGAGAGCGGCTATCACATCCCGGCTGAGATGATCCATTACGGCATGACCAAGGCGGCGCAGATCGCGGTGGCTCGCGGCTTGGCCGAAACCACCGCCGGTACCGGGATTACCGTGAATAGCGTACTGCCGGGGCCGACGCGCTCTCGCGGCGTCGGAGATTTTGTCGCCGCCATGGCCGCCAAGTCCGGCAAGAGCGCGCAAACCGTGGAAAGCGATTTCTTCAAGACGGCGCGGCCCACCTCGCTGCTGCAGCGCTTTGCCACACCCGAAGAAGTGGCGGCCATGGTCACGTATGTCGCGAGCCCGCTGTCGTCCGCGACCAACGGCGCGGCGTTGCGCGTCGACGGCGGCACCATCAAGACCGCGTTCTAGAGAGGAGGCACCCCGGCGCCGGGCGCTGCGGTCAGGCCGCGCGGCGCGCACGCTGCCGATTGATATTCGCGTGCAGCTGGGCGGCCGCCGCGCGGATGGCGCTCGCCGTGCCGCCGCCGGCGTAGATGATATTGCGCGAGGAGCTGAGCAGCAGCCCGGCGCCGTGGGCGTCCAAGCCCGCGGCCAGGGTCGCGTCGAGGTCGCCTCCCTGGGCGCCGATGCCGGGCACCAAGAAGGGCACGTCGGGCAGCGCCCGCCGCAGCTCCGCCATTTCACGCGGAACGGTGGCGCCGACCACCAGCATGAGATTGCGTTGTTCATTCCAATGGGCGGCCGCATGCTCCGCCACGTGCCGGTACAGCGGCACCCCGTCGATGAGCAGGTCCTGGAAATCCCGGGCTCCCGGATTCGAGGTGCGGCAGAGCAGAAGCGTTCCCTTGTCGGCCCGGTCGAGAAAGGGCCGCACGGAGTCTTCACCCATGTAAGGGTTCACGGTCACCGCGTCGGCCGCGTAGCGATCAAAGGCCTCGCGCGCGTAGGCCTCCGCGGTATTGCCGATGTCGCCGCGCTTGGCGTCGAGAATGACCAGCGCGCGCGGCGCGCGCTCGCGAATGTACTTGATGCTCGCCACCAGCTGATCCTCGGCACCCTGCGCGCTGTAGAAGGCGATCTGCGGCTTGTACGCGGCGGCGAGGTCGGCCGTGGCATCGATGATGCGGCGGTTGAAGGCAAGCAGAGGAGCTGCGTCGGCGGCGAGATCCTGGGGCAGCTTCTTGGGATCCGGGTCGAGGCCCACGCACACCAGGCTGCCGCTGCTGGTTTGCGCGTCGGCTAGCCGGTCGGCGAATTTCATGGGCATAACTCTATGATACCGAGAGCACGACCGCGATGGCGAGCGGCTCTTCGATTAGGGAGTATGCTTATCGGCTAACGTGAGTACTGCATTGCCCAGCAAGCCCCGAACCGGTCCCCGATTGGTATTGCAGCCGGCTAGCCGCCGCGCGGCCCGGCACACCAGCACGAGTGCACTGAAGCGATTTTTCGCGATCGCCGATGCCTGGGAGCTCTCGCCGCTGCAGCAATGCCGGCTGCTCAAAATCCCCTCCCCGCAGGTGCTCGCGCGCTATCGCCTAGGGCAAGCGCCGCGTCTTTCGGCGACGCAGCAGGAGCGGGCGGCGCTGATCGCCAACATCCAATATTCCCTGACCGCCGACGCGGCCTTGAAGGACCGCGCCTGGGCCTGGGTGCATGCGCCGCGCGCCACGCCCCCGTTCGAGGGCGACAGTCCCCTGTATTTCATGCTGGAAAACGGCCTGCCGGCGCTGCGGGAGGTGGCCCGGCTGCTGGTGCGCGAAAGCGAGCCCCGTTAGCCTCCCGGCCAGCTATAATAGAGAGCTGTTCCTAGGCTGCGAATGTGGCGGAATTGGTAGACGCGCCAGACTTAGGATCTGGTGGGGTAACCCGTGCGAGTTCGAGTCTCGCCTTTCGCACCAACGCACGGGGCCGCCAGTGCAATCCAAGAACTAACCCAAGAGGACTGACATGCAGGTTTCCGTCGAGAGTACAGGTAAGCTGGAGCGCCGCATGCAAGTGCAGGTGCCGGCCGAGCGCGTCAGCCAGGAAATCGCCGCGCGTTTGAAGAACTTGAGCCGCACCGCGCGCCTCAAAGGCTTCCGTCCCGGCAAGGCGCCGATCAAGGTGATCCGCCAGCAGTTCGGCGTGCAAGTGCACCGCGAAGTGATCGGCGAACTGCTGCAATCGAGCTTCGCCGAGGCCGTGACCGCCAAGCAGCTGTCGCCGGCGGGCAATCCGCGCATCGAGCCGCAAAGCGTGGATGAAGGCCAGGACCTTAAATATATCGCGACCTTTGAGGTTTTCCCCGAGGTGTCGCTTGCGCCCATGGAATCCTTGGAACTCGACCGCGTGACGGCCGAAGTGACCGAGAGCGACATCGACGCGATGATCGAGCGGCTGCGCAAGCAGCAAATGAAATACCTGCCGGTGGAGCGCGCGGCGGCGGTGGGCGACAAGGTCACCATCGATTTCCTGGGCAAGATCGACGGCGTCGAATTTGCCGGGGGCAAGGGCGAGAATGTCGCCATCGTGCTCGGCGAGGGCCGGATGCTGCCGGAACTGGAGCGCGGCTTGATCGGCGCCGCGGCGGGCGAGGAGCGCGACATCAGCGTGAATTTCCCCGCCGATTACCGCGCCACGGAACTCGCCGGCAAGACGGCGCTGTTCGCCACCCGCATCAAGAAGGTCGAGGAGCCGAAGCTGCCCGAGCTCGACGAGGAGTTTTGCACCTCGTTCGGCGTCACCGAGGGTGGAATTCCGAAGCTGCGCGAGGATGTGGCGGCCAATATGCGCCGCGAGCTCGAGCAGAATTTGCGCAACCGCAACAAGACCGTGGTGCTGGAGAAGCTCTATCAGAGCAATCCGATCGACGTGCCGAATTCCCTGATCGAGTCGCAGATCCGGGACATGCAGGTCGAAGCCATGCGCCGCAGCGGCGCCAAGGACGTGTCGCAGGCACCGCCGCGCGAGCCCCTGATCGAGCCGGCGCGGCGGCGGGTCGCGCTCGGCCTGATCATCAACGACGTGATCCGCCGCGAGAACATCGTGCTCGATCCGAAGCGCTCCGAGGCGCGGCTGGATGAAATGGTGGGCGCGTACGGCGATCCCGCCGCCCTGAAGCGCGCCTATCTGCAAAACGCCGACGCCATGCGCCAGGTCGAGAGTCTCGCACTTGAGGACCAGGTCGTGGATTGGATCCTCGCGCATGCTAAGGTGCGCGACACGGTGTCGAGCTTCAAGGAGCTGATGAATTTCGAGGGCTGAGCCTGACAAGGGGCGGCCCTTGAAATGGCTCGCTCGAGTCCTCACAAAGCATTGACCGGTAGTTTCGATTCTAAGCAGGGCAGGAATTCATGACCACGCGCGCACTCAACTTGGTTCCCATGGTGGTCGAACAAACCGCTCGCGGCGAGCGGGCCTACGACATCTATTCGCGATTGCTTAAGGAACGGGTGATCTTCATCGTGGGTCCGGTCGAGGACTACATGGCGAACCTCGTCGTGGCGCAGCTCCTTTTCCTGGAATCGGAAAATCCCGAAAAGGACATCGCGCTGTACATCAATTCGCCCGGCGGCTCGGTGAGCGCGGGGCTCGCGATCTACGACACCATGCAATTCATCAAGCCGGACGTGAGCACCATCTGCGTCGGTTTGGCGGCCTCCATGGGGGCGGTATTGCTTGCGGGCGGAGCCGCCGGCAAGCGCTATTCGCTCCCCAATTCGAAGATTATGATCCACCAGCCCTCGGCCGGCTTTCAGGGCCAAGCCTCGGACATCGACATCCATGCCCGCGATGTGATGGAGACGAAAGAGCGGCTGAACCGCATCCTCGCCAAGCACACCGGTCAATCGATCGAGCGCGTCAAGCAGGATAGCGACCGGGACAATTTCATG
>DATFZF010000025.1:0-67341 GCA_035314705.1 Steroidobacteraceae bacterium | reverse complement strand
GTTCATTCCGAACGCCTTCGCCGTGGCGCTCAATACACCGGTCTTCGGCACAGGCTGCAGCGCGGGAGGGTTCAGCTATCTCGGTCAGCCGCTGGTATACACGGTCGCACCCGTCATGACGGTGACGGCGCTGGCGGCAGGCGGCGCGACCACGCGCAACTATACGGGCGCGTTCTTGAAATTGACCAATGCTTCGCTGACCGGACGCACCTACACGCCCACGCCCTCGAGCCCGACGCTCAATGTGTCGGGTCTGCCGCCCACCACCAGCGACCCCACCATCAACGACCTCGGCACCGGTCAGGCCACGCTCACCTTCAGCGCCGGCACCGGCCTCATGTTCAACCGCGGCGCCGCCATCGCGCCGTTCAACGCCAATATAGCGCTCAGTCTCAATGTCATCGATGCCGACGGAATCGCGGCCGTGAACCCGGTCACCTTCGGCACCGGCACCGGCATCAGCTTCAGCACCGCGGCGACGCAGTATTACGGGCGCCTCGCGCTGCGCGATGCCGTGGGCTCGGAGCTATTGGACCTGCCGATGCCGCTGACCACCCAGTACTACTTGAGCACGACTCAGGGCTTCACCACCAACAGCGCCGACAGCTGCACGGTGGCGCCGCAAATGTCCATCGGCAACTACCAGCTGAATCTCGCAGCCGGCGAAACCTGTGTGCGCGATACCGGCAATCCCGGCGGCTCCGGCATCGGCTGCGCCGCGCCGGCGGCACCAGCCCAGCAGTATCGCGCGAACGCCGCGACCGGCAACTTCAATCTCATCTTCGCGGCCCCGGGCGCGGGCAATGCCGGCGCCGCCACCATCACCGCCATCGCACCAAGCTGGCTGCAGTACAACTGGGGCAGCAGCGTCAATCCGTCGGGGTTGGCCAGCTTCGGCGTTTTCCCGGGCCCCACGTCCCGCGTGCATCAGCGTGAGGTTTACTGAGAAGGGTGCGTCACGCGGGGCGGCGGCAGTGCAGCGTCGGCCAGATCACCGTGCGCTTAACGTAGCGAAGCCCTCGAACACGCGCTTCATGCCGTTCACGCGTGCGACATAGCTTCGTGCTTCGTGGTCTCCACATCGCTGATCTTCCGTCAACCGCAATCCGCGCCGTACATAGGCATCGCCGGCGCCCGCGCCGCACAGGTGAATCACCGCGGCCAGGTCTTGCTTCTGCGCCGCCGTGGCGGATTTCACATGATGCTGCAGCAGAGCGCCCGCCACGCTGCGATCGAGATACGCGGAGGTGAGCTCCACCGCGTGCGAAGGAACGACCCGGGTGTAGAAGCGATTGAACCAGCACGATTGCCAGTCGTTCCAAGGACCATCCTCGACGACGGCATGGTCGCGAATGCAATAGCGTCTCGCGTCGGCAAAGGTGGCATCCGTGATCTGGTACATGCCAACCGCGCTCGACGCGGGCCGGTAGACCTCAAAGGGTCTGGGGTTGATGGACCAGCGCCAATAGGTGCGCGCCACCGGATTGCCGGAGCCTTCGACCTGCGCCAGCGCCGCGAGCAGTTCGGCGGAAATGAGGTTCGTGGAGTATCTCTGAAAGAGGGGTGAGTAGCGGCGCCAGGTCTCCGCCGGCGTCTTGTTGAGAGTGCCGCTGACGGGAAAGAAAAGCTCCGACGGCTTGCGCACGACTTGGTACATCCAATTGAGTGCAAACCACAGGAGCACGGCTGCGCCCAAGACGATCAGCGCCCGCAGGCGCACCGGCGCGCGCCGGAAAACGCGGAATAGGCGGGATACGCGGCCCCGCCATCGGGCATTGGGCCAGAGCCGTACCTTCGGCCAGCGTCGTGGTTTCGGCGAGTGTCGTGCGATGCGCGAGCGGCGGCGCATCAATCACGATCAAGCAGCAGCGCCTCGACCAATGCGCCGCCCTGTGCCGGTCCCGAGCCGGGGAGGCGGCGTATCAGCGCGTTCGCCGCCGCAAATACGGACACGAGCGAGGTGTCCTGATTGTCAAACGGGCGTGCCAGCAAGCGGGCGCCATCGCCGATGCGCACGGCGGCACGCAGGTAGGTTTCCATTTCGCCGTTCCGAGCGATCTGTCCGTCGAGCACGGCGGGAACGCAAATCATTGGCGAGCTCCGAGCGAGGAAGCGGTGCAGCAGCGGGCGCAAAAATAGGCTTGCGCAGACGAAGGCGGCGGCGGGATTGCCCGGAAGTCCGAGTATGGGCTTATCGTCGATGGTCCCGAACCATGTCGGCTTGCCGGGACGCACCGCGACTTGGCTGACGGAGATCGCAAGGCCCCGGCTTCCGAGTGCCTGCTTCACGATATCGTAGTCGCCTACTGATGCGCCGCCCACGATGACTGTCAGATCCGCATTGCCGATGGCGTCGCCGATCGCAGTCGATACGGCGACCTCATCGTCGCGGCTTGCCGCGAGGCGCAGCGGGCATCCGCCCCAACTCTCGATCATCGCGCCCAATCCAAAGGTCACCGAGTCATAGATCTGATAGGGTCCCGCCGCCGTGCCCGGAGTCGCGATCTCGCTCCCCGTCGCCAGCAGTGCAATGCGCGGCAGACGCCTGACGTTCACGGATGCGAAGCCTGCCGCGGCAATGAGTGCGACGTGCCGGGCGTGCAGCGGTGTGCCCGCGGCGACCAGAGGGCCGCCGGAGGTAAAATCGATGCCGGGTTCCCGGATATTCTTGCCGGAAGGCGCGGGCTCATCGATGAAAACATGGCTGCCTTCGCGCCGGATGCGCTCCTGGGGTATTACGCTATCAGCGCCGGCCGGGACCGGGGCACCGGTAAAAATCCGTACCGCCTCTCCCGCCTGCATCGATTCTTCGAAGCCCCTGCCTGCCGCCGATTCGCCGACGACTCTGAAGGGGCCGGGGGCTGCGTCCGCGGAGTTCACCGCATAGCCGTCCATGGCGGAGGATCGAAAGGGAGGCTGATCACGCGTCGCGAACAGCGCTTCGGTCAGCGTACGCGACGCCGCCCTGGACAGCGGCACCGGTTCGCCGCCGAGTGGGCGCACAGCGCTCAACATGCGCGCACGGGCAGAGTCAACCGTATCCACCACGAACTCCTAGGGCGGCCAGGAAGGCAACCGCGGCCGCCTCAGCTTTCCTGAAAGCGCGGCATGACCTCCACGATCGAACAGGGCCGGTGGCGGCTATCGAGCTGCAAGCTGATCAATTTGTCCCACCCATCCCGGCAGGCGCCGTTGGATCCCGGGAGCACGTAGATGACCGTATTACCGGCGATCCCGGCGCAGGCGCGGGATTGCATGGTGGACACGCCCACGGTGTCATAGGAAATGAGGTGCCACAGCACGGTGAAACCCTCGAGCTCCTTGTCGAACAGCGCGCGCAGCGCTTCCGGCGTCACGTCGCGGCCCGTGAGGCCGGTGCCGCCGGTGGTGATGATCACATCGACGCCGGGATCTTCGATCCAGGTGCGGGCCTGCCGTTGTATTCCGGCCTTGTCGTCGCGCACCAGGGCGCGCGCCCGCAAATGATGGCCCGCGGCGGTGATGCGCTCCGCCAGCAAATCGCCCGAAGTATCGTTGCTGGCGTCCCGCGAATCCGAGATCGTCAGCACGGCCACCCCTAGCGCGGTGAACGCGCGATCGGCATCGATTCTACCGCCGGGCATAGTCAGTTCTCCTTCGGAGGGCCTAGCCCAATTTATTGCGCACGAGGGTGTACACGGCTTCGCTCTCGGCAGCGCAAGTCTCGAGCAGCTGTTTCAACTCGGAAGTCGCTCGTTCAGCGAACGCGCGATCCTTGAGGGCCGGTGCGTTGATGTAGACGTTCAACGCCGCGCTTCGTAATCCCGTGAAACCGGCCAGCACACCGACGCCGCCGTCGCTGATGACATTCAAATACCCGTGCTCGCTGGCGCGCCGTGACAGCGCGATGACCTCGGCGCAGACACGCGCGCAGTCCAAAGGCGCTTCGGTGGCCCGGCGCAGGCCGGCCTGGATGGCGGTGGCTCGCCGTTCCTTGTCATCGTCGCTGACCTTGGGCATCTTGTACGCGGCCATGATGCTGTCGAAGGCGGCGATGTCTTCGGCGACCATATCCGTCAGGCGCCGGCGAACTCGTTCCGACTCGCTGCGCACGGCCTTCATTTCGGCCTCGACGCCTTCGTAGCCTTTCTTGCCGATCGTGACGTTGCACACCATGGACACGAGGGCGGCGCCCATGGCGCCCATGATGGCCGCGGCGCTGCCACCGCCGGGCGTCGGATTCCCGCTGGCGAGATCGTCCAGAAACTTTTCAACCGAGGCTTGCGTGACCATCATTCCTTCGTCGTTCATGAGGGATCAACCGACCATCGTCTTGGCGATGGCATAAATTTCTTCGGCGTCGAGCAGCAAATCGTTCTGCTCGAACAGGCGGGCGATGCAGGCGCGATGCACTGCCAGCTTGAGCGCACCGAAGCCGAGCGCGCCGAACAGAATCTTGCCGTGCTTGGAGAGGCCGCGATCGCCACCGCCCACGCCTTCGATGCCCGCCGGCGGCGATGCATTGGCATCGGCCACGAGTTCCAGCGCGGCGCTGTCCCGCCATTGCTTCTCATCCAACAGTGTAATGCCGGCGGCACCCGTGGCGAGCACGATTTGCGCGCCCTCGATGGCGGCGCCGCGCTCGGTGTTGGTCGGCGCTTCGACGGCCTGCACCTCGGTACCAAAGCGGGCGCGGATGGAGTCGCAGGCTGCTTGCACGACGTCGCGCTTGCGGCCGGTGATGGCCACCTGGACGCCTTCCTGGGCAAGCAGCACCGCGGCGCGCTGACCCACCGGCCCCGAGCCGCCGAGCACGACGGCGCGCTTGCCGGCGAGGGAGCGGCCGTGCGCGAGCCACGCCACCGCCGCCGAGGCGGTGGTGTTGGAGCCATTGGAATCGAACATCACCGAGACGCGGAACTTGGCGAAGAACTTCTTGCGCACCGCCGCGAGTACCGCCTCGCCCTCGACCAAGTTGCCGCCGCCGACGAAGATCGCCGTGTTCTTCTTGTCCTTCAGGCCCCGGGTGAAGATGGCGCCTTCGACCAGAGCGCCGACATTTTTGGCGGTGACGGCGCCATAGGCGGAAATATGATCGGCGCCGCCGTCGTAGCCGACGACATTATCGAAAACCGAGGGCAGGGCATCCGTATCGAATTGGTAGAGGAGTTTTTTCATGGGCTGCGATCATGCGGGGCCGCGCGCGCCAGATCAAGTCACGAGATGCTGCGGCTTGCCCGCCGCCCAAAGCTCGACGTTGTCGATCAATTGATCGGCGAGGAATTGCATGGCCCCGTCCGAGGCCCACGCCACATGCGGCGTGAGGATGAAGTTTGGCCGCCGCACATCGAGCAGCGGGTGCCCATTCTTGGGCGGTTCGACGGTGAGCACGTCGAAGCCGGCGCCGGCAATGAGCCCCTCATCGAGCGCCTGAATCAGCGCCGCCTCGTCGACCAGACCGCCGCGGGCGGTGTTGATGAGCAGGGCGGTGCGCTTCATTTTGCGGAAGGCGCCGATGTCGATCAGGTTGCGCGTGGACGGCAGCAGCGGACAGTGCAGCGAGATCACGTCGGATTGCTCGAGAACCTGAGCGTGCGGCGTGAAGGCCACGCCTTCCATCTTCGGCGGCGGATGATCGGCAAACAGCACACGCATGCCGAAGGCGCGCCCGATTGCCGCCGTGCCTTGACCTATCGCGCCCTCGCCGATGATGCCGAGCGTGGCGCCGTGCAGATCGCCGATAGCGTGCGTGAAAAAACAGAACTGATCGGATTTGTTCCATACGCCGTTCTCGACGTCCTGCCGGTAGGCGAGCAGGTTGCGCCGTAAAGCCAGAATCATCGCGAAGGCGTGTTCGGGAACCGTATGCACCGCATAGTTGCGGATGTTGGCGACCGCGATGCCGTGTTCCTTGCAGTAGGGGATGTCCACCACGTCGTAGCCGGTCGCCGCAACGGCGATCATCTTGAGTTCCGGCAGCTGGCGCAGTGTCTCGGCCCGCATCGGTACCTTGTTGATGATGGCCACCGCCGCGCCCTCGAGGCGCGGCACGATCTGGCCCAGGTCGGTTTTATCGTGCTCGACGTACTCGGTTGCGAACGAGGGCTGGCGCACCTTTGCCTTGAGCGAGGCGCGGTCCAGGAACACCACCCGTGATGTCATGCGGCGATGCCGGCTTTCGCCGCGCCGGCGTTCTTGTTCAAGCTCACGGGTGAATTGCTGCGCCAATAGGTTTGCGCGGCGGCTACGCCGCTGCCGGGCTCGAGCTTCACTCCCACATCGAGCATGGCCATCTCCGCTCCCGCGATGGCGCCGAGCAGCATGAGTTCATTGAGATCGCCCAGGTGACCGATTCGAAACAGCTTGCCGGCGACCTTGGACAGCCCGGCCCCGAGCGCCAGGTTGTAGCGCTTGAAGGCGCGCGCGATGACTTCGGCGCCGTTGATGCCCTCGGGCACCATGATGGCGGACACGGTGTCCGAGTACCATTTTGGCGCGGTCGCGCACAACTTCAGTTTCCATCCCTCGAATACTGCCGCGCGCATGCCGCCGGCGAGGAAGCTGTGGCGTTGGAACACGTTGTCCAGCCCTTCCTCGGCAAGCATGGACAGCGATTCGCGCAGTCCGTACAGCATCGGTATCGACGGCGTATACGGGAAATAGCCCGAGGCATTGGCGGTCACCATATCGCCGTAGTCGAAATAGCAGCGGCGGGAAGTCGCACTCTTGGCGGCTTCGAGCGCCTTTTGGCTGACGCAGGTGACGCCGAGCCCCGCAGGCAACATCAGGCCCTTCTGCGAGCCGCTGACGCAGACATCGACGCCCCACTCGTCCATGCGGAAGTCGATGCTGGCGAGTGCGCTCACTGAGTCCACGAACAACAGAGCCGGGTGTTTGACGCTGTCCATGGCCTGGCGAATGGCGGCGACGTCGCTGGTCACGCCCGTCGCGGTCTCGTTCTGGCAGACCAACACCGCCTTGATCTTGTGCTGTTTGTCCTGTTTAAGCGACGATAGGTAGCGCTCCACCGGAGCACCGTCGCCCCACGGCGTTTCCAGAAGCTCCACCTCGAAGCCCAGGCGCGTGCACATGTCCGCCCAGAGATGGCTGAACTGTCCGAAGCGGGAGGTCAGCACCTTGTCGCCGGGATTCAGGCAATTGGTCAGCGCGGCTTCCCAACAGCCCGTGCCGGAGGACGGGAAAATGATGGGGCTGGCGGAGGTCGTCTTGAATATCGGCTTCAAGGCGTTCAAGCAGGCGCGGGACAATTCGGGAAAGACGGGCGAGCGATGGTCTTCCATCGCCACGACCATCGCGCGCAAAACACGATCGGGTACATTGGTGGGCCCGGGAACGAATAGAAAGTTGCGACCAGCCATACGAACTCCTGTTTGCGCGGAAGCGGGCTAAGGGCGGGGCCCTTTTGGGCGTATTGTAGCCGACAATTGCATGATGATATATGAGATATCTTGACGTCCTATCATGCCACGGTGTGAGAATCGGGTATCACTCGCAGTGCTACGGCGAGATAGGATAAATCGTAGCCGGTGACTCAAACAGACCAATTTGGGGGGATATCGGGATGCGAATTGCCATCGTGGGACAAAGTGACTTCGGCAAGGCGGCGCTGGAGGCGTTCGTGGACAGAGGCGATAGCGTCGCCGGCGTATTCTGTGCCCCGGAGAAGCCCGGCGCGGCCGCCGATCCTCTGCGCATCGCCGCAGAGCAGCGCAGCATCCCCGTCTATCAGCTGAAGTCGCTCAAGACCCCGGAAGCGCAGCAGACATTGCGGGCGCTCAACGCGGACCTGGGGATCATGGCCTACGTCCTGCAGTTCGTGCCGCAGGACTTCGCCACCATCCCGCGCCACGGCATGATTCAGTTCCATCCTTCACTGCTGCCTCGGTATCGGGGTCCGAGCTCCATCAACTGGCCCATCATCCGCGGCGACACCCGTACGGGGCTCACCATCTTTCGGCCCACCGACGGCCTAGACGAGGGCCCCGTCATCCTGCAAAAAGAGACCCCGATCGGTCCCGACGACACTCTCGGGAGCGTGTATTTCGATCGGCTGTTCCCAATGGGGATTGCTGCGCTGCAGGAAGCGGCGGCCATGGTGGTGGGCGGCGCGGCTTTGGAGCGGGTGCAGGACGAATCTCAGGCCAGCTATGAAGGCTGGTGCCGCGATGCCGAAGCGCGGATCAATTGGCACAACCACATCGATCTTGTCCACAACCTCATTCGCGGCTGCGATCCGGCACCCGCCGCATGGACCACGTTCAAGGGCAAGAAATTGCAGTTGCACGCGGCTCGCAAGCACCCGGCGCGAACCTTTGCGGAGGTCAAGGGCGCCATCGGCGCCGTCACCGCTATCGGCGCCGGGAGTATTTTCGTGACGGCTCAGGGCGGCCAGATCGAGGTGTCCAAGCTGCGCTACGACGGCGGCAAAAAACTGCCGGCGCCTCAAGCTTGCGCCGAGGCGGGACTGTCCCTCGGCGCCATTCTCGGCGAATGAGGGGTCTTTAACCGAATGACGGTGCGGCGGCCGAGTGAGACCCACTCGGCCGCCGCCACGGGCTAGAACAGGCCGACCACGCGCCCCTGCGCGTCGATGTCGATCTTGTCGGCGGAGGGCACCTTCGGCAGCCCCGGCATGGTCATCACATCGCCGCACACCACCACGATGAATTCCGCGCCGGCGGCGAGCCGCACCTCGCGGATGTTGACGGTGTGCCCGCTCGGCGCGCCGCGCAGCGCCGGATCGGTGGAGAACGAGTACTGGGTCTTGGCGATGCACACGGGGTAGTGCCCGTAGCGGGTTTGCAGCTGTGCAAGCTGCGCCCGGATCTTGGAGTCGGCCGAGATGTCGGCGGCACCGTAGATCTTGGTGGCGATGGTTTTTATCTTTTCCCACAACGTCTGCTTCTCGTCGTAGACGAAGCGGAAACCCGCGGCGCCCTTGTCGACGATTTCCACGACCTTGCGCGCGACGTCGGTCGCGCCCGCGCCGCCCTCGGCCCAATGCCGCGCGAGCACCAGGGGTACGTCGAGCGCCGCCATTTTCTTGGCGAGCAGCGTGTGCTCGGCGTCGGTGTCCGCGGTGAAGTGGTTGACCGACACGACGCAGGGCAATCCGTACTGGTGACGCACGTTGCTGACGTGCCGTTCCAGATTCGCGATCCCCTTTTCGAGCGCCGCCAGATTCTCGTGATTGATCTCCTTCAGATCCGTGCCGCCGTGATACTTGAGCGCGCGAATGGTCGCGACGATCACCACGGCGTCGGGTCGCAGTCCGGACTTGCGGCACTTGATGTCGATGAATTTCTCGGCGCCCAGGTCGGCGCCGAAGCCCGCCTCCGTCACCACATAATCGGCCAGTTTCAGCGCGGTCGTGGTCGCGAGCACCGAATTGCAGCCGTGCGCAATGTTGGCAAAGGGACCGCCGTGGATGAAGGCGGGATTGTTCTCCAGCGTCTGTACCAGATTCGGCTTCAGAGCCTCCTTGAGCAGCACCGTCATCGCCCCCTGCGCCTTGAGGTCGCTGGCGAGGATGGGCGTGAGGTCGCGCCGGTAGCCGACCACGATGTTGCCGAGCCGCTGCTTGAGGTCGACCAGGCTCTTCGCGAGGCAGAAGATGGCCATGACTTCCGAGGCCACGACGATGTCGAAACCATCCTGGCGCGGAAAACCGTTGCCGGGACCGCCCAACGCCACGGTAATTTCGCGCAGCGCGCGATCATTCATGTCCACGACGCGCTTCCAGGCGATGCGCCGCACATCGAAGCCCAGCTCGTTGCCGTGATGAATGTGATTGTCGATCAGCGCCGACAACAAATTGTGCGCAAGGCCAATGGCGCTGAAATCCCCGGTAAAGTGCAGGTTGATGTCTTCCATCGGCACGACCTGTGCGTAGCCGCCGCCGGCCGCACCGCCCTTCATGCCGAATACCGGCCCCAAGCTCGGTTCGCGCAGGCAAATCACCGCCTTCTTGCCGATCTTATTGAGCGCATCCCCGAGTCCCACGGTGGTCGTCGTCTTACCCTCGCCCGCGGGCGTGGGGCTCAACGCGGTGACCAGAATGAGCTTGCCGTCGGGTTTGTCCTTCAGGGTGTCGATGTAATCGAGGGCGATTTTTGCCTTGTAGTGGCCGTAATTTTCAATGCTCGCGGCCGGAATCCCCAAGCGGGCGGCGACTTCGCCGATGGGCTTGAGGGTTGCATTCTGAGCGATCCCGATATCGGAACTCACGATTACTCCTAGTGTTGTCGCGGCCGCTTGCCGCATGAAGGACATCGGGCCAAAGGTCAGTACGGCGGCCGATGCGGTTGATGGAACAGAACTATAGCACCTAAGTTTATTGCCTTAAACGGATGGAAGCGATGCCGTTTTGGCCGTCGCCATGATTTTTCTAGATAGTCAGCACGATTTTGCCGATGTGATTCGAGGTCTCCATGAGCCGGTGCGCTTCACTGGCATCGGCCAGCGGAAACGTGGCATGGATGACGGGCCGCACACGGCCGGCGGCGAGCAGCGGCCAGACGTTTTTTCGAACGGCCTCGGCAACCTCGGCCTTTTGCGCGACGGTGCGAGATCGCAGCGTCGAACCGGTGAGCGTCAGCCGCTTGGTCAGTATCACTCCCATATTGATCTCAGCCCGCGCTCCGCCCAGCAGAGAAATTGTCACGACCCGCCCCTCCAGGGCGGCAACTTCCAGATTGCGCGCCACGTAGCTGCCGGCCACCATGTCCAGAGTGACGTCGACGCCCCTGCCTTCCGTTTGTGCGCGCATCACTTCGACGAAGTCTTCGGTGCGGTAATTGATGCCGCGGACGGCGCCGAGCCGCTCGCAGGCACGCGCCTTGTCGTCGGATCCGGCAGTCGCGAAGACGCGCGCCCCCCAGGCGGCGGCGAGCTGGATTGCGGTGGTGCCGATGCCGCTGGTGCCGCCATGAATCAAAACCGTGTCGCCGGCCTTGCAGCGGCCGCGATCGAAGAGATTGGTCCAGACGGTGAAGTACGTTTCGGGAATGGCGGCCGCCTCCACCATGCTGATGCCGTTCGGCACGGGCAGACATAATGGGGCCGCGGCGACCGCATAAGCCGCGTAGCCGCCTCCGGCCAGCAGGGCGGTGACCTTGTCGCCGATCGACAGCCCGGAGACCTTGGCTCCCAACGCCGCAATCTCCCCGGCGATTTCGAGTCCCGGCAAATCCGACGCCCCGGGCGGCGGCGGATAGCGGCCCTGGCGCTGCATCACGTCCGGCCGATTGACCCCCGCGGCCGCCACACGCACCAGCACTTCCCCGTCGCCCGGGCGCGGTACCGGCCGCTGCCGAAGCTGCAGCTGTTCCGGACCGCCGGGCGCCGCGATTTCGACCACGTTCATTTCAAGAGGCACGGGCATCGACTTCTCCGGATTCAAGGGTGCGTCAATCTAAACGCTGTGCAGTGTTTGGGCAAGAATGTAGGATCGCACCATGCCGACCGCCTATATCACCCACGCCGATTGCCTGCGCCATGAGATGGGTCCCGGGCACCCTGAGAGTCCGGCACGCCTGAGCGCGATCAATGAGCAGATGCGCTCCTCCGGAATGCTGGACGAGATTCGCTGCCTGGAAGCGCCGCTGGCCGAGATGCGCGACCTCAAGCGAGTGCATGACGCGGCCTATGTGGATCTGATCTTCGAGAACGCGCCGACGGAGGGGTATGTGCAGCTCGACCCCGACACTGCGATGAATCCGCATTCCTTGAGCGCCGCGCGGCGCGCGGCGGGTGCGGGCCTATTGGCGGTGGACGAGGTGATGGCCGGACGGTCGGAGAACGCCTTCTGCGCCGTGCGGCCCTGCGGCCACCATGCAACCCAGGTGCGCTCGATGGGTTTTTGCATTTTCAATAACATCGGCGTCGCGGCGGCGTATGCACTCGAGAAAAAAGCCCTGGCGCGCGTCGCCATCATCGATTTCGACGTGCACCACGGCAACGGCACCGAGGACATGTTCAGCCAGCCGGCCTGGCGCGATCGCGTGCTGATGGCGAGCTTTTTTCAGCATCCCTTCTATCCGTACAGCGGCACCGTCAATCCGGCGCCCAACATGATCAACATTCCCCTGGCCGAAGGCAGCGGCGGCGCCGCGGCGCGGAAGGCCGTCGAAACCTCATGGCTGCCGGCGCTCGAGAACTTCAAGCCGGAGATGATTTTCATCTCGGCGGGGTTCGATGCGCACCGCGAGGATTTGCTGGGCGGTATGGCGCTGGTCGAGGACGATTATGTATGGATGACCCGCGTACTGATGGCGCTCGCGGCCCGGCATTCACAGCAGCGCATCGTCTCCATGCTCGAAGGCGGCTACAACCTGTCGGCCCTCGGCCGCAGCGCCGTGGCGCACGTGAAGACCTTGGCCGAGCGCTGACCCGCGACCGCGTGCGGACGCGCTGCCCCCTTGCCGGCCCGCGGCGTTCAAGCGAAATGCCTCGCCACCGATTCGGCCACGCACACCGGTTTCGAATGGCCTTCGCGTTCGATGGTCACCTCCACGACGATCTGTGCGCCGCCGGGAATGGATTCGAAACTCAGCAGTTTGAAATGACCCCGCAGGCGGCTGCCCACCGGCACCGGCGCAGGAAACCGTACGCGATTGAGGCCGTAGTTGACGGACATTCGCACATCGCCGATCTTGAACGCGGTCCTCACCATGACGGGCACCAGACTGAGCGTCAAATGCCCATGAGCGACCGTCGCGCGGAAGGGTCCGGCGGCGGCGCGCTCCGGATCGACATGAATCCACTGGTCATCGCCGGTGACGGTCGCAAATTGGTCGATGCGCGCCTGATCGATCTGCTGCCAGTCGCTGGTTCCCAGGACCGTGCCGATAAGCGCCTGCAACTCCGGTAATTTTGCATACAAATTCATCGCCTACCCCGCTTCATCGCCGTCCTGCACCGATGGAACCAACCGATCTTTCCGCCGCCATGATCGCACAAGCCTTGGGTCCGCGAGGGATTGTCCTTATTCATTGCCGATTCTACTTATGCCATTCGCGCGCGAGTCGTGGCAGATTGGGCCCATGGAGACGAACGACTGGGCAACCCCGACGTTTGGCGCTGATCTGGCACAGCGCGGCTACGCGCTGAACAAGATGTGCTATTCGTTCAATCATGCGGAAAATCGCGCGGCGTTCGTCCACGACGAGGACGCCTACTGCGCCCGATTCGGACTGACTGAAACGCAGCGGCTTGCCGTGAAGCATCGCAATGTGATCGAGATGCTGCAGGCCGGCGGCAATGTCTACTACCTGGCCAAACTGGCGGGCATCCTCGGCTTGAACGTGCAAGACATCGGCGCGCAGCAGACCGGCATGAGCGTCGAGGCTTTCAAATCCAAACTCGTGTCGGCGGGAAAATAGAATGGCGCGCATCGTCGGAGCCATTACGACCTCCCACGTGCCCGCGATCGGCAATGCGATCGCCCGCGGACTGCAGCGCGACGCTTATTGGAAACCGTTCTTCGACGGATTTGCGGGCGTACATCGCTGGCTGGAAGAGATGCGCCCCGACGTCGCCGTCATTTTCTACAACGATCATGGATTGAATTTCTTCCTGGACAAGATGCCGACATTTGCGGTGGGCGCAGCCGACGAGTATCGCTACGCCGACGAGGGATGGGGTATTCCCGCGATGTTCGCGCCGTTCCCGGGACAGACACGGCTATCCTGGCACCTGATCGAGTCGCTGGTCCGCGATGAATTCGACGTGACGACGTGCCAGGAGATGCAGGTCGATCACGCGTTTGCCGTACCGATGGCGCTGCTATGGCCCGGCACGGCCTCGTGGCCCGTCAAGACCGTGCCCATCGCCATCAATACCGTGCAGCATCCGCTGCCGTCGGCCGCGCGCTGCTTCAAGCTCGGCTGCGCGGTGGGCCGCGCCATCGAGTCCTTTCCGCAGGACTTGAACGTCGTGGTGCTGGGAACGGGAGGCCTGTCGCATCAGCTCGAGGGTACGCGCGCGGGATTCATCAACAAGGAATTCGATTTGATGTGCATGGACAAGCTCGTGAGCGATCCGGCCGCGCTGACCCGGTATTCCAATGCGCAGCTGGTGGAACTCGCCGGATCGCAAGGCGTGGAGCTCCTCATGTGGGTGGCGGCCCGCGGCGCGTTGACGGGCCGGGTGTCGAGCGTCCACAGCAACTATCACATTCCGATTTCCAATACCGCCGCCGGCCTCATGGTGATGGAGAATCAAAGCTCGGGCGTGCGCAGCCGCGCTGCCGGAGCCGAGACGGTTTGACCCGCAGTCAGTATAATTACCGACGAGCAGCGAACTTCCAGGCGGCGCTTGACCCCGTCAGCGCGACATGGTGAGCGAATGCACCTCGTAAATTCCGATGCCGGCCTCCCAAAGGCAGCCCAATACCACGGGCTGCAGCGGCAATTGGCCGCGTTGATGGCCGGCGAGCGCAATGGCCTCGCCAACGCGGCAAATATGGCGGCGCTGCTCTATCAGGGACTGCCCGATCTGAACTGGGTGGGGTTCTATTTTCTGCATGGACGCGAACTCGTGCTCGGACCTTTTCAAGGAAAGGTCGCCTGCGTGCGCATTCCCTTGGGTCGCGGCGTGTGCGGCACCGCCGCCGAGCGCAGGGATACCGTCATCGTCCCGGATGTGCATGCGTATCCGGGACACATCGCGTGCGATGCTGCATCCCGATCGGAGATAGTCGTTCCGATGCTGCAAAATGGGCGCCTCTTGGGCGTGCTTGATCTTGATAGCCCTCAATTGGCGCGGTTCGATCAAGATGACGCCGCCGGCCTCAATGCCGCCGTCGGTCTGCTGCTTCAATGCTCGGAGCTCGGACGCTTTATCGACTGATGTGTCGATGTTCCCTGTGGGATGACGCGGGCGGGCGCGGCGCGCGGCCTGTCGAGAACCACGATGGCGATGCCGCCGAGAATTGCGCAGGAGCTTAGAGCCAGGCGAGCGGTAATTGGCTCCGCGAGCAGAACGGAGCCGCCCAGCGTTGCGATGACCGGCACGCAAAGCTGGACGACTGCGGCGGTCGCGGGTTTGAGGGCCGGCAGGACCGAGTACCAGATGACATAGCCGACACCCGACGCGAGCGCACCGGACAGCACGGCGTAGCCGATGCCCGCTTGATCCAGCACCGATTTGCCGGGCAGCAACAGGCTAAGCGCCAACGCGATCGGCGCGGCACGAATAAAGTTGCCGGCGGTCACCTGTGTGGAATCACCGGCACCCCGACCGCGGAGCGAATACACCCCCCACGCCACGCCGGCACCGAGCATGAGTACTGCGCGACCCGGCGGCGGCGCAGACAAGCCGGGCATCAACAAGGCGACGAGACCACCGATGGCCAGCAGAACTCCGCAGACACCTCCCGCGTGCAGGCTCTCGCCCCGCGAGATTCCCACGCCGAACATCGTGGCCTGCACTGCGCCGAACAGCAGGAGTGCACCGGTCGCAGCGGACATGCCGACATAGGCGAAGGAAAACCCCGCGGCGTAGGCCAACAAGAGCAGCGCCGACATCCAATTGCCGTCGCCGCCGCGCGGGATGGCGTGACCATCGCGCGTGGCTCCGCGGATCCGTGCCGCCACCATCAGCATGGCGGCCCCGGACAGCAGACGGGCGGCTGTGAAGGCGGCGGCGTCGATGCGCGTATGCGATAGTGCGAGCCGGCAGAGCAGCGAATTACCCGCGAACGCAGACATCGCGAGCGTCGTCAGCGTGAAGACGCGCACCGGCGACATGCGGGAAGCGGAGGGCTACTCTGCCGTCGCCGGATCAATCACGGTCGTCACCATCGATATTTTGTTGGCCGGGAACCCGCCGAGCTCCGCGTGCCGGCGCACCAGCGACTCGTCGGCCGCGTGGTAGACGCAGTAGATCCTGTCGGCGGTTACGTAGCTTTGGATCCAGTGCACGCTGGGACCGAGGCTGCTGAGCACGCCGCACGATTTTTTCGAAATCATCTTCAGATCGGCGGGGCTCATCTTTCCGGCGCCGGGGATGTCCCGTTCGATTACGAATTTTGGCATGATCTTTCCTTGCTGGTTGGGGCGTGCAGTGTCCCGCACGCCATCGACCGTGTCTTGAATTGCGTATGAAATTATTCTAAAACGGCGGCCCGCGAGCCACTCGTTGCGAAAACGAACATGTTTGTCAATGACTTACGCTCTGGCGTACCGGCTTTACGGCTCGCCGGATCGAAGGCTCTGATGCCTCGAGGCATCAGAGCCGCGATCCAAGCATTCACTTATTGCTGGCGATCTTGAGGGCGGTCTCGGCCGGGAGCACTCCGCGCGATGCGGAATACGCGGTGAGGATCGGGCGGTCGATTTTCTCGACGGCCGTGGCGATCGCCAGTTGCATGCAATTCTTATACGGCTGCATCCGGGTCAGTTGGCGGCCCGGATCCAGATCTCTGCAGACCTTCTCGGCGGCGACCTTCAGGCGGCGATACAACACCGCGGCGCCTTGTGCGTTCACCGGGTCGAGATCCGCGAAGTGCACCGTCGCGGTGCGCGGTTCAATGCCCGTGTCGGCGCGGGCAACGCTGAGGGTGCAGACGGAAAGAGTTGCGGCGGCGACGAGAGCGGTCAAGTTCTTCATGGCATTCTCCCTGGGGTTGGAACAACTATTCATCGGGCGAGTGCACGATCTCGTATCGCGCCGGTGAAGTCTTGAATCACGCGTGAATTTCTTCTGAAATGCAGCTGAAAGTTTATGGGCGCGGCGAGGGGTATAGTGACCGCTGGCCACGCGTCATGCGCGTGCGGAAAAGGATCTGGGGAGCACATGGATCGGATCAGCGTCGGAACCTTCGAGCTCTATCCATCGGAACGGATGCTGTGCGCCGGCGGGAAAACGCTGGACCTTGGCGCGCGCGCTTTCGATCTGTTGCTGGTGCTCGTCGATCAGCGCGGCAAGCTGGTTACCAAGGCGACGCTGCTCGAGCGCGTGTGGCCGCGGCTGGTTGTCGATGAGAACAACATCCCCGCGCAGATCGCGAGCTTGAGACGTGTCCTCGGCCCGGGCGCGATTCGCACCGTACCGGGCTTCGGCTACCGCCTCGAACTCGAAGTGTCGGCGTCGGAATCATCCGGGCAAGCGCCGGGGCAAGCGGGCGAGCGGAATGCGACGCCGCGCGAGCGCGAGGCGCCCGGACTGTCAATACCGCGCCGCGCATGGCCCGACCGGCTGGGATCTCTGGTGGGCCGCGATGACGATGTGCGCGCTGTCCGGGAGGCCCTCGATCGATCATGCCTCGTGACTGTTGTCGGAGTCGCCGGCGTCGGGAAAACCCGGCTCGCCCAGGAGATCATGGCGCAGGAATCCGAGAAAAGCGGAGCCGCGGTCGCGTGGGTCTCGCTCGGGCCGGTCGGCGACATACAGCATGTCCCCTCCGCGGTCGCGCTCGCGCTCGGGCTTGCGCTGCCCGACGGCGTAGACGGATTCGCGGCGCTGAACCAGGCGCTGGAACAGGTGCAGCTGCTCCTGATCATGGACGGCGCGGAACACCTCGGCGATTCGCTCGCAATGACGCTGGCCGATCTCGTATCGCGGACGCAAAGGGTGCGCGTGCTGGTGACCAGTCAAGCCCCGCTCGGGGTCGTAGGGGAAATAGTCGTCCGCCTGACCGTACTCGCGGTGCCGGATGCCCAAACTCCGCAGGCTGAGGCCGCGCGGTATGCGGCCGTCACGTTGTTCGCCGAACGGGCCGCCGCGGCCGACCGGCGCTTCGAGCTGTCCGCCGCGAATACGTTTCTGGTGGCCGAGATCTGCCGGCGGCTCGACGGAATACCTCTCGCACTCGAACTCGCGGCCGCCCGCGTTCCGGCACTCGGGCTCGCCGCGCTGCTTGATCGGCTCGATGACCGGTTTCGACTGCTGAAGCTCGCCGGACGGTCGCACGACTCGCGCCACGGCGCGCTGCATACGGCGTTCGATTGGAGCCACGGATTGCTCGCAGCCTCGGAACAGCGGGTTTTCAACCGGCTCGGTGCGTTCGCCGGAAGCTTCTCGCTGAGGGCGGCCGCGCGCTGCGTGGCGGACGAGCACGTCGATACCTCCGAAGCAATGGACCTGATAGGGCGGCTGGTCGACCGCTCGCTCGTGACCGCCATGGCGGTCGACCCGCCGCGGTACACGCTGCTCGAGACTGCGCGCCAATACGCGCTCGAAAAACTCGGCAGCACCGGCGAGCTGGACGCGGCGCGGGGACGCATGGCCCGGACCATGTTGGAACTGCTCGACTTGGCCTACCAAGAATACTGGTCGCTTGACGAGGCCATCTGGCTGCATCGATACGAGCCGGAAATCGACAACGTGCGCGCGGCCATGGAGTGGGCGGTTCGCCATGACCGCGAACTCGGCGTCGCGCTGTACGGTTCCGCCTGGCCGCTGTTCGTCGAGGCCGATCTGCATTCCGAAGGCCGCGCGCGTTACACGCAGGTGCTTGCCCTACTTTCGGACACCCTGCCGCGCGCCCGCGTCGGCCGATTCTGGGAGGCAATCGCCTCTTACGACTCGACGCGGCAGTGCGACCGAGCGCGTTACGCAGCGGAACTTGCAGCAGCAATGCACGCCGAGGCGAGCGATAGCCGCTCTCGCTACCATGCACTGATGCAACTGGCCCACAACTGGCCGGCCGACACCGGACGTTCGGTATTCGAGACAGCCCGGGTCCTCGAGGACCCCGCGTGGCCGGCGCGCTTGCTGGCGCACGGCGCCTTGACGGAGGGCACGCTGCTGACCAGTGCCGGAGACTTCATCGCGGCTCGCAGCGCCTATCAGCGCGCCTTGAGAATTGCGCTGACCACCAGCGAGCGGCAGGCGCTCATTGCGTCCGTCAACATCGTAGAACTGGACGTCGCGTGCGGTGATACGGCCTCCGCCCTGCAACTTGGCCGCCCGCTGACGCTCAGTTTGCGGCACGTGGGGCGTCGTGAAACGCGGATCGAATTGCTGGTGGTGACGTTCAGCGCGCTGCTGATTGCGGGTGAGACCGACGAGGCGCGCACGACCGCCGCAGAATTGTACGAACTGTCCGCGCGGTTCGACACCGGCAAGCTGTACATGGTGCTTGACTCGATGGCGTTGCTCGCCTGCAAGGAACGGCGCTACGACGCGGCCGCGCGGATTGCCGCCTGCGCCGACGTCGCCTATGACGCACACGGGCAGGCACGCCGCCGGCCGGCCGCAGAACGCGTACGAGCCGCCGTGGTGGAGGCGCTCAACCAACAGCTCGGGCCGGACTGGCGTGCGGGCGCAAGGCGCAGCCGTGAGCTGTTGGACGAACCCACGGCGTGCGCGCTCGCGCTCGGCCTGTGCGCATGAACCATCGCAAGCTCGGTCCTTTCATGGTGTCGTCCCTGGGGCTGGGCTGCATGAACCTGAGCCACGCCTACGGGGTTCCGCCGGCGCCGGATGCGGCGGCGAGAATTCTCCTGCGTGCCGTGGATCTCGGCGTCACGCATTTCGATACCGCCGCGCTGTACGGTTTTGGCGCCAACGAGGAATTGCTGGGGCGCACGCTCGCGCCATTGCGTTCGCGGTTCACGCTGGCGAGCAAGTGCGGCGTGCAGGGCGTGAAATCCGAATCGGGAATGCGCCGCGTAATCGACGGCAGGCCGGCGACACTCAAGCAAACTTGCGAGGACAGCCTGCGGCGCCTCCGTACCGAGGTCATCGATCTT
Organism: Steroidobacteraceae bacterium; assembly: GCA_035314705.1. Lineage (GTDB taxonomy): Bacteria > Pseudomonadota > Gammaproteobacteria > Steroidobacterales > Steroidobacteraceae > Bog-1198. Next base: position 47,644 of record DATFZF010000025.1, on the reverse strand, counting down.
TATTATCTGCATCGTTGGGACAAGTCCGTGCCCATCGAGGACAGCGTCGGCGCGTTGGGGGAATTGGTGCGCGAGGGCAAGATCCGCGCCGTGGGCCTGTCCGAAGTGTCGGCGGCCACGCTCGAGCGCGCGCATGCCGTGCATCCGATCGCCGCGGTGCAGAGCGAATATTCGCTCTGCACACGCAATCCCGAAATTGCCGTCATCGAGGCGTGTCGCAGCGTCGGCGCGACCTTCGTCGCCTTCAGTCCGCTGGCGCGAGGGTTTCTCACGGGCGCGCTTCGCGATATTGCCACGCTGGAGGCGAAGGATCTGCGCCGTAGCATGCCGCGATTCGAAGCGCAGGCCTATGCCGCGAATCTGGGCTTGCTCGAGGAGTACGCGCGGCTGGCGCGCGCAGCGCACGCTTCCATGGCGCAATTGGCGCTGGCCTGGGTGTTGACGCGCGGCGAGCACGTGGTTGCGATTCCAGGCACCACCTGCGAGACGCATCTGGAGGAGAATTTAGGCGCTGCCACGGTCGAATTGCCGGCGGACATGATCGCGCGGCTGGACGCCCTCATCAATCAGCGCAGCGTCGTCGGCGAGCGCTACAGCGCCGCCACCCAGGCGGAAGTCGACACCGAGAATTTCTAGGCCGTCAGTTCCATCACGGCGCGGTGCGCTTGATCAATGGCGACCTGGGTATAGGCATCCCAACCGGAGTCCGAATTGGCGATGGCGATGCGCCCGAGCCGCCGGCGCGCCAGCCGGGCGATTCGATCCTGGGCAGCGGGATCGTCGTACAGCGGCGTCGGCGTGTAGGCATAACCATGCGGCCAACGATTGACGGTGATCGCCGTGACGTCGCGATCGAAGTCGAACCCCGCGGAACCCAGCATCCGCGACAGCTCGTCGCGGATTTCCCGCTCGAAGTCGGCAAAACTCATGGCGTAGAGGCGGGCGCGCCCGGCGCGGTATTGCTGGCGCATGTTCAGCCCCTGATTGGGTGCGGCGGGCGTGTGCACCAAGTGCAGGCAGGCGGGCTGCGCAGGATCGGCGGAGAACCGATAGCCGTCGAGGCTGACCGGATAGTCCAGGGCGGCGGAAAACATGCCGCCGGGATTGTCGATGTAGGCCACTCCGAGCTTGTGCCAGGGATGCCAATTGCGCACCACCACAGTCACGTACACCAGCGGCGCCCGCACATTGTCGTGCAGCGCCGCGCGCTGCTCAGGCCCGGTCTCGGAGGCGATATAGGGAATCATGGCGTGATAGCAGGCGAGCACGCAATCGGCGGCGGCGGCACGCACGACCGTGCCGCCATTCACATAGGCGACTTCGACGCCGTGAGCGGCATTGCGCACGTCGATCGCGGTCGAATTCAGGCGAATTCGCACCGGCTGCTCGGGCACATCGATCTGCGCATAGTCGAAGCGTGCCAGCACGATGTCCTCCATGGTGTTGCCGGGCGCGATACCGGGTATGAGCTGCCGCACCAGCATGCGGGCGATCGAGGCGTTGCCGTCGGGAAAATGGTAAATGTAGGGCTCTTCCCGTTCCTGCCCCAGTGCCGCACGCTGCGCCTTGAGGCCGGGCATGGCAAGCGTCTCGCTGGCCGGCACGGCATCGATGCCCACCGCCCATAGCTCGTGCGTACGCGTCTGCAAGAATTTCACGACCTCGTCATCGGCGTCCCAATACCGCTTGATGAAATCGCGATAGCTCAAGTGTTCGAGAACGGCCTGGCGCTGGCGCGGCGTCTTGCCGGTCAGCACATCGCGATCCGACCAGATCATCTCGAACAATTGCGCGCGCGCGTTCGCGCCCAGTGGAAATTGATCGAGATAGGCGCGCAGTGCCGCCTCGTCGGGCGGATCCTCGTTGAAGTCCTGCCAAGCGCCGAAGGGCCGGCGCACCAGGCGGTCCACGCCGAACGCCTCTTTCTTGAAAAACACGCTCTGCCGCAAATTCCAGCGAGCGTAAAATTCCTGGTCGAAGGCCTTGTCGAAGCGCCTCACGTCGATGCCGAGATCCTTCAGCAGACCATTGGCCACGCCGTCCCAACTGTGCGCCGGACTGTCGATGGACTGAGTGCCGCCGTAGCCCAAGAGCGTCCGGCCGGCGACCGAGAATTCGTTGCGCTTGGCATGGCCGCCGAAATCGTCGTTGGTATCCAGGATCAGGACGCGGGCATTCTTCCGGCGCTGCCTGTAAAAGTACGCGGCCGACAGCCCGCTGATGCCGGCGCCGACCACGATGAGATCGTGGCGCTCCGCGAGCACCGCCTGCGATAGATCGAAGGGTGAACCGTCCCGCAGACGATGCGCCGCCTCGAAGGAGCCCACATGGCTGCCGCGCAAGCCGCCGCGGCCCGGCGGATAGCTTTGCGGCGCCGGCGTGTCCACGGCGGCGGCGTCCGCGGCGCGCGCCGGCGACAAATCGACGCCGGCGGCCCCGGCAACCGCAATTGCGATGCCGTTCATGAAGTCGCGGCGAGTGATTCCGGTGGGCATCGGGCGATATTCGCAATACCGCGCGAGATCCGCAACATGGCGCCGGCCTCCAATCAGGCGTTGGTGGCTACTCCAGCCGGTGTTATGATTTTATGACGGAGCGAAGCGGACCCTCGGGCAAATGGCTCGGCGACATTCCAATAAGCCGTAAGGCGGTTGCAGCAGTGAACGAAGCGGTTGGCGGAATATTCGGCAAAGGGGTTCAGCGGAAACCCCGTGCCGCATGCGTCGCGCTGATTTGCGCTTGGGCGCTCTGCCCCCAATGGGGAAGCGGCGCGGTGACAGAGACGCCGACGCCGGCCGCCACCGCCGCGAGCATCGAACAGCTCACCGAAATCATGGTCGAAGCACCGGAGCCGCGCTACGTCTCGCCCACCCGGCGCGATCAAATAGGACGCATCTGGGCGCCGGTCATGATCAACGGTCATGGGCCGTTCCGCTTGGTGCTCGACACCGGCGCGAGTCACAGCGCCGTCACCGCGCTGGTCGCATTGGCGCTCGGGATCCCGACGGATCAATCGCCGCCCGTGATACTGCGCGGGGTCACGGGTTTTGCGACGGTGCCCACGATTCACGTCGAAACGCTCACCGTCGGCGATCTTTCGGTCGACTCTCCGGTCTTGCCCATCGTGCCGGATGCGCTCGGCGGCGCTCAGGGCATACTCGGAGGCGAGGGCCTGAACGGCAAGCGTGTTTTCATCGACTTTCGTCACGACAAGATCGTCATTACCTTCTCGCGCAATGAGCGCTCGCCGCGGGATTTCGTCGATATACCGTTTTATTCACTGCGCGAGACCCTGGTCGTGGTCCCCGCGCTGGTCGGCGACATACGCGTCAAGGCGATCATCGACACCGGCGGTCAGACGACGATCGCGAATCTGGCGCTACAGCATGCCCTGGCCCGGCACACCCTGCAGTTCAGGGGCAAGCCCGACCAAATCGTCGGGGCGACCAAGGACGTGCAGAATGGTGAAATAATCCCCATGCCCGCGATCGGCCTCGGCAGCATCCGCATCACCGATCCCGGCGTCACCTTTGCCGACATGTACATCTTCAAGCAATGGAAGCTCTTGAACGAGCCCGCGATATTGATCGGCATGGACGCGCTGGGTCTGCTCGATACGCTGGTCATCGACTATCGCCGCCATGAGCTTCAATTGCGCATGCCGAGGGCGTCGGCGGGAGCGCCTCGAGCGGGAGCGGGCTAGTCCTCAAGGAGAGTCGATGATCAACAAGCCGATGCTTGGAGTGGCGGCCGCGGTGCTGGTAGTCGCCGGGGGTAGCTGGTACTACCTGCAAAGCCGTCAAGCGGCGGCGCCGAGCGCGCCGGCGGCGGTGCAGACGCCCTTGCCACCCGAGCCGTCCGAGGAGTCCGCCACCCAGCACCCGCTGCCCGCGGCGCCGGGGAACTCCGCATCGCAGGCGCCCTTGCCTGCGCTCGCCGACAGCGACGCGGCGCTGCGCGATGCGCTCGGTCAGCTCGCCGGGGCCGCCGCCGTGAAGGACTATCTGCGGCCGGACAGCATCGTCCGTCACTTGGTGGTCACGGTCGACAACCTACCGCGGCAAAAAGTGTCCGCTGAGAAGCGGCCGATCGTACCGATTGTGGGGTCTTTTGCCGCCGACGGCGACGAACTGCACGCCACTCTCGATCCGAAAAATTTCGCGCGCTATCAGCCCTTGGTGGCGATGTTGAGCAAACTCGACATGCAGCAGCTCGCCGCCGTCTACATTCGATTCTATCCGCTGTTCCAGCAGGCCTATCAAGAACTGGGGTATCCGAACGGTTATTTCAACGATAGGCTGGTGCAGGTGATCGACGTCCTGTTGGCGACGCCCCAGCCCGCGGCTCCCATCGCTCTGGTGCGGCCGAACGTCATGTATACCTACGCCGACCCGGCGCTCGAGGCTCGCCCCGCCGGGCAGAAATTGCTGATCCGAATGGGCCCGGACAATGCGGCCGCGGTCAAAGCGAAGCTCATGGAACTGCGGGCAGCGGTTACCGCTGCGCCGCCAAAGCGATAGACTAGGGCAACAATAACAACGGGAGATTTTATGGCTACCAGGTCTGCGACCCACGCTGCGCCCGGGGACCTCCGGGCCGCGCGCGATACATGGCTGGTGATCGGGGCGTCCTCGCTCGGCACCGTGTTCGAGTGGTATGACTTTTATCTCTACGGCCTGCTGGCGGTCATCATCAGCGCCCAATTCTTCTCCGGCGTCAATGAAACGACCAGCTTCATCTTTGCCTTGGCGGCCTTCGCCGCCGGATTCGCGGTAAGACCGTTCGGCGCGCTGGTATTCGGACGCCTGGGGGATCTGGTAGGGCGCAAATACACCTTCCTGATCACCATGACCATCATGGGCAGCGCCACGTTCTTGGTCGGCGTTCTGCCGAGTTACGCCACGGCCGGCGTCGCCGCGCCCGTCATGCTGGTGTTGTTGCGCTTGCTGCAAGGTCTGGCGCTGGGCGGCGAATACGGCGGCGCCGCGACCTATGTCGCGGAACATGCGCCACGCGGTAAGCGCGGGCTGTTCACCAGCTGGATTCAGACCACGGCCACGCTCGGGCTGTTCTTGGCACTGCTGGTGGTCATCGGCACCCGCACCCTGATTGGGGAGGATGCGTTCAAGGCCTGGGGCTGGCGCGTCCCGTTCCTGGTATCCGTCGTGCTGCTGGCCGTGTCCCTGTGGATTCGCATGCAGCTGTCCGAGAGTCCGGTGTTTCTCAAGATGAAAGGCACGGGCGGCGGCTCGAAGGCGCCGCTGACGGAAGCCTTCGCCCGCTGGGGCAACCTCAAGATCGTCATCATCTGCCTGCTCGGAGCGGTGATGGGCCAAGCCGTGGTGTGGTACACGGGGCAGTTTTACGCGCTGTTCTTTCTCGAGAGGATGCTGCGAGTCGACGGTGCGACCACCAATATATTGACGGCAATCGCGCTGGCCTTGGCGACACCCGGGTTCATATTCTTCGGCTGGCTGTCGGATAAGATCGGCAGGAAGCCCATCATATTGACCGGCTGCCTGCTGGCGATCGTGACTTATTTCCCTTTGTTCGAAGGGCTCACGCGCTATGCGAATCCGGCTCTGTACGCGGCGCAATCCTCCGCGCCGGTCACGGTGGTCTCGGATCCGAAAGAATGCTCGTTTCAGTTCGATCCCATCGGCAAGAAAACTTTCGATTCGACGTCCTGCGATATCGCCAAGAGTTTTCTGGCGAAGGCGGGCGTTTCCTACAAGCGAGAGGACGCGCCGTCCGGGACGATTGCGCAAATCCGCAGCGGCGCCAGCACCCTGACCGCCCCGGACCCCAAAGTGGTGACGGGGAAGGAGCGCAAGGCCGCAATCGCGGCCTTCCAAAAGGAGGCGAAGGCGGTGTTCGCGGCGGCCGGCTACCCGGACAAGGCCGACCCGGCCACCATCAACAAGCCCATGGTGGTGTTGATTCTGTTCATTTTGGTGGTGTATGTGACCATGGTGTACGGACCAATTGCCGCGCTCTTGGTTGAATTGTTCCCGACGCGCATTCGCTACACCGCCATGTCGCTGCCGTATCACATCGGCAACGGCTGGTTCGGCGGTTTCCTGCCGACGACAGCGTTCGCGATGGTGGCCGCGACCGGCGACATTTACTACGGCCTTTGGTATCCCATCGTGGTGGCGGGCGCGACGCTGGTCATTGGGCTGTTCTTTCTGCCCGAAACCTTCAAGCGCTCGATCGACGGCGGCTAGCGAGTCCGTGCGGCATCGGCACCGCCCGGTATGGCGTTACCGGGCGGTGCCACCGCGGCTTTGACCGGACCGAGCGCCTGCCGCGTTACATTCGCTTCACACAGCTAGCCGATATTCAAAGTGTGACGTTGGTGGTTATACGGACGGCGTGCGGGCGCGTACGCTCGGGATTAACCTTAAATTGGCGGGATACTATGAGTACATCACTGAAAGGCTCCATACACGCCGCGCTGCCCCTGGCGGGCGCAGTGCTGGCCATGTCGGCGGCGACGCTCCTCGGCGGTTGCGTGGTCACTGCGGCGCCACCCCGGGTGTATGCGCCGCCTCCGCCTCCGGTGTACTCCGCACCGCCGCCGGCAGCGGCTTACGCGGATCCGGGCGTGGACGTCGAAGTGCATGCGACGGAAGCTCCGCCGCCGTTGCCGGATTACGAGCAGCCGCCCTGTCCTGAAGATGGCTATTTGTGGACTCCGGGCTACTGGGCCTGGGGCGGGGGCGGATATTACTGGGTGCCCGGAACCTGGGTGCAGCCGCCGCGCGTCGGAGTGCTGTGGACCCCCGGTTATTGGGGCTTCGTGGGCGGCGTTTATGCGTTCCACGTGGGCTACTGGGGGCCGCACGTCGGGTTCTACGGCGGCGTGAATTATGGGTTCGGCTACGTGGGCGTAGGCTTTGCCGGCGGCCGCTGGGCGGGAAATTCATTCGCCTACAATCAGGCGGTCACCAATGTGAACGTGACCAACATTCACAACACCTACAACACCACCGTCATCAACAACGTCACCGTGAATAAAGTGAGCTACAACGGCGGTGCCGGCGGCGTCGCAGCCGTGCCGACTCCCGCGGAAAGGTCGGCGGCGCAAGAGCCGCATGTCGCGCCGACGCCGCTGCAGCGGCAGCACATTCAGCAGGCGGCGAGCAATCCGGCGCTGCAGGCGAAGGCCAACGGCGGTCATCCCGCCATCGCGGCCACGCCGAAACCCGCCGCGTTCAATGCCCCCGGCGTGGTCGGTGCGCGCGGCGCGGCTCCGATGGGCGCGCAGCAGCACGGCCCCAGCGGCGCCGGTGGTTTGCAGCCGGCCGCGGCACAGCATGGCTACAATGGCTCCGGCGCTGCGCCGGGCGCTCAGCCGAACGCGGTCCATCCGCCGCAGGGCGGTGCTCAGCCGAACGCGGTCCATCCGCCGCAGGGCGGTGCTCAGGCGAACGTGGCGCATCCGCCGCAGGGTGCTCAGCCGAATGCGGTGCACCAGCCCCAACCCAAGCCCCAGCCGCCGAAACCCGCGAAGCCGCAGGCGCCGAAAAACGAGAAGCACGAACCCGAGGGTAGGGGGCGCTAGGCTCAGCGACCCGAACGCACCACCGGCAAATCGATGAAGCTGGCGTTCGACCCGCCGTCGAATATTTTGACGGTCGCCTTTTTGTAGTCGGCGGGCTTGGCAAGGAAGATATTCTCGACATAGCTCTGCGGGTTTCTGTCGTACAGAGGGAACCAGCTCGATTGCACTTGAATCATGATGCGGTGCCCGGGCAGGAACACATGATTGGCGGTCGGCAGGGCAAAGCGATAGACCTGTTTCTGGTCGGCGGGTATGGCTTTGGGATTGCTCAACGAATCTCGATATCGCCCGCGCAGGATGTCCGCTGCAATCATCAACTGATAGCCGCCCATCTTGGGCTCGCGCCCGACTTCATCCGGGTAGGCGTCGATCAATTTGACCACGAAATCGCCGTCGCTCCCGCTGGTCGAGGCGACGAGGTTGGCAATGGGTTCACCGCTGATCTTGACGGGCTCGGTCAGCACGGGTGTGGCGTAGGTCAGCACGTCCGTGCGCGCAGCCGCATGTCGCTGATCGCTCACCAACCAGGTCTGCCAGCTTGCTTCGCCCTCATCGCCTGCGATGTGGATGGGGCGCGGCAGATACGGGACCGGCTTGGCGGGATCCGAGATATAGGACTCGAAGCCGGACGCCGCGGCGCCGGACGAACCCAAGGCCAGATGACCGCCCGCCTGCAAATAGAGATTCTGGCGCTCGATCCCGCAGCCGGATGCACAGCCGCTCGGCCAGACCGGCAGAGCCAGCCAACGGTTCGTGCCCGTCTCGAATGCCGTGACAGGGGTCAACCCGAGTGGCGCCGGTTCGTCCTTGAGAAAATGATCCAAAAACGGCCGCAGCACCTGCAGACGGAAATACTGCGCAGTGTCGCTGCCGAAGCGAATCTGTCCGATCGCGCTGCCGTCGAGCCGCTGTTGATGGTGAAACCAGGGTCCGATGACCAGATACAGATTGGGATTGTCGGGCTTAAGCGCCTTGAGCGCCTTGTAAAGAGCGATATTGCCGTAGATGTCTTCTTGGTCCCACAGGCTGTGCACCAGCATCACGGGAACCGAGACGCCTTGTTTGGCGAGAATCTTATCCAGTGCCTGGTCCTGCCAGAAGGCGTCATAGGCCGGGTGGTTCATGACCTTGGGCCAGAAGCCCACTTGTTCGAGCCCGTGCAGCCGCGCCATGTCGCCGGCAGCACCCGCGCCGAGCCACGTGTCGTAGTCGTCGTAGTGATCCGTCCACCATGCGATATCGGCGCCGCGGGTTGCCTCCTGGCCATGGAAATAGGTCAGGCTGTCGAGGCGAAACGCGCCGTTGTGAAACCAGTCATCGCCCCTCCAGCCATCGACCATCGCATTGATGGGAACCGCCGCGCGCAGCGCCGGATGCGGATTCACCAAGGCCATGAGCGAGGTGAAGCCATCGTATGAAATCCCGAGGATGCCCACCTTGCCGTTGGATTCGGGAATGTTCTTGACCAGCCAATCGATGGTGTCGTAGGTGTCGGTCGCGTGATCCACGGCGGTCGGGTTCAGCGGCCCGCGCAAGGGCCGGGTCATGACGTAGTCGCCTTCCGAGCCGTGCTTGCCGCGTATGTCCTGCATCACGCGAATATAGCCGCCGTTGAGCACTGCGTCGTCCGCGACGTCGGTGCTGTCGATCAGTGCGGACAGATGCGCACTGGGGTTCTTCGAGATGCGCTCCGTCGCGCCATAGGGGGTTCGCGTCAGCAAAATCGGCGCGCGATGCGCGCCGCGCGGAATGAGGATGAGGGTCAGCAATTTGACCCCATCGCGCATCGGGATCATGACTTGGCGTTTCACGTAGTCGAAGCTTTCCTCGCGCGGAACGAAAACGGCCGGGGTCTCGCTCGGCAAGGAGTCGCCGGCGACCGCCGGGAGTTCCACGGCCGCCTGCACGATGCCGGCCAGCGCCAGCAGCAGGCCGGCGCGGCGGCGCCCAACGCAGCGGCGCCCGGTGCAGCTGTACGCCGCGCAACAGTGCCCCGCACAACGGTGCCCGGCGCGTGTCCGCATAAATATCCTCGGCATCGTATTGCTCCAGTTTGGGTGGCTCATTCGCGGCGGCAGTTTGCGGTATCGCCTGCCCATGCGCAACGGCCGGCGGCGGGCTGGGGCGCAGCATCCCCTCAAGCTTGCGGCGACCGTTGGCAGGGGGCATGATCGAGATACAGGCATGTGGCAAAAGAGGGCGGCTTAACAATATCAGCGAGCATCAGGCTCGAGATCCGAAGGTGCAGGCTGGCGAGTAGGCTGAGGAGGCTTCGGCGAATGAATACGAATACTTTGTCGTTCACGGTTTCCGATGGAGTTGCGACGCTGGCGATTCAGCGTTCGGCGGTGAGCAATGCGATCGACATCACGATCATCCGCGCGATGCATCTGGCGCTCGATCAAGTTCAAAAAGGAGACAGCGGCGCTCGAGCCGTCGTCATAACCGGCAGCAATGATGTCTTCTGCAGCGGCCTGGATTTGCATTCGGTGGATCTGAAAACTCAAGAAGCGCGGCAGCGGGCGCACTTCGAAATGCGCCGCTTCATGGATCCCTTGATTCTGCGCTTGAGCGGCTTCCGCTTTCCGATCGTGGCGGCGGTCAACGGCGCCGCGGTGGGCGCGGGCATGAGTCTTGCGCTGGCCAGCGACATCATCATTGCGGGCGACAACGCATATTTCTTGCCGTCGTTCGCGCGTCTCGGCCTGGTGCCCGATGCGGGCATCACCTTTCATCTGGCGCGCCGCATCGGTGCCGGCCGCTCGCTGTCCTCGCTGATGCTTGCCGAACGGATCGACGCCAAGACCGCCCTCGAGTGGGGACTCGTCTACGCAGTAGTGCCGGCCGCTGAAGTGGTGATGCGCGCGCAGACGGTGGCGCACCGGCTGGCGACCGGGCCGTGCGCGGTCCTCGGTCAAATTCGCTCCCTGCACGCGTCGACGTTCGACAATTCACTGCAGGAACAATTGCGCGCGGAGCGCAGCGCTCAGGAGATGACGCTCGAGACCCACGATTGCGTGGAGGGCGTGCGCGCGTTCTTCGAGAAGCGCGAGCCGAATTTCTCGGAGCACTGAGCGTCAAGGAGCCGGCCGAAGGAGCCGGCCGAAGGAGCCGGCCGAAGGAGCCGGGCGAAGGAGCCGGGCTCCTAAGGTTTGCGGGTGATGGCGCTGCGGATCGCGGCCAGCGGCGCGTGATCGTCGAAGGCTGCGGATTTCGGATCATTGGGAACGCCGAGACGGGCCCACAGCAGGTCGAGATCGGGCGTCAGCGCCGTATCCCGGCTCTCCCGGTACAGATCCTGCAGCACGCGAGTGCCGGTGGCCGCATCGCCGATGCGCAACACCTCGTCAATGCTGCGTTCGGCGCGATACCCGGAGGTTTGCTTCAGTATGGCCTGCAATGCCGTTTGCAGCCCGACTCGATTCCGAGTTTGCTCGCGTATCTTCACGTCGGCTTGCAGACAAAACAGCGCACCCCCCCAGTAGGTGCGTCCCCAGGTGGGAGTCTCATCCATCCCGCCTTCTCCGGGATGCGGCAGACCGAGAGGCATCGAATGCCGGTATTCCGCCCACACGTCGGCGATCTCGCGGTTGCCGAATTGCGCGCGCGCTATGCCCTCGACATAGGTGGCCAAGCCTTCGGCCAGCCAATCGTGCGTACGGCCCAATTCGGGCAGCGCAAGGTGCACCATTTCGTGTACCAGCACCCAATCCGCCGCCAGTTCAGCCGAGGTTGCCTCCCGCCCCACCCGGACCCGAATCATCAATCCCGATTCGTTGGTGGTGCGGCCGCCGCCCACGCCGCCGCCCGGCGCCGCCTCGATCCGCAGCAGCACGAGGGGAGCCGGAAAGCCCGCGTAATAGTCCGCGACAATTCGCGCGGAGCGTTCTACCCACTCCCGCAGCAGGGGGAGTTGGGCGGCCTGCGCCCGCTCATCGATGGCCACGCACAGGGTGCCGCCGCGCACTGCAAGCATCCAGGCGACCGGCACCGGGCAGTGCTCGCCCGCGTGAGCCGCGCCGGCGGCCAACGCCAAGGCTGCAAACCAGGCGGTCAAAACGCGCTGTGTTCGGGCAGCAGGCATCGTTTCACGCGGCGAATGTCGTCGGGACCGGTGCGGCAGCAGCCGCCGATCAAACGGGCTCCGTGGGCATGCCACTCGCGCGCCCATTGGCCGAAGTCAGGCATCCCGGGCTCGCCGCTCCATTGCTTGGATGAGGCGTCATAGCATTCGCCTGAATTCGGGTAGACAACGAGCGGCTTATCGGTCGCATCGCGCATTCGCCGCAGCAGCGAAACGACGTATTGCGGCGCCGTGCAGTTCACGCCCACCGCGGCAATCTGCGGATAGCGCTGCAATTCCGCGGCGCAGGCGCCGATATCGTCGCCCTCGCAGGTGTGCGCGCCATCCCGGCAGGAAAAGCTCAGCCACGCGCAAACCTCGGGAGTTTCCTTCAGCAGGTCGGCCAACACCTTCGCCTCGCGCAGGGATGGGATGGTTTCGCACGCCAGAAGATCGGCCCCGGCATGCGCCAGCACCTCGAGACGCGGTCGATGAAAGTCCGCAAGCGCGGTGTCGTCGAGCGCGTAGTGACCGCGGTACTCCGAGCCGTCCGCGAGCATCGCGCCATAGGGGCCGATGGATGCCGCAACCAGGGGCCGCAGCCGCCCGGCTCGGTTCGCTTGGCCGGACCAAAACTCGTCGCGCGCGCCGGCCGCGAGCGCCACGGCGCCGCGCATCAGCTGCGCCGAGCTCCGCTGATCGATGCCGCGGCGGGCAAAGCCTTCGAAGGTGGCCTGATAGGTTGCGGCCGTGGCGACGTCGGCGCCGGCGCGGAAATATTCCAGATGAACCTCGCGGATCAGGTCCGTCTGTACGATGGCGCACTTAGCGGACCAAAGTGGATCGTTCAGGTCCGCGCCGCGGCGTTCGAGCTCGGTCGCCAAAGCTCCGTCCAGCACCATCAAAGGACAAAGCTTGAGAAAATTGTGGATTGGGTCATACATGAATGTTCACGCCGGGCGCCGATTGCGATCATACTCTGCCGAGCGTTCGCCTGCGGAATCGTAAGGGATTGGCATCATGCTCATCGCTCAGACCATCAAGAATCAACATTCCGACATTTTCACGTTCCTGCATGGCGACCTGCAGATCGCGGCAAGCAATTGCCACACGCCCGAAGACGCCTCGCTGGCAAGCCTGGTCTATGTCAGCGACGCCCAGCAACTCGAGGAAGCGCGGCGGCACAATCCAGCGATTCTGATCGTTGCCGCGAAGATGAGCGGCTGCCTCGACTCCTCGACGGATGCCGGCAGCTGCTGCTTTTCGGTGCAAAGCATCTCCATGGGCATGGCCGTGCTGTTGAAGTACTTCGACCGAAAATGCCTTCGGTTCAAACAATGGGGCGAACGCCACGCGACGGCCGTGGTGCACCCGGACGCCACCATCGGCGCGCGGGTATTTCTCGGGCCCTATTGCGTGGTTGGCGCGCATGCGGTGGTCGGCGATGATTGCCTGATCGGCGCTCACACCGTGATCGAGAACGAAGCCTGGATCGGCGAGCGAACCGTGCTGCACCCGCATGTGTTCATCGGCGCCGGCTGCCGGATCGGCGCCGAGTGCGAGATCCATCCGCATACCAGCATCGGCAGCGACGGCTTCGGCTACGCCGTGGATCCGGACGGCAGACCGCGAAAAATCTCGCACCTCGGCAATGTACAAATCGGCGACGGGGTGGAAATCGGCAGCAACTGCGCGGTGGACCGCGCCACCCTGACGTCCACGTACATTCGCTCCGGGACCAAGCTGGACAATATCTGTCATATTGCCCACAACTGCGATCTTGGGGAGAACGGCTTCTTCACGGCCGGCTTCATGATGGGGGGCTCGACCAAGATCGGCCGGCAATTCGTCACCGGCGGCAATTCGGTGGTGACCGCGCACATCACGCTGGCCGACAACGTGACCTTGCAGGGCCGATCCTCGGTCACCTGCGATGTGCCCAAGGCCGGAGCCTATGGCGGCTATCCGCTGCAGCCGCTCAAGGAGGCGATGAAGACCAGCGTCAGCATCCGGCAGCTCAATGACATCCGAAAGAATCTCAACCGCGTGATGAAGCATCTGCATCTTGGCGACAAGGTGCCCAGCGACAGCTCCGAAGCTTGAGGCTCAAGTCCGACTCGGTGGCCGTGCCGATCGCGGTTCTGATGGCGGCGATGGTCTGCTTTCAAGCCGGCGCGGCGCTGGCCAAGGGTTTGTTCCCCGCCGTGGGAGCCGCCGGCACGGCCGCGCTGCGGCTGGCTTTGGCTTCGCTCATGTTATGGGCTGTCTGGCGTCCTTGGCGCATGCGGCCCCGCCCGCATGAAGTACGGGTGATCGTGATCTACGGCCTTGCGCTGGGCTGCATGAATTTCTTTTTTTATCTGTCGCTGCGGTCCATTCCGCTCGGCATCGCGGTTGCCCTGGAGTTCACCGGGCCGCTTGCGCTGGCAATGGGGTCGTCGCGCCGCGCGCTCGATTTCGTCTGGGTTCTGATGGCGGCGCTGGGACTGATCGCGCTGCTGCCGCTGGGTCTTAAGGCCGAGCCGCTCGATCCTGTGGGTGCCGGCCTTGCTCTCGCCGCCGGCGCGTGCTGGGCTCTCTATATTTGGTTCGGCCGCAAGGCGGGGGCGGCACACGGCGGCCAGACCACTGCGCTCGGCATGGTGGTCGGCGCCATCGTGATCGTGCCCATCGGCGCCGCCCAAGCCGGTGCGCAACTGTTCTCGCCGGCGATTCTGCCGGCCGCACTCGGCGTCGCGCTTCTGTCGAGCGCACTGCCTTATTCGCTCGAGATATTGGCCATGCCGCGGCTGCCGACGCGAACCGTCGGAGTCCTGATGAGCTTGAACCCCGCGCTCGGCGCCCTGTCGGGCTTGAGCTTTCTCGGCGAGCGCCTGAGCGCAAGCCAGTGGGCGGCGATCGTCTGCATCATGGCCGCCTCGGCCGGCAGCGCGGCGACGAGCCGGCCCGCCGCCGCCCGGCTATTGCCCGATTAGGGCGATCGCCAGATACAGGACCGCCGCGCCGCACAGCGTCATGGCGGTGGTGAGGAACTTCGGATGTGCGTGGTAGCTTTCCGGAATCAAATCGCTGGCGCCGATGTACAAAAAGAATCCGGCGAACAGCGCGAGCGCGGCGCCAAAACCTTCGCCGGGAAGGGTGAAGAAAAACGTCGAGACGACTCCCAGCACGGGAGCCAGCGCATCGGCGATGAGCCAGTACAGGGCTTGCGATCTCGGCCCCTGGTTTTTCAGCACGATGTTCATGGTGTTGATGCCGTCGGAAAAATCGTGCGTGAGCACGGCGATCGCGACGACGATCCCCACTTCGCGCGAGGTTTGAAATGCGAACCCGATGGCGACGCCGTCGAGCAGGCTGTGCAGGCACAGCACGGCGGCGGCAAAGCGGCCGCGCGGCGCGCCTTCGCCGTGAAACAACAATATGCGGTCGAGCACCAGGTACGACAAGAAGCCGAGCGCGGTGAAAGACAGAATCACCGACGCTGGGTGATATTTTTCGCCGAATTCGATCGCTTCGGGCAGCAGATCGAAGAATGCCACGCCGATTACCGCGCCCGCGCTGAATCCCAATATCAAATGCAATTTGTCGCGCAGCTTGAGCGCCAACAGGCCGCCGGCAAACGTGCTGAGAAACGCCGCAGCGGCGATGACTACGAGTACCACGGTTGATTCATTCCACGCTTTCCGGCCGACAGGTTATATTGTGCCCACAAAATCGACCAGGTGGGGGCAAGCGTGGGCTACGACTCGTATCATAAACGCAAGATCGGCAAGCACCTGCTCAAACCCGAAACCCAGATGATGGGATATGGCTACGATCCGACTCTTTCGGAAGGGTCGCTCAAGCCGCCGATATTCCTGACCTCGACGTTCGTCTTCAAAACGGCTCAGGACGGCAAGGATTTCTTCGACTTCACCTCGGGGCGGCGCGAGCCGGTGGCAGGACAAGCCTCCGGCCTCGTCTACTCGCGCTTCAACAATCCCAACCTCGAGGTGCTCGAGGATCGACTGGCGTTGTGGGAGGAGGGAGAGGCGGCGGCGGTGTTCTCCAGCGGCATGTCGGCGATTTCCACGGTTCTGTGGACTCATGTGCGGCCCGGCGACGTCATTCTGATGAGCCAGCCCTTGTACGGCGGCACCGAGACGCTCATCGAAAAGACCCTGCCCGCGTTCGGGGTGAGCGCCGTTGCCTTTACTCTGGGCCATGACAGGAGCGCGGTCGCCGAGGCCGCCGCACGCGCCAGCGAGCGCGCCAAGGAAAACGGCGGCCGGGTCTGTCTGGTGATGGTGGAGACGCCGGCGAATCCGACCAACAGCCTGGTCGATCTCGCCCTGATGCGGGAAATCTCGGTGCAAATCGGCGCGCGGCAGAGCGGCGGGCGGCCGCCGGTGGCGGTCGACAACACCTTCCTCGGCCCGGTGTTTCAACGGCCGCTGGGGCACGGCGCGGACCTCGTGATGTATTCGCTGACCAAGTACGTCGGCGGACACTCGGATCTGGTGGCAGGCGGCGTCGTCGGATCGCGCGAGGCGGTGGGTCCGGTGAAAAAATTGCGCGGCGCGCTCGGAACTCAACTCGATCCGAATACCGCCTGGATGATCATGCGTTCGATGGAGACGCTGTCGCTGCGCATGCGCAAATCGGCCGAGAATGCCGCAGTGGTGGCGAATTTCCTGCGCGGCCACCCCAAGATCGCGGACGTCAACTATCTTGGCTTCTTGGGCGCGGATGACCCGCGGTACGCGGTTTTCCGCCGCCAGTGTCAGAGCGCGGGCTCCACATTCGGGTTCGCGGTCAAGGGCGGGGAGGCGGAGGCGTTTCGCCTGCTCGACGCGCTGCAGGTGATCAAGCTGGCGGTGAGTCTGGGCGGGACCGAGACTCTGATGTCCCATCCGGCAAGCACCACGCATTCCGGCGTTCCCAAGCAGACGCGCGATCGGATCGGCATCACCGATGCTCTGATCCGCATCTCCGTCGGCATCGAAGATGCCGACGACCTCATTGCGGATTTAGGAGCGGCACTCGATGCGATCTAAGACTTTTCGCGCGGCGGCGACGCTGCTTGCCGCGGTCCTCGGCGCACTAACCGCGCCAGGTGTACACGCCGACGCGGCTGCGGCCGGCGCAGCATCCGGGGCAGCTGTGGTCGCGGACACGGTGTATCGGCATGGATACGTGTACACCGTCGATGCTCGTGACAGCGTGCAGCAGGCGCTCGCGATCCGGGCGGGACGCATCATCTACGTGGGCGGCGATTCCGGAGCCGCCGCCTTCACGGGTCCGAAGACCCGCGTGGTCGATTTGCAGGGGCGGATGGTGATGCCCGGGCTCGTCGATGGGCACTCGCACCCCATGCAGGGCGGCGCCACGCTCATCAAGTGCAACTTGAATTACGAGCAGCTGCGGGTCGAGCAGATGCAGGCGAGGATTCAGTCCTGTCTCGATCAAACGCGGGCGCGCGAGCCGAATGACTGGCTCGAAGTGGTCAATTGGTTTCAGGAGGCCATGCTGCCGCCGGGCACGATCACCAACCGGGGCACGCTGGATGCGCTGAAAACCAAACGTCCGATCTTCGTCGCCTCATCGTTCGGCCATACCGCGCTGGTCAATTCGCGGGCGCTCGACCTCGCCGGCGTCACTGCATCGACTCCCGATCCGCTCGGGGGCAGGTTCGGCCGCGACGCGTCGGGCAACCCGACGGGAATTTTGGAGGATGCTGCGCAGGAAACGGTCGCCAAGCAAATTCCGGCGCCGACGCCTGCCGACAATGTCAAGGCGGCGGCGGCCGCTCTCGATGCTTTTCGCAAACAAGGCGTGACGACGTTCCTGGACGCGATGGCTGAAGCGCCGGCGCTCGAGGCCTTTGCCACGGTGCAGGGCGCGGGAAAGCTCACGGCGCGCGCGCACTTCGCCGTGCTGATCACCCCGCCGCAGGGTCCCCAGCCCCAGCAGGCGGTGGCGATGGTGAAGGCCCTGGCGCGGCGTTACGACCAGGGCGAGATCGGGCCTGATCCGACACTGACGGTGCGCAATGTGAAACTGTTTCTCGATGGGGTGATCGCCGCGCCGGCGCTTACGGGCGCGATGCTGATGCCCTATTTCAGCTTGCAAGGCGCTCCCGCCAATCCGCATTGGGCACCTTCCTCAAGCCGCGGACCGGAGGTGTATTTTCCGGCACCCGTGTTGAGCGCGCTGCTGATCGAAGTGGCGGAAGCCGGTTTCGAGCCGCATCTGCATGCGGATGGCGATCGAGCCGTGCGCGAGGGGTTGGACGGCATCGGCGTGCTGCGGCGGCAATTTCCGGAACGCGACATCCGGGTCGCCATCGCTCATGACGAGATCGTCGATCCGGCCGACTTCACGCGCTTCAAGCAGCTGAACGTGATTCCGGTGTTGTCGTTCCAATGGGAAAAACAGGCGCCGGACACCATGGAGGGCGCGCGCGAGTATCTGGGACCGGCGCGCTTCAAATACATGGAGCCTGCGGGTTTTTTGGCGGTGGCGGGCGCGCGCATCGCCTACGGGAGCGATTGGCCGGTGGATCCGCTCGACGAATGGTTTGCGCTCAAAGTCGGAGTCACGCGCACCAACGCGCCCCAGCCCGACCACAAGTACGCAGGCCGCTTGAGCGAGGACAAGGGTCTGTCCCGCCCCGAAGTGCTGCGCGCGATCACCATGAACTCTTCCTACGAATTGCATCAGGATCTATCGACCGGCTCGCTCGAGGTGGGCAAGCTCGCGGATTTGATCGTCCTCGACCGCAACTTCTTCGACATTCCCGCCGAGCAGATCGCGGACATCAAAGTCCTGCAGACGGTGGTCGGCGGCAAGGTTGTGTATCAGTCGGACCAGTTCGCCGGGCGGGGAGCCCCTAGATAGACTTCGACACCCCCACGAAGAATCCGCGCCGCGGCCCGAATTGCGGGGCGCCGACGCCGACGCCCGTGCCGTTGCGTATCTCATAGATCTTGTCGAATGCATTGATGACGTCGAAGCGCGCGGTCAGCGTTCCGGCCCTGTCCAAATCGAAGACATGGCTGGCGCCCAAGTTGATCTGAGTGTACTCGGGCAGGTGCGCACCGTTCGGAATGACGCTGCCGTCCGGCAGCACTTCGCTGGCGCGCAATCCGGAGCCGACCAGAAAGTCGGCGCTGAAGCGCGTGCCCAGCCACAGATAGGAGGCGCCGCCCGAGGCGGTGAATTGCTGCTCGTGATCGAGATGAATGTAATGAGTGGCAATGTAGTTGAGATCGTCCTGCGAGAAGTTGAACTGCGCCGAGTCGATGCCCTTGCCCTTGGCGCTCTGGTAGGCGAGATTCAGGTACGCGGAAAACGCCTCATCGGTGAAGTTGCCGGTAATTTCCGCGCCGTATTGCTTGCCCTGCAAATAATTGAAGGGCGTCAGAATGATGGGCGCGCCGAATTGACCCTCGTCGATGAGCTGATGCGACTGTTTGTAATAGGTATCGAGGCCGACCGTGAAGCGGCGCGAGATTTTTTGCTGCACGCCGATGTCGTAGTAATTCGCTTGTTCGGCGAACGGCGTGTCCGCTTGCGTTACCGCGGATCCCGCGGTGGTGCCGATGAATTTCGACACCGTCTCGTTGCCCACGAGTTCGAAGGGCGGCGGCGAGAAGTAACGCGCGTAGCCGCCGTGCACGATGGTGTCGGGGAGCGCCTGCCAGACCACGTTGACGCGCGGGCTCAGCTGATGGGCGCTGGTGAAGGCGGTGAAGTGGTCGAATCGCAGACCGTAATTGACCGTGACCAACGGCACGACCCTCCATTCATCCTGCAGGTAGAGGCTCTCGATCCACTCGGTCTTGGCGCCGTCGTCGACGATCGATTCGGGAATGTCGCTGATCTGATTGCCGTTGGCATCGAGCGCGATCACTTGCGAATTCGTGAGGCTCCTGGAGTGGTCGCTCTGCAGGAAGACTCCGCCGCGCAGGGTATGCACGTCGGTCAGCTTGTAGGCCGCGTCCGACTGCAGCGCATAGGCGACGTTTTGCTTGTAGGCGTCCTGCGCGACGCCGTTGTACAGAAGATCGCCCAGCGGGTCGGGCGTGAACGTGAGGCTCGAATACCGGGCGGTCAGCGAGGTCTGAACATCCACGGCGCCCCGGGAGTGCTGCCAGCTCACGATGGCGAAGTGATTCAGCTCGCGCTGATTCTCGTCGAGGATCGCGCTCGGATAGGTGGTTTGGCCGTTGACCGCGAGCGGCGTGCCATTCGCGTTCACCAGATTCGGTTGCAGCCCCGCTTGATTGGGAATCTGGAACTTGCCGGTCGAGGTGCTCAATACCAGGCTCAGGCGATTCTCCTCATCAAGAATGTCCTCGAAGTAACCGAAGCCGTGATACTGGGTCGTATGATCGTGCATCGGATTGGAGCTGCCGTCGGGCGACTCGATGCCCAGATCGCCGCGCAGGAAATCCCCGGAGACGAAGTAGTTGATGCTGCCCAGGGAACCGCCGTAATTGATGCTGGGGGCCACTTCGCCGTGGCTGCCGCCGTACAGGGAAATTGCCCCGCCCGGATCGATCACTCCGCTCTTGGTCTTCAGATCGATGATGCCGGCGGTTCTGAGGCCATACTCGGCCGGCAGCGCGCCGGTCACCAGGGTCAGCGAGGAGATCAGGCGCGGGTCGAGCGATTGGCCGAATACGCTGATGCCTTCCGGCAGGATGATGCCGTTCAACCGATATTGCAGCCCATTGTGTTCGCCGCGGACGTGAAATTGTCCGAAGGAGTCTTGCGCCACGTCGGGCGCCTGCATGATGACTTGATTGAGCAGCTGATTATCGCCGCCGGGAGCCGCGGCGATGGCCGCCTCATCGATGACATAGGTGGAGGCGCCGGTCTGCGTCTGGATGCTGCTGCGCGCCTCGTTCAAATGCTGCGCAATCACGGTGATGGCATCGAGCGTGGTAGCGCTGCTGGCGTCGTCGGCATCAGCAGCGATCGACGCCAGCGGCGCCGCCGCGAATACGGCCAAGGCAAGCGCCGGCAGCGGCGCAATCGTTTCAATCCTCAACATATGAATCCCACTCCTCGTCAGGCAATACTCAGGCCGCAGCGATGCGGCCGACTTCAAAAAGTCCTAACGAGCGAGAGGCGGTGCGCGCGAGCGGAAGGCGAGGGTGAGGGAGAGATCGAGGAGCGAGCGGCAGCCGGCGATGGCAGCCAGGCTGCGGCCCTGCGGTACGGTGACGGGAAGCGCGTCGGGAGTCCCGGCTGCCGACAGCACGGGCGCAAAGTTGAGACAGTCGCCGCAGAAATCGTGGCTGCCGGAGTTGGATTGATGCGCCGAGGCGGGGGCGGCCGCCGGAGTGTGCGAGTAGGCGTGCGCCAGCGCGCCGAATTGCGCGATCAACAACGCGACCGCGGTGATTACCGCGATGCGAAGCTCGAAGCGACGGACTGATCTTGGCAAGGCGGCACTCGCTAAGGAAGACGCTTCAGGATGCTACCATCCGAGATGGCGCGTCGTGGAATTACCTCACTAGACAACGTGTTTGGCCGGACGTTCCCTGCCAGTCAACTCACCGGGGGCGCTGTGCCGCAATGGCGATGTCGGTGCGGTCCCGAGTCATGACCTCGACCTCCGTGCGACCCCCGTTGGTGAGCACCCAGGGCAACGGCACGTTGTCGGGAACGACCGTGATCACGTGATGACCGGTTACCACCATCGGGAAACTGAAGCGCCCGCGGGCATCCGTCTGCACGGAGAACCGCCCGTCCAGCACCACCGTGACATTGGGCGCGCCGCTCTCGCCTGCGTCCAGATGCCCGTTGTTGTTGGCATCGAGATACACCACTCCCGCAAGTTCGCCGGAGCCGGCTCCGGGGGGGCCGCCCAGCGGCGCGAAGTGCAGACCGGCGGCACGTTTGTAGCGAATCGTCAGGAATATTCCGCGTTCCTGAATCGCGGGGACCGCGGGCGCCACCGGCGGCGACAACGGCGACAGCACTTCCAGCGGCGTCCAGGAGCCGGTGCGGCTATCGTAATAGGTGGCGAGGATCTCCCACGTATGGGACAGGCGATAGGTCAACGAGACATTCGCCGACACCCCCGGTGCGGCCCGGCCCTGCACGACGCCGGCCCAATTGACATTGCCCTCCAGCCCCAACTTGGCGGTGAACTGACCGCCGCCGACGGCGCCCAGCCCAACGACCGTGCTGTCCTGCTGCACGCCGCTTTCCATCGCGCCGTTGATTTGTTCGACGAATGCGGACGTACTGAAGCGGATGCCGACGGGCGTGGCCCACGCCTGATTCAGCGTCAGCCGGACATCCCGGCCCATTTGAGTTTTTGCGAAGTCCGCCTGCGCGCGTCCGGCGCCCCAGACATTGGGGTGATCGACAAAGCCTTCCAATGACCAGGCGGTGCCGCCGTCGGCGCGGCTGACATTCGCGATGCTGCCGAGACCCCAGTCACGCGACAATTGGTAGTGCGCGTCGCCGGTCAGGAAGGTGGTGTCGGAGCCGAGGCCCGACACTGAACGCACTTCGTCGATCCCGACATCGGTCATCCAGCGCCGGCCCTGATAGTCGAGACGGTAGTAGCCGCCTTCCATGTCGTTCGCGATCACTTGATTGCCCCAGGTCATATTCGGGTCGATCCGAAAGAGCCCGGCGGTTTGCTGAAAGCGGCCCTGGGCGATGGAGCCGTCCACCCAGCCGCCGACGGCATTCGCTTTGCCGCTGATGTCGCCATCCACGAGATTCAGGTCGAGGCGCTTGCCCCCATCCTTCCAGGCGGCCGTGAGAAGTTCCGTGTTCGAGGAAAAGCGCGTGGCGCCATCGAAGGCAGTGCCAATGGCCAAATTGGTGTCGTGAGCTTCGATGAACTGGCCGCCGACCGTCCAGTGCGAGGCAGGCGACCACTGCGCCCCTGCGGTCGCCGTGGTTCCGCCCAGAGTTTGGAAATCGGGCACCACGATGCCATTGTAAAGGCCGGGTACTCCGCCGCCTGCGACCAACTGCAGGCTCTCCGGTCCGCGCCATTCCGTGGTGAGGCCCTGCATCAGGCTGGTCGGCAAGATGAAGCGCGGTTCAAGCCGCGCCAAGCCGATGTCGGGGGTGTTGAGGTCGCCAACGGCATTGTCGGCCTGCCAACCGCCGTCGAAGGGCATGGCGCGCTCCCTCAGCACGACCGAACCACCCTGACCTTGTCCGGTGGGCCCGCTGGATCCGCCCGCGCGCGCGGAGCCGTCCAGCGACCAGGCGCCGTAGCTGGCCGTTTCCCACTGCGATTTGGCGACAAAGCCATTCTCGTCCAAATTCGTCGAGGCGCCGCCGCTGCGCGAACTGAGCGCACTGACCACGCCATCGATCTGCAGCGATCGCGCCAAGCCCTGGTCGTTGCCGGAGTACTCATCGCCTTTGGAGATGTCGGGGACCAGTGCACCGCCGTTGATGAACTTATCCTGATAAACATTGGCGCCAGGCAGATTGGCGGCGCTCCAGGACGCGGCCGGCAAGGACGGCGTGACCGGCGGAGGCATCGCCGACTGCGCTTGCGCCGGGCCCAGCCATACCATCCCGCCCAGCCCGCACAGGCCGAACGCGAGTCGGGGGGTGAGTTTGGCGCGGGGCTTCATTCAAATTGCTGATTGAGCTCGGTCTTTTGCTTTCCCCACTCCAGAGTGCCCTTGACGGTGACTGGAAAGGTGAGCGTCGGGTGATCGTTCGTGGGTGTCGAAGGAGTCAAGAACAGCTCGCGCTCTTCGTGCGGCAGGATGGGAAAATCCGCGGGCGTAAAGTCGTAGGAGTTTCCCTTTGCGTCCGTGCCGGTCAGAAAGCCGCTCACGCGGCCGTGCGCGGTGCCGCCGTTGTGTATGCGCAGTGTCGGGACCCGCTGGCCATTGAGCGTCGCAATTTTCGGTCCGAGAATTTCGATCTCGGGTGCGCCGTCGCCGACATTCACGTAGACGATGACGCCGATGCGTCCGGTGACGGGCATGCTTAAGCCCTGGCTCGACGCGACCGAGGGGTCGGCTCCTTCGATCATCACCGCAAAACGGCATTCACCGGCCGGAGCGTCCGCAGGCACGGCCACGTCGAAGCGGTAACGCATGGTTCCGCCACCGAGTATCTCGACATTGGGCCGCTCGAGTGCGACCCAGGGGCGGCAACTGCCGGGCTGCAGATCGTCTTGGAAGCTGACGCTGAAATCCCGCGACAAGTTCCAGTCCGCCGTATGTATGACGTATCGGCCCGGCGTCGTCGATCGATTGCTGATCTCGATCACGCCGCGCAATGTCTTGCCCGGCTTGGTTGCGAGCTCGAAGCGCGGCGGCGACACCAGAGCGGCAAATCCCTGCGCCTGCACGCGGGCAGCGGGCACGAGCCCGAGAAGACAGAGCAGAACCGGGAGCTTGCGCGGCATGATCATTCCTCATCGATCTCGAAGTGATAAGTCACCGGCACGGCACGCTTCATCAAAGTCCCGTCCACGCTGAACTGAAACGTCAATGTGTCCTCCATGAATGGCGTTGTGATGGGACCGGCATAGACCAGCACACGATTGCCGGAGACGAGCTGTCCCGGTAGAAATCGCCCCTGCGTGGTCCACGACAGGCTGATGGGGCCGGGCTGCTGCGCCGGCAATGCCAGATAAATTCGTCCCGAATGCTTGAGCCAGGGGATGACATTGATGCGCACCCGGATCGTCGTCGTGCCAAGCATCAACTTGCCCGCGGCCGTGCGCGTCGGCACAGCGGTCTTCCAGCGCATGAGCACTGCCGGCTCGATGGCCACCGAGCCCGAATCATCGACGGTGAACGATTTTGGGTGCGCCGGGGCGGCCCAGATTATGCCAAATGCGGCGCTTAAAAAAAAAGTTGAACGCCGAACCGTGCTCATGGCGAAGTCATCGTGTAGAGCACCGAACCGGTGTAGGTACCAGCCCCCGGCACGGCGGTGTTCAAATAGGAAAAGTTCCAGCAGCTCTCGTTCCAGGTGTTGCTGGCCATGGAGCCCACAGTCTGCGTGCCACCGTTGACGAAGGTGCCTCCAGGAAATATTTCCGGGAGGAAGCCGTTGGCAGCGGTATCGCCGTTGCCGCTCGACGCCCACGAAATTTGTGAAAACTTGATGGTGCCGCCGCTGCCATTGGTCAACGCCGCCGGTACCGTGGCCGTGACCTGCGCGGCGGCGGTGGCGGCGCCGGTGGTGCGATAGAAGCCGCCGATGTACAACTGAGCCGGAACGGTGCAAAACCCATAGCCGTCCCAGAAGCTGTCGGCCTGCGTGCTGTTGGTGGTCATGGCCTGCGCGGTGCCATTGCCCACCACTGCCGTTGCCACGGTCACGGATACCGTGTTGACGGTGGCGTTGTTCACCGGCGTGCCGCCGGAGGAGTAGCAATCGCTGCCGGAACCCATGCAGTTGGTCGGGCCGGCAAAGGTGCCGTTACCGACTTGCAGGTAAACCGCCTTCGGCGAAGCCGGAGTCAATGTGGCTGTATAGCCCTGAACAGAACCCGCGGCCGCCAGCAACACTGCGCCGAACAATGTCCGGTGCGGCCAACCGTGGCCGCACCGCACGGTCCGGGCTTCCGGCATCATTCCGGGCGGGTGCGGCCGGGTCGATAGCGGGTTGGAGCGCATCGGGACATCGCGTTCGAACGCGCTTACGGCATCGTCGCCGTGTAAGTCACGAGGCTGTTGTTGACGCCGACGCCACCGTACGTGCCGCTGGCGTAGGCCGCGGTGTTCGCAAAGGCGAAGGTCCACTTCGCGTCCGCCTGTACGACCTTGGCCGCCGATGCGGTGAGCAGAACGCTGGCGCTGGTGCCGTTCGTAAGCACGGGCGCCGGCAGCAATGTGTAAGTGCCGGTGAGCGCGCTCGCCGCCGTGGTGATTTGCGAGAACGGGATGAAATCGCCGTTGCCGTCGGAGAGACCGGCTGCGGCGGCTGTGGCGGTCAGAGTGACGTTGCCGCCGTTGCCGACGACAGCCGCGGTCTCGACACCGTTGCTAAGATCGCCACCCGTGCCGGCCACTGCAGTGCCATTACCCGACGTACCCGCGGCAAGCGTAAATGTCACCAGATCAGTGGTGGCGTTGGTTGCATAGGTGCCGGTGGTGTAGGCGGAACCGGTGCCCACGCGCAAGTACAGAACCTTCGGAATGACCACAGTGAAATTCACTGTCGCCGACGCCGTCAGGCCGGCGCCGCCCGTTGTATAGGTCGACGCCGCGGAGGCCACGAGCGGAAGCGTCAATGCCGCGGTGCCCAACAAGGTTTTCAAGGCAATCGAGATGTTCATTATCTGCTTCCTGTGCTGTGTAACGACTCTGCAATGCCGATACTAGGGAATAGCCCTAATGGCACGTTGAACCAGGTCGCAGTTCGGCCGCAGAGGGCTCAAGTTCCGCTCGCGGTTGCCGATATTCCTCAGGTTTTGTGCGCTGGTTCGCAAGCCCACGCGTCCATTCGGCCGGTGCGCGGGTTCGAGTCAGATCAGGGAGTGTGCGCAATGGTCACCCTCGGGTGACGCTCGCGGCTGGGAGCCTGTCTCCAGGCGCCTTAGGGCATCGAGGCCGTGCAGATGACCGGGGCAGCGCCTGAGGAGGCCGCGCACGCGGCGTCCTGCACGATGACCTTTCTGGCCGCGGCGCTCAATATGATGTCGCCGTGGGCGGCCTTCGCCGGCGGCGCGGCGGCGTTTGCCGGGGGCGCGGCGGCGGTCACCGTGAGGGACACATTGCGGTTATTGCTCATGATGGCCACAGTATTGGCACCCGCGACGCCACTCGGGCCAGGCGCGTCCAGGGACAGAACTTTCGGAATGATGATCCGGAAGTTCAAATGGGCCGTGGCACTCAGCGCGGCGCCGGCCGTGCCGGTCGCGGGATGCGAGTCCGCTGCAGCCAGCAACGGCAATAACACTACAGCGGCGCTCAACGAGCCGCGGAGCGCCCAAGACCCTTGCACGATTTTGCCCACATCGAAGGTAACGGCAAGATCGAGGACCGCTGAAGCGATCGATCTGCTACCCGCGTCACACTGCGGTTGCCGGGATGGCAGCGGCGGCAGGGCGGATCGCTTACCATGGCGACTGCGATACCGCGGGATTAAGCCTGGTTTATGTACACCAAACAGCCTGAACTGCGTTGTACAGGGTAGGTCTTAAGGGTAGATAGGTTCAAGAAGGTGACAGACATGAGTACCAAGGGCAGAGGATTGATTCTGGCGGCCAGCGTGTTGACGGTCCTGGCGGGCGCCGCGCCCGCATTGGCACAGTCGCATGGCGGCGGCGGGCATTCCTCGGGCGGTGGGCACTCCTCCTCCGGCGGTCATCCCGGCGGTGGGGCGCACGGGTTCACCGGCGGCCATTACGGCGGCGGCTATGCCGGCGCGCATTACGCGGGCGTGGCCCATTATGGTGCTGGTACCGGCTACGGACACAGTTATGCGACCGGGTTCCATGGAGCCGCCTACGGTCATCCGGGAGGCTCCTACGGCCATACCGGCGTCTACTATGGGCACGGGTACTCCACCGGGGCCTACTGGCGGGGAGGGTACTGGCACGGCGGTTTCTGGCCGCGCTGCTACTACGGAGTCGGGTTCTCCTGGTTCCTGCCGATTCTGCCGCTGGCCTATGCGACTTATTGGTATGGCGGAGTTCCGTATTACTACGCCAATGACGTGTACTACACCTACAATCCCGACTATCAGGGCTATGTGGCCACCGATCCGCCCCCGGTGTCGGATTCGAGCGCGCCTGCGGAGGGCGGCGCCGCAGCGCCACCGTCCTCCGCCGGTCCGGCGGCTTCGGCCGGCCCCGCGCCGGGTGATGGCGGGGCGATCGCGGGTCAGATTTTCATGTATCCGAAGAACGGCCAGAGCCCCGAGCAGCAGGCGACCGACAAAGCCGAGTGCCAGCAATGGGCGGCGCAGCAGGCGGGCCAGGTGGCGCAGAACGGATCGGACTATCAGCGCGCGATGACGGCCTGTGTCGAGGGACGGGGATACAGCGCGCGGTAGCGGTGAGCGCTAACCGCGCGACAGGCGCTGGCCGGCGCGACGGGCGCCAGCGGCTAATCGCCCCAACAGGTTGCCGCCGTGGCGGTTCCGGTGACTGTCTGCACGCCGAGCTGATTCACGGAAAAGGACCCGCACAAGCTGTCGTTGGCTTGATTCCCGACAGGCGTCGCCGTGAGCAAGTAGCTCGCGGCATTGCCCGCCTGGTTGGGATCGGGCACTTGGGCGGTCAGCGTGTAGTAGTTATTGCCGAATGCCATGTTGGTCATCACCGTAGTGGCCCCGGCCGCGGCGTAACCCACGAATGCCTCGAGGTTGGAGTACGCGTTCGTGGTGCTGAAGAGCTTCTCTTCCCTTCCGGCCAGATCAAGCAGCGCCGACTTGGCTTCCGTGCGGCGCGACTTGAGCACTGAGCTCGAGTAGGACGTCACGGCGATGGTCGTCAGGATGGCGAGTATCGCGACCGTCACCATGAGTTCGATCAGCGTGAACCCCATGGCGTGGCGTTTTCTCGAGCCTGATAGCTTTGACATTTGATGGTGCTCCGACGGTTACCGGCGTTCAACCCAGGTCAGCCGCTTGGATTTGGTATTCGGGGGAATGTTGACCTCCTGCGACGACGGCGTGCCGGAGACGGTTTGGTAAATGATGTTGGACGTTCTTTGCACGGTGGTCACCACATAAACGCTGCCCGTGGCATCCGTCTCGACGCCTGCGGCCAGAGGATCGGGCGCCAGCGTGCCATTTTTCCGATAGGTCGGGAACGCGCTCGTGAATACGCCGCCGTTGGCCACGGAGATGGCGTACGTGAATCCGGTGTCCAAATTGGTGGTACACCCGGTCGGAATGTTATTCGCGGGCACCGTGGAGTCCACGAGGATCGCGCCCTGGAAGAACACGGGGTTGTAAATGACTTGCTCGGAAGTACCCGGCAAGTTTGCATACCACCCGAATTGAGTGTTCCCCGAGGTGCAAGTGGTGCTCCCCATCCAGCAAACCGCCACGTTGGTTCCTTCGCGTATGCCGCCGAGCACCCCGGCCGAGGTATTGATGGTGAACGTTTGCTGCGCGAGGCCGCTGATGGGAGTGCCCGATGAGGGAATCGTGTACGGCGAAGACAACCCGGTCGCCGCCGGTGCCAGACTGGCATACTGCGTGCCGGACATGCTGTCCCAAGCGCCCATGTTCCAGTCCCAGATCCCGTAAATGGCCTGGGTGCCGGCCGCATAGCTCACCGCCGCCGTGTTGGTGAGCTGAACTCTCTGCCCGGTGGCGAACTCGATCATGAGCCGCTGCGGGCCGCCGGTCACGTTGGTTGCGATCACCAGCAGCTGGCTGGTGATGGGTTGACCCGGGGTCGTGAACAGGGGCGCGGAGCTGGCCGCCCATTGTGTGGGATCCGAGTTGGTCAGATCGAATCGCCACACATTGCCTTGCAAGTCGCCGGCATACACGTAGTCGGTGATATGGTCGCCGTCCAAGTCGGCGGCCGTGACGTACGTGATGCCGTTGCTGCCCGCATGCCCGGTGCTGAGGTAATAGAAGGTCTCGGTCGGCAGGTTGCCGGCGCCCTGATCGTTGATCACCATCACGAAGATGCCCGCGTCGCCCGACGCGCTGCCGATGCCGTTGCCGAAGATGACGCCCCACTGGCCGTTGTGCAGACGGCGGATCTGCGGGGTGCCGAAGGTATTGCCGAGGTTCGATGCACAAGGGGCGCAGGCCGGCGTTGCGCTGTTCCACTCGCCCAAGACCAGGCTCGATGCATTGTTTTCATTGAAATTGCCGGGATTCGTGATGTCGAGCGCGTAGATCGCGGCGCCGCCCGCACCCAGACCCCCGACCAGCCAGGTATGCCAAGTGCCGCCATAAAACAGGTCGCCCGTCCCCGGCGTGGCATCCACAAAGAAGTTGTGGCCGTATTGGAAATTGGAATAGTCCAGGTCCCCGGTGACGCACAGCGCATACGCGCCGGTGGCCGGTGTCACGCCATGAATATTCTGCACCACCGACTGGGTCTGATCGTTGACCGAGCAGGGAGTGGTGCCGTTCGATTTCGCCGCACTCGCCAGCACGGATCCGGGCATGTAGGCCAGGACCTCTTTGCCGTCGTTGGGGGTCGTGCTGTTGTTGATCAACACTCCATTGGAATCGAGCGCTCCGGCCTCGAATCCGTGCAGGAAGCCGTCGTTGGCACCCACGTAGACGACGTTGAGGCGCTGTGTCTCCGCGGACACGTATTGCAGGTAGTTCTGAGTGCCTGAATTCTCGACCATCACATCGGCCGACTGCAGGCGATCGGTCCACGTGGCCGTGTAGGGCAGTATGGGCGGTCCCACCCAGGTCGGACTGGAATCCACAATATCGCCCAGCACGCCATCGCGCGCGCGG
Source organism: Steroidobacteraceae bacterium (assembly GCA_035314705.1). Lineage (GTDB taxonomy): Bacteria > Pseudomonadota > Gammaproteobacteria > Steroidobacterales > Steroidobacteraceae > Bog-1198. Next base: position 17,627 of record DATFZF010000025.1, on the reverse strand, counting down.
TATAGACCCGACCCGGCGGTGGTGATTTCGTTGCTGCGGTCGCCGCGCAGGTAATTCAGCCGATTGGCGGTCTGCGACGCATCGAGTGCGTCCAGCGTATTCTGTTCGCCCGTGTTGATGCCGCCGGTCCACTCGAAGGGGACGCCGACAGCGGCGGTGTAGTCCCAGGTGAGCATGACGCGGCTGGTTGGTGTCGGCGAGGCCGTGGTCGGGCCCGCGGCATTGGTCGATATGCACCCGCCGCCGGCGGACGGAAGTCCGGTGCTCGTGCCGGTGAGGAGGCACTGCGCATCCCAATTAGCCGTGCCGCTCACCGAGACCACACCCGCGTTGTCGATGAGCGTATTCGCCGTTACCGTGCCGGTCCAATCGTTGGGGTTGTAGAAGGCGAAAAATGCCTGTGTCGTGGTTTCGACCTTGGCCGATTCCTTCTCGTTGACGGTCGCGGAGCTACCCGACGTGTTGGCCGAGGCGGCCTTGAAACACATGATCTCGTGGACATTGGTGTCGCCGCCGGTGGAGCCGGCAAACCCAAAGCGGAACGTGGCGGGCAAGGTGCCGTTGGCCGCGGTGATGTCCTGATTGCTGATGACCGGCAGATAGGCGCCGCCGCTGATGCTGTAGGAAAGACTCAGCAGACCAAACTTGGTGATCTTCAGGTTATAGAAGATCGGCGTGCCATCGGTGCGCACCACCGCACTTTCATTGGCGATTTGAACTCCGGAGAGCTCCTTGTACGCATTGGGAATCGGTGCGTAGTCCAGGATCTTGGCGGTGTTGACGGTGTTCGCGATGGTGGCCGATCCGACGTCGATCGGACTACCCGCGGAGGCATAGTTGTACAGCTCGCCTGTCTTGCAGGTCTTTTGCACCGCACTATGGTAATAGGGCGCGCCGGTCACGGGACTGGCCGTCGTGGGGTTGGTGGCCACCAGTGTCGCGACGGGCGCCGGAGCCGGACTCGTCGAGGTGCTCGGGGCGACCCAGCTCAGCACGCCAAGGGAGCAGGTGCCGTTGGTTGAATTGTAGACGCCCGAGAGGGTGCACTTCGCACAGGGCTTGGTGCTGGCGTTGGTTGAATGGGTGGTGTCAAACGTGTCGCCGGCGGGGCAGACATCGCATTTGTTCGAGGCGCTGTCGTAGGAACCGGTTGCGCACTGCGGCAAGCAGGAATTGCTCGGCACGTCATAGGTGCCGGAGGCGCAGGTCGCCACCGGGCTGCACGTGCCCGTGGCGGAGTTGTAAGTGGCGGCGCTGTTGCAGGAATTGCACTTGTTGGTGGCCGAGTAGAATGTGCCGGTGGCGCAGATATCGCAGGTGTTCGCGCCGGAGTTGTACGTGCCGGTGGTACACACCGGTCCGCAGCTGTCCGTGCTCGCCGTGTAGAGGCCGCCATTGCTGCAGGTGGTGGCCAGAGTGGCCGGATAATAAGGCTTGGTCGTGTCGTTGGGATTGGTTCCGTAGGCCGCCGTGAGCGCATTCCAGGCGATGCTGCCGGCGCCGCGCATGCCGATGCGGCCGGGCTTGTAGCCATAGCCGAGCGCGGTGTTATCCCCCGTCGCGGTGTTGCTGCCGGTGTATCCCGCCATGAGCGAGGTGCCGTTCAAGAAATTGCCGAATTCGTCGATGCCGAGTCCGATATAGCCGCCGATAATTCCATTGAAGGGAAAGTTCGAGTTCGAGCAGGAATAGGCCAAGCTTCCGCCGAACGCGCCGATGCCCGGATTGACACTGCCGTCGAGCAAGAAAAAGCTCATGCCGTCCGCGCCGTCCTTACCCGCGCCGCCGGAGTCGCCGCGGTAGGTGACCGTCTTGAATGTGACCTGAATTCCTTGGCTGGTGTCGAAGGTGCTTTGGGAAATGATGGCGCCGCTCTCATTGTGCCCGAAGGGTCTGCCGTTGGTGAATCGCAGCGCGCCGGCGCCGACGGTATCAGGCGCCTGCGCGGCTATGCTCGCCGGCGCGGTGCTCGACCCCAGGTAGCCACTGTCTCCGCCGACCAGGCTGGTGTCCGAGTCGTGTGCCAACGCATAGTAGCTCGACAGCACACTGGTGCACGCCGGAACCGAAGCAGGGCTCACGAGCGTGGTGCTGGTTCCCGCCGTGAGGCAGGCGCCGTTGACGAAGTACCAGGTGTTGGTCGTGGTCGCGCCGGTGAAGTCCTCCGAGAAGGGGGTTTGCGCGCCGCTTGGCCGCGAATCCAGCAGTGCGAACAGGAGGGTCAATCCCGCGATAACATGTTTCGTGTGCATCATAAAATCCTGCCTTTGAAAGCGACGCTGTGCGTCGCGTTAGGGTCCGCCCTTGTTGCTGGAGCTCGAATACACCGCGTAGGTGCTTTCCACCACGGTCGCGGTATTGCCGTTGCCGCCGTAGCCGACGGCATCGACTTGAAAAACCTCGCCGGGCACGTTGGCGTCGGCCGACGCGCCGGCATCGGTAATGTAAAAAACCGGAGCGCTGAAAAAAGCATTGGGATTCGAGGCGCTCGCCGCGCTCACGTTCATGCCGGGCGGGATGTAGGTCACGCCGACACTGGCTCCGCCGATCTGCCACGGCACGGTCGTGACGTCGTTGTTGGGAACACTCAGCCACAACTTGTTGGAGCAAATCTGCCCCTGGCCGAGATTGCCGTTCAGCACACTGTTGCACACCACCGGCGTATTGGCGGAATTGCCGTTGACGATGAGCCATTGCTCGGCGAATTCCTGCGCGCTCTCGGCCGCCTGCAGGGCACGCTGCTTTTCCCGCATGCTGCCGGCCACTTTCTCCTGTATGCCGAAGCTGCGGAACATGCTGAGCGCCATGATGGTGACGACCAGCAGCAACAGCAGGCTCGCCACCAAGACGACGCCGCGTTGGGCGGCAGGCATCCCATATCCTCGTGCAATCATGTGGTCTCTTCCGATCATGTGACTGGGCCCGACTGATTCATCAGATCGACGACCCGCTGGATGGTGATGAACTGCGCCTGACCCTGCCCGGCTGCCTTGTACAGGGGATTGTCGAAGGTCAGCGAGATCACGACCGTGATGACGTTGCTCCAGTTGGCGGCGGTCATCTGGCTGGCGTTGAGATAGGTGTCGACGTTGTTGCCGGCGGTGGCCAAATTGGTTTTCACCCCGTACAACACGCTCAGGTTCGAAACCCCGTTCACCAGGGTGTAGGCCGTGCCGTTCATGGTGCAGACGAGCTGACCGCCGGAGGTGCCGGGCACGACGGTAAATTGATTGACGTAAAGCGTATTGGCGCCGCCGACGGGATTCGAGTTTCCGCTGCAATTCAAGATGCCGTCGCCGCCCTTGGTCATGTAGCGCACCGAGATCGCATCCCCCGGTGCGGCGGCGCTGTACAGGCCGGTGATCGTCTGCGCGCTCGCGAAGGCGCCGCTGGGGATCAATGTGCTGCCCGCGGTATTGGTGGTCGGGTCGGGAAAATAGCCGGCCGTCTGGATGACATCGGCCATGAGCGTCATGGCCATTCTCTGACTGTCCTGCAGCTGCGCGAGTTGGCTCTGATTGGCGAAGGCCGTCTTGTTGGTCTGAACGACGGTGAGCAGCGCAAAGAGCAGGAAGAACGCGATGCCCAACGCGATCATGATTTCGATCAGCGTGAATCCCCGTTGAGCGGCGCGCATGAGCTTAGGGCTCCACGTACAAGGTGTACGACGGCGAGAAGGTCGCCGCAGTGGTGTTGGCGGCCGCTTGGGTATTCAGGGCCACGGCCTTTTCATTCCACGTGATCACGATGGTGCAGTTGAGCGGCTGGGCGCCGGGCGGGCACGTGATGACGGTGACGGGATTTCCGTTCGGCATCATGGCGCTCAATGCGTTGGCCCAGGTGTGCAAATCAAAAGCGGCCAGCGTGGCCGGGACGCACGGCGCCGGACCGGCGCCGCCCAACCAGCAATCGGTTTTCCCGGTCGCGGTAACGTTAAGAGTGTTATCGGAAATGGCGGTGCCCGTGATCGTCAGCGGCGACGGCGCCAATCCGAGCGACCAATAGTTGCGATTGGCGTGCATGGCCGAGGCCAGGCCCGCCGCTTGAATCGCCACCAGCGCGCGCGCGCTGGCGGTACCGGTGCTGGCGTAAGCCAGCGCCTGTATCTTGGCAATGCCCAATAGGCCGATGGCGGTGACGACCAGCGCCACCAGGACTTCAACCAGCGAAAAGCCGTTCGAGCGATTGCGTCGAATCAATTGCATGTGACACCGTTCGCGGTCACGCCATAGACCATCGAAGTCATATTTCCCACCAGGTTGATGGACAGGCACCGGGTCCAATTGCTGGTGTTCGTAGCATCATGCAGCGCGACCAGGGTGCCGTTGGCGATGCCATTGGCGTAACCCAGGCGATTGAAGGTGACGCCGGACACCGTATTGGTGGCGACGAAGGTGTCGCTGCCCGAAAACGGCGTTTGCACCCGCAACACCACCTCTCCGGCATCCACCGCGCCATTGCCGTTCACATCCGAAAACACGATCCAGCCGCTCTGCCAGGTGGTCACGCCGGCGCAGGACGTTCCGTTCGACGAGGTGCAGACAGTAACCGGCCGCCCCTCTTTGATCGCTTCGCCGCGCGCGAACTGCATATCACCAAGCAGACCGTTGATTTCGCCGGCGATCCGATTCGAATTGGTCACGTAGCGGAATGACGGAAGGCCGACCGTCACGAGGATAGCGACTATCGCCATGACGATGAGCATTTCCATCATTGTGTAGCCGGACATTCTGTTCAACGTACTCTCCTTGAGCGCAGCCATCCTAGTCGCCGAGTCTTTCGCGAACCTGACGAGGCCGGTCGCCATGCCCGGAATGAGACGTGGTTCGCATACGGTCCCCCCGAGTGAGGGTTGGCGGCGCCTCGTGCCGGCGGTCACGCAGGAAATTGCAGCGATACCTTGGTGCCCAAACCGCCCGCCCCCGGGCCGATGGTCACCGCGGCGCCATAAAGCTGCGCTATCTCCTCGACAATCGCCAGTCCCAATCCGCTGCCATGACCGGGGGAATTCGGCAGCCGATAAAATCTCTGGCGCACCCGCTGGCGCTCGGGTTCCGGAATGCCCGGTCCGTTGTCCTCCACCGCGAGGAAGGGTTTGCCGCGCTGTTGTCCCGCGCTGACGGTGACGGATCCGCCCGATGGGGTGTATTTGAGCGCATTGTCGACGAGATTGCAGAGCAGATCCTCGAGCAGGGAAGGATTGGCGAGGATGGACGCCGGCTGTGCGTCGACGCCCAGATCAATTCCGGATTGCAGCGCGCGGTCGAAGAACTTGGCGGCGACTTCGCCGACGATGGCGCCGAGCTCCACGGGCTGATTCTTCGCCGCGACGTTCGCGGCGGGGTCCGCCCGCGCCAGACTGAGCAGCTGATTGGCGGAGTGCGTCAGCTGCCGCACGCCTTCCTGCAGCGTCAAGAGGCGGTCCCTGATCGGTTGCGCCGCCGGCTCGCCGATGAGGACGTCCAACTGCGCCTGCATGCCCGTCATCGGCGTGCGCAGTTGGTGGGCGGTGTTGGCGATGAACTGCTGCTGCGATTGCACGGCGGCGCGCAGCATGGCGAACAAGCGGTTCAGCGTCACGACCACCGGGGCTATCTCACGCGGCACCCTGGATTCGACGATGGGGCGCAGGTCGTTGGGCGAGCGCTCGGCGATTTCGTCGCGCAGTTTCCTGACGGGGCGCAGGCCGAGCTGGATGCCGACCCACACCAGTACGAGGGTGACGTCCAGCTGCACGAAATCCCAGAGCAGGGTGCTCATGAAGCCAAAGCGTGCCGTCGGTTCGATGGCCGGCCCCGCATCCGCGACGGTTATGAAGATGACGCCGGCCCGCGTGTCGAATCGCGTGGTGAGCGTGCGCAGGCTGCGGTGGTCAACCTGCGTCATGGCGAAGAGTTGGCTGGTCTCGGAGTTCATGGCGACGGGCGGCAGTTGCGCGTCGCCGGCCAGCAATCGGCCTCGCGAATCGTGCAAGGCGTACTTGATTGAATCGGGCGGCAGCGCGGGCTTGCCGCCCGTGCCGGCGCTCGCGTCGAGGGTGGGCTGACCGTCCTTGATCAGCACATGCGCCATGATGGCATTGGCGGCTTGTTTCAAGCGCCGATCGCTGTTGATCACGCCCGGCGCAACGCTGTTGAAATAATGCACCAGCGCGCCGCACAGCGCCAGCAACATGAGAGGCACGGCCAGCCAAAATATCAGTTGACGGCTGATGGACGGAGTCACGCGGATTTCGCGTCTTCGAGGCGGTAACCCAACCCGCGCAGGCTGCGCACGATGGCGGCGGTGCCGAGCTTCGCCCGCAGACGCGAGATGTGGACTTCGACGGCGTTCTGCGTGATGTCATGATCCGGATTGGCCACCGCTTGCAGCAGCCGCTCCTTGGAGACGATGAGGCCCACGCGCCGTACCAGGCACTCGAGCACCAGCCATTCACGCGCCGTCAATTCGACTTCGGCCTCGTCGATGCGCAGCCGCTTGCCGAGCAGGTCGACGCTCATGCGATTGAGTCGGATCAGGCCGCTCGACACGCCGTTCGAGCGCCGCATCAAGGCTCGACAGCGCGCCGCCAACTCGGCGGCCTCAAAGGGCTTGCTCAAGAAATCGTCGGCGCCGAGATCCAAGGCCTTGACCTTGTCGCTTAAGGTGCAGCGGGCGGTGAGAATCAGGGTCGGCAGTGCGTTGCCGCCGCTGCGCAAGCGCCGTACCAGGGTCAGGCCGTCCGCGCCCGGAAGGCCCACGTCGATCACGGCCATCGCGAATTCCTCGTCGAGCACCGCGGCCTGGGCGGCTTCCGCGCTGGCGACCCGGTGTACCGAATAATCGGCCGCGCTCAAACCCCGCACGATGGCATCGGCGACGATGTCATCGTCTTCGACGATTAGAAGCCGCACGCACCGCTCTCGGGGACGGAAGACACGTTAGCTCACACGCAATGCACGCTTGAGCCTAGGGCTCGCCGACGGCTTGATCGCTCGGACCCGGCGCATCGCCGCGATCCGCCCCAAAGCTGCTGCGCCGCGGCGGAATCAATGCGCGCATTTTCGCCTCATAGGCCTTGGCGAAAGTCTCGGTGAACAAATGCGGAAATCCGTCCGCGGGGCGCTGCGCGAGTCCGCCGAACATCTCCGTATAGAGATCCCAATACTTGGCCTTGTTCTGCGAGCCGAAGACGCCGCGCTTGGTCGCGCGGTCAAATCGTTCCTCCAGATCCGCCGGGTTGACGCGCCCCAGAAATTCCTCGAAGGCGGCGCGCGTGGCGGTCAGCGACGCGGTGGATTGCGCCTTGAGCTCGCGGAAGTTGTCGCGCACCGCCTCGACGGATCCGGCGCGCGTCGACAAGGTCGTCAACAGGCGGACCAACGCCTCGTCGACCCCCTTCGAGAAATTCAACGCCGACTCCGGACCCTCGGCGGGGGGCGCCGAGATGCGGAAGCGGTTGCGAAACTCGTTGCGGCTCTGGTTCAGATCCATCAATCCGAGGATTGCTTCGCGCAGCAGCTGACCGGCAAGCTGCAGCGCCGCGCCGCGGGCCTCGGTGGTGACGCTGCGAGGATCGATGCCGGCGCCGCGGCAAAAAGCGCTCAACCCCACGTCGAAATCGCCATCGTACAGTACCGGGTTTTGGGGGTTTGGGCTGCGCGCCGCGGGCGCCGGCACGGGGATGGGGTTGTCCTCCACCTTGAGCGGCCGCGTCATCATGTGCCAGGGCGTGCCGGCGGCATCGGCCTTAGGGTCGCGCCGCAGGTTCAATGAGTCCGATCGGCTGAGCACGGCTTGACCATAGGCGTCGCGCGGGCGGATGCCGGAATCCTCCGCCACCAAGTCGCTGGGCTCCAGCAACTCGCTCAAGTCCAGATCCGCGCCCAAGTCATTCGCGGTGGATTTCTTCGCCGCCGAAGAGGGCGACTGTCCGTCGTAGGCCACAATGGCGCTTTCCTCGGGGGGGAAGTCATTGCTCTTGTCGATGCTGACCAGCAATTCGTACTCGCCCAGCCGCACGTAATCGCCGTCTTTCAGCTGGTAATCGCGGTACTTGCCCAAGGGCACCTGGGCGCCGTTGATGTAGGTGCCGTTCGAGCTGGTGTCGACCAGGACGTAGGTTCCGGCCCGGAAGTCGACTCGCACGTGTTTGCCCGAGAGGTAACGCTCCGGGTCGGGTAGAATCCACTCATTGTCAGTTGAACGCCCGATGGTGCCGCCGTGCACGCCGAAGACCTTGGTGGATTGCTCTCCAAGGCGGGTTGCATGTTCGCTGACAACGCGTAAGCGCAAGGCCATATTCAGTCCCTCCCACGGGTCGGCAGGTTTGCGCTAAGTGCCCGTATAATATGGTGAAATACTAGCAATGCTTGGAGCCTACTAAATGGCCGCGAGTCACATTTTCAAGGTTCTGTTCGTGAATCAAGGCAAGGTCTATGAGATCTACGCCCGGAAAGTCAGTCACGGTAGTCTGTTTGGCTTCATCGAGGTGGAAGAATTGGTCTTCGGCGAGCGCTCGAGCGTGGTAGTCGACCCCGCCGAGGAGAAGATAAAGGCCGAATTCAATGAAGTAAAGCGCACCTATTTGCCCATGCATTCGGTGCTGCGCATCGACGAAGTCAAGAAACAGGGTGTCAGCAAGGTCGTGGCTCTCGAGGGTTCGAATGTGGCTCAATTTCCAGTTCCCATTTACACGCCCGGTGGAGATTCCAACGCCCGCAAATAGCCGTCCGCCCGCCGGAATGACTCATGTTTAGCCTGTTCGGCGCACCGGCGCTGTCGCAATTTCGTCTCGATCACAGCTTGCGCGCGCTGCAGGCGCAGGATAAGCGCGTCACGGGGCTGTGGTCCCGCTGGCTGCATCTCATCGACGAATCGCGCACGCTGCAGGGTTCCGAGCTCGAACTGCTCGGAAAACTGCTGACCTACGGTGCACGAGCCGCGGTGCACCAGGAACAGGGTCATCGGGTACTCGTGACGCCGCGCGTCGGCACGGAATCACCTTGGTCGAGCAAGGCCACCGATATCGTGCATGTCTGCGGCCTCGACGCGGTCAAGCGCGTGGAACGCGGCACGGTGTACTTCATCGAGGCCGCCGAATCGCTCGAACACGAGGAGCTGCGCCGGCTGGCGCTGTGCTTGCACGACCGGATGACCGAGTCGATTTGGATAGATTCGCTCGACCCCAAGGGTCTGTTTCACTCCGCCGCGCCGCGGCCGCTGCGCGCTGTGTCCTTGGGCGAGGATGGCCACGCGGCGCTCGCCAAGGCCAATCGCGATTGGGGGCTGGCACTGTCCAAGGACGAGATCGACTACCTGGTTGCTGCGTTCCGCGCCCTCGAGCGCGACCCCACGGACGTCGAGCTGATGATGTTCGCCCAGGCGAACTCGGAGCATTGCCGGCACAAGATATTCAATGCCGATTTCATCGTCGATGGCGTACGTCAGCCTCAATCGCTGTTTGCGATGATTCGCGCGACCTATGCGAGCAACTCCGACGGCGTGCTGTCCGCATATCGCGACAACGCAGCGGTCATCGAGGGCGGCCGAGCCACGCGGTTTTTCCCGGATCCGCTGACGCAGCGCTACTCCGGCAAAGAAGAGGCCGTCGACATACTGATGAAGGTCGAGACGCACAACCATCCGACTGCGATTTCTCCCTTTCCCGGCGCCGCCACCGGAGCGGGCGGCGAGATTCGCGACGAAGGCGCAACGGGAATCGGCGCCAAACCCAAAGCGGGCCTGACCGGCTACTCGGTATCGAATTTGAGGATTCCCGGCATGCCGCAGGCCTGGGAAATCGATTTCGGCAAGCCGGAACGAATCGCTTCGGCGCTCGACATCATGATCGCGGCGCCCTTGGGCGCAGCCGCCTTCAATAATGAGTTCGGCCGCCCCAATACCTGCGGGTATTTCCGCACCTTCGAACAGCCGGGGCTGGAAGGCGGCCGCACGGTGATTCGCGGCTACCACAAGCCCATCATGATTGCCGGCGGTCTCGGTAATGTGCGCAGACCCGACGTGGAAAAAAAGGACGTCGTGGTCGGCGCCCCGCTGATCGTTCTCGGCGGGCCGTCGATGCTGATCGGTTTGGGGGGCGGAGCGGCCTCGTCGGTCGGCAGCGGACAAAGCTCCTCCGATCTGGATTTCGCCTCGGTGCAACGCGGCAACGCCGAGATCCAGCGCCGCGCTCAAGAAGTCATCGACCGCTGCTGGGCGCTGGGCGAGGCGAATCCAATCCTGCTGATTCATGATGTCGGCGCCGGCGGCTTGTCCAATGCGCTGCCCGAGGCGATCGCGCACAGCCGCCGCGGCGGGCGCATCGACCTGCGCAAGATTCCGAGCGCGGAATCCGAATTGTCGCCGATGGAGATCTGGTGCAACGAAGCGCAAGAGCGCTATGTGCTGGCCCTTGCGCCCGGAACCGTCCCCATGTTCTCGGCCCTGTGCGAGCGCGAGCGCTGCCCCTTCGCCGTGGTCGGTGAAATCACCGGCGAAGGCCGCCTGCTGGTCATCGACCCGCTGCTCTCGGCCACGCCGGTCGACATGCCGATCGAGGTCTTGCTGGGCAAGACGCCGCGCATGAGCCGCGACGTGCGCAGCCAGCCCAAGCCGGCGGCGCGGCTCTCGACCGCCGGCTCGACGATTGCCGGGTCTCTCGATCGTCTGCTCAACCTCCCGGCGATCGCGGACAAGTCGTTTCTGATCACCATCGGCGACCGTACCGTCGGCGGCATGATCAGCCGCGATCAGATGGTGGGACCGTGGCAGGTGCCCGTTGCCGACGTCGCCGTCAGTTTGAACAGTTACGACGGTTATGGCGGCGAAGCCATGGCGATGGGCGAACGAACGCCGGTCGCGGTGCTGAATGCGCCCGCCTCGGGGCGATTAGCCGTGGGCGAGGCGATCACCAATATCATTGCAGCGGATATCCGCAGGCTCACCGACATTCGCCTGTCTGCGAACTGGATGGCGGCCTGCGGCGAGCCGGGCGAGGATGCCGACCTGTACGCCACGGTGCGCGCCGTCGGCGTCGAGTTGTGCGCGCCGCTGGGGATCACCATCCCGGTCGGCAAGGACTCGTTATCCATGAAAACCGCCTGGGCCGATGCCGGCGGCGAGCATGCAGTGATTGCGCCCGTGTCGCTGATCATTTCGGCCTTTGCACCCGTCGCGGACGCACGCTCGACGCTGACGCCCGAATTGAATCTCACGGCGCCTTCACGCCTCTTATTGATCGACCTGGGTGCGGGCAAGAATCGGCTGGGCGGCAGCTCGTGGGCGCAGGTACACACCTTGAGCGGCGGCGAGCCGGCGGACCTGGACAGCCCCGCTCTGCTGACCGCGCTGTTCGCCGCGCTGCGTGAATTGAAGGACCGCGAACTGCTGCGCGCCTATCATGATCGATCGGACGGCGGCATGCTGCTCACCGTACTGGAGATGGCGTTCGCCAGCCATTGCGGACTGGACATCGACCTGGGCGAAGCGGCAGACCCCATCGCCGCGTGCTTTGCGGAGGAATTGGGCGCGGTGCTGCAGGTGTCCGCGGCCCAGGTTGCCGATGCGCTCGCCATACTGTCGCGCCACGGGCTTAGGGCCATGACGCGCGATATCGGCGAACCGCTGTCTGGGTCCGGCCACGTGCAGCTGCGCGCGAACGGCGGCGTGCTTTACTCAGGTTCGCGCCCCGATCTGCACAAACGCTGGAGCGAGGTGTCGTTCCGCATCCAGGAGATGCGCGACAATCCGGATTGCGCTCGCGAGGAATATTCGCGATTCGCGGACGAAGCGGATCCCGGCTTGCACGCCTCCTTGAGCTACGATCCGGGCGAGGATGTCGCGGCACCATTCATCGCGAGCGGCGCGCGTCCCGCGGTCGCCATCCTGCGCGAACAAGGCGTCAACAGTCAGACCGAGATGGCCGCTGTATTCACCCGCGCGGGGTTCGACGCCTACGACGTGCACATGACCGATATTCTCGAGCGCCGGGTGCGCTTGGGCCGCTTTCACGGGCTGGTTGCCTGCGGCGGCTTTTCTTACGGCGACGTCTTGGGCGCGGGCGAGGGCTGGGCGAAGTCGATCCTGTTCAACAACGTGGCGCGCGAGGAGTTTGCGGCGTTCTTCGAGCGCGGCGCGACGTTCACGCTGGGCGTATGCAACGGCTGTCAAATGCTGTCGGCGCTCAAGGAGTTGATTCCCGGGGCCGAGGAGTGGCCCCGATTCGTGCGCAATCGATCGGAGCAGTACGAAGCGCGCCTGACGTTGGTGCGCGTACCGCAGTCCCGGTCGGTGCTGCTGGCCGGCATGCAGGGCTCGGTGCTGCCCATCGCGATCGCCCATGGCGAAGGTCAGGCCGAGTTCGATTCAGGGTCGAGTGCCGCCAGTCTGATGCGCCAAGGCATGGTGACTCTTCAGTACGTGGACAATCGCGACCGGCCAACCGAGAAATATCCGTTCAATCCGAACGGCTCGAGCCAGGGTCTCGCCGGACTGTGCAGCGTCGACGGCCGCGTTACCTCGGTGATGCCGCATCCCGAGCGCGTGTTTCGTACGGTGCAAAACTCGTGGTCGCCCAAGCAGTGGGCGGAGGACGGCGGCTGGATGCGGCTGTTTAGAAACGCGCGAGTTTTCGTGAGCTAGGCTTTGGCCGCCAAGGCTAGCCCGCTTCGGCCTGATGAGGGACGACGTACTTGCGGAATGTCATCGCCTGCAGCAGGCGCGCCTTGCGCACGAAGGTCTGATACAGCAAATCGCGCATCACCTCGAGCAGAATGCCGGCGCGCTCGGCATTGAAGTCGGGCTGATGCGGCCAGGGGTCGCTGTCGCTGCCGAATAGTACGGCGCGCACGGCCGAAAAAGTCTCATCGTCGAGTTCCGCCAGGGTGCGGATTTCCTGCAGCGTATCGAACAGCTCGAGCTTGCCGCGCTCGCCCAACTCGCGGAACAGCGACTGCGCGGTGCGCCGGCTCATGGCCCCGAAGGCGTTGAAGCAGCTCGCGGCGTAGCAATTGAGCGCCTCCTTGAACAGGCCCTCGGCCTCCTCCGGCAGGTAGGTCAGCGGAAAATTCTCGCGTGCGCGCTCGATTTCGGTGTAATTCGCGGCGAGATCGACGCGCAGCGCGGTGTAGGCCTTGACCACGAATTTGAGGAACACCGGCTCCAAACAGGCATCGCAGCGGAACACAATCCCGACGTGCTTCGGCTTGCGCCGGCTCAAATCCTCGAACTTCGGCGCGGCCGCGACGGTGAGATGAGTCAGCGTCTGGCAATGCGGACAGGTCAGCGCGATGCCCTGGTATTCGACGTGCAGTTCGTCTTGCGGCGTGATGTACATGGTACCTCTCAACCCGAGAGCGGCTTGTAGCGAATCCGGTGCGGCTGGGCGGCGTCCTCGCCCTTGCGTTTCTTGTGATCCTCGACGTATTCCTGGTAGTTGCCCTCGAACCAGACAACTTGAGAATCGCCCTCGAAGGCGAGGATGTGGGTCGCGATGCGATCGAGGAACCAGCGATCGTGCGAGATGACCACCGCGCAGCCGGGGAACGCCACCAGCGCATCTTCCAGGGCGCGCAGAGTTTCGATGTCAAGATCATTGGTGGGCTCATCCAGCAGCAACACGTTGCCGCCGGCCTTCAGCACCTTCGCCAGGTGCACGCGATTGCGTTCGCCGCCCGACAGGTCGCCGATCACCTGCTGCTGCTGCACGCCCTTGAAATTGAAGCGTCCGACGTAGCCCCGCGACGAGGTCTCGTAGTTGCCCACCTTGATCAGGTCGAGGCCGCCGGAAATCTCCTGCCACACCGTGTTCTTGTCGTTGAGCGCCTGGCGCGACTGATCGACGTAGGCGAGCTTCACGCTGGGACCCAGGCGGATTTCGCCGCCGTCGGGTTTCTCCACGCCCGACAGCATGCGAAACAGCGTGGTCTTGCCGGCGCCGTTCGGTCCGATGATGCCGACGATACCGCCCGCCGGCAGGCTGAAACTCAGGGAATCGATGAGCAGGCGCTCGCCGTACCCCTTGCGCACGTTCTTGCATTCGATGACCAGATCCCCAAGGCGATCTCCGGGCGGGATGTAAATCTCGTTCGTCTCGTTGCGTTTCTGGAATTCCTGCGACGCCAGCTCCTCGTAGCGCTGCAAGCGCGCCTTGGATTTCGCCTGACGCGCCTTGGGATTGGTGCGCACCCATTCCAATTCGCGCTTCAAGGTCTTGGCCAAGGCGTCCTGCTGGCGTTCTTCCTGCGCCAAGCGCTGCTCCTTCTGCTCGAGCCAGGAGGAATAATTGCCCTGCCACGGAATTCCATGGCCGCGATCGAGCTCCAAAATCCATTCGGCCACGTTGTCCAGAAAATACCGGTCGTGGGTGACCGCGATCACCGTGCTCGGATACTCCTCGAGGAAGTGCTCGAGCCACGCCACGGATTCCGCATCCAGGTGGTTGGTCGGTTCGTCGAGCAGCAGCATGTCGGGCTTCGACAAGAGCAGCCGGCAGAGCGCCACACGGCGCTTCTCGCCGCCGGACAGTTTGCCCACGACGGCCTCCCAGGGCGGCAGGCGCAGAGCATCGGCGGCAATTTCGAGCTTACGCTCCAGTTCCCAGCCGCCGACCGCGTCGATCTTATCCTGCATCTTCGCCTGCTCTTCCAGAGCCTTGTTCATTTCATCGTCGGACATCGGTTCGGCGAATCGATCGCTGATCGCGTTGAAGCGGTCGATCAAACTCTGCACATCGCCGACCCCTTCGCCGACGACTTCGCGAACCGTCTTGGCGTCGTCGAGCAGGGGCTCTTGGGGCAGATAGCCTACCTTGATGCCTGCCTGAGCCCGCGCCTCGCCCTCGATGTCCTTGTCGACTCCGGACATGATTTTCAGCAAGGTCGATTTTCCAGAGCCGTTCAGGCCGAGCACGCCGATCTTGGCGCCCGGAAAAAAACTCAAGGATATGTCGCGCAAGATAATGCGCTTGGGCGGCACGACCTTGCCTACCCGGTTCATGGTGTAAATGAACTGAGCCATCTGCTACCTACGTGAATTTAATCGCTCGAACGCGCGGGGGATCGGAGCGAATTATCCGCGACTCCCGCAGGCTTGTCACGCCATCGCGCGGCCGGCGACGCCGATTTAAGGCCTGTTCGCTAGGGAACCTTGGTCGAATCGGCTATAATTATCGGCTATCTTCCGGGAGACCATGCATGTTCACGGCCCAAATGACGATCGCCGGCTTCGACCCTGAACTCGCGAAGGCGATTGCGGACGAACGCAACCGCCAGGAAGATCACATCGAACTCATCGCGTCGGAGAATTATACGAGTCCCCGCGTGCTCGAAGCGCAAGGGTCGGTGCTCACCAACAAGTACGCCGAAGGCTATCCCGGCAAGCGCTACTACGGCGGCTGCGAATTCGTCGATGTCGCTGAAAGCTTGGCGATCGACCGGGCCAAGCTGCTGTTCGGAGCGGCCTACGCCAACGTGCAACCGCATTCCGGCAGCCAGGCGAACGCCGCCGTGTATCTGGCCATGCTCAATCCCGGGGATACGATTCTGGGCATGAGCCTGGATCACGGCGGCCACTTGACGCACGGCGCCAAGGTCAATTTCTCGGGCAAGTTGTTCAAAGCCGTTCAATACGGCATCAAACCCGACAGCGGCGAGATCGACTACGACCAAGTGGCGAGTCTGGCGAAAGAGCATCGGCCCAAAATGGTGGTCGCCGGATTTTCGGCATATTCACGCGTCATCGACTGGGCGCGGTTTCGCGCCATCGCTGATTCGGTGGGCGCCTATTTGTTCGTCGACATGGCGCACGTGGCCGGCCTCGTGGCGGCGGGCGTGTATCCGAATCCGGTGCCCTTCGCCGATGTGGTGACCACGACCACCCACAAGACCTTGCGCGGACCGCGCGGCGGTTTGATCCTGGCGCGCGCGCACGCCGATCTGCACAAGAAGCTCGCGTCGATGGTGTTTCCGGGCACTCAGGGCGGCCCGCTGATGCATGTGATCGCCGCCAAGGCGGTGGCGTTTCTCGAGGCGTTGCAGCCGGAATTCAAGGTCTATTCCGCCCAGGTGGTCGCCAATGCGAAAGTCATGACCAAGGTATTGCAGCAGCGCGGCTATAAAATCGTCTCCGGCGGCACGGACAATCATCTGTTCCTGCTCGACCTGATCGACAAAAACATCACCGGCAAGGACGCGGATGCAGCGCTCGGCCGCGCGCACATCACGGTCAACAAGAACGCGGTGCCCAACGATCCGCGTCCTCCCTCCATCAGCAGCGGACTGCGCATCGGCACGCCGGCCGTGACGACCCGCGGTTTCAAGGAACCCGAGGTACAGCAGCTGACGAATTGGATTGCCGATGTGCTCGATTCCATGGGCGATGAATCGGTGGTGGAGCGAGCGCGGGCCGAAGTGGTGAAAATATGTCGCCGGTTTCCCGTGTATGGCTAGCGGCGGAGCGGTCCGCGGCCGGACCGACCTGAATAGTCCCCATGCACTGTCCTTTTTGCGGTCACACGGAGACTAAGGTCATCGACTCCCGCCTCGCGGGCGAAGGGCGCCAAATACGCCGGCGCCGCGAATGCCTGGCGTGCACGGAACGCTTCACGACGTTCGAAGCGGCGGAGCTGCTGCTGCCGACCGTGGTGAAGGGCGATCGCAGCCGCGAGCCCTTCGATGAGAACAAATTGATCCTCGGCATGCAGAAGGCGCTCGAAAAGCGCCCCGTCGGCCGCGACGACATCGAAGCGGCGGTGGCGAGAATCTGCCATAAGCTGCGCAGTCTGGGCGAGCGCGAGATCGCCTCGCGCAGCGTCGGCGAGATGGTCATGGAGGAGCTGCGGCATCTGGACGAGGTGGGCTACGTGCGCTTCGCCTCGGTGTACCGCAGTTTTCAGGACATCGAGGCCTTCCGCACGGAAATCGACCAGTTGCGCCGCCACCGCCGCCGCCGCGAAACGAACAAGGATCAGCTGCCGCTGCTGCCGGGCGATGACAAGGGGGGCGAAGGAAAATGAAGCACGCCGTCCAATCGCCGGCCGAACTCGTGGTGCAGGAAGACCGGATGCATATGGCGCGGGCGCTCGCGCTCGCTGCCCGCGGTCTCAATACCACCGATCCGAATCCTCGCGTCGGCTGCGTCCTGGTGCGGGAGGGCCGCGTGATCGGCGAGGGCTGGCACGCGCGGGCTGGCGAGGCGCACGCCGAGGTGTCGGCGCTGCGCGCCGCGGGTCCGGAAGCCCGGGGCGCCGGCGTCTACGTCACTCTCGAGCCGTGCAGCCACACCGGACGAACGCCACCGTGCGCCGACGCGTTGATGGCGGCCGGTGTTGCGCGGGTTGTGTGCGCAAGCGCCGATCCGAACCCGCGGGTGGCGGGCAGCGGCATCGAGCGGCTGCGTGCCGCCGGGATCAACGTGTCGGTTGGAGTTCTCGAGAGCGAGGCACGGGAGCTCAATGTCGGCTTCTTCTCGCGCTTCGAACGCGGCCGGCCATGGATCCGCCTGAAGCTGGCGATGAGCCTCGATGCGCGCACCGCGCCCGCAACCGGCGCCAGGGCTTGGATCAGCGGCGAAGCGTCTCGTGCCGACGTACAAACCTGGCGGGCGCGCAGCTCAGCCATACTCACGGGCGCGGGAACCGTGCGCGGCGA
>DATFZF010000024.1:0-39606 GCA_035314705.1 Steroidobacteraceae bacterium | reverse complement strand
TCCACCATCCGCCCCTTCGCCAAGTGCGCGGGCGCAGCATCCACGATCGCATGCGGCTCGAGCCACACGGCGAGCTCGGCGTCGACATAGGGAGCGAACAGCGCGGCAACCAGCACGCCCAACAAGAGCACGCCAAGAATGGCTATTGCCACACGCTTCATAGGGTCTCGTTCGTCATTGCCGTTGCTCCCGAGCGTCGAATCTGTGGGGTTCGCTAGGCCCTCTCGCCGCTCGCCAGTCCCTTGCTCTCTGCATTGATCCAGCCCACGAACGCTGCCCGCGCCCTGGCGCTGCCGCGATCAGTGGCTTCAAGCAACCAGTACTCGCCGGAGGTCACGCTGGTCCGGCCGAGACGAATCAAACGCCCCATCTTCAATTTGGATCCAATGTAAATCGGCGCCGTCAACGCGACGCCTTGACCCTTGAGCGCGGCGGTCAAGACCAGCGAATAGTCGTTGAAATGCAGATGCTTCGCCTCCTCGAATCCCTTAAGGCCGGCGGCCGCAAACCAACTTCGCCATGCGGACCCATCGTCATCGTGCAGCAACCGATAGCCCAACACATCGCTGTCGCTGCGCCGGGCCACTCGCCCGGCTCTTCGATTGGCGATGATGGGGAAGGACTCGAGCGGGAAGAGTTTCCGCCCACGCCCCCTGCGTTGGCGCGACGTGGAGCTCAAAAACCGAATCGCCACATCGGTGTCGCGCCCCAGAACGCGCACTTCGTCCGACGACTCGAAATCGATGTCGATGTCGGGATAGGCCGCGGAGAATCCGCCGAGTCGCGGGACCAGCCATCGCGCGGCGAACGCTCGCTCCACCGAAATCCGCAGTTCCCGCGTCGAGATATCGCGAACTGTCTCCACGGCGCGATGGAGCTGCGAGAAGCCGATGGCAAGATCGCTCGCCAATCGCTGCCCCGGCGCCGTGAGCACCACGCGCCGGTGCAGGCGCCGAAACAGCGGGCGCCCCAACTCCGCCTCCAGCAGGCGCACGTGGCGGCTGATGGCTGCCTGAGACACGTGTAGTTCTTCAGCCGCCTCCGTGAAACTCAAGCGGCGTGCCGCCGCTTCGAAGGCGCGCAAGGCAAGTAGCGACGGATCGCGGCTCGAAATCATGGGGCAAATCGACTCAGGAAGTAACCAACGGTTCGCATTACTTTAAGTTATCTCATGGCGACAGACAAATCGCTTGTGGGCAGACGCAATCAGCGGTGCAATGCCCTCGCGATATCCTTGAACCGGAGCCGCCATGAATGCCTTCGCCGCGTCTGTCGTGATTCTGCTCTCCGCCCGTGACAAGTGGCACTCGGCGCCGCTGCGCTCCAAAGACCTGGATGTGCCGGTGCACCCATGTGCGCTCGGAGCGTCGCGTTCCGAGCCGGAGAGCCTCACGCTGCTTGGCCGGCGCAGTTCAGCGTGCGGTCGTAGCGTCTGCCGTGTTTGTTTTCGGGGCTGATTTCCCGCGACTCACGCCGCTCCGCTCATCGCCGCGGCCGCTGCTCGCGGCGCATAGGTGCGGAGGATCAGATCCAGTTCGCGGGCGTTGATCGGCTTGGTCAGATAATCATCCATGCCCGAATCCAGGCAGCGTTGTTGGTCGCTTTGCATGGCATGCGCGGTCAGCGCAACGATCGGCACGTGCGTGGCAGTGCCTGCTTCGTGCTTGCGGATCTCCCGTGTCGCCTGCAGACCGTCGAGTTCAGGCATTTGCACATCCATCAAGACGACGTCGAATTCAGCGGCCGCAACCGCGGCGACGGCGGCGCGACCGTCCGCCACCACGGTGACTGTGTGGCCGCGCTTATGCAGCATCCGCGTCAACACCAGCTGATTGACCGCATTGTCTTCCGCGATGAGAATGTTCAGCGCCGGCACAGGCGCCGCCGCCGCGTGGGCGACGGCCATGGCACCAGGGTCGCTGAGCGCACCTTGTCCCGGCCGCAGCACCCTCAAGACGGCCTCCCGCAGCTCGTGTAGCCGGATCGGTTTCACCAGATAACTCTCGACCTTGAGTGAACGGCAGCGCTGGGCATCCTGGTGCTGACCCTGAGACGTCAGCATCATGATCACGGGCGCCGGGATGTCCGCACGGCCGCGCAGCTGTTCAATCATGGTCAGCCCATCCATCTCCGGCATGTTGCGATCCACCAGCAGCAGCGCGAAGGGATCGGACGCGAGGGCGGCCGCCTCGACGGCGCTCATGGCCTGACGCGCGCTTGGCACGGTGGTGACGCGCATACGCCATCCGGTCATGGCGCAATCCAGAACCCGGCGGTTGGTGCTGTTGTCGTCGACGACGAGAACGCGCACGCCGTTCAGCACCGGCGGGGCATAGCGGACGCGCAATTGAGGCTGCGGCTGTTCGGCGACGCCAAACGAACCGGTGAAGTGAAATTGACTGCCCGCGCCCGGCGTACTGTCGAGCCAAATTCTTCCGTCGAACATCGAGACCAGGCGACGCGAAATGGTCAAGCCAAGCCCGGTGCCGCCAAATCGGCGGGTGGTCGAGGCGTCGGCCTGCGTGAACGGGCTGAAAATCGAGTCCTGAAGATGCTGCGGAATGCCGATGCCGGTGTCCGCGACGGTGAATTGCAATTCATGGCGCTCAGGGGCCGACGACACGAGCTGGACGCGGATCGCCACTTCGCCGGCGGCGGTGAATTTGACCGCATTGCCGGCCAGATTGAGCAGGATCTGGCGCAATCGATTGGGATCGCCGCAAATCACATCGGGGATGTTCGGCTCGATCTCGCACAGCAACTCGAGGCCCTTCTGATGCGCCCGCAGCGCCAAAGTCTTGACGACGGCGTCCAGGCACTCTCGAAGGTCAAATGGAATCGGATCAAGCTCCAGCTTGCCGGCTTCGATTTTGGAAAAATCCAGGATGTCGTTGATGACCGTGAGCAGCCCGTCGGCGGAGAGTTTGACGGTCTCGAGATATTCGCGCTGATCGCGATTCAGCTCGGTGTCCAGGCACAACTCGCTCATTCCAATGATTCCATTCAATGGCGTGCGAATCTCATGGCTCATGTTGGCAAGAAATTCGCTTTTGGCGCGGTTCGCCGATTCGGCAACCTCGCGAGCCTGCACCAGCTCCCGGGTCTGCGTTTTGACCCGCCGGCGCAGCACCGCGACCCACAGCATGACCAGGCAGATCGAGCTGATGAGAAAGGCCAGAACCGGCCATGCGTGCTCGAGATTCCACCACGGGGCGGCGCTGATCAGGTGCAGATCGTCCGCGCTGCGCATCTGAATACGGAAGGAGACCGGCACCGACTCATTGTCGTGATACAAACTGAGCTCGCGGGCCACCACGGCGATGCCCGCCACGCTGACCAGGCTGCCTTCGCGTGTCGCGTTCGGCGCGGCCGGACCCTCCCATTGCGCGATGAAGGAGCTGTTGCCGGCTTGCAGCGTCATGAGCTGCTGGCTGGGGCCGGCGGAAACGCTCAACACGCGGGCGCGCAGTTGCACCAGGCGATTGTCGAGCTTGCCCGCCAGGATTTGCTCGGCCAAGGCGCTGCGCGGTGTCGGCTCGACCCGCACCCCGCCCGCGTGTATCACGGTATTCGCGAGGGTCGCGCCATTGTCGGTGGGAGTCGGATATCCCCAGACCTCCACCACGTCTCCCGGCATGAGATGAGACGGCCCGGCGCTGACCCGCACCGCACCGCTGTCATCTTCGATGTAAAGATAGCCGTGCGCGCGTGCCGTGACGTGTCCGCGGATTCGCGCGCGCGGACTGGCTGCGGGTTCGCCGGAGTACTGCAGGAGCTGCGCGATCGGCCGAATCGGCGTGTCACGGACTGCGGTGCTCGGCGCCTGCAGAACGTCGATTTGATCAATCGAATTGATCAGCAAGCGATAGCCGATCAACTCTTGCTTATGAGTGAACTGGGTGGCGAATACCCCGCGGATGCGAACCTTCGCGTCGACCAGCGCCTGCAGCCGTTCCCGGTCGCCGATTCGCGCCACCTTTCCCGTGACCAGGCCCAACGAGGTCATCAAGTCAAAAGTCAGTAAAGCCCCCGTCTCCGCGTGCAGCGGACGGATGCGCCCCTCGAGTTCCACCCAGGCGCAGTCGTAGGCTCCGGTCGGCGCAATTTCGTTGTCGACCTGGCGCGGCATCGGCCATTCGGTCAATTGCAGTCCGGTGATCTGCGTCTGCGCGATCACCGGCGCGAAGCCGCCGCTGCGCGTCATCCCCACGATGTGCACTTGCTGGCGAATGGCAAAGTGATTGGTCGGCCGGCCGCCGTAGTCGACGTAAATGCCGTCGTTGCCGGCAACGACGAAAAACCCCTCGCGACCCGGTTCGAGGAAAGCGATGGTGGCGACGAGATCGACCGGGTAGCCACGGTCCGCATCGGCATTTCGCAGTAAGCGAATGGCTGGAATGGAAGTCAACGTCGGCAGCGTCTCGCCGGACGGCGCGCTTCGCGCGAGGGAGGGAATGCGCGCCAGCGTGGCCCGATGCAATCTGGTCGTGCCCAGGCGCCGAACCGGCCAACCGGTGGCTTCGATGGACTCGCCGGGCGAAAACGCGGACGCGGCGGCGGTTTCGATGGCCATCGCAATGCCGTCGCGCTGGGCAATCAGCACATGGTCCGATTCAATGTCGGCAACCGTTGCTTGAACCCTGACCCGGCGCCCGCGCCCCACCCACTGCGGATCCAGCACCAATGCCCGCAGCGAGGGGACTTGCGGGATGGACGTGGCCGGCGGCTCGAGCAGCCGTATTTGTTCCTGCGATGTGACCCATAAGACTGGTTCATGGGCATTTTCATGGGAGTTATAGCGGTAGCTCAAGACGCCCTGCAGGTTGATCTTGGCGTCGATGAGCGATCGAGGATCGAGCGACCCCGCGTCGACAATGAACACGGGCACGGCCTGCGTGGCGCTGATCTCGAGCCGCAGCCGGCTGCCGTCGCGCTGCGCCGCGCGCACCACGGCGCTGGTCTCGATGAGATGATTTTCGTAGGTATTCGATGCGCTGAAGAAGTCCTCGAGCGGGACTTGCTCGGGGCGGGGCAATCCGGGACGATCCTGGCGTTCAACGGTCACGGCCGTCAATTCGACATCACGCAGGCCCGTATCCGTGGCGGCGCGGCTTGCAAGCTGCGCGCGCACGCGCACCCGGTCGCCCGCCAGGGGCAGCGCTGCGCCGGCGGGCACGATCAGCGCCAATGCGCCGGTGCTGTCCTGGACGTAGCAGGAACGAGTTGCCGCGTCGACGAAAGTGACGATGCCGGAGACTTCGACCAGGCTCTCCGGAGGCACCCGGGACAGATCGCTGATGGCGATGGACGGCGTCTCCACCTGGCCGGAATCAGCCCTGAGGAGCACGTGCCACGCAAACACCAAACCGAGAGCGGTCGCGGCCACGAGAAGCGCGAGCCAGAGCCCATTGCGCCAATCATGCAGTCGCGCAAGAGTCACGTGACTATTACTCCCGAGAACGGCCGTTGCCACTCTTCTTAGTCGGTCCTGCCGGCGGTTACTTGAGGAGCTGGGGACTTGATTGCTCACTCCAGTCGCGCTAGGATCGAGTTGAGTGATCAATCAAGTCGCAATACCGGACACCCGCGACCGGCTCCTACTCGCCGGGATGCAGCTCTTTGCCGCGAAGGGCTACCAATCAACGTCGATCGCCGATCTCCTGCAGCAGGCGGATGCCCATTCCGGCAGCTTCTACCACTTCTTTCCCACCAAACAGGATTTGCTGCTCGCGGTGCTCAAGGCCTACCGCGACGGCATCGAGCCCATGCTGCTGATGCCGGCGTGGGACGGTATCGACGATCCCATTGAGCGAGTGTTTGCGTTGCTTGGCGTGTACCGTCGCGCGCTCGACGGCAGCGGCTGCACCTACGGCTGCCCGATCGGATCCCTCGCTCTCGAGCTTCACGAGCCCGATCCGCCCGTGCGCGAGCTGCTCTCCGTCAATTTCTCGGGCTGGGTACGCCACATTCAAGCCAGTTTGGATGCCGCCCGTCATCGCCTGCCGCGCACGGTCGATACCCAGCAGCTTGCCGTGTTTGTCTTGACCACGATGGAAGGCGCCGTGATGCAGGCGCGCACCCATCGCTCGCTCGCCGCCTTTGATGCATCCGTCGCATCGCTCCGTGATTATTTCGATCGCCTCCAAGCTGCTGCCCAAGAGGAATCCTGATCATGCCAAACGCCATCCGCCTCCTCGCGCTGACCTGCGTGTTGCCCCTCGTTTCCGGCCTCGCACCCGCCGCCGATCACACGCGACGCGCTCGATCCGCGCCACACGCGCGTCACCCTCACCAACTTGGGTTACGGCAGCGGTGATCGATTTGATTGGGCGGCGCGCAGCGCCAAGCGCAAATCCGACGACGCGAACAAGACCGTCAAAGGAACCGAGTGAGGCGAGTGTCGGGCGCCTCCCAGTGAGGCGCCCGATGCGTCGATCGACATCCTCGCGGTCGCCCGGCTATTTTTTCGGGTCATCTCCGCCCGCCCAGGCGATGAACTGCCAGCGGCCGCCCTCCTTGATCAACACATCCATGTAATGGCCCGTTACGGTCTCGCGGTCCTTCTTGTAGTTCTCCCGCGCCAGCATGAAGTGATATTGGGCGACCGCCACATTGCCGGTGATGGTCACCGAGATCGGAAAGATCTCGTACTCGAGGGTGGTTCCAGACTCCACCTCATAACGGCCCCAATGCTTGATTGACGCAAAATCTCGCGGCATGGGCGCGCCCGTCTCCCAAAATTGCATATTCGGATGCAGCAGTTTGTCGATCCAGTTCAAGTCCTTGTCCGCAGCCATTTTCCACTGCTGATGTTCAACCTTCCAAATCTCTTGTTGATCCGCACTCAGCGCCTGTGCCGAGGCAAATCCCGCCATCGCGCACAGCATGAGTGCACCGGCAACCATCGAAACCGTACGAGTAGACATCGTGGGCCCTCCTAATTGAATTGTTATGGTTCGCGCTCCGATTGCCTCGGGCACGGCGCGACTAGACTACGCCGTTGGCAGCGCGCGCAGCGTTAACATTGCGAGGCCCCCGGGTCATTTGGAAGATTTCCACGGAAGGTCACGCTTGAGGAATAATGCGGCGTGATCATTCATCTCATCGACGGCACCTACGAGCTCTATCGCCACTTCTACGGCCTGCGCCGTTTCACCAAGGACAAGGACCGCCCGTTCGGCGCCGTCGTGGGCGTGCTCAACACGGTCCTGGAGATGATCGAGGAGGGCGCGACGCACTTGGGCGTGGCGACCGATCATGTCATCGAATCCTTCCGCAACCAGCTGTGGAGCGAGTACAAGACGGGCGAAGGCATTGAACCCGCGTTGTTCGCACAGTTCCGACTGCTCGAAGAAGGCCTTGGCGCGATGGGAATTGCCGTATGGCCGATGATCGAGCTCGAGGCGGACGATGCGCTGGCCTCGGCGGCCGCCTTGGCGGACGGGGACACGCGCGTGCACAAGGTGTGCATTTGGACACCCGACAAGGATCTCGCTCAGTGCGTGCGCGACGATCGCGTCGTGCAGGTGGATCGCAAAGGCAAGGTCATCCGCAACGCGAGCGGGGTGCAGGCCAAGTTTGGAGTGATGCCGGCGCTGATTCCCGACTACCTGGCCCTCGTCGGCGACAGCGCCGACGGGTATCCCGGCATTCCCGGGATCGGACCCAAAGGTGCCGCGAGCCTCATCACGCGCTACGGCCGGATCGAGGACTTCCCGGCCGAGGTGCTGCTCGGCGAGCGCCGCGATCTCGCGCTGTTATTCAAGCAGTTGGCAACCCTCCGAACCGACGCACCGCTCTTTTCGGACGTCGATGAACTCCGCTGGCACGGGCCCACCGAAAGATTCTCCGCCTGCGCCGAGCGGTACGGCGACCCGCGTCTGCTCGCCCGCGCCAACAAGGCGGCCGCGGCGATCACCTAGCCTCGCCCCCAAGGGTGTCGCTCCCGTCATCCGAGACACGCTTCACGTTACGGTGCGCGCGCAGAACGCTGCAGCGCGAAATTGACCTATCATTGGACCAGGAGGCTCAGGAACATGAAGAATTTCGCGATGGCCGTGCTCGCCGCCGTCACGCTCGCGCAACCCGCGCTGTCGCTTGCCGGCGATCAACCCACCAGCTCCGGCGCAAAGCCGAATTCTTTCGTCCCGCGCCATACGAGTCATCACGTGTATGGGTCACCCATTCAGCCGGCGATCCTCGGCCACGCAAAAACTTCCCATCACCCGCACGCAGCGAAGAAGCGCTCTTCGAGCAGTGCGAAGCGCGCCGCGCGGTAAACGGGCTTTAAGCCCATCGCACATGGCACACCGAGACCGGCATGTCATGCGACACGCAATATTCCAATAGACGCCGTTGATTGTCCTGCAATCGATCACCGGGGCCTTTCACCTCGATCATGCGATATCGCCGCTGCAGCGGCCAAAACTGCACCAAGTCGGGAAATCCCGCGCGGTTTTCCTGAACGTCCCGTACGATCCATTCGAACCAAACCCGAAGATGCGACGCCGGAATACACGCCAATGCCGAGTCGAGCAGCGGCTTGCTCAACACCCTCCACGCGACAAAGGGCGACTGAATCCCGGCCTTCTCGACGAAGACGCGCCGAATCGTCCTCTGGTACTCATCAGACTCGAGCTCCTTGAAGCAATCGATGAATGCTTGGCGCCGGCGCTCGTAAAAGTAGCCGCTCGACAGGTCCGAAGGCCCGTACTGAAAGTCGTGAAAAAAGGCGCCGGGAACGGGTTCGAAAATCGCCCTCCAGCACAGGAGACCAAACAACGAGTTCACGAGCCCATTCTCGACGTAATGCAGGGCGGTGTGCCCTTGCGCCTGGTGCTTGAGGTAATCCAGCGCGCAGTACTCCACTGCCTCCTCGTTGCTCAGCCGCTCAACCACGATGTCGAACGCCGGCACCGTCGGTGGCGCACGCGGCAATTTAGCCGCCACCCCCAGCTTGCGATTCAGGCGCGGCAACAGCCGGCATAACTGCTCCAGCTCCGCTTCGTTCTGCGAGATTCGAAGCGCGGCCAGACACAGATCCCGCGCGATTTCCCATTCGTGGGCACGCTCCAGCAGCCGGATGGTGCGCAGGCGTGCGCCGCGGTAGGTACAGGTCGAATAGACCTCCAATGCGGCTCTGGCATCACCCAGCCGTTCAGCGGCTTGGCCCACTTGAAACAGCAGCTTCTGCCGGCGCTGCTCCAGCCAGTCAGAGTCTGTGATCGCAGCTGGGATGGCCGCTATCACCTGATCCAATGGTAGGCCCGCACTTAGGCATTGACCGCACAGATAGAGCTGCTCGAACGCGTCGATCTGCGCCCGGGTATCGAAGGGGCGCGCCTGCAACGAGGAGGGTATTTTCTCGTACGCGAAGATACCGAGATCCCTCAAGACAAATTCGCTCCAGTCCTGGTGAAAATTGCCGAAGAACATCAGCCGCAACCGATCGCACAGGGGAGCCGCCACAAGCCGGTAGATGCGATCACTCGAGTCTCGGCACCAGTCGTGAAATGGCTTGGGCTCCGGATACGTCTCGCGCAGCCGGGCGACGAGATCGGGCTTATTGAGCGCCCGCTCCGGCCGCGGCAGCGCCAAGTGCTGGACCAATTCCGCCTTGGTGATCAGCCTCTGCAGCTGGTCGATATCGAGGTTGGGAGCATCGTCCACCCAACCCACCTGCACCAGAGGCGCCGCCGCCGCGGACGTCTCGCCAATTTCCGGGTAATCCAATCGGCTGGCGCGAAACAAGACCCCGTCGCGCATGACCATGCGCACGAGCAGTGCCCGGGAGGCCTTGGGAAGCGCCTCGAATGTTGCGAGGAATTGCTGCTCCTCGGCGGTCCACAAATCCGCATATCGCTGGTTGAGCGATGCGATCACGGTTTCGAAGTTGCTGAGATAGTAAAACGGATCCGGGAGAACGACCCGCGTCCGCGGCTCCCTCAGTGGCTCCGTACGAAAACTTCGTGCCATGACCTATTCTACGTCGGACCGGGCGTTCTTCGGCCACGGTTGGCGACCGCAGCGCCGGCATGGCGCCTTCGGCGAAGCCGAGCACTGCAACGATGGTAGGGACACGTAGTTGATTGATTAATATCACATTATTGCGCGATCGACGGCTGCTGCCCGCGTTTGCGCCACCGCTGCCGTGCGTCGCTGCCAAGAAACTCGAGGATTCTTGCACCCTCCGGGGCCATTCCGTTCGTATTCCTATGAGAGCTTGATTGATGTCCCCATCCCGCCAGGAGAATGTACATGAAGATCCGCATTGTCGAACTCGCGCTCGCCTGCCTGCTGCTGCCCCCTTGGGCCGCCGCTCAAGATGCGAAGCTGAAGCTGCCGGATTTCAGCTCTCTCGCAGGCAAGGCCACAGAGTCGGTGAATATCAGCCTGAACCCGTGGCTGCTGCGCATCGCGGCGGCGTCCATGGATGACCATGATGCGGACAGTGCGGCCACCAAGAAACTTCTGTCCGCAATCAAGGCGATCGAAATTCGCAACTTCCAATTCGCCACCGACAATGCCTACTCCGCCGCCGACATCGATGCCGTCAGACGGCAGCTGGCGGCGCCGGGTTGGAGTCAGCTGATGCAAGTTCATAATCGCAAGAGCGGCGAGGATGTGGACATGTATGTCTTGGTCGAGAATGACCTCACCCGCGGGTTTGCATTGATCGCCAGCGAACCCCGCGAGTTTACGATCATCAATATCGTGGGTTCGATCCGGATCGAGGATCTCCCAAGGCTCGAGAATCACTTGCATCTGCCCAAAGCCGCGTTGGGCCAGGCCCATTTAGTGATGTGACGGCCGGTTGCGCCATTGCGTATCCTGTGCGCTTGACGCGACAAGGACAAGCTCACGTTGAATGAGGCGGCAGCGGGTTTTTCGGACGAGCAGCTGGTCAAGGCGCGCGCGGGCGATTCTGCCGCACTCGCCTTGCTGATCCGGGCGCATCAGCGTTCCGTCTACAGTCTGGCGCTGCGTCTGCTGGGTACGAAGGAACTCGCGGAGGATTTGACGCAGGAGGTGTTCATGCAACTGAACGGCAATTTGAAATCCATTGCCTCGAACACGCATCTGCTGTTTTGGCTGCGCAAGGTGACCAGTTTTCGGGCCATCGATCAACTGCGCCGGCGATCGCGTATCGAGATGACCTCATTGGAGGACGAGGCCTCGCTCATCAGCCCCGCGGAGGGCGGCGATCCGCTGTTGCAGCGACACCTGCAGCAGCTGCTGATGGAATTGAGTCCGCCGGCGCGCGCCGTGCTGTTGCTGCGGTACCAAGAAGACCTGGACCCGGTCGATATCGCGCGGACGCTGGAAATGCCGATCAATACGGTGAAGAGCCATTTGCAGCGATCCTTGGGGATATTGCGGCAGCGAATTGCGCACCCGGATCGGCATCGCTGCGAGGATGAATCGACATGAGCGAGGATTTGGAATCCCGGCTGCGCGCCGCCTTGACACCGGTGGCGCCCGACGATGAGTTTACCCAGAAGCTCATTGCGCGCGTCACGGCGGAGCAAGGATCACAGGCCCATGCGCGCGGCACGCATCGACGCGGCCCCACCGCCACGGCCTGGTGGCTATCGGCAGGCGTAGCCGCGTCCCTGCTCATTGCTGTGGGCGCTCAACATCATCTGCAGGAGCGGCGCGAAACGGAGCGGGGGCTCGAGGCGCGGCGCGAGGTCATCGAGGCGCTGCGCATGACCAGTCAGAAGCTGAATCTGGCGTACGAAGTGATCAAGAGCCAATCGCCGTCGCCGTCGCCGTCGCCGTCGCCGGCCGATGATAAGCCGGGCGTTTAAGAGCAATCGAGGTATCGCCTTCATGAGAAATTGCAGTTTGCGCATGGTCCTTGCGCTGATGGCGCCGGCTCTTGTATGGGCCGCGCCCAATCCTCGATTGGTGCTGCCCGAATTCTCCGCCTTGGCGCAGAAAGCCACGGAGTCCGTAACCATTACGCTGGATTCCGCGTTATTGGCGATGGCCGGCCGTTTCCTCAACGGTGACGATCCGCAAGATGCGGCGACCCGGGAAATCCTCAGGGGGTTGCAGGGCATCTATATCAGGAGCTACACCTTTGACAAAGACGCGGCCTATCAGCAATCCGACATTGACGCCGTGAGAAATCAGCTGACCGCGCCCGGTTGGAATCGCTTGGTGCAGACTCGAAGCCGCAAGTCGCAGGCCGATGTCGATATTTATATTATGGTCGCGAACAACCAGGCGACGGGCCTCGCCTTGATCGCGAGCGAGCCGCGGCAGTTCACCATCGTGAATATCGTTGGGGCGATCGATCTCGACAAGCTGCATAAACTCGAAGGCCAGTTCGGCGTGCCGAAGCTCGACATCGACGTGCCCAAGGCGGCGGCGCCAAAGCCCAAGAAATAGAAAGCGGCGCCCGTACCCGTCGGGCATAATCCCACCGAAGAACATCGCGAGGATGGCCATGATATCTGCCTCGGCGCCGCCGCCCGACGAGGATCGCGCAGTGACGACCACTCGGCCGCTCAAACCCCGCGACATCGCGCTGTTTGAACGCGACGGATTCGTGCTCCTGCCGGGTTTCTTCGATGCCCTTGAGATTGCGCCGCTGCGCGAAGGCTGCCTCGCCGATCCTTCCATTGGCGGGCGGCTGCGTGCCGTGGCCGATAGCGCGGGTAATGCCCAAGAGGTGATTGTCTGGACCGCCTTCTCGGATGATTACCTAGGCATGCTGCCCCGCCTCGCGCGCCTCGTCGATGCCGCCGAGGCGCTGCTCGGCAAGCCCTCCTATCATTGGCACTCCAAGCTTTCAATGAAGGCGCCGCATACCGCGGGCCGGTGGGATTGGCACCAGGATTATCCCTATTGGTACGAGGAGGGCTGCCTGCGGCCTGACATGCTGACCTGCATGATCGCGGTCGATCGGGTGACCCAGGCGAATGGCTGCGTGACCCTGGTCCAGGGTTCCCATTTGCTCGGCCGAATCAACCATGTCCGGATCGGAGAAGCCAGTGGTTGCGATCCGCTACGGCTCGATCTGATCAGGCAGCGATTACCGAGTGTGCCGGTGGAAATGGAGCCGGGTGACGCGTGCTTCTTCCACGCCAATACGCTCCATGCCTCCGGGGCGAATGCGTCCGACTTCCCGCGCACCATCCTGCATTGTTCCTACAACAGCATCGAGAATTCACCGTTCATCGGGCAAGGACAGGAGCATCATCGTTACCGGCCGTTTGCAAAGCTGCCTGATTCGGTGCTGCTCGACAGAGTCTGGAAGACTGTGTTCAAGAACCACGAGTTCAACGAGATGCGCAACGACGGCAAGACCGACGCCTATGGCTACAAAGAGATGACCCGACGCTGAGCTTCAGCGCGCGGCGTCCAGCTCCGGGTAGTGTCGAAAGATGCCCTCGTTGTTGAAGGGGATGCGCCGCGGGGAAGCGAGATACGCGGCAATACGCGGCCGATCCTGAATTCTAGAATGCAAGGCCAGGAGCCGCCGATAGTGACGCGCGGCCTTCACCATGGCGTTCGGGAAGGCGAAGCCAAGGCCGGCGATCACCTGAAACATGGAAAGATCCACATAGGTGAGTTGCGCGCCCAGCATATAGCGCTTACCGGTGCCATTCTGCGCCAACGCGTTCTCGAAGTAGCCTAAGAACTTCGGCATACGGTTGGTCACAAAATCCGCTGCGCGGCGCCGCGCCTCCTTCTTTTGGTCTTCGTAATATAGGCTGCCGGCCACGGGGTGATGCGTGTCGTGAATCTCGACCAAAAAATCCACCACCGTGAGCTGCAGCTGGTGCGTCCACAGCCGGCCGGCCTCGCTCTGCGGCGCGAGGCCGTGCCGCGGGCCGAGATATTGCAGAATATTGGCGGTCTGGCCGATCAGCAGCCGCCCGGCCTTCAGAAACGGCGGCGCCAAGGGCGTTCTCGCAGCACTACCATTCAGTATGGCCATCATTGCCGCGATGCCGGCCCCGTGGCCGGATTCACGCGCCACATCGCGGTACTGCGCGCCGCCCTCTTCCATCGCCAAGCGCACGAATTCGCCGCGGCCCTGAACCGTGGGCCAATAGTAGAGTTCATAAATCATGGCTTAACGGCCTCATCGACGGGAAAAATGAGGCAGGTCGTGCTGCCGTGCGCGTACAGCTTGCCGGCGGCATCCGTCAAGCGAGCTTCGGCTGTAGCGATTCGAGACCCCACATGGATGACTTGGCCTTCGCAGCTGACGACGCCCGTGGTCATTCGCAGCGGGCGAACGTAATTGACCTTGAGTTCGATCGTGGTATAGGCGAAACCGGGTTTTAGTGTCGTGTGCACCGAACAGCCCAGGGCGGAATCGAGCAGCGTCGCCGCGAAACCGCCGTGCACCGCGCCAATGGGGTTGTAATGGAATTCCGCTGGCGTTCCGGCAAACACCGCGCGGCCCGGCTCGATCCGCACCAGGCGAAAATCCAGCAGCGCTGCGATCGGCGGGACTCCGCCGCTGTCGAGCAGATGTTGTAGATACTCGAACCCGCTCATGGCGGCGATTTGCGCGAGGTCAACCACGGGCTCCTTCCACGACACGAGGCGGGTGCGCAGTGCGGGTTCCGTGGAATCGGTGGACATGCTCATTGGGGCCTCCGGTGGCTTGGTGCCAACGTTAAACCATTAAGGAACCACGCGGCTACCGGGTGGTGATGGATCGTGCATGTGTTTGAACAAGTCCCCGTTCGCCGGTTTGTGGCCTGGGGCACAGAGGAAAAAGGGCAGTGGCGCGAACACGAGCACGCAATTGTCGTTCAAATTGACCAGCAATCCGCCTCCCGGCAGGGACTGCACGCGATGCGTGGGCGCGTACGACCAGCCAAATTCGGGAGGTTTTGATGAGGGCGCGGTGGACGCAGGCGGAAAGCCGAAATCCCGCGGTTTGAGCGATGGCGAAGCGGCCGCTGAATCCCTGGCGGCGCGATCGAGCTCACCCTCCCAATCGATGGGCGGATGATTTGATTGGTCCTCTGCGCCTGGCGACGCCGCAATGCGTGCTACGGGGTAAGAAGGGGGCGCGTTGGGCTGCCGGAATCTTTGCGAGCGCGGCGCCGGTTTCGAAACCGGGCTCTGCGGGACAACCATCGTTGGCGCGATGAATACCAGCTGCAGGCTCTGCGAATGGGAGCGCATCACGACCGGCGGCGTGGCTGCCAAGAGCATCCAGATAACCGCGATGTGGAGCGCGGCAACCGCCGCTGCGATCGAATGTCGTGCGCGTCGTTGATTGTCCGCCACAACGGCAAGGACTTGTGTCAGTCCGCCGTCATTCCATCCAGCCTGTGTCGACGCCATGCGAGCCACAGCGGTCCCACGACCAGCGTGAGTATGGCCGCCGCATGCGCCAGCTGCCCGGGCAGGGCGTGCGTGGAAAAGCCGATTCCCGCACCCAGCTGTCCCGGCGGCGCGCCCCCCGTCAGCACCACATCGACGTTGATGAGCGCAGCGAGGCAGCACACGATCGCGATGCCGGCGACCGGCCAGTGAAGCGCCACGCGCCGCCGGTAGGCGAGACGCGCAAATGCCGCGGCAATCGCCAGGGGCAGTACCCACAAGAAAAAGATTTTGGCCACCCCATCAATGCGGGATGACACCCCGGCCGGCACGTGCACCTGGTGCAGGTATGCCGACATCTGCTCCGCGATCAAGACGAGAGCCGCCATGGCCGCGACGAAGAGCGCGATAAAGCTGATCAGAGGCACCAACGTGAACCAGGCGGCCGGCCAGCGGCTGGACCACGCACGCAATTCCGGCATACCCGCATAGCGCTCGATCAACGACTGTTCGGTGCCCAAGCGCTCACGCGCCGCGCCGCGGGCGGCCTCCTCGGTGTCTCCCCGCGCCAGTGCCTCGTCCACCAATTGCTGGAAGTGGGTATCAAGTTCCATGACGACGCGACGCGCATGTCTCGGCGCCACGCCCATTCGCAGCAAGGCCCCTCGAAGTGTTGCAAACGGATGGTCATGCATGGCTTGGGCTCCCCAGTATGGATTCCACTCCCCGACTCATGCGTCGCCAATCTGAGGTGAGTCGGGCCAGACGTGTCTTGCCCCGAGCGGTCACGCCATAGTAAATCCGCATCCGGCCGTCGACGCGAATGGATCGAGACCGCAACAGGCGGCGCGATTCCATCGCATGCAAGGCCGGGTAGAGCACCCCCTCGCCGACGCTGAGCAGATCCTGGGTCACGGTCTTGATCGATCGCGCGATTTCATACCCATACATTTCGCGATCGGCGAGCAGACTCAAGACCACGAGCTCGGGGATGCCGGCCATGAGCGCGGGATTTCTATCGGCCATGATTCATATACCTTGCCACACGAGGTATGGTATCAGAGCTCGTTGCATCCCAAAAGTTCCCGCCGATTTGGCGCTGCCTCCTCCCCTGCTAGAATTGCGGCTTGCTCCCAATCGAGCGGCGCCCATGCCTACTCCCGACTCCCCCCACATCCGTATTGGCCTCGAAACTGACGCTCCCGCGCTTGCCGCCTTCGCTGCGCGCACCTTCGAAGAGACCTTCGCGCCCCACAATCGGGCCGAGGACATGCAGGCTCACGTGAAAAAGGCTTTCGGGATCGCGCAGCAAACCCGGGAGTTGCTCAACCCGGACATGGTCACGCTGCTGGCGTATGACGAGGTCACGCTCGTCGCATTTGCCCAAGTCCAGCGCAAAGATCCCCCCGCCGGCATCCTCATCGACGCACCCGTGGAGCTGCACCGCTTCTACGTCGATCGGCCGGCTCATGGAAAGGGCATTGCGCAGCGGCTCATGCTCGCCGTGCACACGGCTGCGCGTGCGTTCCGGGGCCGCAATCTCTGGCTCGGAGTCTGGGAACACAACCCGCGTGCCATTGCCTTCTACAGGAAGGTCGGCTTCGTCGACCGCGGCAGCCACGATTTCTTCGTGGGCGCGGACCGACAAACCGATCGCGTGCTCGTCGCGCCGCTCTAGGCGCGATCCCGCGGATTGCGCGTGGACTTCCACTCCGACGCGTCGACCTTCGCGCGAGTGTCACTGCCCGCGAGGCGCATCAAGTCACGGCTGAGGCGAGTCAGCCCCGATGACCCCGCTGCAGCCCCGGAATGAGCCGTTTGCAAGTGGCCATGAACCACCACCATGACCAGCAGTGCCAGGCTCATATAGCGAACACGCAGCGTGAAAGTACTCATGACGCCTAGGATGCATCCACCGGCCGTTAATTTGCCGTTGTGAATACACGCTCAGCGTGTAAAAAACCTGTCGAATTCGCCTCCGTATTGCGCAGCAAACGCGGATAGGTGCAATATCCCGAAAGTCATCGACACTTTGGGAGAAGGGCATGTGTGAGCATGACGATTTCGACGAATTCGCGCGGCGCTCGGACGACCTGACGCGGCGGAAATTCGGTGCGATGGCGCTCGGCGCCGGATTCCTCGCGGCGCTGCCGAGGCTGGCCAACGCCGCGGCTACCACCGGCGCGGATATTGAAATCAAGACCCCGGACGGTACCGCCGATGCCTATTTCGTGCATCCGGCGAAGGGCAAATTTCCCGGCGTGCTCATTTGGCCCGACATCTTTGGACTTCGTCCGGCGTTTAAGGACATGGCCACCCGGCTCGCTGAATCCGGCTATGCGGTCCTGGTCATCAATCCCTTCTATCGCACGAAGAAGGCGCCGACGGCACCCGATCACCCCGATTTCAACGATCCCCCCACGCGCCAGGCGCTGATGACCCTGGCGGGCACCCTGACTCCTGAGACCGCTGTGACGGATGCAAAGGCATTCGTCGCGTTTCTGGACGGCCAGCCATCGGTGGACAAGAAGCGGAAAATGGGCACCACCGGGTACTGCATGGGCGGCCCCTTTGTGCTGCGAGCCGCCGCCGCTCTTCCGGACCGCGTTGGCGCGGGGGCCACCTTCCACGGCGGCGGCCTCGTTACCGACAAGCCGAATAGCCCCCACCTACTCATACCGCAGATGAAGGCGCACTTTCTCATCGCGATCGCCGAGAATGATGATCAGCGAGAACCTCAAGCCAAGGACGTGCTCCGGGACTCTTTCGCCAAGGCCCACTTACCCGCGGAAATCGACGTGTACGCAGGCACCCAGCACGGCTGGTGTCCTCCCGACTCGGCCGTCTATAACCACGACCAGGCCGAGAAGGCCTGGAGCCGCATGCTGGCCCTGTTCGCCAACGCGCTCACTTAGATTAGGTCTTGGTCCCTGCGATCCACTCGTCGACCAGCTTCTCGAGCAAGGTCAACGGTACGCCGCCGTTCTCGAGCACCACCGCGTGGAAGTCTTTGAGATTGAACTTTGCCCCGAGCGCCGCCTTCGCTCGCTCACGCAGCTCCAGGATCTTGAGCTGCCCGACCTTGTAGGCGCAGGCCTGTCCCGGCTGGCCCATGTAGCGCTCCACCTCGGTGATGACTTCGCTCTCGTTCATGCCGGTCGTGGTCACCATGTAGGTGATCGCCTGCTCGCGCGTCCAGCCTTTGGCATGCAGACCGGTGTCGACCACCAGCCGCGCCGCACGGAATAGCTCGGCCTCGAGCCGTCCGACATCGCCGAACGGATCGTCCTTGTACATGCCGATTTCGGCGGCAAATCGCTCGGCATACAACGCCCAGCCCTCGGCGTACGCCGAGTAAAGTGTCTGCTGGCGGATCAGCGGCAGGTCCTTGAGATTCTGCGCAGTGGAGATCTGGAAGTGATGCCCGGGTATGCCCTCGTGGTAGGCGAGCGTCTTCATCGTCCACGTGGCGGTCTCTCGGACATCGCGCAGGTTCGCGAAGAATGTTCCCGGCCGCGACCCGTCCATCGCGGCGTCCTGATAGTAGGCGCCGGCGACGTTGTTCTCGGCCGAGGTCGGCACCCGCTCGACCAACAGTTTTCCGGTGGGCACGGTACGAAAATATTCCGGCATGCGCGCATTGATCTCGTCGAGGATCTGCTGGTACCTGGTGAGCAGCTGCTTGCGGCCCTCGTCGGTGTTCGGCAGCAGAAAGCGCGGATCCTTGTGCAGCGCCTGCACGCGTTCGGCCACCGTGCCGCTCGACAGACCCTGCGATTTGAGGAGCGTGTCCATCTCGGCGCTGACGCGCGCCGCCTCCGACAATCCAAGTGCGTGCACCTGCTCGGGGGTGTAATCGGTGGTGGTCATCTGTTTCAACGCCGCCGCATAGTAGGCCGCGCCGTCGGGTAAGCGCCCGACGCCGGCCGCCTGTTGGGCCGCCGCCGGGCGCTGGGATTCCAGCGCCGCCGTCATGCGAGCGTAGGCGGGGTAGACGCCATTCTTCACCGCCTCGGTGGCCTTGTTGGCGAGATCCGACTGCTCGGCCGCGTCGAGGCCTTTCGCCCTCTTCATGCGCTCGACGAACGTGGTCACCAGCGGATTGTCCGGCGGACTCGGGCTCACGGTGTCCTTGATGCCGCTTTCCGCCTTCTCGAGCAGCGAGATCGGCAGCACCACGCCGATCTTTGCCTGCCGCTGCATTTCGCCGGTCACCGCATCGAGCTTGCCGCCCGTTGCTTCGAGCCGCTTGACGTAGTTGCGCGCCGTTTTGGCGTTCTTCACCACGTGCACTGTTTCAAGAAACGTGGGCAACTGGACCTGGGTACCCCACATGGGCGCGATCGGGTAGAGGCCTTCGGACGATAGCCAGTCAAAGCGCTTGAACGACAGTGCCGTGTCCCACTGGTCGAGCAGGATGTCGTAGGTCAACTGATCCTCGCGATTGAGTTTCGCGCGGTCGTATTCCATGACCTGTTTTGCGAAGCGCTCCGCCATCGCGTAGTCATCGTCGCGTTTCTGGACCCCCACCGGCGAGAGCTTGCCGGAATGCCAGTCGAAGATCGTGCCGTCGACGATCCCGACCCCCGTGAACAGTTCAGGGTTCTTGACCAGAAACAAAAACGCCTGCCGGTTCGCGAGCTCGTTGATGGTGAAGGGCTTGCCGAAGCCGATCCGATACACCGAATATCCAACCACCAACAGCACCAACAACCCAACCCAGCGAACAATTTTCCAGAACGTCTTCATTTTGCATGGCCCCATTCAACGGCTTTGATCGACTCTGAATTTATCACGGCGCCGACCGGCCCGGGGGTGGCGCCGGAAACGCAAGTACCCCGTCCGTATAGGTTTCCACCACTTCACTGATGGGAGTGCCGTCCGGCAACGTGAGCACGGCCTTATGCTCCAACACGTTGGGCGGCAGGGATAGCCTCGCCGCGGGGTCGCCGGCTGAAGCCGGACTCATCTCCCATCCCTCCGGCAGCGGATGCCACAGCAACCTCGAGGACAGCGTGTGCCGCTGGAAATGCAGCGGCTGTACCACTTTGCCGAACGGGATATCAGTGGTGCTGAGCAGCTGATTCATTTCCGGCGCGAGACGGCCCGGCACATACCAATTATCCGCCTCCGACAGCAGCACCGCGCCGCAGAGCAGTCTCACCCGTCGGTAACGCACCAATTCGGTCGGAGTAACACCCAACTCCCGACGCTGCTCCGGCGTCGGCGGCTTATCCACATTGGGGACTCGCACGGCCACTATTCGAGAGGGTGATGCCAGCCGATGCACATCGCACCAATGCTCCAGAGTCACGGTCGCACTGTCATGGCTCAACAAATCCGCATTCAGTGTCTCGATCAGCGCGAGCGCCTCGACGCGCCCAACAAAGCTCCCCGGCCAACTCGGTCCGGGCGCCGGCGCCGAATCGTCGGCGCCAATCGTCGCGAGCCCCAACAGCGCCATGCCGCACGCGCAAAATGCCTTGCGAACATCCAGGATCATGGGTCTGCACCGCGGCGCGCACCACAACAAGCACGCGATTCTTGAACCGGCGGGCACTTCACGGACCCATACGAACAAAAAACGCAACAGTCACCCGTCTTTGGGCGCAACCGCGCATGGCACCGGACGCATTCGTGGAAGTAGATGCAGGCATCGGTCGGCATGGTCTCAACAGACAGCGCGCCGCAATGCGGACAGGTCAGCACCGATTCTAGAATAAGCTGCGAAATCGACGACACCCTACCTGATCCTTAGGATGTCCCCATTGTATCCGCGACGACCAGACCGAGGCGCGTATTAGGACCAGGGCAGCAACACAATCTTGCCGCCGAGCCCGCCCGCGTCGATGCGGGCATGGACCTCGCGCGCCGCGGCGAGCGGCAATCGGTCGATGACGACCGGATGAATGACCGCTGCGCGCAGCAGCTGAAACAGCGTCGCCATGTCGGCCCTGAATTCATCGGGATGAGTCGACCGGCGGGACGTGATGCTGTAGAAGACCGCGCGACGGCCGCCGAGAAAGAAGCTGAATGCATTCCACAGCTTGAGCCGCGCCAAGCCGAGGCCCGCGGCAAGCAGGCTTTCGCCGCCGACTGCCATCGTTTGCGACCCAAAACCCACCAGCAGCCCTCCAGGCGCGAGGCATGCGAAGGAGCGGCGGAAATGCGGGCCGCCGATCGCATCGAAGGCGGCATCAACGCCGGGGCGGCCGGCGGTCTGTCGGCGCACGGAGGTGACAAAGTCACCCACGTGATAGTCGATCGCCGCTGCCCCGAAGCGCTCGACCACCGCCCGGTTACCGGCCGAACACGTGCCAATCGCCTCCAGGCCAAGATGGCGCGCGAGATCGAGCAGCGCCGTGCCGACCGTGCCGGAAGCACCCACGATCAGAATTACTGCACCCCGCGGCAGGCTGCGATAGCGGGTCAACATCTGAAAGGCGGTGAGGTAGGCAAGCGGCAGGCACACCGCTTCGGCAGGATCGATGCCATCAGGGACAGGTATGAGGAAACGCGCCGGGCGAATCGCATACTGGGCGTAACCACCGACGACACACAGATCGGCGACCATCTGCCCCTCGATCGGTGCGACCACGCCGGGCCCCGTCTGCTCGACGACGCCGACGATCTCGTATCCGGGAGTGAACGGCAACGGGCCTTTAAAATCCGGATAGCGCCCGCGCCGAATCATGGTATCGGTAAAGCCCGTGCCGGCGGCGAGCACCTTGATGCGAACCTCCCCAGGGCCTGGATTGGGGATGGCCCGCTCCTCCGCCATTTCCAGGACTTCGGGACCGCCGAACCGCGAAATGCGGAGGTGTTGCCAAGGCATTCGCGTCGAAACCTACCCTAAGCGCGCCGAATCGCGTGATAGATGACCAGCACGGCGATGGCGCCGATGACGGCAACCAAGATGCTGTACAGATTTAAGCCGCTGACACCCGCCATACCAAAGACTTGAAATAGATAGCCGCCCACCACCGCGCCGATAACGCCGAGCACGATGTCCAGAAGAAATCCCTCTCCGGATTTGTTCACGATCTTGCTCGCGATAAATCCCGCTAAAAGCCCAAGCACAATCCAGGCGATAAATGACATATAGACCCCCGTTTTATTGGATGATGAGGCGCAGCGCGGCCGCCGACCTCAAGGCCGGGATCATGCGCCGCCCGCGATCACCCGGGAAGCCATGACAAGCCCAAGCCCTTGTAGGATGGGGACTATTGACACAGCGGGCCCGCTGCGGCAGCGCATCCAAAGACTGCATTTCCGCCATACGGTCGCCGAGCGTAGAATGGGATGGTAATTCGGAGGTGTCATATGAACGCTTATCTGCGCGCCGCAAGTGCCATCGGCCCAATACTCATCCTCGCCGCCTGCACGGCAAGCACTGCCGGCCTGAAGCCGAATGCCGCGGCATCCCAGGCGCTTACGCCAAATCCCGCGTGCTTGAGCCAAACCGGAGATCGAATTACCCCCCAGGATGGGACTTGTTCGCAATTTGGCCGCTCCTATTCAAGCCGGCAAATTAACCAAACGGGGGCGGCTACCACGGGCGAAGCTCTGCAGCGCCTGGATCCCTCGATCACCGTTCATCACTAGCGGGAACTGATCCGCTCCACGGATCATTCGTCGACTGACCGAAGCGCTCCCGATCGTCTGTATTCCCGGGCTTGGATGCTCGCCGCGACTCTACGCCGAGCAGATTCCGGCGCTCTGGAGCGTCGGGCCCGTAACCATCGCCCAGCATGATCGGAACGAGAGCGTGGGGGCGATCGCGCGTTCCATCCTCGCGTCGGCGCCGGAGCGCTTCGCGTTGATCGGCTTGTCGATGGGCGGATACATCAGCTTCGAGATCCTGCGCCAGGCGCCGGGACGCATTGCCAAGCTCGCTCTGCTCGATACGAGCGCGCGGCCGGATACGGCAGAGCAGATCGAGAGCCGTCTCACTCAGATCCGTCTGGCCGAGACCGCGCCCATCGCCGCTTTGGCGGACACACTGTTCCCGCGGCTGGTTCACCCGGGGCGTCGCGGCGACGAGCGGCTGCGGGAAATCGTCCGCACCATGGCGGAGGAAACGGGTGCCGCCGGCTTCATCCGGCAGCAGACCGCCATCATGGGGCGCGTCGACTCACGGCCCTCTCTCGGACGCATTCGCTGTCCCACCCTGGTCCTCGTTGGAGATGGCGATGAATTGACGCCGCCGGATCGTGCCGCGGAGATGGCGCGGGGAATCGCCGGCTCGCGTCTTGTAACGGTGCCGGAATGTGGACATTTGTCCACGCTCGAGCGCCCGCAGCACGTCACGAACGCACTGCTGGAGCTGCTGAGGACCTGAACCAGCGCCTCGAGGAGACGGTCGCTCAGGAGTCCGTGCGCGGCACCAGCACGGACTGCATCCCGGCGGCTTTGGCGCCCTGTATTCCGAGCGGACTGTCTTCGAATACCAGGCATTCGATCGGCGGCACGTTCAATCGCTTGGCGGCTTCCAGAAAAGGATCCGGGCACGGCTTCCCCCGCGCGTAATCTTCCACGCACACCACCGCGGTGAAGAGAGCAAGAATACCCAGTGCATCCAGGGTTCGCTCAATTTGCCGTCGAAACCCGCCGGACGCGACCGCCAAGGGCTTGATTCCGTGCCAGCGCCTCGCGATCCGCACCACCGGCTCGATCGGCTGCACCTCGTCGATCATCTCCAGGAAGTATCCCTCCTTCCGCTCCGCGGCCCTTTGCACGTCGTCGACCTTCAACCCGTGCTCGTCCCGCAGCAGACTCAGGATTTGCGCCGTCGGCCGACCCCCCAATTGATAAAACAGCTCCTTGGGAAAGGACCCGCCGAGTTCGGCAACGAGCCGCGTCCACGCGCGATAGTGCAGTGGCATGGTGTCCGCCAATGTGCCATCGCAATCGAAGATATACCCGTCGAAGTCACGCGGCGGGATGACGAGGTTCATGAGAGATCAGGATGGTTTCGCATGAGGTACGTACCCTAAAGGTAATTCGGGCGCCTGGCCAGCCAGGCGCCCGATCCCCAACACTCCCATGCCCGGATCGATCGTTAGCGGCGGTCCCATCGCTCATGGTGAAAGCGATCGTACCGGTCCCGATCAAAGTCGTGACGCCAATATCGGCCATGCGCGTAGTAATACGGTCCGTAATACGGCCGCATGTAGCCGGCCGGCTCGATCACGACACCGGGGCAACCGACGCCCACGCTCACGATGGGGTGTGCCTGAGCCGAGACGCTGGCACCCACACCCGCGACCACAAGAGCAGCACTCAAAGCAACGGATGACAATGTGTTCATGGCGGCGATCCTTGTAAAGTGAAACCTACACTGGATGCAACGTGCCGCCGCCCCGGACGTTTACTCTCCCAGCGGCGGGTTACCAGTTGTTAATATCCCGGTAACTTGAGCGAAACACCCATCCCTGTCGAATGCACCCTGCCGGGGCCAAGCCGCCACGCGCCCGCGCAACATCCTGTATTCGCGAATTCACATTGAGTACAATGGCTGCACCCGCTGCATCCGACGCTCGAACGATTCGGCGGTGTGGACCAACTCGAGCAACGTTGAATAACTGACATAGGTGCCCAACAACTGCATGAACAATTCGAACTCGTCTTCAAACCCTACATCAACACGCGTGACGCTCAAGCTTAAAACCGGCGTAC
The DNA here is from genome assembly GCA_035314705.1 of Steroidobacteraceae bacterium. Classification (GTDB taxonomy): domain Bacteria; phylum Pseudomonadota; class Gammaproteobacteria; order Steroidobacterales; family Steroidobacteraceae; genus Bog-1198. Next base: position 14,628 of record DATFZF010000024.1, on the reverse strand, counting down.
GAAAGTCGCCCAGAGAAAGCAAGACGCCACCCCCTCCGCGGCAGCAAGACTCCAGTAAATTCAAACCCGGCGCTCATTGGTCGGACGAATACAAGGAACGCATGCAGGCGGACATGGATGCGCTGATGTCGCGTTGAGAGTTCACGGTCCGGTCGAGCCATTCGATCGAGACGCTCCATAATCCCAGCTCCGCAGCGATCCTGCGGGCGCTTCCTAGCGCCGGCCTTCGCTTTAGGCGCCGCCCTCGCGGCGCCGGACCTTCACATCTTCGATGACGCCCCCCCATCGCTGACGCCATTCACCGACAATCACACGACTGAATTTGTCGAGCGAGCGCAGTGTAGGGCAGACCCCTATTATTTCGCCGCGACATAACGCGACTTCTACTCGATCTGCGCTAAACGCGTCTCAAAACCAAAAGCTTGACCGCAATTGGTCGATTGATACATCTAAGCTAGAGCCACTCAGACTCGAGGAGTGTCTATGGAAGATCTCATCCACGTCATTTACCTAAGTGCTGCGTCGCCCGATATCTCCGAGCACGACACGGTCAAATTCCTCAACGAGGCACGCAAGGCAAACCGACAGAATGATGTTTCAGGAATGATGCTTTATTTGGGCGGCTGCTTCCTGCTCATGCTCGAAGGCGAAGCCACCAAAGTCGATTCGGCCGCGCGCGCGATTTTCTGCGACGACCGCGAGTCGCGGATGATTCTCTGGGAGCCTATTGCGGAAAGAGAATTTCCGGAATGGATCATGGGCTTTGAAACCGTGGAGCCGCTCGAGGCCTCCCGGCTGCTGGGCGAACCGCTGCCGTTCGATTCTGCGTCCCGCGTCGCCTGCATCGAACCCAACAGTGCCAAGACGCTGCTGTCCATCATTGGCCGGCGTCGCTGGCAATCGGATCGCAGCGGGATGTTTCGCGCTATTCGCCGCACGAGCGGCGGATCGGCAACGTCCTCCCGCGCCCCGGAAATCAGCAAAAGTTAAGGCTATTCGAAGCGCAGCGTCTGGCCGATCGAACGGGTCTTCGCCTTATGGAGAAGGGCGCTGCCGAGGGCGATGTCGCTCAACGACAGCCCACGATGCCAGAACAGAATCGTCTCCGCATCGCTTTCCCGGCCGCGCTTCAAGTGGGCGACGATCTCACCCAACTCCGCATGCAATGTCTGCGCGGTGAGCTTGTCGGAATCGACGTGCTGGCGCAGCGCGCCGAAGGGCAACCCCTTGCGGCACTGGCCCCAGTCGTCGACCACCACTTTGTCCATGATATCGGTGAGTGACAACTCCACGGCACTCATGGTGCCGTAGGGAATGACGAGTGCGCCGCGCTTGATCCACTCGGTCTTGAGCAGCGGCTGTGGTTCGGGGAGGCGGGACGCCTCGACCACGATATCGGCCTCGCGAACGCATTGCTCCCAGTCGTTGACCGCGATGATCCGCTTGCCCAATTCTTGAGACAGCTTGGCGGCCAGGGCTTCGCGGCTCTCCGCACGCCGGGAGTGCACGCGGATTTCAGCGAAATTGAACAAACGATCGAGCAGGCGGATGTTCCAGTAGGACGTTCCGCGCGCACCGATGTGCCCAAGCACCTTGCTGTCCTTGCGTGCCAGGTACTTGGCGCCGAGCGCGGTCATGGCGCCGGTGCGCATTTCGGTAATGGAGGTGGCATTGATGATCGCCAGCGGCACGCCCGTGGCCGGGTCGAACAGCGTCAGCAATCCAATCTCGGAAGGCAGCCCGATCTTGAAGTTGTTGACGAAGTCGCCAACCACTTTGACTCCCGCGAGTCCGAGCGGATGCACCACGCCGCGCAGCACATTGAAATGCCCCGCGGCGGAATTCTGCGGCACCAAGTGCACGCGCGGTTCAATGACCACCGCCTGCATGCCCTGCGCCTCGAGTGCCCTTTCGACTGCGTCAAGAATTTCCTCGTCGCTGAGGGCGATTCGCTCGACATCCGGACCGTTGAGATACGTGAGATGGATAGGCTGCAATCGAGTCAGTCTCAAGCACCTGATTTATATGATGGTGCAATGCCACTACTGCACATAATAATCCGCATCTGCAACGCGCTCCAAGTGCCGATCGAGCGAGTATAATTGCCGCGCCGAATGCATCAGACGCCGATCCGGTGTCGCATCATATAGAGTCCGGAGAAAATCATGGAACGACACAGAGGCCAGCGTCGCGCGACGGATGTCGTGGTGCGATTTGTCACGAGGCCGCACACGATCGGCACGGGTCGGATCGTCAATATCAGCGCGACCGGGGCCTTCATGGAAACGGATCGTCCATTGCGTCCTCTGTCGCTGCTGTATGTGGAACCCGTGGACCCATTACCCGCCGACGGCACCGGTGGTCGTATCGCAGCCACCGTGGTTCGCTGCGGTCCGACGGGCGTCGGTCTTGAATGGTGCGAATTCGCCGCCGAAGCAACCACGGCCTATGCCCGCTTGGCCGCTGTGTCGAACGATCTCGCCGATGCGCAGCAGCGGCCGCTTCCCGAGATGCCGGAGGCGATCCCTCTGCCGCACAGAGCATCGCGCACTGTCGAGCTGGCGGGTTTGTGTCGCCTGGAATTCCGGGACTGAAACTGCGGGTAGTTGATACCGGCGCTGCATGATACGCTCCGATCTTCGTGGCAAATCGTGGGCGTAAAGCGTGAGAGTTCTCGTACTGATTACCTTGGCTTCCCTTTCCGCCTGCAGTTGGTTTTCGCGCAAGCCGCCGGTGCCGAACCCGACTCAAATCATCGTGACCGGCGCCCCGGCAAATTCGCTCGTGTTCGTCGATGGTGTACAGAGCGGACAGGCAATCGAGCGCAACGACCGCACCCAGATCCTGACTGTCACACCCGGCGCGCACAAAGTGGAAATACACTTGGGTGACGCCATCGTCTATCGAGAGGATACCTACGTCGGCGCCGGCGAACACCGCATGGTCCGCGTGCTGTCGGGATTCAGTCGTTGACGGCGACCCGCCCCCCCGGCGGCCAGACCGTGCCTGGATAAACCGCTGCATGCTCAGAATCTCACTGTGTGTTCTTGCCTTAGGTGCCGCCGCGTTGAGCCATGGGGCCGAACCCGTGATCGATAATGACCGCGTTCTGGTCTGGGATACGGCGAGCGCGTTGCCGCCGGCACAGCACGACTTCGTCGCGGTATCGCTGGCGCAAAAAGGCACCGCGGTATTCGGCCGTCCGGGCACCGTCCCGTCCAAGGATGGCGTGCGCACCGTGGTGATCGAACTCAAGGACAATTCGCCGGCGCCCATGCCCAACAACAGCGGTTATCCGCCGGCGTTTCCTCGGCCGCATTCCAAGAAGCTGCTGGAGAACGACCGGGTCACGGTCTGGAGTTATGTGTGGCACGCGGGCGAGCCCACGCCCATGCACTTTCACGACAAGGATGCCGTGGCGGTGTTCGAAGCGAACGGCGCACTGCAATCCACCACACCGGAGGGTAAGAGCGCCGTCAGTGACGTCAAGTTTGGAGATGTGAGGTTCAGTCGCCGCGACCGCACTCACAGCGAAGTGCTGCTCAAGGGTCACGCCAGCGCAGTCATCATTGAACTGCACTAGCGCCGCCAGCTCCCAAGCCTGGGCTATTTCGGCACGAATTCCTTGGGTTTCTCGGATCCGGCGCCGAACAGAAACTTCTCCATCTCGGCCACCAGGAACGCGCGTGCCTTCGGTTCGATGGGCGTGAGTCGATTTTCGTTGATCAGCATGGTCTGATGCGCCACCCATTGCGCCCAGGCCTCTTTCGAAATGCTGTTGTAGATGCGCTTGCCCAGCTCGCCGGGATAGGGCAGGTAGTCGAGGCCCTCGGCCTCGCGCTTCAAGAGAACACAATTCACTTTGCGTGCCATGGCGGCAATCTTAACCTAACCGCCATCGGCGAGACGCAATCGCTCGAATAGCTGGCGGATGGGTTGGGGCAGCCCGACCCGCGGAGGACACCTAAGCCGATACCACAGCCGGTCGTCGCCATCGTGGACGCTTGGCGTGGGCCGGCAGCGCACGCGCAGCGGGTTGAGCAGCAAATCGAAATGCGTGAAGGCGTGGTGGATGGGCGCGAGCGATCGCGACTCCACTTCAGGTTCGCCGATCTCCCGGCGACACCAATCAAGCGCCGCGAATTCGCTTTCGAATTGCGGCGGCGACCACAGTCCGCCCCAGAGGCCGACGGCGGGGCGGCGTTCCACCAGCACGGCGATGGAACCGTCGCTGTCGGATTCGGCGATCAGCAGCGTAGCCTCGCGCGAGCCGCGCGCGCGCTTCGCCTTGCGGCCCGGCAGCTCCTCTTGGCGTCCCTCATGTGCGGCAATGCAGTCGGTGCTCATCGGACACACCGTGCAGGCGGGCCGGGCGCGCGTGCACACCGTGGCTCCTAAATCCATGATGGCCTGGGTGTAGGCGGCAACGTTCGAGGCGGGCGTGCAGGCCTCGGACTGGGCCCACAGTGCGGCCATGACCGCGGCGGAGCTCGGATCTCCCGCGATGCCGAAAACTCGCGCCAGCACCCGTTTGACGTTGCCATCGAGAATCGGCTGGCGTACCCCCCGCGACAACGCGAGAATGGCGCCCGCGGTGGAGCGTCCAATGCCGGGCAGTGCCATCACGGCCTCGAGCTCGTCCGGGAACTCGCCGCCGTGGCGGGCCACCAGCGCCTGCGCGCAGGCGCGCAAATTACGCGCCCGTGCGTAGTACCCCAAGCCCGTCCATAAATGCAGCACCTCATCGAGCGCCGCCGCCGCCAGCGACGGCACATCGGGAAATCGCCCCATGAAGCGCTCGTAGTAAGGGATCACGGTGGCCACTTGGGTCTGCTGCAGCATGACCTCGGACACCCACACCCGGTACGGTGAGGGGTTCTCCTGCCACGGCAGGTTGTGGCGTCCGTGGACCTCAAACCAGTCCAGCAGCCGCTCGGCAAATTGCGCCGTCCGCATGCGCTACACCCTTGAAATTTAAGGCCCGATCATAGCTCAAGAGGAGGCCGATCCCGCCGATAACCTGACCCTGAGGGCGCACGCCCACCAGGCTTGGATGACGCATGCGCGGATGGCCTATTCTCGGCAAATTGCTTAGCTTTCCGATGGTTGCGGTTCGGCTCGTCATGACGGCGACCGGCGTGCGCTCTGCATCGTCCGGCGCGCAGGGGCTGCTCCCGGCCGCACCGGCCCCGTCCCCGCCCGCAATTGCCGTTCCCGAGCCGCTCGCCCAACCATTCTGGCACGCCCAAGCGCCTGACTCGCCCCTGCGCCGCTCCTCCGACTTCCTGGAAATGGCCCAGGCCGCCGGCGGCTTCGGCGTCTTCGATTTGAATCTCGTGACCGGCGACATCAGCGGCACGCCGCTGTTCTTCGCGCTCATCGGCCAGCAGAGCCACGACCTGACCTTGACGCGCGAGGAATGGGTCGCATCCATCCACCCGGAAGACCTGGAAGCCGTGGTGGTCGAATTGGGCGCCATCATCGACGCCGGGGCCAAGTACCGATCGGAGTTTCGCACTCTGCTGCTGGGCGGCGAGGTGCGCTGGATCGCCAGCCGCGGCGAGATATTGAAGGATGTCGACGGCAGCCCTGCGCGTGTGATCGGCACCATCACCGACATTACCGAGCGCAAGGAACTGGAAGACAAGCTGCGCTACGCGACCGACTCGCTGAACATCGCCCAGACCGCGGCGGGCCTCGCGACGTTTGACTTCAATTTTGGCCGCAATACCCGCATTTGCTCCGACAATTTCCATTCATTGTTGGGCATCCCGCTGTCGACCAAACTCGACGATCTCAATCTGCTGCTGTCGCGGGTGCATCCGGACGATGTTGCACGCTGCCGCACCGCGCCGCTCGACACCACGCCGGAGGAGCCGTCCTATCGCTGCGAATACCGGGTGATGCTCGACGGCGGCAGCGAACGCTGGATCGGCGAGAAAGCCACGGTGTCGCGCGGCAGATCGGGCGAAGTGGTGCGCATCACCGGCGCCATCGTCGACATTACTGATCTGAAGCGCACCGAGGCGGCGTTGGATTCCATCGAAAGCCGATTGGAGCGGGCGATTCGCGGCACCCAGGACGGTCTGTGGGAATTGGACCTCGTCACCGACGGCATCTGGTTCGGGCAGCGCTTCGAAGAAATGCTGGGATTCAACACCGGCGATCTGTCCGTCTCGCGCGAGGTATTTAACAAGCTGGTGCATCCGGAAGACCTGGAAAAACTTCGGGTCTGCTCCGAGAATCACCGCCTGCACAACACCGTGTATGACGTCGAATTTCGCGCGCGGCACAAGGCCGGGCACTACGAGTGGCTGCGCTCACGCGCGCAGGCCGAGCGCGCCGCGGACGGCACGGCGCTGCGCTTGGCCGGTTCGTGCCAACTCATCACCGACCGCAAGCTCGCCGAGCAGGCGACGCTCGATGCCAAGTTCGCGGCCGAAGCCGCCAATCGCGCCAAGAGCAATTTCCTCGCCAACGTCAGCCACGAAATTCGCACGCCCATGAACGGCGTGATCGGCATGTCGCAGATCCTGTCGGAAACCCACCTGGACAGCACTCAGCGCGAATACGTGGACATCATCCGCGGCAGCGCCAAAGCCCTGCTCTCCTTGATCAACGACGTGCTCGACCTGTCCAAGATCGAGGCCGATCGCCTCGAGCTCGAGCATGTGGACTTCGATCTGCGCGACGTGATCTACGAGACGGTCTCGGCCGTGGCCCTCGAGTCGGCGGTAAAGGGCATCGAATTGATCGTCGACATCGGCGCCGACATTCCCGTGATCGCCCGCGGCGATCCGGGGCGGCTGCGCCAAATCATCATGAATCTCCTCGGCAATGCCATCAAATTCACCCACGAAGGCTACGTGGCCTTGGATGCCACCGGCACGGTCGACGAACATGGCCGCCTCACGCTGCGCATCGAAGTCACCGATACGGGCATCGGCATTCCGGCCGATCGCCTGGATCGCCTGTTCAAGACATTTTCGCAAATCGATTCTTCCACCACGCGCCATTACGGCGGCACCGGATTGGGGCTGTCGATCGTCAAGCGCCTCGCCGAATTGATGGGCGGAGAAGTCGGCGTGCGCAGCGAGAATGGGCAGGGATCGAGCTTTTGGGCCACGATCAAGGTCGATGCCGGGCAGGAGCAGCCGCACCGCGAACCCGTCGGCTTCGGCCGCCGCGTGCTCATCGTGGATGACATCCCCATCGGCCGCCGCAGTCTCGCCCGCAAACTCAGGCTTGCGCGCTTCGACACGGTCTCGGCGGCAGGCGTCGACGAAGCATTGGAGCAACTGGCGAAGGATCCACGCATCGACCTGGTGCTGGCCGATGAACTCATGCCCATGAAAGGCGGCCTCGATCTCCTGGCTGCCCTGCGCACCGATCCGCGTCATGCACGGCTGCCGTTCATTTTGCTGTCCCTGTTCGGCGCGGAGCAGGATGCGACCGATTGGAAGCATCTGCCGGATGCCATCGGCTTGAAGCCCATTCGCGCGCTGACCTTGACCTCGCTGATCGATCAGGTGCTGACCGGCAACGTGCCGCGCAAGACGCTGCTCGCGCCCGCGCTGCAGGCAAGTCCGACTTTCAGCGGCCATCGCATCCTGCTGGTGGAGGACAATCCGGTGAACCAGCGCGTGGCGCAGCGCCTGTTGCAGAAGATGGCGGCGGATGTGACCATTGCCAACAATGGCGCCGAGGCCTTGGAGCGCCTCGCGGAGTCGGGCTTCGATGCGGTGTTGATGGATTGCCAAATGCCGGTCATGGACGGATTCACGGCGACCCGGCACATTCGCGACTCGGAGCGCCGGAACGGCCGCGGCAAGCGTCTGCCCATCATCGCGCTGACTGCGAATGTCATGACCGAGGATCGTCAAAGCTGCATTGCCGCCGGCATGGATGCCCATTTGGGCAAACCCATCGAGCCCGCGCAATTGATCGCCTGCCTCACTCGCTACTTGAAGCCCGATGCCGTGCGCCCGGAAGTCGACATGAGCGCCCTGCGCGAGCTCACGGGCGGCGACGCGGAATTCGAGCGGGATTTGGTGGAGACCTTCGTCAGCAGCGGCGATCAATGCCTGGCGGAGATCCTCTCGGCACTGCGTACCAGCGATTTCGAGACCATCCGCAAGCGCGCCCATGCCTTGAAAGGCGCCAGCGCGAATATTCACGCCGCAGGCCTGGCGGCGGCTGCCTCGAGCCTCGAAAGCGCCGTGCGCGCCAATTCGGTTCAGGAAATCGACGGGCTGGTGCAGCAGCTGACCGAGAAGCTGCAGGCAGTCAACGCCGAGCTGCGCAAGGCCGGCTAGAACCCAAAGAGTCCGGTCATCCGTGGGCGCGGATGGCCTGCGACACCGCGATTTCGTGACTGCTGGTGCGATCCCGGCCCGCTTGCTTGCTGCGATACAGGCATTCATCCGCACAGCGAATGATCTCGTCGACCTTCAACGAAATGTCGGGTCCGCTGGGCCCCGTCGATGCCACGCCAAAGCTCGCCGTTACCGCGGTATCGCCCGCGCGGGTCGCGAAGGGCGTGCCCGACATCAGGGTGCGGATTTTCTCCGCGACGCGCACCGCGCCCTCATGCGCCGTCTCCGGCAGCACGATGAGAAACTCCTCGCCGCCGTAGCGCGCCACCCAGTCGCTGTTCGTGCGGATGGATTTCTGCGCCCGCGCCGCGAACTGCTGCAGCACATCGTCGCCCGCCGCATGGCCGCGCGCGTCGTTGATCTTCTTGAAGTGATCGATGTCGCACATGAGCACCGACAAGGGATAGGCGTAGCGGCGGCAGCGCTCCAGCTCCCGCGGCAGCTGCTCCATGAGATAGCGGCGATTGTAGGCCCCGGTGAGGGCATCGGTGATGGACAGAATGCGATTGCGCTGATTCGCAACCCGCAACGAATGCTCGAGGTTCAGGATGCGCCGGCCCGCGTTCAAGCGCGCGATCAATTCCGGCTCATGCACGGGCTTGACCAGGTAATCGTCTGCGCCCGCCTCCAGGCCCGCGATGATGTGTTCCTTGGAATCGCGCGCGGTCAGCAGCAAGGCATAGACGTAGCCGTCGAGCTGCATGTTGCGCACCGCTTTGCACAGCGCCACGCCGTCCATTTCCGGCATTTCCCAATCGGTCACCAGCATCGGGTAGTAGCGCCGGGTCATCTTGTCGAGGGCCTCGGAGCCGTTCGCCGCCGCGTCGACTTCGTATCCGGCCTTCTTGAGGAAGCGGGTCATGAGCATCCTGGTGACCGGATCATCCTCGGCGAGCAAAATCGTCGGTGAGGGTGCGGCTGTGATCGACGTCACAGTTTCCAGTTCAGACACTTTAGGGAACCCTCGCGCGCTTTCGTGTATGTCGAGATATCGGCCCCTTGTGGATCGACTTGACCCAATGCGGGGCAGTTATTGTAAATCTCCGTACTGCCGCTCACAGCGGCGAGTTGCCGGATTTGTGCGCTGATCGGTCAGGCTTCGCCCTATTGCGCGCCAATCAGGCATCAAGACCGGACGCTGGCGGACCGATAAGAGGGGATGTCCAATTCGGTGCCCCAATCCCCGAATTCTCCCGCTTCGGGGGCGAGCACGCCGCCGGCGAGCGGCCATGGCTCGTGGGAGTTCGATCTATTGAGCGGAACCGCGTGGTTCAGCGACTGGTTCTATCATCGCCTGCAATGGCCGACGCAGGTCAAACGCAGACGGCTGAGCGACCTGCGGCCGCATCTCCCCGTCGGGGTCTGGGACGCGTTCTTGCTCGAGATCCGGGCGCACCTGGAACGTCAAACGCCGCTCGACGCCAGGATACGGGTGCAAGTGCCGGCCGGTCTGTTCGAATGCTGGCGCGTGCTGGGCAGCGTTGAGCGCAATGCCTTCGGCAAACCGGCTTACCTAAGGGGCAGCATGCGCGAGGTCGGCGCCGAGCAGTGCCCGGACCCCTAACGAGGGCGAAGGCTGATCCCTAGGTCTCGGTGTCGGCGTCGCCTGCAGGGGCGGCCGGTTCGTTGCCGCCAGGGTTGGCCGAGCCTGCTTCACGTCCGGTAAACCAATTCACCGCGTATTGCACCAGCTGAGTCCCGGTCGAGAGGTTCAGCTTGCGCTTGATGCGCTGGCGGTGCGACTCGACGGTCTTGATGCTCAAGTTCAGCGAATGCGCGGTCTCTCGCGTGCTCATGCCTTTGCCGATCATGTGCAAAATCTGCAGTTCGCGATTGCTGAGGCGATCGATGGGGTTGGCCGATATGTAGGCGCCGCCCGCGGCAAATTTCTGAATCATGTTGTTGCCGACGGCCTCGGAGACGTAGATGCCGCCGTCGAGTACCCGCCGCAGCGATATCAGGAATTGCTCGCTCGCGGCCTGCTTCATGATGTAGCCATTGGCGCCCGCGGACAGCATGCGTTCGGCATAAATGGTTTCATCGTGCATCGACAGCACCAGGATCGGCAGCTGCGGATAATGTGCACGCACGTCGCGCACCAGTTCGATGCCGTCGCCCTGCTTCAGGCTGATGTCGGCGATCACCACATCCGGATTCAGTTCCTTGATGGCGGTCCGCGCATCGCGGGCGGTCTCGGCTTCGCCGCATACCGTGAGATCGTCTTCGTTCTCCATGACACGACGCAGCCCTTGGCGCACGATCGGATGATCGTCGACGATCAATACACGCCGAACTTTGCGCTTACCGTTGTTGGGTCCGGATTGGGTCACCGAAGAACGCACCCATGAGTTGCTGGCGGCCATCATTATTCGCTCCTTAAATAACCCTTGCCATTCGTAATGTGGCCGCCGCCGGTTTTTTCGCCCGTTACGCGAACGACGGTGCCCCGCGGTTCATTGGGGGCTATCTCGAACCTAGCCCCTATGATACCTGCACGATACTTCATAATCTTCAACCCCATTCCACTATAAGGCGATATCGGCAGCCGAATACCCTCACCGTTGTCCATGATGCATAGCAAAAAGGCATTTCCGGCCGCCTGCAGGAATATGTCGACTAGCGTGGCGTGACCGTGGCGGGCGGAATTGGTCAGCGCCTCTTGTGCAATGCGGTATAGATGGCTTGCCGCGGTTTCATCCAGATTGAGTTCCGCCCCCCCCTGCGTGCGGAAATGCACCTCGAGGCCATACAGATCGCGGCTGCGCGAAGCCAGTTCCTGCAGGGCTGCCGCCAAGCCGCCGGTTTCGCTGCGCACCGGCAAGAGGCCGCGCGCCAGCGAGCGCGCATTGTCGATGGATCGATTCACCAGCCCGACGATCTCGTTGATGGAGTCCATGGCTTCGGGACAACTTGGCTGCACGCGGGTCGCGAGCGCGCGCAGCATCAGCGCTACGCCGGTCAGTTCCTGTCCCAATCCATCGTGCAGATCGCGGCCGATGCTCTGCCGCTCGCGGCCGGACACATCGAGGATTTCCTGCTCCAGACCTTTGCGCTCGGTGATATCGCGGATTGAAATCGAAATTCCGGTGCCGATGCCGGCGTCGCGCACCAGCACTGCGCGATTTTCGAAATACTGCACCTGGCCGGCCGCGGTCGACTCGAATTCGTAGGTCGCCGTCTCGCCGGTGCGCAGGATCTGCCGCAGCTTGTAGAGGACACCGTCGCGCGCGCACTCCGGCAGCAACTCAGCGATCTCGCGGCCGATGATTTTCTCTTGGCTCAAGCCGCCGGCGTCCTTGTTGATGAAGCGTACCCGCAGCTGCGTGTCGACCAGCACCAGCGTGTCCGCGGCATTCGCGGTGGTGGCGCGCAGCAGTTCCTCGGATCGCCGCAGCCGCACTTCGGAGTCGCGCTGCGCGGTGATGTCACGGATGACGCCGACCAAGCCACGCGGCTGATTGCCGCTGTCAAACAAGGGGCGCGCGATAACGGCGTACCATCGGTAGCCGCCGTTGCTCGATCTGAGGCGAAAGTCCTGCTGCAGTTCCGCCTGTTCTTCGAATGCATGGTCGATTGCACGGCTCACCGCATCGCGATCATCGGGATGCACCCGGATCATCAGCTTCTTCATACCGGGGAACACCTCCGGCAAGTGCACTTTATGGCCGTCGACCATCGCGAATTCCAGCACGTCCGGTGCCCGGTCCCAGCGCCAGGCGTGCATATTCGCCATGTTCATCGACAGCTTCAGCCACGCGGTGCTGTTCTCCAAGGCGATTTGCGCCAGCTTTTGCGCCTGCACGTTCTGCACGGAACCAAAGGCGCGAAACGGCCGCCCGTCCAGCCACTCGCGATGGCCGATGATGCGGACCCAGATGCGCCGTCCCTTCAAGGTGGTTATTTCGAGTTCGAGGTCGATCGGCTCATCGTTGGCTTCGGATTGATCGCTCGCCACGTGGAATCGCCGCAACGACTCCGCGTTGCACTGCTCCAGCATCGTCTCCCATGACACTGTGAATTCCGTTGGACTGGTCTCGTAGATCCGATACATTTCATCGGTCCAGGTGAGCTCGCGCGTCACATAGCTATATTCCCAGCCGCCCATTTGGGCGGCGCGCTGCGTTTCAGCCAGCAGGTCGGTGATGCGCTTGATTTCCGTTACATCGACACAACAGCCGATGGCGCGCACCGGGTCGCCAGTCGCGTTGCGCTGAATCAGGCCTCGCTCCAGCACGGATCGGTAACGCCCGCGAACATCCCGAATGCGATACGTCGTGGTCCACCCGCGGCCGTTGAGCAGCGCCAAGTTGACCGCCTTCTTGGCTGACTCAAAATCATGCGGATGGATGCGCTCGCGCCATGCCTCGATGGACGGCTCCAGATCTTCGGGCTCGAGCCCCAACACTTCGAAGACACCCCGGGAGCGGTGCACCGCGCCGCGCACCACATCCCATTCGTAGATGACGCCGTCCACGGCGTCCGCCGCCAGCCGAAATACTTCTTCGCGCTGGGCGATCCGGTTCTCCGTTATTTTGCGCTCTGTGATGTCGCTGGAGTTGACCACCACCCCGCCGATCAGCGGATTGTCGAGGGCCGATGCATAGCTCGACTCCACCCAGTGGTAGGGCCCGTCCTTGTGTCGAACCCGAAACTCCTGTGTGAAGGTCTCGATCTCGCCGTCGACCAATTGTTGGTATTTGGAGCGTAGGCCTTCGAAATCATCCGGGTGGACTCCTTCGAACAGATTGCGCGATTCCTGCTCTTGCAAAGTGTAGCCGAGGGAATTTCTGACACCGCCGCTGACGTGCCGCAGCGTGCCGTCCGCCGCGGCGACCGCAATGACGTCGAGCGCATGATCCGCGAGGGTGGGTGGGCGCTCGCCGCCGCCGGTGTGCGAGCGGTTTCGCAGACGCCGCTCGGCGACCTCGATCGACAGCACGACCAAGCCGACAATCCCGGATGCGCCTTTCAGCGGCCGCAGATCGACTTCGAACCAGCGCGTCGGGTGCGTCGACACCGCCACCTCGATCGCGTCGTCACGATGGCGGCTGCCGCGCAGCGCGCGCGCGAACACGTCGGGGTGCAAGCCCGAGGCCGGAGTCAAGCCCAGTGCGGACACGCCCAACAGGCCGCCTGGCACCGAATCCGTGCAACGCTCGGCACAGGCGTTGGCGTAGGTGACCTTCAGGTCGCGATCCAAGATCAGAAGGCCAAAGGACAGATTCTCGAGAGCCTCGGCGCGGTCTGGTTCAGGAGCTGCCGCTGCGAACGTCAGCATGACCAGGCGCTGCCAGGTGGCGCAGTCCAAGGGCTTGATGTCCGTCATGACGGCGATCTCGCCCTCGACGAAACGCCAAGCCAGCACCCGGCTGGTGGGTGAGGGAGAATCCAACGCCTGCAGCGCGGCAGTCAGCGTCGACGCGGAGGAGGCTGTGAGCCAGCGATGGACCGATGATTCGACCAACCCGACCGAGTCTGACCGCCCGGACAGGCGGCGGCGAGCCGTCGCATTGGCGAGTACCACCGGCAATTGATTTTGGCGGGCATCGATCACCACCACGGCGTCGCGCAGACTATCTAGCGCCGTGTCCGCCAGGTCGCGACTCGAACTGGTCGCAAGCCTCAGATAGTCCGGAGATGTCACCATTCCTTTTAGACCCCAGGTACTTGCGAAAGTCCCTGTCACTTTCAATCCATGTGCGCCGCCTGAAAGTATACGCAGCTGTAACATAAGGGATTCCCTGAATCGCGACGCTGCGAGCAAGGGAAGGTCAGTAACCGCTGTCGCGGTAGTTCCCCGGTCTGATATTGAGGCTCCGCGCACCGCGAGGTGGTCGCTGTGGCGCCCTTCAGCAGGCAACCGACGGGAGTCGAGTTAATTCCTAGAGCACGGCCCCCGCGCTATGTGCGCAAGCCCACATAGCGACGGACCAGTGACCCAAGTCGACTCTCACTTCTTGAATAAATCGTCGAGCGCCGATTTCGCTCGCGCGAGTTCGGCCGTGTCCTTCGCGACGTAGGCACGCTCCTTCGGCTTGAAGAAATCACAAAAGTTCGCTTCGTCCTTTTTGCGCACCTCCTCCGCAATCGGCTCCTTGCAATGCTTCGCATACGACGTGTCGTACTCAACGCACATCTTGCAAACGTGCAACTCCGCGTTGCACGCCTTGCACACATCGAGGCGACGAAGAGGCAAACTGAGTTCAGCCAGAGATGCGCCGCAGCGCCAGCAAACTAAGGAGTGAGGCATAGA
>DATFZF010000023.1:0-2270 GCA_035314705.1 Steroidobacteraceae bacterium | reverse complement strand
CCCCGATCACCGTGGCGCCCAAGGCCTTGAACTTGTCCGTGGCTTCCGCAAACTCATGCGCTTCCACGGTGCAGCCCGGCGTGAACGCCGCGGGATAGAAATACAGCACCACCGGACCGCTCTTCAGCGCCTCGGCCAGGGAAAACTTGAACGGCTTGCCGGCGAGAGTCGCCTGGGTGGTGAAATCCGGGGCCTTCGCACCCTCTTTCAATGCCGCGTACAAGGGTGCGGCCAAAACCACGCTGCCCATCGCCAGAATCAGTAGACGCTTCATGTTTGGGGTTCCTTTGGAGCTGAATCGATCCGCGGGCAGTTTGCGCCATCCCCTTTTTGCTCGCAAGCCGGTGCGGCCGAAGGCGCCGTGATGATGCCTCGAGCGACTACGCTGTGGACAAAATGTCGCGAAGATCCCGGCAGACCCGCACCACATCCTCATCGGTCATGGCGGGAAACAACGGCAAGGTGACGGTCTCGCGCCCCACGCGTGCCGCGACCGGCGTGTCCTCGTCGCGATACCCGAGTTCCCGGTAATATTTCAGGCTGGGGATGCTCGGATAATGCACGCCGATGCCGATGCCGCGATCGGCCATAATTTTTTGAAAGGCCGGCCGCGTCATGCCGCGCGCGCGAAAATCGATCAGCACCTGGAACATGTGCCAGCTGTGGCCGGAGTCGCCGCGCGCCGGGAGCACGAGACGCGTAAAGCTGCCCAATTCTTTGAAATATCGATCGGCCAGCGCACGGCGCCGTGCATTGAAGCCGTCCAGGCGGCGCAGCTGATCAATCCCGATCTGCGCCGCGATATCGGTGAGATTGCTTTTCGCGCCGGGAAACATCACATCCACTTCGCCCTCGGCGTTGCGCTTGATGCCGTGGAAGCGATATTGCTCGATGAGTTCCGCTGCCTTGGGGTCGCCCGTGCTGATGGCACCGCCCTCGATGGTGGTCATGTTCTTGTTCGGATGAAAACTGAACACCACCAGATCGCCGAAACTGCCGATGGGCTTGTCCCGGTAACTCGATCCGATGGCATGCGCGGCGTCCTCGACGACGCGCAATCCGTGCTGCGCCGCCAGTCCATACAGCGCGTCCATGTCCACCGGCAGCCCCGCGAAATGCACGGGCATGATGGCGCGGGTCTTGGGAGTGATGGCGGCGGGCACGAGTTCGAGATTGATGTTGCGCGTGTACAGATCGATGTCCACGAACACCGGCTTGGCGCGCAGGCGCGCGATCACATTCGCGCTCGCCGCGAAGCTCATGGCCGGAACGATGACTTCATCCCCCTCCCCGATCCCGGCGACTTCGAGCGCCATCTCCAGGCCGGCGGTGGCCGAGGTCATGACCCGCACCTGCCGATCGCCGCCGAGATAATCCACGAGCGCGCCTTCGAAGGCCTTCACCTTGGGGCCGCTGGCCAATTGTCCCGAGCGGAAAACCTCCGCGACCGCGGCAATGCTCTCCTCATTGATGGAGGGACGGGTAAAGGGAAGAAAAGGCTTCATATCGAATTCCTCGACACCAACACCACCCCCGCGCAGATCAGTGCAATCCCCATGATTTTGGCCGGCGTCATGCTCTCGCCCAGCCAGGTCACCGACACGGCGGCGACCACCACGTAGCCTAGGGACAGCATGGGATAGGCGGTACTCACCGGCGCCTTGGACAGTGCGGCCAGCCACACGCAGAGGCTTGCGCCATAGCACACCATGCCGGTCCAAAACGGCAGGCTCTTGAACAGGATCAGCACACTGCTGCCGAGCGTATCGGCGGAAAACTCCACCACATGCGCCAGCGGCCGCGTCGCCACCTTGAGCAGCAATTGCGCGGCGGCGTTCAAACCTACCCCGGTCAGGATCAGCGCCCAGGTGATCCAGCTCACAGCCGCGCTACCAACACGCGATGGACGTTACCCGCGATCAGGCGCATCGGCACACCGCGGCTCTTGAGATCATCGAACATACTCTTCTCCATCACCGCAAATGCCCGGGTCGGCGCCGACCACAGGCGAAGAAATTCCGCCACATCGGCGATCTCGGCACCGGGCGCTTTGCGCAGCCCATAATCAAGTTCGCCACGATACGCCACCAGGGTGACGGTGCGCCGTAAATAAAACGTCAGGGATTGATCGTAGGTGCCCACGCTGTACAGGGGCGCATCGCGATCGGCGAACCTAAGCGCGACCGCAAGATCCACCCCCGAGTAAACGGGCGCCAGCAAGGCGGCGGCGCGAATCAGGAGCAGCCACGTCAGGCACCAGCCCGCCCCTA
>DATFZF010000022.1:0-181509 GCA_035314705.1 Steroidobacteraceae bacterium | reverse complement strand
GGCTGAGCGGAATTGATGTCGCGACTGGCGGAGAGGGTGGGATTCGAACCCACGGTCGGATCGCTCCGACGCCGGTTTTCAAGACCGGTGCATTCAACCGCTCTGCCACCTCTCCGTTGTTGTTAAATATTACCTGACCCCCCTTATACTGATCCATCGGAATCAACGGGGACCTCAATGCGGATCAAGAATCTCCTCCTCTTCGGTGCGATGGCCGTTGCGGCCGCGACGGCCGCGGCCGCCGAGGACTTGCTGTCGACGCAGCCACCCATTTGGGACAAGAAACCCGACGTCGGCGCGTTCGAAAACATCGAGAACGACAGGCTCGCCGCGGCACAGGGTTCGATCGACGCCATCCTCGCGGTCAAGGGGCCGCGAACCGTCGACAACACCCTGGCGAAGTACGATGAAGCCCTCCGGCAGATCAACGCCGCGGCCTATTTCTCGTCGTTGATGGAGGCGGTGCATCCCGACCCGAAGTTCCGCGACCGCGCCACGGCCATGACGCGCAAGGCCAGCGCGGTGCAAACGGCGCTGTCGCTGAACCGGGGCGTGTATCAGGCCCTGGCCGCCGTTCCCGCGTCGAACGTCGATCCGGTCACTCAGTATTATTTGCGGCGTCAATTGCTGGAATTTCGGCTGGCCGGCGTCGACAAGGATGACAAGTCGCGCGCGCGGCTCAAGGTCCTGAACGATGAGCTGACCGAAGAGCAATCGACCTTCGAACGCAACATCAATGACGGCCAGAAGACCGTCGAGGTTCGCGATGCATCTGAACTCAAGGGCCTGCCGCAGGACTACATCGACGGCCACAAACCGGACAAGGATGGCGTCATCCACATCACCACCGCCTACCCCGACTATGTTCCGGTGATGAATTTCGCGGCGAGCGACGCGCTTCGCGCGCGCCTGTTTCTGGCCTTCAATACGCGTGCCTACCCGCAGAATCGCGATGTGCTGCTGAGGATGCTGCGCACGCGCTACGAAATCGCCACCTTGCTCGGATACAAATCGTGGGCGGACTACAACGCAGCCGACAAGATGATCGGCAGCGGCGCGCGGATAGCGGATTTCATCCAGGACCTGGATAAAACCGTGCGCCCGATCGCCGAGAAGGAATTTCAGATGCTGCTGGCGGAAAAGCGCAAATCCGACACCGAAGCGTCCACCATCGGCGTTCAAGAACGCAGCTACTACCAGGAGCAGGTGCGCCGCTCGCAATTCGATTTCGATTCGCAGTTGGTGCGCCCGTATTTTCCCTATGCGCGCGTCAAGCAGGGAATACTCGACACCGCGGCGACGCTGTTCAACGTCACCTTTCGGCAGGAACAAGGCGTTGCGGCGTGGGACCCGACCGTGGAAACCTGGGACGTGATCGATGCCGGCAAGGTGATCGGGCGCTTCTACCTGGACATGCACCCGCGCGCGGGTAAATTCTCGCACGCGGAAATGTCGCCGGTGCTCGACGGCGTGCGCGGCAAGCAGCTCCCGGAAGCCATCTTGATTTGCAATTTCCCGCGGCCGACGGCTCATGACCCGGGCCTCATGGAATATGGCGACGTGCAGTCGTTTTTCCACGAATTCGGACATTTGATGCACTGGATACTGGGGGGGCAGCAGCCCTGGGCCGGGATCAGCGGCATTTCCATGGAGGCGGATTTCGTCGAGGCGCCGTCGCAGATGTTGGAAGAATGGATCCAGAGTCCGCAGGTCTTGGCCTCGTTTGCCCGAGACTATAAATCCGGGAATCCGATCCCGGCCGCGCTCGTGCTGCGCATGAATCGGGCGTCCGCGTTCGGGCGCGCCAACTATGTCGCCCTGCAAAACACCTTCTCGGCGCTGTCCTACGATCTTTACAACACCAAACCGCAGGATGTGGACGCCGACGCGATCGCCGAGCGCGACACCGTCAAATACACCTTGTTTACGCCGCTGCCGGCAACGCACATGTACGCCTCGTTCGGACACCTGACCGGCTACTCTTCCGCCTATTACACCTACATGTGGGACAAGGTCATCGCGGAGGACTTCTTCGCGCAATTCGACTCCAAGAATCTGCTGGCGGGGGACACGCCGCTGCGCTATCGGCGGACCGTGCTGGAGCCGGGCGGCTCGGTGTCGGCCAACGACCTGGTCAAGAACTTCCTGGGCCGCCCGCAGTCTATGGGGGCATTGCAACGATGGATGGCCGTCGAATTCAGCGCCCTGCCGCATTGAATGAGTGGTTTTTGCCCCCATGCAGCGGGATGCCGGGCTAATCCGCACCCTGTACCGTAGGGGTGGTAAAATACGGCTTCGAATCACCGGAGGACGATCATGGCCAATTTTCCTAGCAACAACGCCGCTTTTGGAGGCGCTCGCGCCGACAGCCGCAGCGTTTTCATCACCCGCACCTACACCCATCTGGTGGGAGGCATCCTCGGATTCATCCTCGTGGAGCTGGGTCTGTTCGAGTCCGGCCTTGCCGGGCAAATCGCGCAGTTCATGCTGGGCTTCAATTGGTTTTTGATTCTCGGCGCCTTCATGCTGACCGGCTGGCTGGCCTCACGCACGGCGCAGACCAGTTCATCGATCGGGATGCAGTACTTCGCCTACGGCGCCTACGTCGTTGCCGAAGCCCTGATCTTCGTGCCACTGCTGTATATCGCCGACCTGAAGGCGCCCGGTGCCATCGACAGCGCCACCCTGGTAACCACCCTGGGCGCCGGTGGACTCATGTTCGTCGCTCATCGCACGCGCAAGGACTTCTCTTTCCTGCGCGCGCTGCTGATGTGGGGCGGCATCATCGCGCTGGTTGCGATGGTCGGCGGCGCCGTCTTCGGATTTCAGCTCGGTACTTGGTTTTCCGTGGCCATGATTGGTTTCGCCGGCGTCGCGGTTCTGTACGACACGTCGAACATCATCCATAACTACCCCGAGGATCGTTACGTCTCGGCGGCGATGCAGCTCTTCGCCTCGATCGCGCTCATGTTCTGGTATGTGCTGCGACTCGTGATGGGCAGCCGCAACTAAGTCGATGTTCGAGCGAGCGAGGCGCGGCTCCGCGCCTCGCTCCCGTCTCACTTCAGCAGGGCCACCCCGGCCATATAGGGTGCAAGAACAGACGGAACCGTGACGGTTCCGTCTTCGTTTTGATAATTCTCCAAGATGGCCACCAGCGCGCGTCCGACGGCGACGCCGGATCCGTTCAAGGTGTGGACCAACTCCGGCTTGCCCGCCGCGGGATTGCGCCAGCGCGCCTGCAGACGGCGTGCCTGAAACGCTTCGCAGTTGCTGCAGGATGAAATCTCGCGATAGCGCTGCTGCGACGGCAGCCAAACTTCCAGGTCGTAGGTCTTGGCCGCGCTGAATCCGGTATCGCCGGCGCACAGCGCCAGCACCCGGTACGGCAATTCCAAAGCCTTGAGCACGGCCTCGGCGTGGGACGTCAGTTCCTCGAGCGCCGCATAGGATTGTTCCGGACGCACGATGTGCACCAGCTCCACCTTGTCGAATTGGTGCTGGCGGATCATGCCGCGCGTGTCCTTCCCGGCCGCGCCCGCTTCCGACCGAAAGCAGGGAGAATGTGCCACCAGCTTGAGCGGCAGCCCGTCGGACGGCACTATTTGATCGCGCACCAGGTTGGTGAGCGGCACTTCGGCGGTGGGAATCAGATAAAAACCGGGGTCGCCGCGCACGGCGAACAGATCCTGCTCGAACTTGGGGAGTTGCCCGGTGCCCATCAGCGCCGTACCGTGAACCAGGTAGGGCACGTACGCTTCGCGATAGCCGTGATTGCCGACATGCAGGTCGAGCATGAACTGGGCGAGAGCGCGATGCAGCCTCGCCAGTCCTCCCGTCAGCACCACGAACCGCGCTCCGGAAATCCGCCCGGCGGCCTCGAAATCCATGCCGATCCGCTCGCCGAGTGCGACATGATCCTTCGGGCTATAATCAAATTGCCGCGGAGTTCCCCAGCGCCGCACTTCGACATTGGCCGACTCGTCCCGCCCGTCCGGTACGCTCGGGTGCAGGATATTCGGCAGGTCCAACTGCAGTCTCGAGACCTCGGCCTGGATGGCTTCGAGCTCCCCTTCGATGCCCTTGAGCTCAACGCCCTGGACCTCAGAGGCGGCCAGCAGGGCAGCGGCATCCTGACCCTTGGCCTTGGCCTGCCCCACGGCCTTGGCGTTGGCATTGCGCTCCGCGCGCAGCCGATCCGCTTCGATTTGCACCGCTTTGCGCCGTTCCTCCAGCGCGGCGAAAGCCTCGACGTCGAGCACGACGCCGCGCCGCGCCAGTGCCGCGGCAACCCCGGTCAAATCGCTGCGCAGCAGTTTCGGATCGAGCACGATGGATTCCTCAGATTTTGCGTTTGGAGGTTTGCGCGGAATCTCGCTCGCGGCGCTGGTTGAGCGCCTCGCCGATCTTGATTTCCAGCCCCCGCGGCACCGGAGCATAGTAGCGCCGGTCCGGCATTGCATCGGGGAAATAGCGCTCGCCCGCCGCATAGCCACCCGGTTCGTCATGCGCGTAGCGATAGCCCTTGCCGTAGCCGATTTCCTTCATCAAGCGGGTCGGCGCGTTGCGCAAGTGCAGCGGGACCTCGAGCGAGCCCAAACTCGTGGCGTCCGCGGTCGCCGCGGTGTAGGCCGTGTAGACGGCATTGCTCTTCGCCGCGCAGGCCATGAACACGACGGCCTGGGCGATGGCCAGTTCGCCCTCGGGACTGCCCAGGCGTTCATACACCGCGCACGCCTCCAGCGCCAGGGTCAAGGCGCGGGGATCGGCGTTGCCGATGTCCTCGCTCGCCATGCGCAGCGCACGGCGTGCGATGTACAAGGGATCGCAGCCGCCCGCCAACATCCGGCACAGCCAGTACAGCGCGGCGTCCGGATCACTGCCGCGCACCGACTTGTGCAAGGCCGAAATCTGGTCGTAGAAATTCTCGCCGCCCTTGTCGAAGCGCACATAGGTGCTGCCGATGATGGCACGCATGGTGTCGACGTCCAGGCGACGCCCCGCGTTCGCGGCCGCGCGTGCGTCGGTGGCCGCGCCGGCGCCCGCGCCCGTATCCGCGCCTTGCGGCATGCTTAAATCCGCGGCCGTCTCGAGTAAATTGAGCATGCGCCGCGCGTCGCCGTCCGCGGCCGCCAACAGCAGTTCACGCGCGCCGGCGTCGATGTGCAGATCCAGCTTTCCCAATCCTCGGGTTCGATCGGTGAGCGCACGATCGAGCAGTTGTCCAAGGTCGGCGGCGTCGAGGGATTTGAGCACATAGACCCGCGCCCGCGACAGCAGCGCGTTGTTGACTTCGAACGACGGGTTCTCGGTCGTGGCACCGACAAAAATCAGAGTACCGTCTTCGACATAGGGCAGAAAGGTGTCCTGCTGCGACTTGTTGAAGCGATGCACCTCGTCGAGAAACAGCACCGTGTCGCGCGTGCCGCGCAAGCTGCGCGCCTGCTCGACGACGGCGCGAATGTCCTTGATGCCGGCCAGCACCGCCGACAGCGAGATGAATTCCGCGCGGGCCCCGTTGGCGACCAACCGGGCCAACGTCGTTTTGCCGGTACCCGGCGGGCCCCACAGAATCATCGAGTGTGGACGGCCCGACTCGAGCGCGCGGCGCAGCGGTGCGCCGGCGCCGAGCAAATGAGCCTGTCCGACGTACTCATCGAGAGACTGCGGGCGCAGCCGGTCCGCCAGCGGCCGGTACGTGCCGTCGCTGACCGTCACTTGCCGCCGCGTCCGATCACGTCGACTCCCGGCGGCGGCACGAACGAAAACAGATCCGGCGCCAGCACCACATTGCGCTTCGAGTTCGAAAAGGTCAGCTGCGTGATCTGGTTGAGCTTGTCGGCGAGGAACATGGAGCGCAGTTCCCCCTTGTCGAATCCAATGCGCACGAGCTGAAAATCGGTATCCGCGTGCTTGGGCACGAGCTGAAACCACTGCAGTCCAGCGCTTAGCCCAAGGGAGGTCACGTCGAACTGAGTGCTCACCGAAGCGCTGCCGGACAGCAGGCTGGCCGGCGTACTGGCGAGACTTACGTCCATGTCGCGCACATTGGCCTGCGCCAAATCCTTGTCGTAGAACCAAATCTGCTTGCCGTCCGCCAATACCAGCTGCTCGGACGGCAGCGAATAGTCCCAACGAAACTTCCCCGGCTTCTGCAGGTAAAGCCGGCCGGCGGCGCTGCGCAGAACGTTGCCGTGGCCATCATCGATGGTCTGCTCGAAATCCGCCGTCCAGCTGGCGAGCCCGTTCAAATATTTCTCGACGTCGGCCGCGGCGGAGGCACTCGGGGAGCCGGCCGCCACGGCCGCCAGGGCCGCCGTGGATACGGCCCCCGTGGACACGGCCGCCGTCGCGACGATGAGCGCCGCCAGCAATATCCCGCTCACAAGCTTGGTTGGAGTCATGCCTCTCATTCCTCGGGCGGCGCGGCGCCGTAAATCTCACGTCCGCCATTCGACTGCAAGGGACCGACCAAGCCGGCCGCTTCCATGGCTTCGACCAGGCGCGCCGCACGGTTGTAGCCGATCTTCAAGCGCCGCTGCACGCCGGAGATGGAGGCCTTGCGCGTCTCGGTGACGATGCGCACCGCCTCGTCGTACAAGGGGTCGGCTTCGGCATCGCCGGCCTCGCCTTCCCCGCCCTCCTCGTCGTCGGATGGAAATCCCGGAATGGCATTGCGGGGACCTTCCAGAATTTCCTCGATGTAGACCGGGGGCGAGGCGGCCTTGAGACCTGCGACCACCCGATGCACTTCCTGGTCCGATACGAAGGCGCCGTGCACACGGGTCGGAATGGAGGTGCCGGGAGGCAGGTACAGCATGTCGCCATGGCCGAGCAGAGATTCCGCGCCGCTCTGATCGAGGATGGTGCGCGAATCCACCTTGGCGGAGACTTGGAATGCGATCCGGGTCGGGATATTGGCCTTGATCAACCCCGTAATGACGTCCACCGACGGGCGCTGGGTGGCCAGGATCAGATGGATGCCGGACGCGCGCGCCTTCTGCGCGAGGCGCGCAATCAGCTCCTCGACTTTCTTGCCGACGATCATCATCAGATCGGCCAGTTCGTCGATGATCACGACGATGAAAGGCAGAGAGGTCAGGTCCGGCACGTCTTCCGCGACCACCCCGGGGACGCCCTGCGCTATTTTTTGCATGCGGATCGGGTCTTTGATGGGCTTGCCGGCATCCGCGGCATCCTTGACCTTGCGATTGAAGCCGCCGATGTTGCGCACGCCGAGCATGGACATGAGCTGGTAGCGCCGCTCCATCTCCGCCACGCACCAGCGCAGGGCATTCGCCGCCTGTTTCATGTCCGTCACCACCGGCGAGAGCAGATGCGGAATGCCCTCGTAGACCGAAAGCTCCAGCATCTTCGGATCGATCATGATCATGCGCACGTGTTCCGGCGTGGCCTTGTAGACCAGGCTCAAGACCATGGCGTTGATCCCGACCGACTTGCCGGACCCGGTGGTGCCGGCGATGAGCAAATGCGGCATGCGCGCGAGATCGGCGACGATCGGCACTCCGCCGATGTCCTTGCCGAGCGCCAGCGCGAGCGGCGAGATCACGGCTTCATAGGGCTTGGATTTGATGATCTCGCCGAGCGTGACGATTTCGCGCTTCTCGTTGGGGATCTCCAGTCCGACCACGGACTTGCCGGGGATGATTTCCACGACGCGAACGCTGATGGCGGACAGCGCGCGGGCGAGATCCTTCGCTAGATTGCTGATCTGGCTGACCTTGACTCCCGGTGCCGGCCGCAACTCGAAGCGCGTGATCACGGGACCCGGGAACACCGCGACGACTTCGGCTTCCACGCCGAAATCGCGCAGCTTGAGCTCCACCAGGCGCGACATCGCCTCCAGCGCCTCGTCCGAATAGGACTGTTCGCGCGGGCCGGGCTCATCGAGCAGGGACAATGCCGGCAGTTCGCTGGATTGGGGAGCATCGAAGAGCGGCACCTGCCGCTCACGCTCCACACGGTCGCTCTTCTGCGGGACGGGAGCGGCGGCCTCGATGCGCGGCGGCGGCCGGCTGGCCACTTTCTTCTGTTCCTCGCGCACGCCTTCCTGGCGCGCCTGCTTGCGTTGCTGGCCCGACGCCAGTTCGCGCCGCTGCTCAATCCGCGTCCGGGTCCAGTCAATCGCCTTGAGCACCCACGCGCCGAGCTTGTCCATGACTTCGAACCACGACACGCCGAGGAACAACGCCACGCCGGCCAGCCACAGTCCCAACAGCAACAAGGTCGCGCCGAGAAAGCTCAAGGCATGTTCCAGGCCGTGTGCGCTGTCGCCTCCCACCAGGCTCCCCAGCACGCCGCCCGCGGTATTCGGGAGCTCTGCGCCGTTCCAGTGCAGAGTCGCCAGTCCGCAGCTCGTGACCAAGGTCAATGCGAATCCGGCCGCGCGCAGCCAGGTGTTGATGCGTGCGCGAGCTTCGGGAAACGCCTGCTCCTTGTGAACCAGCCAGCCCGCATAGGCCAGCATCACCGGAAATAGGTAGGCCGGGCGGCCGAAAATCAACAGGAAGAAACCCGAGATCCAGGCCCCCACCGGGCCGATCCAATTGCTGACCGGACCCGGTTCTCCGGTATCCGCGAATCCCGCATCCTGCGGGTGATAGGACAAGAGCGCCAGCAGCAGCAGCAGCGCAACGGCGCACAGCACCCACAGCGTGCCTTCGCGCAGCGAGCGCGCAACGGCCGCGGAGAGCGCGCCCTTCTGCTTGGGATTCTTATGCGAGGCGCTGTCAGTCAACTCTAGACCTTTAATGATATTTACTTCTTAACTAATTGAATAATATGCGATAGTAACCCAGCTCAAAGCGCCTCGCACCTGACCTTGATTGAACTGGCTGGCGCCCACAGATTTACATACCATGAGCCGGCTTGAGAATTCAGAAGAGAGGCAAATTATACATGAGCGTCCACAGGCACAGTCCACTCCTCATCCTGGGCTCGGGACCTGCAGGTTATTCAGCGGCCGTGTATGCGGCGCGCGCCAACCGTCATCCCCTGCTCATCACCGGCTTGGAGCAGGGCGGCCAGCTCATGACCACCACCGACGTGGATAATTGGCCCGGCGATGTCGAACACCTTCAAGGGCCCGCCCTCATGGACCGCATGCGGCGTCACGCCGAACGATTCAACACGGACATCGTGTTCGACCACATCAATCGCGTCGAATTGCGCCAGCGCCCTTTTCGCCTCGTCGGCGACAACGGCGAATACAGCTGCGATGCGTTGATCATCGCCACGGGCGCCTCCGCCAAGTATCTGGGCCTTGCGTCCGAGGAGACGTTTCGCGGCAAGGGTGTGTCGGCGTGCGCCACCTGCGACGGCTTTTTCTATCGCGGCAAAGCGGTGGCCGTCGTCGGCGGGGGAAACACGGCCGTGGAGGAAGCCCTGTACCTGACCAACATCGCCTCGCACGTCACCCTGGTGCATCGTCGCGACAAGCTGCGGGCGGAAAAGATCTTGCAGGACCGCCTCTTCGCGCTCGAATCGGCGGGCAAAGCGAGCATCGTGTGGAACCATTCGATCGAGGAGATACTCGGCGATGATGCCGGCGTGACCGGCGCGCGCCTGCGCGCCGTTGCACCGGAATCGACCACCCGCAACATCGCGGTCGACGGCGTATTCATCGCCGTGGGCCATCAACCCAATACCCAGCTGTTCGAGAACCAATTGGAAATGCGCGGCGGTTACATCGTCGTCAAGGGCGGCAGCGAGGGTGAAGCGACCGCCACCAGCATCCCCGGCGTGTTCGCCGCCGGCGACGTGGCCGACCACGTCTACCGTCAGGCCGTCACCTCGGCGGGAACCGGGTGCATGGCCGCGCTCGATGCCGACAAGTATCTGGAACGAGTGGAAGCGGAACATCACGTCAAACCACGCGCCGCTCACGCGTAACCGAAGCGGACGTGCGTCTACTCACCAGCATCGCGCAGATTGATGCCGTCAGCTGGAATTCCCTCGCCGGTACGGGCCAGCCCTTCCTGCGCCACGAATTCCTGCTGGCGCTCGAGGAGTCCGGCTGCGCGGCGCCGCGAACCGGCTGGAGCCCGCGGCATCTGGTGATCGAGGACGCGCGCGGGCGCCCCGTCGGCGCGTTGCCCTTGTACCGCAAGGGACATTCGCGGGGTGAATTCGTATTTGATTTTTCCTGGGCCAGCGCCTATGCGCAGCATGGCCTGCCCTACTACCCAAAATTGCTGTCCGCGGTGCCCTTCACGCCGGTGCGTGGTCCGCGTCTGTTGGTCAGCCCGGCGGCCGACGGCGCTGCAACGACCAAGGCCCTGATCAAGGCGGCGCTCGACTACGCCCGCAGCGAGCAGCTCTCATCCTGGCATGTGCTGTTTCCCAGCGAGGAGACGGCCGCGAACTTGGGGGATGCGGGGCTGATCCTGCGCCGCGACTGCCAGTTTCATTGGTATAACCACGGCTATGAGTCGTTCGACGCCTTCCTCGCGACCTTCACGGCCGAAAAACGCAAAAAGGCGAAGCGCGAACGGCGGCGAGTCGCCGAGGCCGGCATCGAATTCGACACCCTCCACGGCGGCGACATGAACGATGCGCTGTGGGACACGGTGTACGCCTTCTATGCGGACACCTTCTACCGCCACGGACACGAGCCGTACCTGAATCTGGATTTCTTCAAGCGCATCGCCGCCGCGATGCCGGACCGGCTGATGCTCAAAGTGGCCCGAATCCGCTCCGAGCCCATTGCCGTGGCGGTATTCTTCGTCGGCGAGGACGCCCTGTTCGGCCGCTACTGGGGCGCGGGCGGCAATTATCACAGCCTGCATTTCGAGACCTGCTACTACCAAGGAATCGAATACTGCATCGAGAAGCGATTGCAGCGCTTCGAGCCGGGGACGCAGGGCGAGCACAAGGTGCCGCGAGGCTTCGTACCCACTCTCATGAGTTCGGCGCATTTCGTCGTCGACCCACGCTTCGCCGCGGCCATTCGTGAATTTGCGGCACGCGAGGCGCGCGGCGTCGACACTTACGCGGCGGCGGTCAACGAGCACGTTCCCTACCATCGCGCACCCGACGAGGAATTGCAGCTCTGAGCAGACTCGTATGGCTGGGCGAACAGGCCGATCCCGACTGGTTTCCGCCGCTGGAGCAGGCGCTGCGCGAGCCTCCCGGACTGCTGGCGGCCGGCGGCGACTTGAGTCCGGCGCGGCTGCTGGCCGCTTACGAACGCGGCGTGTTTCCGTGGTATTCGGCGCAGCAGCCGATTCTGTGGTGGTCGCCGGATCCGCGCATGGTGTTGTTCCCCAACGAATTCAATTGCTCGCGCAGTTTGCGCAAGACCCTGCGCAGCGGCGCCTACACGACGGCAGTCGACCGCGCGTTCGGCGCCACCATCCGCGGCTGCGCGGCGCCGCGGCGCGGCAGCGCCGACACCTGGCTCAATTCCGAGATGATCGCCTCCTACGAGCAGCTGCACGAGCTGGGGTTCGGCCATTCCATCGAAACCTATGCCGCCGGCCGGCTGGTGGGCGGCCTATACGGCATTCAGCTGGGCCAGGTGTTCTTCGGCGAATCGATGTTCTCGGCCGAACGCGACGCCTCCAAGGTGGCGCTCGCGCGCCTGGTCGAGGAGTGCCGCGAACGCGACATCCGGGTCATCGACTGTCAGGTGGCGAGCGATCACCTGGCCTCCCTGGGTGCTCGCGAGGTCTCACGAAGCGAGTTTGTGGCCTTATTGCGCCGTTATGCGCGGCGCAGCCCATGCGGGAGCTGGGACGCCACCGCGTAAATTGCATTACCAGGGTGCTTTATGCACAATGCGCCCGGTTTCCCGCATACCACAAGGACGCATGTCAAAAGAAGAGGCAATTCAATTCGAGGGTGAGGTCGTCGAGACCCTGCCCAATACGACGTTTCGCGTCAAACTCAAGACCGGCCACCTCGTCACGGCACACATATCGGGCAAGATGCGTAAAAACTACATCCGCATCCTGACCGGCGACCAGGTGACGGTCGAAATGACTCCCTACGACTTGACCAAGGGCCGCATCGTCTACCGCGGCCGGTAATATCTCCAGGCGCTGGCGCGCCGGATCTACGGGGTGGAAGCCACCCCGTCCCTCAGTTTTCGTGGGACAAGAGCGCCGGTTGGTCGGCGCCGCGGGTGTCGAGCTTGAGCTTGTCGCCGTCCTCGCTCAAGGTCACCTCCACGTGTCCGCCATTGACGAGTTTGCCGAACAATAGCTCCTCCGCGAGCGGACGCTTGATGAACTCTTGAATGACCCGAGCCATCGGCCGCGCGCCCATCTTTGGGTCGTAGCCGCGTTTGGCGATCCAGCGCCGCGCCGGCTCATCGACCGAGATCGATACTCGCTTCTGTTCGAGTTGCGCTTCGGCCTCGATGAGCAGCTTGTCCACCACCCGCTCGATCGTGTCCTGGTCCAAGGCGCCGAACTGAATGACGGCATCCAGTCGATTGCGAAATTCCGGTGAAAACAAGCGCCTGATCGCCTCCATTCCATCCGATCCGGTGTCGGCCTGAGTGAATCCGATGCTCGGCCGGCTCATTTCGAAGGCCCCCGCATTGGTGGTCATGACGATGATGACATGGCGGAAGTCCGCCTTGCGGCCGTTGTTGTCGGTCAGCGTGCCGTGATCCATGACCTGCAGCAGCAGATTGAACACGTCGGGGTGCGCCTTTTCGATCTCGTCGAGCAGCAGCACGCAGTGCGGATGCTTGGCGATCGCCTCGGTCAAGAGGCCCCCCTGGTCGAATCCGACATAGCCGGGCGGCGCGCCGATGAGGCGCGACACCGTGTGCCGCTCCATGTACTCCGACATGTCGAAACGCACGAATTCCACGCCCATGGCGAGCGCCAGCTGGCGCGTCACCTCGGTCTTGCCGACGCCCGTGGGGCCCGAGAACAGGAACGAGCCCACCGGCTTGCGTTGATCGCCCAACCCCGACCGCGACATCTTGATGGCGGACGACAACGCCTCGATCGCCTTGTCCTGGCCGAAAATGGTCAGTTTCAGATTGCGCTCCAGGTTCTTGAGCACGTCGCGGTCCGAGAGCGAGACGTTCTTGGGCGGGATGCGCGCGATGCGCGCGACCACGTTCTCGATTTGCGTGACGGTCACGGAGGAGGCGCGCTTCTCGACCGGCTGCAGCCGCAAATTCGCGCCCGCTTCGTCGACCACGTCGATGGCCTTGTCCGGCATGTGCCGATCGTTGATGTGCCGCGCCGCGAGCTCCGCGGCCGCCCGCAGCGCATCGTCCTCGTATTTGATGCCGTGATGCTCTTCGTAGCGCGATTTGAGGCCGCGCAGGATGTCGACCGTGTCCGACACGGACGGTTCGGTGATGTCGATCTTCTGGAAGCGGCGCGCCAGCGCATGATCCTTTTCGAATATCCCGCGATACTCATTGTAGGTGGTCGAGCCGATGCAGCGCAGCTCGCCGTTGTTCAGGGCCGGTTTGATCAGATTGGAAGCGTCCATCACGCCCCCCGAAGCCGCGCCCGCGCCGATGACCGTGTGAATCTCATCGATGAATAAAATGGCGCCCGGCTGCTTCTTGACTTCCGCCAGCACCGCCTTCAAGCGCTTTTCGAAATCGCCCCGATACTTGGTGCCGGCCACGAGCGAGCCCATGTCGAGCGAATAGATGGTCGCATCCAGGAGCACATCGGGCACCTGGTTCTCGACGATCATGCGGGCGAGGCCCTCCGCGATCGCCGTCTTGCCGACGCCGGCCTCGCCCACGTACAGGGGATTGTTCTTGCGCCGGCGGCACAGAATCTCGATGGTGCGCTCGACCTCCAGTTTGCGGCCGATCAAGGGATCGATCTTGCCCTTGCGCGCCGATTCATTCAGATTCGTCGCGTATTTCTCCAGGGCGTTGCCGCCGCCGTCGCCCTCGCGCTCGGCATCCGGGGAGGCGCCCCCATCCTCGCGTTCGCCGCGCTCCTCGCCGCCGGCCTTGGACAGACCGTGTGCGATGAAGTTGACCACGTCGAGGCGCGAAACATCCTGCATGCTGAGCAGGTAGGCGGCGTGCGACTGTTTTTCGCTGAATATCGCCACCAGCACATTGGCCACGGTGACTTCTTTCTTGCCGCTCGATTGCACGTGAAACACGGCCCGCTGCAGGACCCGCTGGAATCCCAAGGTCGGCTGCACGTCACGGTCCTCGCCGACCGGCAGGCGCGGCGTGGTTTGGTCGATGAATTGCTTCAGCTCGGTCTTGAGCTTCGCGGTGTCCGCACCGCAGGACTTCAAGACCTCTCTGACCTTCGGAGTGTCGACGATGGCGAGCAGCAAATGCTCCACCGTCATGAATTCATGCCGCGCCTCGCGCGCGCCGGCAAACGCGTCGTTCAAGCAAAACTCTAGTTCTTGACTTAGCACTTTACGCCTCTTCTAGCGTTGCCATCAGCGGGTGCTGATGTTGTCGCGCGTACGCGATCACTTGGGCCACCTTGGTCTCTGCAATCTCATAAGTAAAGACCCCACACACTCCTTTTCCCTTGGTATGCACCTCCAGCATAACGCGGGTTGCTTTCGTGCGGTCCATCGCAAAGAAGCGCTGCAGGATATCGACCACGAACTCCATGGGAGTGTAGTCGTCATTGATCAGCACGACTTGATAGAGCGGCGGACGCTTGAGTTTGGGCGCCGCTTCCTCGACGACCAAACCAGTTCCTTCCCGCCCACGTTCAATGTCACTCATGAATCATCAGTTTATAGGGTGCGCTAAGTCGGTTTACAAGACGTGTACCCCAAACCCTTGGGATAGTTCCGTGTCGCCAATCACTGTCAGATTACTTTAACAAGTAAAAACAAATGCTTGAGCGTTCAAGCGGGTAGCCCGTATGATCACCGATCACGGTAACCCTTCACAATGCACATGCTCGATTCCCACACCAATGAATGGCTGTCCCGGTTGCAAGGCAACGGCCCGCGGCTGGCCTCGCTGGCCCTGGCGGCGCTCATCGCCGTGGAGCTGGCGCGCATCGCCATTTCGCTGCTGGGCGGCGGTCCTGTGAAGTCTCCCCAGCCGGTGCTGGCCAATCAGGCGCCCACCCGCCAGCGCACCGGGCTCGACATCCAGGGCGTGGTTTCCGCCCATCTATTCGGGGTCGCCACCGTTGATCCGGCCACGCAGGACCCGGATCACGCGCCGCAGTCCACTGCCAATCTGGTGCTCGCCGGCACGATTGCCACCCAGGATCCGAAGCGCGGCGTAGCCATCATCAGCGACGGCGGACCCTCGAAAGTGTATTCGGTGGGCGAGCATATCGGCGGCGCCTCCCTGCATTCGGTGTACCTTGACCATGTCATTCTCGATCGCGGCGGCCAGCTCGAGACTTTGTTATTGCCCCGGCTGCTGGGTCCAGGAATGCGCGGACCGCCGGTGGTACGCCGGCTCGGGGGTTCCGACCCCCGGACCGTCACCGCCGTCGAGAACATCCGCCGCATGGTGCAGCAGGATCCCGGCCTTCTCGACCAGGTCATGCGCACCGTGCCCTCGTACGACAGCGCAGCCGGCAAACTGCGGGGCTTTCGCGCCTACCCGGGCGCCAATCGCATGATATTCAGCAAGCTGGGGCTCAAGCCGGGTGATTTGGTCACGGCGATCAACGGCACCGCGCTCGATGACCCACAGCGCAGCCAAGAAGTATTCAATACCATTCAGACCTCGGATCACGTCAGCGTGACCATCGAACGCGGCGGACAAAAGCAGGAAATCACACTGAACATCGCCCAAGTCGCGGCAGAGGCGACCAGGGATTTGGGGGGCGAGGCCAACTCCCCCGCGGAGCCGAACCCGGCTGCCGCCCCACAGCCGAATGCCACTCCACAACCGCCCAACCCCGCCCCCAATGCGACCAACGAGAATTCAAACCAATAGCGCGCGCAATGGTCGAATGCGTTCAACATGCGAGTACCCATGACAGTGAATTCAACTAAACGGCAGCTCACGCCCCGCACCGCGACGCTCGTGGCGCTCATGGCGTTGCTGGCGTCCCAGATGCTGCCGGCAGCGCCCCCGGCGAGGCCTCAGGAAGGCCAGACGATCACCCCCAACTACAAGGACGCCGACCTCAGTCAGATCATCCAAGCGGTGAGCGAGGTCACGGGCAAGAATTTCATCATTGATCCGCGCGTCAACGCCAAGGTCACCATGCTGTCGGCGACTCCGATGTCCCCAGCCGCGTTTTACGAAGCCTTCTTGTCGGTGTTGCAGGTCTACGGGTATGTCGCGGTACCCGCCGGCAAGGTCATCAAGATCATCCCGAATACCGATGCCCGTCAATTGCCGTCGATCGACCTGCCGAATCAGGTGAGTTCCACATCGGATGAAATCGTCACGCAAATCATCAGTTTGAAAAATATCAGCGCGGCGCAGCTGGTGCCGCTGCTGCGGCCTCTCATCCCTCAGTATGGACATTTGGCCGCCTACCCCAGCGCCAATATTCTGATCATCTCGGATCGCGCCAGCAATGTGAGCCGCATCGTCCACATCATTGAACGCATGGATGAAAGCGGCGATGAACCCATCGAGGTGATTGCGCTGCACAACGCGACCGCGTCCGACGTGGTGAAGGTGGTCACCGCGCTGAATCAGGGCCAGGGCGCGGAAGGCGCCGGCGCCGCCGTCAAAGTCGTCGCTGACGAGCGCACCAACAGCGTCCTGCTGACCGGCGAGAAGTCGCAGCGCCTGAGGATCAAGTCGCTAATCCTCAATATGGACACGCCCCTGACGACCGGCGGCGACACACAGGTCAGATACCTGCGCTATGCCGACGCCGAAAAGATCGCGGAAAAGCTCAAAGGCCAGGCCAGCGCCACGGCCAAGGCGCAGGGGGGCGCCGCGGCAGCCCCAACCTCCGGCACGCCCAACGTCGATGCCAGCGTCACCATCTGGGCCGACGTCGCGACCAATGCGCTGATCATCACCGCGCCGCCCAAAATCATGAAATCGCTGATGGCGGTGATCGACAAGCTCGATATTCGCCGTGCCCAAGTCAAGGTCGAAGCGATCATCGTCGAGATCGATGTCAACAAGAGTTCCAGCCTGGGCGTGCAATGGATACTGTATGGACAGGGCAACACCACCGTGCCGGTGGGGGTCACGAACTTCCCCGGCAGCGGCACCGGCATCGTCAGCTTATTGGGAGCCGCGATAGGCGGCGGCACGGCGATCGCCGGCGGCACCAGCAACGGCTCGGCAGCGGCCGCCGTCGCCGGCGGTATCGGCAACGGCGCCACCGTGGGAATCGGCCGCTATAACCCGAACTCCGGCACCAACTTCGCCGCCCTCATCCAGGCGCTGCGCAGCGACGGCAGCAGCAACATCATCTCCACGCCCTCGCTGATCACCATGAACAACGAGGAAGCCGAGGTCAAGGTGACGCAAGAGATCCCGCTGATCACCGGCTCCTACGCCAATACCACCGCGAGCGTCAGCGGCACCACCAGCCCCTTCACGACCATTCAGCGCGAAGAGGTGGGCACGATCCTGAAGGTCACGCCGCACATCAATGAAGGCAATTCGGTGCAGCTCAAGATCGAACAAGAGGATTCCTCTCCCGGCGCCAAACTCACGAATTCGGCCGACATCTCGACCAATAAGCGCTCCATCAAGACGACCGTGCTGATCGAGGACGGCGGCATCATCGTGTTGGGGGGCCTAATGTCCGATACCGTCCAAGAAACCGAGGACCGCGTACCGGTATTGGGCGCCATCCCGATTTTGGGCAATCTCTTCAAATCCCGCAGCGGTTCGCGTCAAAAGAAGAACTTGATGGTATTCATTCGTCCGAACATTTTGCGCGACGCGGACGCCACCGAGAACACCAGCGAATCGAAGTACAACGAGGTGCGGGAAAGCGAGAGAACCTTGAACAAGGGCCATATCATGCTGCTGCCGGGCGAAAGGCAGCCCACCGTGCCCGCGGTGCCGAAGGGGGGGTCGGGAATACCGGGCCCCGCGCCCTCCGGCACGAATGCCCAGGGGGCGACTCCCGTTCCACCGTCCGCTCCGGTCCCGCCCACTCCATGAACGCCGAACTGAAAGAGCCGGGCGAGCAGAAAAAGCTGTCGTTTCCGTTCGCGAAGCGGCATGGCGTCCTGGTCCGCGGCATTGCCGATGGAGTGGCGGACACGGTGTGCCGTCCGGGCGTGACCCCGCACGCCATCGCCGAAGTGCGCCGCTTCGTGGGCGTCCCCTTGAAGCTCGAGCGCGTATCGGTCGAATCCTTCGATTCCATGCTGCGCATCGCCTACGAAGCGGGCTCCGGCGCCGCGATGCAGATGCTGGAGGGCTTGGACGACAATACCGACTTGGCGCATCTGGCCGAGGACATCCCCGAATCCTCCGACCTGCTCGAAAGCGACGACGAAGCACCCATCATCCGCTTGATCAACGCGCTGCTGACGCAAGCGGTCAAGGAAAACGCCTCGGACATTCACATCGAGCCCTACGAGAATCGGCTGGTGATCCGTTTTCGGGTCGACGGCGTGCTGCGCGAGGTTCTGCAGACCAAACGCGCCGTGGCGCCGCTGGTGGTTTCGCGCATCAAGGTCATGTCCAAGCTCGACATCGCGGAGCGGCGCCTGCCTCAGGACGGCAGAATTTCGCTGCGCATCGCCGGGCGTGCCGTCGACGTGCGCGTCTCCACCCTGCCCTCCGGCCACGGCGAGCGCGTGGTGCTGCGCTTGCTGGACAAACAAGCCGGTCGCATCGAGCTCACGTCGTTAGGGATGGATCCGCGCACGCAAGAGGTCATGGATGAGATCATCCACAAGCCGCACGGCATCATCCTGGTGACCGGCCCCACCGGTTCGGGCAAGACCACGACGCTGTACGCCGCCCTCGAACGCATCAACGACAATACCCGCAATGTCATGACGGTCGAAGACCCCATCGAGTACTACATCGACGGCATCGGTCAGACTCAGGTCAACACCAAAGTCGAAATGACCTTCGCGCGCGGCCTGCGGGCGATCCTGAGACAGGATCCCGACGTGGTGATGGTCGGCGAAATTCGCGATTTGGAAACCGCCCAAATCGCCGTCCAGGCGAGCTTGACCGGACACTTGGTGCTATCCACGCTGCACACCAACACCGCCGTGGGAGCGGTCACTCGCTTGCGCGACATGGGCATCGAGCCGTTCCTGCTGTCTTCGAGCCTGATCGGGGTGCTCGCCCAGCGCCTGGTGCGGGTGCTCAATCCGGAGACACGCGAGCCCTTCATGGCCGGCGAATACGAACGCCGGCTCCTGAACCTGGAATCGAACGGCAGCCCGGTCAAGCTGTACCGGCCGAGCAGCGAGCCCGGCAACGGCTATCGCGGGCGGACCGGCATCTACGAACTCATCGCGGTCGACGATCACATGCGAACGATGATTCACGACGGCTCCTCCGAACAGGACCTGGAGCGCTACGCGCGCAGCGCGAGCCCCGGCATTCGCGATGACGGCCGCAGGAAGGTCATGGCCGGCGAAACCACCCTCGAAGAAGTACTACGCGTCACCCGCGAGGACTAGCGGCTAATGGGCGCCTTTGAATACATCGCTCTCGATGCGCAAGGCCGGGAACGCAAGGGCCTGATCGAGGGCGACACGCCCAAGCACGTCCGCCAGCTGCTGCGCGACAAGCAGCTGCTGCCGATGGAAATCCAGGAGACGGCGCAGAAAGAACTCAAAAAGAGCCGCGCGCGCGGCTTCATGCGCCGCGGTTTGTCGACTTTGGACCTGGCCCTGCTGACGCGCCAGCTCGCGACGCTGCTGCACTCCGGCCTGCCGCTGGAGGAATCCTTGCAGGCGGTCGCGGAACAGACCGAAAAGCCCCGCGTGCAGCGCATCATATTGGGCGTGCGCGGCAAAGTCGTCGAAGGCCACCCCTTGGCCGACGGCCTGCGGGATTTTCCGCAGGCGTTTCCGGAAATCTATCGGGCGACCGTGTCCGCCGGCGAGCAGTCCGGCAAGCTCGATTCGGTGCTGGAGCGGCTGTCGGATTACACCGAATCGCGCCAGGTCATGGGCCAGCAAGTCAGCAATGCGCTGGTCTATCCCATCTGCCTGCTCGTCCTGTCCTTCGCCATCGTGTCATTTCTGCTCGCCTACGTGGTGCCGCAGGTCGTCGCGGTGTTCGAATCCAGCCATCAGGAGCTGCCGTTCGCAACCCGCCTGCTCATCGGCATGAGCGACCTGGTCCGCCACTATTGGTTCTACGCCCTCGCCGTGATCGCGGCGGCCACCTGGGGATTCTTGCGCTGGCTGAAGGCGCCCGACGCGCGCCTGGCCTTCGACCGGTTCATGCTGCGAGTTCCGCTGGCGGGAAAACTCATTCGCGGCCTGAACACGGCGCGGTTTTCGCGCACATTCAGCATTCTCACCGCGAGCGCCGTCCCGGTTCTGGAGGCGCTGCGCATCTCCGCGGAGGTGGTCAACAACCTGCCCATGAAACAGGCCGTCGAGGAAGCCGCCTTGCGGGTTCGCGAGGGCGCGCCCATCGGCAAGTCGCTCGCCGCGCGCAAACTGTTCCCGCCCATGATGATTCACCTGATCAGCAGCGGCGAAAGCAGCGGCGAGCTGGAAAAGATGCTGGAGCGGGCCGCGACGA
The DNA here is from genome assembly GCA_035314705.1 of Steroidobacteraceae bacterium. Lineage (GTDB taxonomy): Bacteria > Pseudomonadota > Gammaproteobacteria > Steroidobacterales > Steroidobacteraceae > Bog-1198. Next base: position 160,895 of record DATFZF010000022.1, on the reverse strand, counting down.
ATCAGGAACGCGAGATGGACGGCCTGCTGTCGACCATGACCAATCTGTTGGGACCCTTCATGGTGGTGTTCATGGGGCTGATTGTCATGTTCATCGTCATTGCGCTCCTGTTGCCGATATTTCAGCTCAACGACCTGGTCAAGTAGCGAACTGTGGCGCAGGGTATTGCGCCCGAGACACCTTTCCGTTTATAAACCGCGCGTGTCGAATCAATTGTGAGACGTGAGCCTCGACAGCATGAGCGAAAAGCCCGAATCGGACGAGTTCGAGGAAGAGGACGCAGAAGATACGGCTCCCGGCGGCGATGACGTCGACGTCGATCACATCATGCGCGACGTCGAGTCGCAGCGCAGACGAGCGCCCAAGGGGGCGGAACCGGCCTGGCGCCGCCTGGAACGCGTCATGGAGGAGCGGCGAACCGCCGAGCTCATGAGCGATTTCGACGACTATGAAATTGCGGACGCGAGCACGGCGGATTTCGAGGAGTCCGGCGAGTCCGCGGAAACGTCCGCCCAGGCGGCAAAGCCGGCACGCAAGAAAAAGAAATCCCGCTGACTTGAGCCGGCGGCCGTCCGTTGCCGCCGTCCGTTGCCGCCGTCAGATCTCGTTGCGCTTCGCAAATTGAGCGATGTGATCCGCCGCCCGAAAGCTGAGCGCCTGAATGGTCATGGTCGGCTGACCGCGGCCCGATGTCACGAAGCTCGACCCGTCGCATAGAAATAGATTCTTTACATCATGGGTGCGGTGGTACTTGTCGACCACCGAGGTGGCCGGATCGTTGCCCATGCGGCAGGTACCCAACAAGTGCACACCCCACAGGCTTTCGCTCACGTCCTCGCGCCAAATCTTCTGCGCACCGGCCGCCTGCATTATCTCGACCGAGCGGTCCTGGAGAAAGCGCGCGAAGGCAAGATCGTCCGGATGATCCTTGTAGGTGACACGGATGGCGGGGATCCCCCAGGCGTCTTTGAGCGTCGGATCGAGGCTGATGCTGTTTGCCTCCACGGCAAGCGAGGTGCTGTGCCCGGTCGTCAACATGGAGCGGGGAAACGCCTCGAGACGCGCCTTGTATTCGGCTCCCCAGAGCGGCAGGTCGCCGCCCTTGGACTTTGCCCAAAGCGCCGGCTGCGGATTGATGCGGGCATCGATGCCGCCGCCGCCGTAGAAGCCGCGCTTCGGGTCGGAGTCGTAGAAATCATGCAGGATACGCGTCACCTGCACGCTCTTGTACTCGTTGAGCTCATGTTCAAAGACGGCGTGCACGGCTCCGCCCTGATTGAACATCAGGTATTTGCCCACCAGGCCGCTCGAGTTCGCCAAGCCTCCCGCAAAGCGGCTGCTCGATGAGTTGAGGAGCAGGCGCGCGGTCTCGGCTCCATTCGCGGACAAGACCACCGCCCGCGCTTTCTGGAAGTGTTCTCGATTGTCCGCATCGAAATAGTGCACGCCCGTGGCCCGCCCCCGCGAATCAGTGGCCACCCTGAATACATAGCTGTTCGCCCGCACTTCACAGCGCCCCGTCGCCTCGGCTTCCGGAATCATGGTGTACAGCGAGGAGGACTTCGCCCGCGCCTCGCAGCCGAAGCCCATGCAAAATCCGCAATGGATACAGGCCGCGCGGCCCCGGTACGGCTGCGATGCGATGGCCATGGGCGCGGGAAACGGGTGCAGCCCCAGCTTGCGTGCGCCGCGCTCGAACAGAACGCCCGACGACTTCACGGGCAAGGGCGGCATGGGATAAGGCTTGGTACGCGGCGGATCGAAGGGACTGGCATAGGCAAGCCCCGACACGCCGACCTCCCACTCCACCTTGGTGTAGTAGGGTTCGAGCTCCTGGTAGGTGATCGGCCAATCGGCGAACCCGGTGCCCTGGATCGGGCCGAGGACGCTGCGCTCATTGAAGTCGATCTCGTGAAAGCGCCAATAGTTGGCGGTGAAGTGATTGCTGCTGCCCCCGACGAGGCGCGCATACAATGCCGGCTGCGCTTCCGGCGGCCGCCCGGCGGTGTCGCCCGGATTCTTGCGAAAGGATTGCGGACTCAACCGGGGATCGACCGTGATGCCGTTGAGAAAGAAGTACTTCAATTCGTCATGTTCGAAGTCGGCGGGCGAAAAACGCGGGCCCTGTTCGAATACCACTGCGGTTAAGCCGGCTTGCGACAGTTCGCGGGCCACGACCCCGCCCGCGGCGCCCGATCCGACCACGACGAAATCAACCGTTTCATTGGCTTTGAAGCGGCGGCCCGTCATGAATGCTTCTCGGTCGCATACGGTACGAAGCCGGTGTATTCAGCATCGTAGTAGCCGAAGGGCGGCGTAAAGGCATGTTGGTCCTTGAAACCCATCATGTCCCAGCCGGCGCCGCGGTAATTGCCGCCGTATTTCGGCGAGGAGAACATGCCGAGCACCGTCAGCGTGCGCACGCCGTCGAAGAACGGAGTGCCATCGACTGTCTTCAGATGGGAGAATTGATCCTCCGGCCGGGCGCCGGCGAACGAAGCCGACGCCGGATTGGCGGCGCGAAACGCCGCCTGAAATTCTGCCAGTCCAGTACGGAAATTCGGCGCCCAGGCGGCGAAGAACGTGGACAGCGCGCGGTCGATGAAATGCACCGCATGCGCCTCGCGCGCGCCGGCGGTCTTGCCGCTCGGCACGATTTGCGCCGCAATGGCCTCGACGTCGGCCGCGTCGACGGCGCTCAAAAAGTCGAATCCCGCAGGTTCCGCAAGCTCGGCCGTTTGTTCGGCATGCTGCGCCGCCGCCGCGACGGCCGGCCAGTTCGAAGCCAGCCATGCGCCGGTCAGCGCTGCGCCGCTCGAGAGCAGAAACGAACGCCGGGGGTTGTCTTCTCGATCGCCGTCGGTTGGATTCATGCGTGTCCTCGTATGTCGTGATTCATCATACGTGTTGTGCGCGGTCAAATCTCGTTGCGTCGTGCGAACTTTCCAATGTGTTCGGCCGCGCGAAATGCCAATGCTTGAATGGTCATCGTCGGCTGGCCTCTTCCGGACGTGACGAAGCTCGAGCCGTCGCAAAGAAACAAATTCGGCACGTCATGGGTTCGGTGATACTTGTCGACCACCGAGCTTGCGGGATCGCTTCCCATGCGGCAGGTACCGAGCAAGTGCACGCCGCCGCGCGCGATGCGCTGTGCGGCTCTCCAGACTTTTTCTGCGCCGGCTGCCTGCATGATTTCGACGGCCCGGTCCTGTAGAAACGCCGCCATGGCGAGATCGTCAGGATGATCCTTGTAAGTCACCCGAATGGCGGGAATGCCCCAGGCGTCCTTGAGCGTCGGGTCGATGCTCACGCTGTTGGTCTCCACGGCCAGCGACGTGCAGTGCCCCGTCGACATCATGGAGCGCGGAAATGCTTCGAGCCGTGCCTTGAGTTCGGTGCCCCAGCGGGGCAATTCGCCGCCGCTCGCGAGTGCCCAGCCGAGCGGCTGCGCGCCCATGCGGGCATCGATGCCGCCGCCGCCGTAGAATCCGCGCTTCGGATCGGCGTCGTAGAAGTCGTGCAAAATGCGCGTCACTTGCGCGCTCTTGTACTCGTTCAATTCATGCTCGAATTGCGCATGGACGCCGGACCCCTGATTGAACATCAGGTACTTGCCCACCAGGCCGCTCGAATTCGCGAGTCCCTGCGGAAAGCGGCCATTCGCCGAATTGAGCAAGAGCCGCGCGGTCTCGGCGCCGTTGGCCGATAGCACGACGGCTCTGGCCTTTTGGAACCGCTCGCGCTTGTTGCCGTCGAAATAATGTACGCCGGTGGTTCGGCCGCTGCGGTCCAGCGCCACTTGATGGACGTAGCTGTGCGGCCGAACCTCGCAACGCCCGGTGGCTTCCGCCTCGGGGATCATGGTGTACAGGGTCGAGGATTTGGCCATGACCTCGCAGCCGAAGCCGATGCAGAAGCCGCAGTGCGCGCACCCCGGCCGGCCGCGATACAGTTGCGACACGATGGCCATGGGAGCGGGGAAGGGATGCAGCCCCAGCTTGCGCGCGCCGCGCTCCATCAAGACGCCGGATGACTTCACCGGCAATGGCGGCATGGGATAGGGCTTGGTGCGCGGCGGGTCGAACGGACTCGCGTATGCCGATCCCGACACGCCTATTTCCCATTCCACCTTCGTGTAATAGGGTTCGAGTTCCCGGTAGCTGATCGGCCAATCGGCAAATCCCGTGCCGGGGATGCCGCCCAGCAGGCTGCGCTCATTGAAATCGTTTTCGTGAAAGCGCCAGTAGTTCGCCGTGAAGTGCGTGCTGCTGCCGCCGACGACGCGCGCATAGACGAGGGAATTCCCCATCCGCGGGCGTTCCGCGGTCTGAGAGGGATCGTCCCTGAAGGTTTGCGGACTGACGGCGGGGTCGTTGGTGATGCCGCTCAGGTAGTTATACTTCAGATCATCGTGTTCGAAGTCGCCCGGACCCAGCCGCGGTCCCTGTTCGAGCACCACCGCGCTGAAACCGGCCTGCGTCAACTCCCTGGCAATGACGCCGCCGGCGGCGCCGGACCCGACGATGGCGAAGTCGACCGTGTCGCTGGGCTTGAACTTGCGTGCCGTCAAAAGTGCCGTTCAGTGGATGACAACATCAATCCTCGCGAATGTGCCGTGATCGTGCGCTCGGCGCAATTGGCGAGTCAAGAGCGGCGCCTATTTGCACGGCCCCGGGGCGTGCGTCCCGGGCCTCGCGCACCATTTCGGAGCCGGCGTGGCGCGTCGCCCGTCGTCGGCCTGTCGGCGTGCCCATCGGGCGTCAATGAAAATTCCGCGACGCCACGGTGAGATCCCCCAACATCGCCGAGAGATTGGTCAACCGCTGCGCGATCACATGCTGCACATCGCCCTCGCGCTGCAGCTTGCCCTGTACCTCGAGCAGACGCGACTCGAGCAGCGCCGCGCGCTGTGCGGCGGCGACGCTGTTCCACACGATCAAATTCACATAGCCGGTTTCGTCCTCCATGGTGACGAAGGTAACGCCTCCTGCGCTGCCCGGCCGCTGGCGCGTGATGACCAGGCCCGCGGTGATCACCCTCGTGCCGTTCGGCTGGTCCCACAGAGCCTGTGTGGGCAGCACGCCGCGCCGCTCGAGTTTGCCGCGCAACAGGCTCAAGGGATGGCGGCGCAGCGTCAATCCGGTGCTGCCATAGTCGGCGACGATGTCCTGGCCCTCGCGCGGCGCCCGCAGCAGCGGGATGCCCTCCTCTTGCGCCGTCGCGCCGGGCAACAGGGGCAGCGCACGCTCCACGCCCGTGACCTGCCACACCGCGCGATGCCGATGCCCCGCCAGACCGCGCAGCGCATCGGCCGCGGCGAGCGCTTCGAGATCCCGCCGGTCCAGTTCCGCGCGCTCCGCCAGATCGGCGATGCTGTGGAAAGCGCGCGAGCTTCGCGCCGCGAGCAGTCGAGCCGCCCCCTCGCCCGACAAATGCTTCACCAAACGCAGCCCCAAGCGCAGCGCCGGCCGGCCGTCGGCTCGCCGCTCGAGCGTGCAATCCCAATCGCTCAGCGCCGCATCGACGGCGCGCACCTCCACACCGTGGGAGCGCGCATCGCGCACCAATTGGGCCGGCGCATAAAAGCCCATGGGCTGACTGTTGATGAGCGCCGCGCAAAAGGCCGCCGGCTCGTAGTGCTTCAGCCAGGCGGAGGTATACACGAGGAGTGCGAAGCTTGCGCTGTGAGACTCCGGAAATCCGTATTCGCCAAACCCCAGTATTTGATTGAATATCTGATGCGCGAAGCTCTCGGGGTAGCCGCGCTCGCGCATGCCGTCGATCAATTGGCGCTGGAAGGGCTCCAAGCCGCCCTTGCGCTTCCAGGCCGCCATCGCGCGGCGCAGCCGGTCCGCCTCGCCCGGCGAGAATCCGGCCGCGACGATGGCCAGCTGCATGACCTGCTCTTGAAAAATCGGCACGCCCAGAGTGCGCTTGAGCACCGCCTCGACGGCCTCGCTCGGATACGTCACCGCCTCCTCGCCGTTGCGGCGGCGCAGGTAGGGATGCACCATCTCGCCCTGGATGGGGCCGGGCCGCACGATGGCCACTTCGATCACCAGATCGTAGAAATTCCGCGGCCGCAAGCGCGGCAGCATGGACATTTGCGCCCGTGATTCGATTTGAAACACGCCCGTGGTGTCGGCGCGGCAAATCATCTCGTACACGGCCGGGTCCTCGCTCGGCACCGTCGCCAGATCGAGCCTGCCCGCCGCCGCGGTGCAGCCGCCGAAATCGTTGACCAGGTGAAACGCCCGGCGGATCGCGCTCAGCATGCCTAGCCCAAGCACGTCCACTTTCAGCAGCCCGAGCGCGTCGAGATCGTCCTTGTCCCACTCGATCACCGTGCGGTCGGGCATGGCCGCGTTTTCGATGGGCACGAGCTCATCCAGACGTCCGCGCGCGATGACGAAGCCGCCCACATGCTGCGAGAGATGGCGCGGGAAGCCCAAGATCTCCGCCGCGAGCGCGATGAGGCGCGCGATCACGGGATCTTCGGGATCGAAGCCGGAGGCGCGGATGCGTTCGGGATCGATGCGCTGGCCGTCCCACCATTGCATGCCGCGCGCCAGCTTGTCGACGTGCGCGAGATCCAATCCCAGCGCCTTGCCCACGTCCCGCAGAGCGCTGCGCGGACGGTAGCAGATGACGGTGGCCGCCAATGCCGCGCGCTCGCGGCCGTACTTGGCATAGATGTACTGAATCACCTCTTCGCGCCGTTCGTGCTCGAAATCCACGTCGATATCCGGCGGTTCGTTGCGTTCCTTGGAAATGAAGCGTTCGAACAGCATGGCCATGCGCGAGGGATCCACCTCGGTTACCCCCAAGCAATAGCAGACGGCGGAATTGGCCGCGGAGCCGCGGCCCTGACAGAGTATTCCCTGCGAACGCGCATATTGAACGACATCGTGCACGGTCAGAAAGAACGGCTCGAATTTGAGCTCGGCGATCAAACGCAGTTCGTGTTCGATGTTTTCGCGTACCGCGGAAGATACGCCCGCGGGCCAGCGCTCGGCGCAGCCGCGCATCGTCAGCGCGCGCAAATGACTCGTGGGAGTGGCGCCGGCGGGCACGATTTCCTCGGGGTATTCGTAGCGCAGTTCATCGAGCGAGAAAGTGCAGCGCTCGGCGATTTGCAGCGTTTGCTTGAGCATCGGCGCGGGATACAGCTCGCGCAAGCGCGGCAAGGGCCGCAAACAGCGCTCGCCGTTTGGAAACAAGGCGTAGCCGGCGCTCTGCACCGGCTTCCCCAAGCGAATCGCCGTCAACACATCTTGCAGGGCGCGGCGGCCGCGGCGGTGCATGTGCACGTCGCCCGCGGCCACCCTCGGCAATTGCAGCGCCCTACCCAGCGCTTCGAGCAGTTCCAAGCGGCGCAGGTCGAAGCCGCCGGTGAGCAATTCCACGCCGATCCACAAACGTCCTTCGAATCGTTCGCGCAGCCACCGGCCGTCGCTCTCCTGCGGCTGCGGCGCTGCCCGGTATGCGCGCGGCAGCCAGATGATCAGGCATCCGTCGAGAGCATCCTCGAGGTCGGCGCGTGCCAGCGCGTAACTGCCTTTGGGGGTTGCGCGGCGTGCCCGGCTGATCAAGCGGCTCATGGCACCGTAGCTCGCGCGATCGGTGGCGAGCACCACGAGTTTGAGGCCGTCGACGCAGACGAGCTCCGTGCCGATGATCAGCGGAAGCCCATGTTCCTTGGCGGCGACGTGGGCGCGTACCACGCCCGCCAGCGAGCATTCATCGGTGAGTGCCAGCCCGCGGTAGCTTAGGTGTTTGGCTTGAGCGATCAATTCCTGAGGGCTGGAAGCACCGCGCAAAAACGAGCAATTGCTCAAGGCATGGAGTTCGGCGTACACGAATCGGCCTCAAGCACGCGCACCGTTCAAGCGAACACTCCATGCAAATACCAACGCCTGGATTGACGTTCTTGAAAAACCCAGAGCTTTGCGCCCTGCGGTTGCCGGGGCGCCCCTACGGGCGTCCGCGCAACGTAGTAATCGCGTGCCACGCCCCGGCCGTCCCACCATCCGCTCTCGATGCGTTCCGGACCCTCCTCCAGAATCAAGCCGTCTGCCAACGGCAGCGGCGCCTCCAGCAACCACACGGGGCGCGGCATGCCGTCACCGGCATTCTGAGCAGCCGTCTTTTCGCCCGCGCGCAGGGGAAAGGCCAGCGGCAATTCATGCACGCGCCGCCAAGCCGCTTCGGGCCGATGCTCGGGGATTGAAACAACCCCGTATACCGCCTCCTCGCCCAAGCGCGCGCGCAAACGTTCCACCAATTGCGGCGCCGTATCGCGGCCGCCGCTGCCGGCCAATCCGGCGAAGGCGTCGAGCGAGCCGGCCGAGAGCGGTTGTAGGGCACCGGACTTGAGTTCCATGCTTCGCACCGGCTTGGGCAGCTCGAGTCGCCCCAGCTTTTGGGTCAGCACATCGGTCAAGCGGCGGCGTTCACTGGTGATGCTCGCCAGCCCCAAATGCACGCAGGTCGCCGGCCCCTCTCGATGCCGCAGCGTCAGCCGCAGCGTCTGTACGCCGGCCTGACGCTCGCGCAGGAATTGCGCACAGCGTTCGATCACGGGTTCGAGCGCCTTTTCCAGATAAGCGACGGTCTCGATCTCCGACTCGAAATCACATCGTTCACGAAAACGTTCGCGCGGCACGAACGCTCTGCGCGGTGCCGGTTGCCGCGCCAGCGCGATGTCGAGGTCTTGCACCGCGGCCTGACTCAAGCGGCGTGCGAGACCCGCGCGCGGCAGTCGCAGCAATTCACCCATCCGCGTCACGCCCATGGCGCGCAATGTCTGCAGCCGCTCGATACTCCAGGCCGTACAAGCGATGGGCAACTCCGCCAGGCGCCCGGGCAGCGTTGCGAGATCTTCAATGACGACGGACCGGCCGGTGTGCGTCCCGCTCCGCGCAAACCAGAGCGCCGCCAAAGTCGAGGGTGCCGTGGCGCTGCGAACCGGCAGCTCGAGGCGCCGCCAGCAGGCATCGATGTTGGCATGCAAGGTTTCCGGTGGACCGAGCAGCTGCAAGCTCCCTTTGATTTCCAGCAACAGAGCATTGGGCGGCTCGATGCTGACGAACGAGGTAAACCGCTGCGCATGCAGGCAGAGCTTCTGCAGCATGAGGTCAGCGTCGGCTTCGGTCAGTTGAGGAAACACCGCGGCATACCACAGCTGCTGCGCGCGTTTTCGGCCGGCTGTTTGCGGGGCCGGCGCGGGCGGGGCCGGTGCGGCCGATGCAGCCGGCGCGGCAAATAAATCCGCCGTCCGCGATATTGACGCGTGCCCATCCTGGGCCCGCGCCCTTCGGGCGCCCCTACGGGCGTCCGCTTCGGCTTCCTGCCTCCGCTTCGCCCGCCGATTCATGGACTGCCAAGCTCGACAGGGCCGGGTCGGCCGCCTTGAACCTTGATTAGATCGAGACGCGTCTCAGGCTCGCCCTTGCTCATGACTAAGCGCAGGCTGGCGGGCGATGACTCGAAACGATGCCGCTCGGGACGAAACAGCACACCGAGCGCGCCGCCCGCCTCGGCGGCGAGCTTCAAACGCCGCAGCCAGCGGTCATCGGTACCCTTCAGCCAGAGCAACACCGCGGCGCAGACACCCGACCCCAAAGCCTGTTCAGCCGCCCACAATGCTTCCGTCGCGCTGGCGGGGCGCACAATCAGCAAGCGCGTGAGTTCGATTCCGGCTTGCGCTAATGCAGGGGCATAGGGTTCGTGGGGCGGTGCAATCCAGACGAGCCAAGGGGCATCACCGGACGTCTGGCCCACTCTGCGCTGACACTCCACCAAAGCGGGCAAAAAAAGCTGCACCTCGCCCAAGCCGGTATCATCCAGCAGCACCTCGATGAGCGACGCCGTCGGCCACCCGCCCCCGGGCAAGCGCGCATCCAGCGAGCCGCTACCGGTGGACCAAACCGGACGAGCGGGGGCAGCCGAGGCGTCTTTTAACTTCCAGACGCGTGCATCGGCCAAAATATCGGCAAGGGATGATGGGTCACGCGGCATCCACGTCTTTACCGCGCCGAAGCACCCCGACGACCACCCCTTCGATAATCATGGGCTGTTCTTTGAGATCGACACGAATGGGTTCGAAGTCGCTATTTTCGGGCAGCAGCCACACGATCGTGCCTTCTTGCCGATAGCGTTTGACGGTGACCTCGTTTTCCAAGCGCGCCACCACGATTTGGCGATTGCGCACTTCGGGCGTGCGATGCACGGCAACCAGATCTCCATCCAAGATGCCGGCATTCTTCATACTCATGCCCTGCACTTTCAGCAGGTAATGCGGTTGGGGCTGAAATAAATGCGGGTCGATCTGATAGCGCGTTTCGATATGCTCTTCGGCCAGGATCGGACGGCCGGCAGCGACACGCCCGATGAGCGGCAGTCCCAATTGTTCACGCAGAATGTCCTTGAGCTGGATGCCGCGTGACGCGCCGGGAATCAGGTCGATGACACCCTTGCGCTGCAAGGCGCGCAAATGTTCCTCGGCGGCATTCGGCGACTTGAAACCGAGCGTGCGGGCGATTTCCGCGCGCGTCGGCGGCATTCCGCTTTCCAGGATGGCGTCTTGAATGAGTCTGAGGATCTGGGTTTGACGGGGGGTAAGGTCCGACATGCATCACCTGTATATGTAGCCAGTGACTGTTATTATATACAGTCTTGAGGCACTGGCAAGTCCACCTAGGGCACGGTAATTTGCCGAACCATTCATTCAACGGGCCTGCAATGACGCAAGAAAAACAAGATCGCGCGCGCGACCGCCTACTCGGCATGGATCAGCCCATCACACGGCGAGACTTCTTGAACGGCATGGCCATCGGAGCCGCCACCGCCGCATCGGCACCCCTGCTCGCCGCATCGCTGACCGACCCCAACGCGCAGCTGCCCCCCGCCGCCCAAGACGCCGTCGGCTACTACCCGCCGCTGCTCACCGGGATGCGCGGCAGCCATCCCGGCTCCTTCGAAGACGCCCATGCGCTGCGTGATGGCCACACCTGGCCCACCGCCACCGATACCGGCGAGGAATACGACCTGATCGTGGTCGGTGCAGGATTGAGCGGCCTCGCCGCCGCGCACTATTATCGCGCGCACGCGAAGCCCAACAGCCGCATCCTCATCCTCGACAATCACGACGATTTCGGCGGCCACGCCAAACGCAACGAATTCAACCTGGGCGGCCACCTCAATCTATTGAACGGCGGCACCTTGGAAATCGACAGTCCACGGCCCTATGGTCCGATTGCCGCAGGCCTTCTGACCACGCTCGGCATCGACGTGCCGAAACTCGTCAAAACGACCCAGAACCTCGAGTTCTACGAGCACCTCGGTCTGCAGAGCGGCGTGTTTTTCGACCGGGAGACTTTCGGCGCCGACAAGCTCATCGTCGGCCTCGGCCAGATTCCCTTCGAGCAATTGCTGCAGCAGGCGCCGCTGTCGGCGGCCGCGCGTGCCACCATCGTCCAGATCCAAGACGCCAAGGTCGATTATCTGCCGGACCTGTCGTCCGATGAGAAAAAGCAGCGCTTGTCGCGCATCAGCTACGAAGCATTCCTGCGCGATCTCGTACACGCGGAACCGGCGGTTCTCAATTTCTACCGCGCGCGCACCATGGGCGAATGGGGTGTCGGCACCGATGCGGTATCGGCCCTCGACTGTTGGGGATTCGGTCTGCCCGGATTTCAAGGCATGAACCTCGAGAAGGGTTCGATCCGGCGCATGGGTTTCACCCCGGCGGGGTACGAAGACACGGGAGGTTCCTTCCGCCTGCATTTTCCCGATGGCAACGCGACCATCGCACGGCTTTTGGTGAGGGATCTCATACCCCCCGCCGTGCCCGGAAACAGCGTCTCGGATGTGGTTACCGCCCGGGTCAACTATGCGCAACTCGATCGCGCTGCGGCCCCGGTTCGCCTGCGGCTGAACAGCATTGCCATCCGCGCGCGCCATCGCGGCGACCCGAAATCGGCCGGTGCGGTGGAAGTCACCTACCTGCGTGGCGGGCGGGCGTTCACGGCACGTGCGCGCGGCACGATACTGGCGTGCTACAACATGATGATTCCCTATCTCTGTCCGGAACTGCCGGCGGCGCAGAAAGATGCACTGCACAAGCTGGTCAAGACCCCGTTGGTCTATACCAGCGTCGCGCTGCGCGACCGGCAGGCCTTCGATGCGCTGAAGATCCATCGGGTCTATGCGCCCGGCGGCTATCACTCGTATTTTCATTTGAACCCGCACGTCACGATAGGCGGCTACCGAAGTCCGGAGTCGGTGCGCGATCCGATTCTCGTTCATATGGTGCGCACGCCCTGCAAGCCGGGTCTGCCCGAACACGATCAGAATCGCTTGGGTAGGACCGAATTATTGAGCACCCCATTCGAGATCTTCGAGCGCAACATCCGCGATCAGCTCGGCCGCACCCTCAAGGTGGGAGGGTTTGATCCGGCCCGCGACATCACCGCCATCACCGTGAATCGGTGGCCGCACGGCTACGCCCCGGAATACAATCCGCTGTTCGATCCGGACGTCCCGGAGAACGAGCGCGCACACGTCATCGGCCGGATGCCCTTTGGTCGCATTGCAATCGCCAATTCTGATTCCGGCGGCGGAGCGTACACGGATGTCGCCATCGAACAGGGTCATCGCGCCGTCATGGAACTGTTGCGGGGCTGATGAATAACTCCATGTTTCGCTGTAAAATTTACATTCCGGACGGTATTCTTAATGATGATTTAATTTCTGCGAATGTAACTTGTGGAAAATCGTCGCTGCGAACCGACAAATAGCGCATTTCAGTTGCAATCGCCGCGCGAATTTGGCTTTATGTAGGACTGTGTTGCGACGCAGGCGAACCCGACACCATGACAGGGCCGCCTGCTGCAGCACTTCGGACTTTCCGATACGAACGAATTAACCCTAGGGGAATATTGTTATGACATTGACCACCACACTTAAGGCCTCTCTCGCAGCGGCCTGCGTAGTTGCTTTCGCAGGTTGCACCGATCTGAAGCCGATCCAATCCCAGATCGATGATCTGAAATCACAAGTCAGCAAACTGCAGGGCGACGTGGCCAAGGCCTCGAGCGATGCAGCCGCTGCCAACAGCGCGGCCGCCGCTGCGCAATCAGCCGCTTCCGGCGCGCAGAGCACCGCGAATCAGGCGTTGTCGACCGGGCAGTCGAATTCGACGGCCATTGAAGCGATCAACGAGAAGATCGATCGCATGTTCAAGAAGTCAGTGTCGAAGTAAATTCGAGCAATTGCTTTGACTTGAGCGCCGCGTGGAATATCGCGGCGTTTTTTTTGGGGCTTTTAGGTCTGGATGCGCTTGAGGGGGGAGCATGATCACGGTGTTCTCTGAACGGCACGTATTGCGCAACGCCCGGACGGAACTCTACGGCGGCGAGCTCGTGCCGCCGCACGAATGCGCGGAGCGCGCGCAAATTGTGCTGGACCGGGTGCGCGCCGAGGGTCTCGGCGATGTCATCGCACCGGCGGGCTTCGGGCTCGAGCCGGTGCTGCGCGTGCATGACCGGCATTTCGTCGAGTTTCTCTCAACCGTGTGGCGCGACTGGACGGCGACGGGCAACCGCGGCGAGGCGATTCCGGATTGCTGGCCGGCGCGGCGCATGACCCAGCGGGTGCCGCGTTCGATCCAGGGCCGGCTCGGCTACTATGCCATGGCCGGCGAGACTTCCATCAGCGCCGGGACCTGGGAAGCCGCCGCTGCGGCCGCGGACGTCGCCCTCACCGCCGCGCAGCGCCTCAAGGACGGAGCGCGCTCCGCCTTCGCGCTGTGTCGCCCGCCTGGGCACCATGCGGCCCACGACATGTATGGCGGCTACTGTTTCTTGAACAACGCCGCCGTCGCGGCTCAATACTTGCGCGACCACGGAGCCGGGCGAGCCGCGATTCTCGATGTCGATTTCCACCATGGCAACGGCACGCAGGATATTTTCTACGAGCGCGCCGACGTCCTGTACGTGTCCCTGCATGGCGACCCCAAGGACGCGTTCCCGTATTTCTTGGGCTATGCCGATGAAACAGGCAAGGGTCCGGGCGAGGGCTTCAACTTGAACCTGCCGCTGCCCCCCGGCAGCGACTTCGGCGCCTGGCGCGAGGCACTCGACGCCGCGTTGACGCGCATTCGCACCTTCAAGGCGGATGTTCTCGTGGTCTCGTTGGGCGTCGACACCTTCGCCCAAGATCCCATCAGCTTCTTCAAGCTGCACTCGCCGGACTTCTCGAGCTACGGACGCTTGATCGGGGCCCTCGGCCTGCCGACCCTGTTCGTGCTCGAAGGCGGCTACGCCGTCGCTGACATCGGGGTCAACGTGGTCAACGTGCTCACGGGCTTCGAAGGCGCGTAGCTCCTGGCCGCGCGCTCAGAGTCCCGTGTGCAGCTCGTCGCGGCGCATGACATGCAGCGCAAGTCCGTAAAGCAGCCCTGCCATCAGCCACAATAAGCCGACATTGCGGGCCAGAGCACTCATGCCCTGCAAAACGGCGAGCACCACGCCGATGCCGAGCACGGGCACGGTCCAGTGTATGAACCAGCGCTTCGATCGGCTCTTGATGCCGAACTTCACCAGCACCGACACGTGCAGCAGCAGGAAGCCGCACAGCGCGCCGAAATTGACGATATTCGCGAGTTCGTCCAGGAGGTTGCGCATCACCAGGGCAACGGCGGTCGAAATCGCGGTGGTGACCAGCATCCCGACGTAAGGCGTGCCGTACTTGCGGTGCACCAGGGACAGCGCGTGGGGCAGCTGGCGGTCGCGGCCCATCGCAAACAGCACGCGCGCGACCCCCACTTGCATGGGCAGGGCGTTCGAGAGCCCGACCACCACGACGTAGACCCACGCCAGGCCGAGGGCCGCCCAGGTCCCGATCGCCGCTGCGGCGAGTTCGTACACGGCGGCTGCCGGGTCCTTGATGCGGATGCCGGGCAGCAAGTTGCCGAGCACGAACGTGACAACGATGAAGAACGCCGCCGATATCACCAGCACGGCGATGATGGCCCGGCCGACCACGCGCCTGTCGTGCCCCTCGACCTCCTCGCTCAACGTCGAGATGGCATCGAAGCCCAGGAAGGACATGATGCAGATGGAGGTCGCGCTGAAGATCTTGCCCGCCGAGAATGCGCTCGCCGTGTACACCGGAGCGAGGGTCAGTCCGCCGGTGCCAAAACCCCGGAAAAGAACCACCACGCCGATCGCCAGAAAGGCGATGAGGGCCACGGTCTGCACGCCGACGGCGACGAAATTCGCGCGCGTCGTCACCATGACGCCAAACCAGTTCACGCCGAGCGTGAATGCGCTCAGCAGCACGATCCAGGCGCCGCGGCCGACGCCGGGCACGAGCTCGCCCATGGCGACGGCGATCAACACATAGACGAAGGCCGGGATCAAAAGGTAGTCGAGCAGGATCATCCAGCCCGCCATGAAGCCGGGGAAGCGGCCGAGGGCGTTGCGCGCGAAGCCGTACACCGAGCCCGCCGACGGAATCGCCTCGGTCATCACGGCATAGCTCTTGGCCGTGAAATACATGCAAATCGAGCCGAGTCCGTAGGCCAGCACGATCAGACCGTTGGACGCCTCCCACACGAAGCCCAAGGTGGTGAGGGGGGCGAAAGGCGCGATGTACGCAAGACCGTAGACGATGAGGTCCCAGTACTTGAGCGAGCGCTTGAGTCCGGCCGGGGCAGCGGCCGGAGCCGCGGCCGCCGCCTCGAGTCGTGTCATTAGGCGATCAAGTCGTGCGTCTCAATATCTGTACGTGAGTGTGAGGCCGAGCGTGCGCGGCCGCACGCCGCGCGCGAAGTACAAGTTATCGGTGTTCGGTCCTATCTGAGTGGCTCCCGTTCCCGGCGGCCCGGCATAGGGGGCGATGTCGCGCGATTGGAACATCAGCGGGTGCGCATTGGTCAGGTTGTTGGCGTACAGGGACGCGTCGAGTCCGTTGAAGCGCAGGCCGGCCCGAAGCGAGAGGTTATTGAGCACGGGAAGACCCGGCAAGGTCGTGTCGAACAGTGCGTTGTTCGAGTCCTGCTGCGGCAGGAGGGATTTCTGGGCGTTCGAGTGCTGAAAGTCGACCCGTGCGTACGGCAGGCGGCCGGCCCATTCCGGAAAGTGATATTCCGCCGAGCCCGTGAAGGACCACGGCGCGCCCAACAGCGCATCACCGTTGGTGGCGATCGGACGGGACGGGAACGCACCGGCGGCGGACGAGATACAGCTGAAGCTGGCAGCGTCGTACGACTGCGAGCCGGCACAGGAGGTCTTCGTCAATCGGGCGTCGGTATAGGCCGCGGTCAGATCGATCGTCAGCGAGCTGATCGGCTTATAGAGCACGTCGATGTCGCCGCCTTCGCTCTTCGCCTTGCCCAAGTTGGCCGTGAACTGCTCGCCGCAGGCCGGCAGGTACACGTTTTGCTGAATGTTGCTCCAATCGATATAGAAGAAGCTGGCGTCGATTTGCAGGGTATGGTCGAAAAAGGTGCTCTTGTTGCCCAGCTCATAGCTCCACAGGCTGTCGGAGGAGTACTGTCCCGGCACCTGGCTGATTCCGAGCGACGTGAGATTGCTTTGGCAGATGTCCCCAACCCCGACGTTCAGACCGCCCGGGCGGAAACCTTTGGAAGCGCTCACGTAAACAAGATCGTCGTGATCGGGTTGCCACGACAGGACCACCTTCGGCGTCACGGAATTCTCACTGGCGCTGTTCTCGGTGATGATGGTGGTGCCCAGGAACCCGCCGGTTGCGGCGACCGATCCCGTGTAATCGAGTTTCGAGACACGTAGTCCCGCCGTGGCCTTGAACGTGTCGGTCAGCTTGAAGGCCAACTCCCCGAAAGCTGCAACTTGCTTGTCGATGACTCTGTCGACGGGTCCGTTGAAAATCAGGCCGCCGGGGCAAGGAAATGCGCCGCAGACGGGGACCGGAACAGGGGCAGGGGTGTATGCATTCACTTCGGCATCGAGCGTGGGATCGTAGATGTTCTCCGGTACGTTCTCGCTCAAGTGCGAGTAAAAGAGTCCGGCACTCCACGTCATCCGCGCATCGGTATCCTTGGATGCGAGCCGGAGTTCCTCGTAGAAATTGCGCTGATTGTCCTGGAACGTCGCCCAGCCCCGATCGCCGGGCTGAGGAAAGCTATTGGCCAACTCGCCGAAGGACGCCCAAGTCGCCCGCAGATATTGGGTGTAATCGGAGAGCGCTTGCTGATTGCGCTCGTAGTAGGCAGTGTTCGAGAACAGCGATGCGAAGCCCAAATCCCACTGCACCTTGATGGCGGTCAATGAGAATGGATCGGTGCTCGGATTGGTGCCCGCATTGCCGTTGAGATAGACGTTCGAGCTTGGATTCGAGATCCCGACCCAGTAGGCCGCGGTGTCGCTGATCTGCAGGCGCTGGAAGTATACCGACGGCGTGATTTGCAATGCATCGTTGACCTTCCATTTGACGGCGAGGCGCGCCGTCAGCGTGTTCCACGAGTTGGCATTCGACTCGGTGGTGTCGCCGTTGTAGACGGGTGTGGGCAGGGAGGGCACGGCATTATTCGGCGCGAGCGTGTAGCCGACCCGGTCGACCCAGCCGCCGTCGCGGCGGTACGAGAAACTGGCACGAAATGCCAGCACATCGTCGATGATGGGCGCGCCGAACGCGACGCCGCCCTCGTAGCTCGGCGAGCCGCCGTCGGTGGTCGCGATATCCGCGCGCGCGTAGCCCGTCGTTTTATTCAGATCCGGTTCCGGCGATATGAAACGCACCACGCCGCCCTCGGCGCCGGCACCAAACAGCGTGCCCTGGGGACCGCGCAGCACTTCGACTCGATCCAAGTCGAACAGCTGCGGGAAGGCATTGATCGAACCGAACCCGATGTGGCGCGTCTGCACCGGCGTGTCGTCGATGTAGATGCCGGTGGTCGAGGTGCCGGCCGTCGAATCAACGCCGCGGATGTTGATGTCGGAGCCTTCGTCATTGTAGTTTCCGGCCGAACTCATGCCGTTACGCTGAAAATTGAGGCCCGGCGAAAGACGCGACAGGTCGTCGATGTTTCTCAAGCCCTGTGCGTCCATTTTTTCCTGGCTGAACGCCAGCACGCTGACCGGAACGTCTTGCAGCCGCTCGGTGCGCCGGGTAGCGGTGACGACGATCTCTTCGAGGGCCCCGCTTTCTGCGGCGCCGGCGTCGGCGGTCGCCGCCATGGACATGGCCGGCCATACCAGTTGACTGGCTGCCGTCATTGTCCACAGGAATTTGATCGTATTTGAACGCATTGCGCACCCCTTCATGTTGCCTTTTCCCCACATCTCGAACCGGCATTGTAGTGGTTCTTCTGGCTGTCCGTTGCGCAAAGAAGCCGGGTCTCTTGGCTGGCAGCTTAATACTTCTGTTAACGGACGTTCAAGAAATCTATTAACGGAGGTTCAAATAAATTTACCCCCACTAAAGGCCTACGTGAAGGCCTAATCGAAGGCCCAGGCGTGCGGCGGCGCCGCGTGCGTAGCTAGATCCCGCGATCGATCGAAATGCGGGTCGGGGCGCCGTTTGCCTCCTCGAAGACCCGCTCCGCCCGCTCCCAATCGATGGCGACGCGGCGCGTGGCGGTGGCGGCGACGATGGCACGGGTCAGCGAGGTGAGGGTCTCGATGTCTTTTGGATCCGCGGCGTCCAAGGGGTGATGCACCTCCAGGTACAGCGCCCCAGCCGCCCAGCCCGTCTTGATGCGCTGATTCACGATGCGAACGCTCATTCCGACCGGCACTTCGCCAAAAAGAAACTCGATGTCTTCCGGGTAAAGTCGAATGCAGCCATGGGTAATTTGCATTCCCACACCCACCGGCCGGTTGGTGCCGTGAATCAGATAAGCGCCGCCGGGAACCCCCAAGCGCAATGCATACTCGCCGAGCGGATTATCCGCGCCCGGTGGGATCGATTCGGGCAGCACGTCGCCGTCCTGCAAATGCTTCTCGCGCACGGATTTGGGCGGGAACCAGGTCGGCCTTCTTTCTTTCTGGACGATTCTCGTCAGGCCCAACGGCGTCTTCCAATCCATTTGACCGACACTGATCGGGTAGGTCTCGACGACGGCCTGACCGTGCGCATCGTTTCGGAAATAATACAGCCGCCCGTCGGGCAGGTTCACCACCAGCCCGGTGCGCGGCACGTCGGGCAGGAGGTGCTGCGATGGCAGCCGGATGACCTTGCCCGCGCCCGGCAACCATATATCGACGCCGGGATTGGCGGCGATGATCTCGTCGAAACCCAGATGATATTGACGCGCGATGTCGGGCAGGGTGTCCTGCTGCTGCGCCTCGGTGTGCCCGGGTTCGCCGATGAGGTCTTGATTGGGCTCGAGCGGAAAGACCTCCGCATGCGCCGCTGCGGCCGCGGCCGCCGAGAAAACCAAAAACCAGCTTGTGATACGCATCGAGTGCCGCCGCCGCGCGTCAATAGCGAATCAGCGCCGACCCCCAGGTAAAGCCGCCGCCGAACGCCTCGAGCAGCAGGAGTTGGCCGCGCTTGATGCGGCCGTCGCGAATGCCCGTATCGAGTGCCAATGGCACCGACGCAGCGGACGTGTTGCCCTGGGTGTTGATCGTCACGATGACCTTTTCCATCGGCAAATCGAGGCGCTTGGCGATCGCCTCGATGATTCGAATATTCGCCTGATGCGGAATCAGCCAATCCAACTGGTCCCGGCTGATGCCGTTGGCGTTGAGCGTCTCGATGACCAACTGGCCGAGCGTATTGACCGCGACCTTGTAGACCTCGTTGCCCTTCATCTGCACGCCCGCCTTGCCCTCGCGGACCAATTTGAATCCTTTCGATACGCCGTCCGGGTACAGCAACAAATCCTTGTACTTGCCGTCGGAATGCAGCCGCGTGCTGATGATGCCGGGTTCGCTCGAGGGCTTTAAGATCACGGCGCCCGCACCGTCCGCGAACAGCACGCAGGTGCCGCGGTCGTTCCAATCGACTATTCGCGTCAGTGTCTCCGCTCCCACGACGAGAGCGCACTTCGATTCGCCCAGTCGAACGAATTTGTCCGCGACGCTCAATGCGTACACGAATCCGGTGCAGGCCGCCTCCAGACTGAACGCCGGGCAGCCATGTATCCCCAGCCTGTCCTGCAGCAAGGTCCCTACGTTCGGGAAAACCAGATCCGGCGTCGTCGTGCCGACGCAGATCAAATCGATGTCCGCCGCCGTGACCCCGGCGTCCTCCATCGCGCGCCGCGACGCGTGCTCCGCGAGGTCGGTCGTGGTCTCGCCCTCCGCCGCCACGTGGCGCTGTTCGATTCCGGTGCGCGTGCGAATCCACTCGTCGCTGGTGTCGACCAGCGCTTCGAGCTCGGCGTTGGTCAGAATTTTCTCCGGCAGATAGCTGCCGGTACCGGCGATTCGTGCGTACATGGAAATCCTTCAGGCTTCGCGAGAAGCGCTCAGCCGCTGCGCGATCTGCGCCGGCACGCCATTGCGCGCTTCCAGTACCGCAACTTCGATGGCACGTTGAAATCCGAACAGGTCGGTTCCGCCGTGACTCTTGATGACGATGCCGTTCAAACCGATCATGCTCGCGCCATTGTAGCGGCGCGGATCTATCCGCGCGCGCAGCGCATCGAGCGCCGGCCGTGCCGCGAGGTAGCCGAGCTTGCGCAGCGTGGTGCGGCTGAACTCCTCGCGCAGGGCATCGCCGATCAGGCGCGCCGCGCCTTCCATCGCCTTCAGCGCCACATTGCCGGTAAATCCGTCGGTCACCACGACATCCACCTTGTCGGAAAAGATATCATCGCCCTCGACGAAACCGACATAGTTGATGTCGACGGCCGCCAGCAAATTGTGCGCCGCTTGCACGACCTCATTGCCCTTGATCTCTTCCGCCCCGATGTTGAGCAAGCCGACTCGAGGCCTTTCGTGAGCTCCCTCCAAATCGGCCGCGAGCACCGACCCCATCACCGCGAACTGCGACAGCTGCGCCGGTGTGCACGAAGCGTTGGCGCCCAGATCCAGCATATAGGTGTGGCCGCCGCGCGAAGGGATGAGCGAGACGATGGCGGGACGTTCCACCCCGGGCAGCATCTTCAAGACGAAGTGCGCGGTCGCCATCAGCGCGCCCGTATTGCCCGCGCTGACGCAGGCGTGCGCCTCATGCGTCTTCACCAGATCGATGGCGCGGCGCATGGAAGAGTCCTTCTTGCGCCGCAAGGCCTCGCGCGGATGATCGGTCATCTCGACCACATCGGCCGCAAACAGGCAGGACACGTTGGAGGGGAATGAGCTTCCCAACTCGCGCTCCAAATCGGGCTGCCGCCCGATCAGAGTAAAGCGCACATCGCTGAATTCATGGGCCGCGGCCACGGCCGCCGGCACGGAGACCGAAGGCCCGCGGTCGCCGCTCATGGCGTCGATGGCGATATGGAACAGCGCGGGCACAGTGCGTCAAAAAAGCCCGAGCGGCGGGCGATTCGCAACCGGCGGGGTCAGATCTATTCTTCGGCCGCTGCCGCGTCCGCTTTGGTCTGCAGTACCTTGCGGCCGCGGTAAAATCCCTCGCGCGAAATCCGATGGCGCGAATGCGTCTCTCCGCTCTTGGCGTCGATCGACACCGCGGGTAGAGGCAGCGCGGAGTGAGAGCGATGCATGCCGCGCTTGGAGGGAGTTTTTCTGCTTTTTTGAACTGCCATGAGTGCTGTGTCCTATCAAGTTTTCTTCAACAAATCCTGTAAACCGGCAAACGGGCGCGTTCGATCGCCCGCCATGTCCTGTATTTCGTCACCCGCTGCGTACGCCGGCGCCCGGCCGCAGGTTTGCGGGGTACTGCAGGCCGCCACCATCGGCAAGGCCAACAGCAATTCCTCTTCGGCCAGTTCGCGCAAGCTTACCAAGCCTTCATCCATCGTATAAACCTCGCGCCCCGAATCCGCCGCGCTCGGCGCCGGACCGCTCGAGAATTCAATCTCGCTGCTCCCGGCGGCGGCAAACGCAAAGCCTTGCAGGCATCGCTGGCACACCAGCCGCGGGGTCGCCTCAACCGCGACCGTGGCGCCCGTGCGGCCAGAGTCGATGTTCGCAAACGCAAAACTCGCACGCACCGAACCGCGCGCGTCCGCCAATAAATCCTGCAAGCGAGGCATGTCAGCGAGCGGGTAGACGCGTTCGAGCACCACTGCATCATCGGCCAGGTGCGCGCAATCGACTCGGTCAGGCAGGCCCGGTGCCATGGGCCGCGTATAATAGGGCCGGTTCCCACGCCTGTCAAAACGAATCGGGTGCAAGTCGTTGTTTTTGAAGTCTCCGCCTTCACTTATTTTAGCCTCGACCTCGATTTACCGACGGGAACTCCTGGGGAGGCTGCGCCTGCCCTTTTCCTGCAGCGCACCGGGAGTCGATGAAACCCGCCGCACTGGCGAACGGGCGCCTGCCCTGGCGGCGCGGCTGGCAAGGGCCAAGGCCTCTGCCGTGGCGCTGCAACACCCCGATGCCTGGGTGATCGGTTCCGATCAGGTCGCGGTGCGGGTCGACGCATCCGCGAGCGAATTGATCCTCGGCAAGCCCGGTACGGAGGCGCTTTGCATCGAACAATTGCGCGCCTGTTCGGGCAAAACCCTCGCCTTCATCACGGCCGTGGCCGTCGTCCAGCACAATGGCCATGCGGCGCACGAATTCGTCGATACCACCCGCGTGACATTTCGCACCCTCGATGATGCCGCCATTGCGCGCTATGTCGCTCTGGAGGCTCCCCTCGATTGCGCCGGGGGGTTCAAGAGCGAGGGTCTCGGGATTGCGTTGTGCGAATCGATCAACAGCGTGGATCCAAGCGCTCTCATCGGCTTGCCGCTGATCCGATTGAGTTCTGTGCTGCGCGGCGTCGGTTTCGATTTGCCATGACGGCCCGGAGCCGGTCTCGATAACGCATAAAAATTCGTGACGTTTTGACGCTTTGGAGGCAGGTTCCAAAACGTCTAAACGTCAGCGCATTTAATAGAAATATTGCCCCGTTGCGTTGCGGAATATACGAAGCGGCTCAGCGGCCGCCCGGACGCGTCGACCCTGGACGCTCCGGCCCCCGGCGTTTCCGCTCCGGCGCCTGGCGTTTCGGCCCTTGGGCCTGCGCTGGGTGTTTAGCCGAGCGTTCGGCCGGTTGTCGAGCTGGGTGTTTAGCCGAACGTTTCATCGGCGTAATCGCATCGAGCACCGCGGCCAGTTCGGCGGGCAGCGGCGCGCTCACGTGAAACGGGACACCGGAGCCGGGCCACTCGAAGGCGACGGATTGGGCATGCAAGAAGGTGCGCCTGAGGCCGTGAGCCTTGAGTTCCGCATTGCGGTCGCGATCGCCGTATTTGTCGTCGCCCAGCAGCGGATGGCCGGCAAAGGAGGCGTGCACGCGGATTTGATGCGTGCGTCCGGTCGGGATGTCGACTTCCATCAGCGTGGCCAGCGGCCCGAAGAATTGCACGGGCTTGAACACGCTCACCGAGTCCTTGCCCGCGGCGGCCACCCGTACATGCCGTTCGCCGTGCTGGCGGTTGTCGGTCGCCAGGGGCGCGTCGATGCGTTTGGTCCCCAACTGCCAACTGCCGGCGACCAAGGCCAAATAGGTCTTGTGCATGCCGCCGTTGCGAATCACGGCATGCAGCGCCGTCAGGGTGGTGCGATCGCGCGCCACGAGGAGGCAGCCGCTGGTATCGCGGTCGAGGCGATGCACCAATTCCAGGGTTTCGCGCGGCCGCGAGGCCCGCAAGGCCTCGATGATGCCGAAACTCATGCCGCTGCCGCCGTGCACCGCGACGCCGGCCGGCTTGTCGATCACCAGCAGATGTTTGTCCTGGAAAATGACCGACCGCTCGATCAATTCCAGCAAGCTGCTCGAGGGCTGCCGCTGCTCATCGCCGGCATCGATGCGGACGGGCGGGAGGCGCACTTCGTCGCCTTCCTGGATGCGGTATTCGGCATCGACGCGCTTGCGGTTGACCCGCACCTCGCCCTTGCGCAATAGGCGGTAGACGCGGCTGCGCGGCACGGTCTTGAAGTGCCGCATGAGGAAATTGTCGATTCGCTGCCCCGCTTCGTCGGCGGTCACCGTGCGCAGGGTCAGAGGGCTTTTGGGGACGTGCGAGCGGTCCGGCACTGTCGAATTACTGTTCATGGATTCACGACCTGCGCTGGGCGATCTTCTAAGGTATTGATTATATTGACCCTGACGGACTGTCGTGATAATGTCTCAAAACCGTGTCAGGCGCTGAACCATTTTTGGGCGTCGCTCATAATTTTAGGGAATGCTTAGGACACCGGTTTCAAGTGGCCCCCCATCCGTTGGGGAGCCGCATATTAGTTGGTTCTGGAATTCCAGACCATCGCTCGGCCGATGAGACGGACGCAAGAGAGCCTTGATGAGCTTCGGCGTCTGACAAGCGGTTAACCGAGAACAAGGCCCCAGGCTTGTCGCAGACGATTTTGCAGAATTGGGTTGAACTGACTCCGGTCGCGTGGCTCGCGCTCGGCGTATCCCTTTTTGTGATGATTCGATTCGTCGCGGCCCCGGCTTCTATTCTCAAGCTCACCTCCTCGGCCCCTACCACCTTAGTTGGGGCACATGAAAAGAATGCTCGTCAACGCAGTTCAAGAAGAAGAGCTGCGAGTCGCACTCGTCGACGGTCAGAAACTCTACGACTTATCGATTGAGATCCCGTCACGGGAACAGAAAAAATCCAATATCTATAAAGGCCGGATCACCCGCGTAGAGCCCAGTCTCGAAGCGGCGTTCGTCGAATACGGCGCGCAGCGGCACGGCTTCCTGCCGTTGAAAGAAGTCTCCAAAGAGTACTTCAGCACGCAATTGGCGAATCAAGGCCGGCAGAACATCAAAGATCTGCTCAAGGAAGGCCAGGAACTCATCGTCCAGGTCGAAAAAGAAGAGCGCGGCAACAAAGGCGCGGCGCTCACGACCTTCATCAGTCTTGCCGGCCGCTTCTTGGTGCTGATGCCGAACAACCCGCGCGCGGGCGGCGTGTCGCGCCGCATAGAAGGCGAAGATCGCGATCAGATGCGCGAGGCCATGAACGGCCTGCAGATTCCCGATGGCATGGGAGCGATCGTGCGCACCGCCGGCGTCGGCCGATCCACCGAAGAGCTGCAGTGGGATTTGAATAATCTGAAGACCGCGTGGGACGCGATCGTGGCCGCCAACGACGGCCGCCCGGCGCCGTTCCTGATTTTTCAGGAAAGCGATGCGGTGACCCGCGGACTTCGCGACTACTTCTCCGACGATGTCGGCGAATGTCTCATCGATCAGCCCGAAGCCTTTCAAAAGGCTCAGGAATACATGCAGCGCTTCATGCCCCCCGACGCGCAGCGCAAGCTCAAGCTGTACCAAGACCCGGTACCCTTGTTCACGCGATATCAGATCGAGAGTCAGATCGAGTCGGCGTATTCGCACAAGGTCACCCTGCCGTCGGGCGGCAGCTTGGTGATCGACCATACCGAAGCGCTGGTGTCCATCGACATCAATTCGGCCCGCAGCACCCGCGGCGGCGACATCGAAGCGACGGCGCGCAACACCAATCTCGAAGCGGCCGAGGAAATCGCGCGGCAACTGCGCCTGCGGGACATCGGCGGTCTCATCGTCATCGACTTCATCGACATGGAGTCGCAGGCCAACCAGCGTGCCGTCGAAGACATGCTGCGCGACGCGGTCAAGATGGATCGCGCCCGCATTCAATTGGGACGGCTGTCGCGCTTCGGTCTGCTCGAGTTGTCGCGCCAGCGGCTGCGGCCGGCCTTGAGCGAGACCACGCACATCAACTGTCCGCGTTGCGGCGGAATGGGCACCATACGCGGGGTCGAATCGATGTCGCTCGCGTTATTGCGCTTGATCGGTGAAGAGGCGCGCAAGGAGCGCACCGGCCGGGTGATCGCGCAAGTCCCGGTCGATGTTGCGACCTACCTCATCAACGAGAAGCGGGATTGGCTGAACCAGATCGAGTCGCGCGACAAGGTGTCGCTCGTGATCGTTCCGAACCCGCACATGCAGACGCCGGCCTACACTCTGCGGCGCATCCGCGACGACGAAAAGGAGCTGCCCGAAAATTCCACGGTCAGCTATCAATTGGCTGACCAGCCGAGCATCGACGACGCGAATATCGGAAATCGCGACAAGAAGCCGCAAGGCGACGTGCCCCTCGTCCCCAGCATTTTGCCGGCGTCGGCGGCGCCCATCATTCCGATGCCCGTGCCCGCCCCCGTGGCGGCGCCGGCGGCGGCTCCACAAGCGGGCGCCTTGGTACGCTTTTGGCGCTGGCTGTTCGGCAGCGGCACGCCCGCGAGCGCCCCTGCGGCCTCCTCCTCATCGACTCAAACCCAGCGCGACCGGCCGGCGCATCGCGATGCGCGCCATGAGCGCTATCGCAGCGGCAGCAGCGGGGGTGACCGTGATCGGAACCGCGACCGCGGCGATCGCGACCGGAACCGCGATGTGCGGCGCGACGGACCGCGGGATCCGCGGCGCGACTCGCGCCCGCGCGGCGAGAACCGCGGCGATTCCGCTCCGCGTCGTCCCGAAGGCGGGCCGCGGCCGGAGGCCCTGCGCACGGACCAGGGCCTGCGCCCAGACTCAGCGCAGCGTTCCGATCAACCGTCCCGCGCCGACCAGCCGCCGCGCACCGATCAACCGCCGCGCACCGATCAACCGTCGCGCACCGATCAGCCGCCGCGCGTCGACCAGCAGTCCGGCGAACGCTCCGGCAATGAGCGCGGCGAGCGTGGCGGGCGAAGTCGGCGGCGGCGCGGCCGAGGCCGGCGCGAAGGTGGGGACAACACCGCCAACGGCAATGGCAACGGCAACGGCAACGGCAATGGCCCGAGTGCAAGCCCAAGCCCGAGCGCAAACCAGGGTACGAGTCAGACGAGTCAGGGGCCAGTCTCTTCAGATGCCGGCGAAGGCCAGTCTGGCGGCGGTCAACCGGCGTCCGATGCGGTGCGTGAGCGGCCGGCTCCGGCGGTGAATCCTGCCCCGCCGGTGCGGGAGGCGGAAGCGCCGGCTGCAAGCACCGGCACCGACAATAAATACGTCGTTTGGTCCTCCGCTCCGAGCGACACCCCGCGCACGGGTCCTGACGAGCGCTAGGCTTCGCTCAAAGCGAGCGCAGCGCTCGCAGACGCCACCTGAGAGCCAGGCTGGTGGCTAGGAAAGCCGTGGCGAGCCCGCGCAGGGCCGCCACGGCGATGCCATTTGCGAACGCCTTATAAGAGTGCGGGGCCGGCTCCCCCGCCCGCGCCCACAACAGCCAAGCGGCGCTCAACGCGAGCGCCCCCGCCGCATAGGTCAGCGCCCAGACCCGCCGCTCCTCGAGGCGCAGCGGACGGCTCGGTACCGGAAACTCGCGGCCGCGGCGCAGGCCATAACACACGAATACCAACACGATCGCGAGCCCGACCAGCGAGCTGCCGTCTTGCAGCAGCCTGAAGGCGATCAGGTGATGGCTGCCGATATCCATGACCGGATCTTCGAGCCACGGGATCATTCGAACCCCGCGCCCAGTCTCGTGAGTGAAGGCATCCCATACCAGATGCGACACCGCCCCGGCCAGCACCCCCACCGCCGCCAGCAGCCATTGACGGATGCTGAAGAAATCCGCCGGAGAGGAAAACGGACGCCACCGCGCGTACGCGCCCTCGGGCAGCACCTCCAATAGCGGCGTTTTGATCACATACTGAAAGGTCCAGTAACCGGCCAATCCCACCGGCAAACAAAAAGCCAGCAGCGCCCAGGCGCTGTGCGTTTCGAAGCGCTGTATGCGCCAGGGTAAGAACAGGCCGAAGTCGGGAACCATGGCCCCGACCACGACGGCGGACAGCAGCCGCCACCGCACCAGCAAGCGCGAGAACGGCAGCACCACGGCGGCGTGGGAAATCGTGTATGGCATCAGTGGGCCTTGCTTGTCATCGAATCGTCATCTTACAGACCTATAAATTGACGGTTGGGTCCTACTCTTTACTCGGGGTTCACAGCATGTCGAATATCGATGCGATCAATCAAGCGCCCGGGGGAATCAGCCCCCTGCCCTCGGCCTCCACGCTCATCCGTCAAAAACCCAGTCCCTGGTTCAATGTCCTGGCGGGCGTCGTGGTCGTCATCGGGATCATCTATTCGGGCATTCATCTGGCAGATGACCTATCGGTGGTGCGCGACACCCGAGCCTATCCCTACATATTGCTCGGCATTGCGCTTCTGATCGCCTTGGGATTCGAGTTCGTCAACGGATTCCACGACACCGCGAACGCGGTCGCGACGGTAATCTACACGAATTCCATGTCGCCGAACCTGGCCGTCGTCTGGTCCGGCTTGTGCAACTTCTCGGGAGTATTGGTTTCGACCGGAGCCGTGGCCTTCGGCATTGTCTCGCTGCTGCCGGTCGAATTGATCCTGCAGGTGGGCAGCGGCGCGGGTTTCGCCATGGTGTTTGCTTTGCTGCTGGCTGCCATCCTGTGGAACTTGGGTACGTGGTATTTTGGTCTGCCGTCATCGAGTTCGCACACTCTGATCGGCTCCATCATCGGCGTCGGGCTCATGAACCAGTTGATGGCGACAAGTCCCAGCGGCACCAGCGGAGTGGATTGGAGCCAGGCCGCCAAAATCGGCGAGACGCTGCTCGTGTCCCCGTTGATCGGCTTCAGCGCGGCCTTCTTGCTGCTCACCATACTCAAGGCGACGATCAGGATCCCCGCGCTCTACAAGGAGCCCGAGGGGAACAAGCCGCCGCCCCTGTGGATCCGCTGCCTGCTGATCCTGACCTGCAGCGGCGTCAGTTTCTTTCATGGCGGAAACGACGGGCAAAAAGGCATGGGCCTCATCATGCTGATCCTCATCGGCACCGTGCCCACCGCCTACGCCCTCAATCGCACCATGCACGAAGCGGACGTCAGCAAGTTCGTCGCGATCTCCACGCAAGCGCGCACCGCGCTGTCGCACTATGCCCAAGGGCCCGCGTCCGCCGATCCGCAGGCGGCGGCGATGGACCTGGTGCGCGCGCGCGCCGTGACCCCGCAGGGCGTGGCGGCGCTTGCCGCGGTCGCCGAAAAGATCTCGGATCAAGTGGACCATTCTCATTCGATGGACAAAGTTCCCGCCGGCTCCATGGTCAACATCCGCAACGAGATGTACCTGGTGAGCGAAGGGCTTCGTTTCATGGCCAAGGACAAAACTCTGAACATATCGGACGCCGACAAGAAGTCGCTCGATGCCTACAAGAAACAGCTCGACCACTCGACCAAGTTCATTCCGAGTTGGGTCAAAGTCGCCGTCGCCATCGCCCTGGGACTGGGCACGATGATCGGCTGGAAGCGTATCGTCGTTACGGTCGGCGAACGAATCGGCAAGACTCATTTGACTTACGCGCAGGGCGCATCGGCCGAAATCGTCGCGATGGCGACCATCGGTGCCGCCGAGATGTACGGACTGCCGGTGAGCACCACGCACGTGCTGTCGTCCGGCGTCGCCGGTACGATGGTCGCAAATCACTCCGGCTTGCAGTGGGCCACGGTGCGCAACTTGCTGATGGCCTGGGTGCTCACTCTGCCGGTCTCGATCGCGCTTGCCGGCAGTCTCTATTGGCTGCTGCGCAACTTCATGTAAGGCTTGCGATCAGACCTCGCGACGCGGCGGTGGCCAAGTCCAGCACCTCCTCGAAACCGCCCGCGTCGCGGTAATACGGGTCGGGCACATCCAGCCGGCCCAGTCCCGGGGCGTATTCCAGAAAGAGCTGCAGCCGCGCCCGCGAGTGGCGGGGACGCAGGGCCTGCAGCTCGCGCAGATTGTCCTGGTCCATCGCGAGTATGAGATCGAATCGCAGAAAATCGTCGGCCATGACTTGACGCGCCCGCAGGCCGCCGAGATCGATGCCGCGAGCCGCGGCCGCGCGCTGCGTGCGCGGGTCCGGCGGATCGCCGACGTGATAGTCGGCCGTTCCCGCGGAGTCGATCTCGATCGATAAGCCGGGCGCTTCTTGCTCGAGCAGATGCCGAAACACTCCCTCCGCTGTGGGGCTGCGGCAGATGTTGCCGAGGCAGACGAACAAGATTCGGCGCACCTTTAGATCACCGGCGCGGCGGCCGCCCCGCGGCGAGACTGGCGCGCGCGCGCTCCAGGTCTTCAGGCGTATCGACGCCCGCGGGCGGCGCCTCGGAGAGCGCGACCAAGTGAATGGGCATGTGATGTTCCAAGGCGCGCAGCTGCTCGAGCTTTTCGGTCGCCTCGAGCGGTGTCGGCGGCCAGGCGGCAAATCGCAGCAGGCTGCGCACCCGATAGGCATAGATGCCGATGTGCCGCCACGCGCCCGCAAAGACGGTGGGCTGGCCCGCCATGACGCTGTCGCGCGGCCAAGGCACCGGCGCGCGGCTGAAGTACAGCGCGCGGCCGTCCGGCGCGCGCAGCGCCTTCACACAGCTGGGGTCGAGAAATTCCGCCAAGCTTCGAATGGGCGCGACGGCCGTTGCGATCTCGATCGCGGGCCGTGCGCTCAAGGCCTGCGCAACTTCGTCGATGACCGCCGGGGGCATCATGGGCTCGTCGCCCTGCAGATTCACGACCACGTCCTCCGCCGCAAAGCCCCTGGCCCGTACTACTTCGGCGATCCGATCCGTGCCGGAAGCGTGCTGCGGCGACGTCATCACACACTCGGCGCCGAAGCCCCGCGCCGAATCACCTATGCGGACGTCATCCGTGGCAATGAGCACCGAGGCCGCGCCGCTCGCCCGAGCGCATTGCCACACCCACTGGATCAGGGGCCGATCGCCGACGGTAAGAAGCGGCTTGCCCGGCAGGCGCGAGGCGGAAAAGCGCGCCGGTATGATGATGTGAAACACGTGCCGGTGCCCGCGCCAGTCAGCGGTCCAGCAGCGGATCATCGGCGCTCAGAATGCGCGCCTCCTCCGGCAACATCAGGGGAATCCCTTCGCGCACGGCGTACGCCAGCCGGTCCGGCACACACACGAGCTCGAGCTCGCTGCCGGCACCGGAGGCGCGCAACGGCCCCTTGCAAATCGGACACACCAGCAAGTCGAGTAATCGCTTATCCATCATATCCTTACGCGCTCGGCGCGCTTCTGAATCGCGCGCCTCACGATGTCCTGCAGCGCATCGGACTCGCCGCCGTCAAAAACGGCGGTCACCGGCACGTACCAGTGATGCGGTCCGGCTATCGCCTTGCATTTTACGGCATCTTTCTCCGTCATGAGCACCGGACGCTCATCGGCGAAGCAAATGTCGGCGGCCTGCAAGCGCGCGTGGTCCGGCAGCGCATGACCGGCAACCTCGATGCCGCGCGCGCGCAGCATGTTGAAGAATCGCTGCGGATTGCCGATTGCCGCCACGGCATGCACCGAACTGCCCGCAAACGCGTCCAGTGCCTTGATGGTGCCGCCGATCAGGCTCACGGCGTTCTTCGACTCGAGCCGCATGCTGAACGCGCCCTCGATCAGCGCTCGGCCGCCGTTCACCACGACGGCGTCGGCGGCAGCCAGCCGGGCCTGGGGCTCGCGCAGCGGCCCGGCCGGCAGCAACCAACCGTTGCCGAATCGCCGGTCGCCGTCGATCACGACGATTTCGCAATCGCGCTCCAGCGCATAGTGCTGCAATCCGTCATCGCTCACGATGACATCGCATCCCGCATTGACCAGGAGTTGCGACGCCGCCGGGCGATCCCGGCCGATCGCCACGGGCGCCCCGGTGCGGCGCGCCAACAGGATCGCCTCGTCTCCCGCCACCCCGGGATCGTCGTTCGCATCGATGAGCCGCGCGTGCCTGGCGGAGCCCCCATAGCCGCGGGCGACCACGCCCGGCCTGAACCCGAGATGGGCCAGGCGCGCGGCCAGCCAGCACACCAGGGGCGTCTTGCCGGTTCCCCCCACGCTCAGGTTTCCGACCACGATCACCGGCGCGGGCACGCGGGTCGATTTGCGCAGGTGCTTGGCATACAAATAGCGGCGCGATCCGACCGCGGCGCCGTAGATTGCGGACAGCGGCAACAGCCCCCACGGCGGCGAGGCGCGGTCGTACCAAATCCGATTGAGCCAACTTTGAACGGACATCCTCTTTGCCGTCCCTTAGGCGGTGACGAGAGTCCCGTGCAAAGCCGCGTACAATCCGCCGCGGGCCAACAGTTCCTGGTGGGTCCCGCTCTCGATGATTCGTCCCTGGTCCAATACGATGATCCGGTCGGCTCCTTCGACCGTGGACAGACGGTGCGCGATCACCAATGTGGTACGGCCCTGCATCAGGACGCCGAGCTCATGCTGCACGCGGCGCTCCGATTCGTTGTCGAGCGCCGCGGTGGCCTCGTCCAGGATCAGCACCGGCGAGTCCTTGAGCAGCGCGCGCGCGATGGAAATTCTCTGCCGCTGCCCGCCGGAGAGGTTCTGCCCGCGGTCGGTCAACGGCGTATCGAAGCCCTGCGGCTGCGCCGCGACGAATTCCATGACATTGGCGGCGCGCGCAGCCGCCTCCACTTGCGCATCCGTCTTGCCGACGGCATTGAAGGCGATGTTGTTGCGGATGGTATCGTTGAACAACACCACGTCCTGGCTGACCAAGCTCACCTGGGAGCGCAGGTCCGTCAGCCGGTACTCGCGCACATCGACGCCGTCCAGCAGCACTGATCCGCGCTCTGCATCGTAGAAACGCGGCACCAAACCGACCAAAGTCGTCTTGCCGCTGCCCGACGGGCCGACGATGGCCACGGTCTCGCCGGCGCGTGCGTGAAAACTCACATCGCGCAGCACGTCGCCCTTGTCGCCGGAGTAGGCAAAGGACACGTTGCGAAACTCGATGTCGCCCCGGGCGCGCGTGAGCCCGAGCGAACCGCCGCTGCCTTCCGTCGGCTGGTCCAGGATTTCGAATACGCTCTGGCCCGCGGCGATGCCCTGTTGCAGCGGCCCGCTCATGTTGACCAGGCTGCGCAGCGGCGCCGGAATCAGCATCAGGGCGGTCAAGAAACCGAAGAACTCGTCGAACTCCATGTGGTGAGTGAATACCTGCCGTATCGCGACGTACAGAACGCTCGCCAGCGCGATGGACGCGATGCACTGCACGACGGGGTTGCTGATCGCCCGCGCGCGGATCAGCTTCATGTTCGAAGCGCGGTTGTGCTCGTTGACCCGTTCGAATCGCTCGGTTTGATGATCCTCTGCATTGAAAATCTTGATCAGCCGATGCGCGTCGATGGCCTCTTTGGCGACCCGGGTGATGTCCCCCATGGAATTTTGAATTCGTTCGCTGTAGCGCCGAAAGCTGCGGTTGGCTATCTTCATCAGCCACGCGATGATGGGCGCCGCCACGATGCAGAACACCGCGAGGCGCCAGTTCATGTAGAACAGGGTGACCAGCAGTGCGAGAATGGTCAGGCTGTCGCTGATGAGGGAAATCGCCGCGCTGGTCGCCGCCGCCGCGACCAGCTCGATGTTATTGGTCAATTTTGAAAGCAGGTGCCCGGATTGCTGGGTGTCGAGATAGGCCGTGGGCAGCCGCAGGTAGTGCGAGAACACATCGTGCCTCAAGCCCTTGATGACCTGCCTGCCGACCCAGCTCGGATAGTAGCTCTGCACATAATCGCCGATGCCTCGCAGGGTGAACAGCACCACCACCCCGATGGGCACTTCCCAAAGGACGGCGGGATTCTTCACCAGGAACGCGCCGCGCAGGAATCTCTGCACCAGGTAAGCGAGCGACGCGTTGGACACGGCGAACAAACCCGCACCCAGCACGCCGATGAGAAATACTCCAAGATAGGGTTTCGCGTATTTGAGCAGCCGCCGATAAATCGACCAGGAATCGCTCAAGGCGACGTCTCTTCATGCACCGTCGCGATGTTGAGCTGGGCGAAGCCCAGCCTGCCGGCCACGTCCATCGCCGTCACCACGGCTTGATGGGTGGAGCGCGCGTCGGCACGAATCGTGATGGGCCCGCGGTCGGAGCCGGCCTCCTTGAGCAGCGCCGCCCGCAATGTATCGGGACTGGCATTGATCAAGGTGCGCTCGTTGACCCGGTAGCCGCCCTCCGCGGTCACCGTAATGACCAAAGGCTCATGCGAACCTCGCGGCAACGGTATCTCGCTCGCCTGGGGAAGCTGCACGCGGACCCGCCCCTCTTGATTGAACGTGGTCGTCACCATGAAAAACACCAGCAACACCAGCAGCACGTCGATCATCGAGATCAAGTTGATTTCGGGATCCTCACGGTGGCGCGGGCGGAGGTTCAAGCCCTACCGCCCTGCAACTGCGTACCGCGCTCATCCAGCGCGTCGACGAGCTTCATGGCTTCCTTCTCCATGCTCACCACCAGGCGTTCGACCTTGCCCCGCAGATAGCGGTAGGCGATGAGCGAGGGAATGGCTACCGTCAGGCCCGCGGCCGTCGTGATCAGCGCTTCGCCGATCCCGCCGGACAGTATCCGCGGATCGCCGATGCCGTTCGCCGTGATCGCGTTGAAGGCATGAATGATGCCGGCCACCGTTCCGAGCAGCCCCAGCAGCGGCGCGACCGCCGCGATCGTGCCCAAGGTGTTCAAAAACCGCTCCAGTTCGTGCACCACGTGCCTGCCGCCGTCCTCCAGCCGCTCCACCATCAACGCGCGCGGCCTATTGCGATTGGCGATTCCGATGGCCAACAGCCTGCCGAGCGGCGAATTCTGCTCCAATGCGGCCACCAATTTGTCGCTGAGCTGATCGGCTTCGATCCAATTCCAAACCTTTTGCGACAGATCCCGCGGAATGACGCGGCTGCTCTGCAAAGTCCAGAGGCGCTCCAATATGATAGCCACCGAGATTATGGAACATACAATGATCGGCCACATGAAGCCGCCGCCTGCGCGGATGATCTCCCACATTGCGCCCTCTTTCGTCGAGTAAAACTGCCCGGCATGATACTTGACCGCCGACGGTTCAGATACGGCCATCGGCTGGAGGGTAACCCGTTGATTTGCGAGGTGGTCGTAGCGCTGTCGCCGATGTGCGAAAATGACGTTTCATGCAACGCTGGCTGAAACGTATAACACCGGACCGCCACACGCTGGAAAAAATCTGGTGTTTACGGCCATTTCACGATCTGGTGCTGGATCGCGGCTGCTGGACGTTCAATCGGCACAGCGTGACCCGCGCGTTCGCCCTCGGCCTGTTCATCGCCTTCATTCCGCCCACGCCATTGCCCGTGCACCTCGTGACGTGCGCCATTCTCGGCGTGCTGTTTCGGCTCAACCTGCCGGTGCTGTTCGCCACCGTCTTCGTCAGCAATCCCTTCACCTGGGTGCCGCAGGTGGCGGGCTCGATCTGGGTCGGCGCGAAACTCATGGGCTTGGACCTGATGCCCATGCTGCAGGAATTGCATCAGCGGCATCCGTGGCGGCACATCGGCGAACTGTGGGCGCCGCTGCTGCTCGGGGCGCTGGTTCTGGGGTTGACCGCGGCCGCCGCGGGTTATGTGCTGGCGCAGTTCGCCTGGCGCGCCCACGTGCTCTACCAGCTGCGGCGCCGGCGCGCCCGGTCAACCGTCCGCGGCCCCGCGCTCGACTAGAATTCCGTCCGTCAGAACCAGCACCCGATCCAGCCGAGCCGCCAAGCGTTCGTCGTGGGTCACGATGACGAGACTGGTGCCGAGCTCGCGATTGAGCTCCAGCATCAGTTCGAACACCTGCGCCGCATTGGTGCCGTCGAGGTTGCCCGTGGGTTCGTCGGCCAGCACCAGTCTCGGCTGGGTGACCAGAGCGCGAGCCACCGCGGCGCGCTGCCGCTCGCCGCCCGACAGTTGGGAGGGGCGATGCGAGAGCCGGGCCGCGAGGCCGACCCGGGCCAACAGGGCGCCCGCCTGCGCCTTGGCGGCGCGCGGATGCATTCGGCGCACCAGGA
This sequence comes from Steroidobacteraceae bacterium, assembly GCA_035314705.1. Taxonomy (GTDB): domain Bacteria; phylum Pseudomonadota; class Gammaproteobacteria; order Steroidobacterales; family Steroidobacteraceae; genus Bog-1198. The sequence continues at coordinate 124,984 of DATFZF010000022.1, read as the reverse complement.
GGGGCATCGCGACATTTTCGAGCGCGGTGAATTCCGGCAGCAGATGATGGAATTGATAGACGAACCCTACGGCGCGATTGCGCAGATAGCCTCGCTCGGCATCGTTCAATCGATTCATCGCCGACCCGGCGATCTCCACGGAGCCGCTCGTCGGCAGATCGAGGCCTCCCAGCAGCTGCAATAGCGTTGTTTTTCCGGATCCCGAGGCTCCGACGATGGCAAAGCGCTCGCCGGCGCGCACGCTGATGGACGCCGCGCGCAGCACCTGGATCTTCACGCCGCCCTGGACGAACTCCTTGGCAAGGTCCCTCCCCTCGAGCACCACGGCATTGGAATTCGGCATCGTCTTTTCCATCCTCAATCGTTTCGCAGGGATTCTGCGGGCAGCAGGCGCGCGGCGCGCGCCGCCGGATACAGCGTGGACAGGCAGGCGAGCACGAATGCGAAGCCGCAAATGCGCACCACGTCCGCGGCCCGCACACGGGCCGGCAGGTCGCTCATGAAGTACACGCGCGCGTCCAAGAATTTGAAGCCGACGATGCTTTCGAGTCCGTGCACCAGACTCTGCAGGTTCACGGCGATGACCACACCGATCAGCACGCCCACGCCGATGCCCAGCAGCCCGATCAAGCTGCCCTGCACCACGAATACCTGCAGGATACTGCGCGGCGATGAGCCAAACGTGCGCAGGATGGCGATATCACGGCGCTTGTCCTTCACCACCATGACCATGGTCGATACGATGTTGAACGCGGCGACGGCGACCATCAGCGACAGAATGAAGAACAATATGCGCTTGGTGATCGAGATGGAGCGGAAGAAATTGGCATGCTCGTTGGTCCAGTCCTGAACCTCCAGATCCCCGCCGAGCGACACGGCCGCGGCGCGCGATATGCGCGGCGCGGCATACATATCGGCCAGCTTGAGGCGGATACCCGTCACATCGCCGCCCATGCGCAAGAGCTTTGCGGCATCCTCCATGTCGACGAGGGCGATGCGCCGGTCATATTCATACATGCCGATGGCAAGGATGCCGGCGACCTCGAACGCGCGCATTCGCGGGATCACGCCGACCGGAGTCACGTCGCCCAATGCCACGAGCATCACCACGCGGTCGCCGACCTTCGCCCCGAGTTCCTCGGCCAGCGCCGAACCCAAAATCACCCGATACTTTCCCGCGGCCAGATCATCCATTCGACCGCTCAGCAAATGGGGTGCCAGATCGACCACCCGCCGTTCCGCTTGCCAGGAGATGCCGCGCATCAGTACGCCCGACGACTTGTCGCCGTGGACCATCATCCCCTGCTCTTCGATGTACGGCGCGGCGCCGACGACGCCGGGAAAGTGCTCGAGCTTCTCCAGGTCCGGCCGCCAGGCCGCGATCCGCCCTTCGAGCCCGGAAATCTCCGCATGCGCCGTCAGGCTCAGGATTCGCGTGCGCAGCACTTCTTCGAAGCCGTTCATGACCGACAACACCACGATCAGCACCGCGACCCCGAGCGCCAGTCCCAATATCGCAATGCCGGCAATCAGGGACACGGAACCGCGCTTCGGCGACGCGCGCAGATACCGCAAGCCGAGGAAGCCTTCGTACCAGTAGCGCATCATTCGTAACGCAGCGCTTCGGCGGGTTGAGTTCGCGCGGCCTGCAGAGCGGGGTACACCGTTGCGACCAGCGTCAGAATCAACGCGGCCAATCCGATCCTCACCACGTCGCCCGCGTGCACCTCGCTCGGCAGGCCCGATATGTAGTACACGTCCGGGTCCATGAAATGAAAGCCGAACGATTGCTCCAAGAAAGGCACGATGACATCGACATTGAGGGCGAGGCTCAGGCCGAACGCCACGCCGAGAACGGCGCCGATCCAGCCGATGAGCACGCCCTGCGTCATGAATACCGCAACCACGCCCCGCGGACTCAATCCCAAGGTGCGCAGGATCGCGATGTCGCTGCGCTTGTCGTTCACGACCATGATCAGCGTCGCCACGATGTTGAATACGGCTACGGCGACGATAAGCATCAAGATCAATCCCATCATCGTCTTTTCGATGCGTATGGCGCGAAAATAGGCCTCGTTGTCCTGGGTCCAGTCGCGCACCTTGAGTCCGGGCGCGAGCCGCGCAGCGGCGGCACCGGCCAGCAGCGGTGCCTTCAAAACGTCGTCGAACCTGAGCCGTATGCCGGTGGGGCCATCCAGGCCGCGAAACGCCTCGGCATCTTTGAGGTTGACGAGCGCCAACACGCTGTCGTGCTCCTGCAGCCCGACTTCGAAGGTACCGACCACCTGGAATTCCCGCAGGCGGGGCACGATGGCGTCGCTCGCGCCGGCGGCCGACGCGGCCGTGCCCGGGATCATCACCGTCACCTCATCGCCCACGCCCACTTGCAGCTGATAGGCCAACAAGCGGCCCAGGATGATCCGATTCGAGTCAGGCGTCAGATCGCTGAGTTTGCCCTCGCGCATCGCATCCGCGATGGCCGACACCTGGCCCTCGAGCGCCGGATCGACGCCGCGAACGATGGCCCCGCTCATCGACGGCGGCCGGCTCACCATGGCATCGGTGTCGAGGAACGGCGCCGCGCCCTTGAGACCCGGTGCTCCCTCGAGCTGCTTCAGGCGGAGCTGCCAGTCGCGAATCGGCGCGCCCGCTGCATTCAAGCTTGCGTGTGCGGTCAGGCTCAACAGGCGGGTTCGCAATTCGGATTCCAGGCCGTTCATGACCGACAGCACCGTGATCAGGGCGGCCACGCCCAGCGCGACCCCGAAAAGGGAGACCCAGGTGATGAAAGAGACGAAAAAACTGTGCTCGCGGGCCAGCGAGTAGCGCAGGCCCACGTAGACGGGTACGGGCTGGAACATTCGCGGCGATTAAACCACAGCCGATCGGGTTTTGTAACATAATCAGAGTGTTAATTGAGTCAAGTATTGCTGGCCCAAGGCGGTGGTATAGTCGGGCGGCTAACAAATGAGGTGCGCCATGAGGTATCGAAACCTACTGCTTGCGGCAGTGCTCGCCAGCGGCCTCGCGGGGGCCGAAACCATTGCGGTCGACAACGGCATCGCCGTCAAGGAATCCGATGTCGCCACACCGACCCGCGGCATGACCATGGACCAAGTCGCGACCAAGTTCGGAGCTCCGGTCACCAAGGTGCCCGCCATCGGCAAACCGCCGATTTCACGCTGGGAATATCCCGGCTTCGTCGTGTATTTCGAAGCCGACCACGTGATTCACAGCGTGGTCGCGAATTCGGGCGCGGCCGCGAACCCGTCGAACTCGTAATCCAAAATCACGTAAAATCGGCTTAATTTTCCAGCCCTACCGCGACTCGTTCGCGGCGGGCGTTTATTATTTTTTTGTCCAACGATGCCCCTACTCGCACCTACTCTGCCCGACGCCCAAGCGCCTATCGTCAAATGGGGCAAGCTCTATGGCGCGGCCGCGGCGCTCGCCATCGCGGAGGCGGCCGCGCAGGCGACAGCGCCGCTCATCGTCATCGCGCAGAGCTCGCGCGACGCCGAATCCTTGAGCGATGAGATTCGATTCTTCGCCGGCGCAGACATCCCCATCCGGGTCTTCCCCGATCTGGAAACTCTTCCCTACGACAGCTTTTCGGCCCATCCGGACATCACCTCGGCCCGGCTCGCCACCTTGGCCGAACTCCCGCGTGCGCGTAGGGGCGTGTGGCTGGTCGCCATCGACACCCTGCTGCAGCGATTGGCGCCCCGCAGCTTCGTCGAGGCCTACTCCCTCAAAGTCCATGTGGGCGAGACGCTGGACCTTACGGCGCTGCGCGCCCGATTGGCATTGGCGGGATATGCCGCCGTCACGCAAGTCGTGGCGCACGGCGAGTTCGCCGTCCGCGGCTCCTTGATCGACGTCTTTCCGATGGGCTCGGATACTCCGTTCCGAATCGACATGTTGGACCGGGATGTGGACAGCATCCGGCGCTTCGATCCGGATACGCAGCGCTCCTTGGACAAGCTCGATCGCATCCAATTGCTGCCGGCGCGCGAGACGCCGCTCAATCCCGAGGCGGTGCGCGAATTCCGGCGCCGCTACCGCCTGCGCTTCACCGGCGACCTGTCGGCGCAGGCGATTTACCGCGATGTGAGCCAGGGGATAGCGCCGGGCGGCATCGAATTCTTCTTGCCCTTGTTCTTCGACCGCACGTCCCATCTATTCGAGTATCTGCCCGTGGACAGCATCCTCGTGGACATGAACGACGCGGCCTCCGCGGTGGACGGTCTGTGGGACGGCATCGTTCAGCGCCATGAGCAGCTGCGCCATGACCGCCACCGCCCGATCTTGGATCCCGCCGAAGTCTATTTGACGCCCGCGGATTTCCAGGCGGCGTACGCCGCCTGGCGGCAGGTTCAACTGCACAGCTTCGAATGGCCCCCGGAGACTTCCGGGCCCATGCAGAATTTTCCCAGCGTCGCGCCGGCCGCCGTGCGCATCGACCCTCGCGCCGATGAGCCCGTGGCCGAATTGGCGTCGCACTTGGCCGCAAGCTCCGCACGCATCTTGCTCGCCGCCGAGTCGGCCGGGCGACGCGAGCTGCTGCTCGATCTGCTGCGCGGACGCGGCATTCAAGCAAGGATATTCGACAGTTTCTCAAGCTTCGTCGCCGGCTCATTGAACCTCGGAATCACGGTGTCGGCCGCCGTGTCGGGCCTGCGCCTGGACACCCCGCCGCTGGAAATCCTCACCGAGGCGCAATTATTCGGGGACCGCGCGCGTCAAGAACGAAGACGGCGGCGCGCCGAGCGCGACCCGGCGAAAATTCTCAAGGAGCTGTCCGACCTGCGCATCGGCGCACCGGTGGTGCACGAGTCCTACGGCGTCGGACGCTACGTCGGATTGCAAACCATGGACGTCGCCGGCTACACGGGCGAATTTCTCGTGCTCGAGTATGCCGACGGCGACAAGTTGTATGTTCCCGTGCAGGCGCTGCACCTCGTATCGCGCTACACCGGGGCGCCCGCCGAAACCGCGCCGCTCCACAAGCTCGGCGGAGAGCAATGGCAAAAAGCGCGCCGCAAGGCCGCGCAGCGCATACGCGATGTCGCCGCGGAACTGCTGGACCTGTATTCGCGCCGCGCCGCGCGCAAGGGCACGCAAATGCTGGCCGGCGAGGCCGAATACCGCGCCTTTCAGGCCGGCTTTCCCTTTGAGGAGACCGCGGACCAAGCCGCCGCAATCGAACAGGTGCTCGGCGACCTCAAATCCGACAAGCCCATGGACCGGGTCATCTGCGGCGACGTCGGCTTCGGCAAGACCGAGGTCGCGCTGCGCGCCGCCTTCGTCGCCGTGCAGGCCGGCAAGCAGGTCGCGGTGCTGGTGCCGACCACCCTCCTCGCCCAGCAGCACTACACGACCTTCGCGGACCGATTCGCCGACTGGCCGGTGCGGATCGAAAGCCTGTCGCGCTTTCGCAGCAACAAGGAGGCGGAGGGCGTCCTCGCCGGCATTGCCGAGGGCACGGTCGACATCGCCATCGCCACGCAGCGCCTGCTGCAGGGCAAGGCGCGCTTCAAGGATTTGGGATTGGTGGTGATCGACGAAGAACACCGTTTCGGCGTGCGCGACAAGGAAAAACTGAAGGCCCTGCGCACCGAGGTCGACGTGCTCACGCTGACCGCGACGCCGATTCCGCGGACGCTGAACATGGCGATGGGCGGGTTGCGCGATTTGTCGCTGATCACGACTCCGCCCGCGGAGCGCCTCGCCGTGAAGACCTTCGTGCTGGAATGGAACGAGACCGTGGTGCGCGAGGCCTCCTTGCGTGAAATTCGCCGCGGCGGGCAGATCTACTTCGTGCACAACACCATCGAGACCATCGAAAAGACCGCGCAGGCCATTCGCGAACTCGTTCCCGAGGCGAATGTCGCGGTCGGCCACGGCCAGATGCGCGAACGCGACCTGGAGCAGCTCATGCTCGATTTCTATCACCGGCGCTTCAACGTGCTGGTGTGCACCACCATCATCGAAAGCGGAATCGACGTGCCGACCGCGAATACCATCATCATCGACCGGGCCGATCGATTCGGCCTGGCGCAGATCCATCAATTGCGCGGCCGTGTCGGACGCTCGCATCATCGAGCCTACGCTTATTTGATCACCCCGCCGCGCAAGGCGATGACCACCGATGCGATCAAGCGCCTCGAAGCGCTGGAATCGCTCGAGGAACTGGGCGCCGGATTCACCCTGGCGACCCATGATCTGGAGATCCGCGGCGCGGGCGAGCTGTTGGGCGACGAACAGAGCGGACAGATCGAAGAGATCGGCTACAACTTGTACATGGAATTGCTGGAGCGCGCCGTATCGGCGCTCAAAGCCGGCAAGCAGCCCGATCTCGAACGGCCGCTCAACCCAGGTCCGGAGGTCGATTTGCATCTGCCGGTGCTGATCCCGGAGGATTATGTCCCCGACGTTCATCTGCGCCTGGTGCTCTACAAGCGCATCGCCAGCACCGCCTCGCAGGAAGAACTCGACGAGATGAAAGTCGAGATGATCGACCGCTTCGGGCCCATGCCCGCGTATGCACAGTCGCTGTTCCGCGCAACGCGCCTCAAGCTGCGCGCATCCGACCTCGGCATACGCAAGATCGACGCCGGCGCAAACAGCGGCTACTTCATCTTCGAGGAAGCGAACAAGGTCGATCCGAAACGCGTGCTCAAATTGATCCAGGGAAAGCCGAAGGAATACCGCCTCGACGGTCCGTTGAAGCTAAGATTCACTCATGAGGCGCGCACGGAAGAGAAATTGTTCACGCGCGTCGAACAATTGGTGGAACAACTCGCCTGAAGGGGTGACCGTGACGCACGCAAAAGTGGCGCTGATCGCCAACTGCCTCTTGAACCAGAACGCCAAGGTCTGCGAGGGCGCCCACTATCGCGGCGTGGTCAATCCGGTGGTGGAGGCCCTGCGCAGCCGGGGTTACGAGCTGCTGCAGCTGCCCTGCCCCGAGCTGGCCTTCGCCGGCGTGCGGCGCTGGTGGGCCGTCTATGAGCAATATGACACGCCGGCCTATCGCGCCCACTGCCGGCGCCTCGCGCAGGCCATCGCGCCGCGGATTGAACAGCACCTGCGCCGTGGCGACGAGGTGATTCTGATCGGACTCGACGGCAGCCCGTCATCCGGGGTGCGCTTTACTTCCAGCAAACCCGATTGGGGCGGACGGCCCAACCGCCCCGAAGATGACTGGGACATCGTGCCGCGCCGGGGGGTCTGGATCGAGGAGCTGGAGGCCGAGCTCACGCGCCGTGGCCTGCCGGCCGTGCCGGCCACGGGCTGGGCACTGGACATGGGCCGCTTCGATGAGGCCGGCTCGCGCCGGGACCTGGAGCAGTTCCTCGACAGTCGCGGGATCGACCCGGCGGCACCGTGAGCGGCGATGCACGCGGCTGGCGAATGGCGCTGCTGCCCCACACACTGACCAATCCGCGCACCGTGGCCGGCGCGGCACTGCCCGGCGCGGCGCTGCCCGGCGCGGCACTGCCCGACGCGCTGGGCGTCCTGACGGCCTGCGGCTACGGTGTGCTGCAGCTACCCCCGGCGGGCGAGCATGGCCTGCTGCTCGCCGTGATCGCCGATCAGATCGCGGAGTATGCACACCACGGCTATGCGGTGGTGGCCATCGGGGTGCGCGGGGAGCCGGGTGGCGGACTGCACGGGCGACGCCTCGCACCCCTGCTGCGGCACCGGGGCGTGGCGCCCCCGCCCCGCTTTTCGCTGCGGCCGGACGCCGACGCCGCGGCCGAGGGGCAGCGGCTCGCCGCTTTCCTGTCCGGCTACGATCTGCCGGAAGAGGAGCAACGCCGCTGGCGCGTGTAGCGCAACGCCGCCCGTAGCGCAACGCCGGCGCGCGTAGCGCAACGCCGGCGCCTGTGCGCGGCAACCCTTACTGAATGGCCCCGAGGAAATCCATCTTGCCGATTTCAACGCCGCTCTTGCGCAGCAATGCGTAGACCATGCTCTCGTGGAAATAGAAATTCGGCAGCACGAAGTCGTTCAAATAGCCGATGCCGGTGAATTTCCAGCTGCCGTTCGGAAACTTGATCTCGATGGCGCGGCTTTCGGCGTCCTTGAGCTGCGCTGCGTTGATGCTCTTCAAGAAATCGAGCGTCTTGGCAATTCGCGCCTTGAGATCGGCGAACGTCACCTCGTTGTCTTCGTGCTTCGGCACCTCGACTCCCGCCAAGCGCCCCGCGGCTCCCTTGGCGGTATCGCAGGCGATTTGCACCTGACGCACGAGGGGATGCATGTCGGGAAACAGACGCGTTTGGGCGAGAACGCCGAAATCGAATTTTTTCGCCGTGGCGTGCGCCGCCGCCTTGTCCAGAATGGCGGACAGATTCGTCAGGCCGCGGCTCAACACGGGAATGGAAAAATCATACATGGAAATCGACATCGACATCTCCTTGGTGCGCGAAATGGCCGGGGGGCGTCACTGTAGCGAAAGTCGAGGCGATTGAGTAGGGAAGTGCCGTTATACTCGATCCCATGCTGCCCTTCTCCGCCGCCAGTGAACGCAACAAGGACCCCATTCTCGAGGTGTTGCGCATCTGCTTTGCGGGCCGCGAGCGCGTGTTGGAAATCGGCAGCGGCACGGGGCAGCACGCCGTGCATTTCGCCCGCTCGCTCGGCCATCTGATCTGGCATCCCACCGAGCAATTGACCTACCTCGAGGATCTCGCGGAGCGCGTGAGGCTCGAAGGGCCGCCCAATTTACGCGCGCCCCTGCTGCTGGATGTCCGCCAGGCCATCTGGCCGCTGCGCAGTGTCGATGCGCTGTTCACCGCCAATACCCTGCACATCATGTCGTGGCCCGAAGTCATGGCGCTGTTCCGCGGAATCGGCAGTGTCCTCGAGCCCGGTGGGGTGCTGTGCATCTATGGTCCGTTTCGCTATGAGGACCGGTACACCTCGGACAGCAACCAAGAATTCGATCGGATGCTGCAGGAGCGCGACCCGAACTCGGGCTTGCGCGACCTTCGGGCGATCACGCCTCTTGCCGGACAATACGGACTGCACCTGGAGGAGGATCATGACCTGCCCGCGAACAACCGCCTGTTGGTGTTCAGCAAGGAACCCCACGCCGTGTAATATCGGGGACGTTACCCGTCTCGAGGAGTTTCATGCCGGACTTCCCCTACCGTAGCGCGCTGATCGTCGGCGCCGGAGCTGGAATCAGCGCCTCACTTGCGCGCGCGTTCGCCGGCCTCGGCGTGAAGCTTGCGCTCGCCGCACGCAACGTCCAGAAGCTCGACGCGCTGGTTCAAGCCACCGGCGCGCGGGCGTTCGCCGCCGACGCCGCCGATCCCGAATCCGTCGCCCAGCTTTTCCTGCGGGTGCGGGATCAGCTCGATGAACCCGAGATCGTGGTTTACAACGCCGGGGCCCGCGCCCAGGGTCCGCTCGCCGAACTCGATCCGGGGGCCGTGCAAAGGGCGGTGGCGATCACGGCATACGGCGGATTTCTGGTGGCGCAGCAGGCGGCAAAGAGCATGCTGCCGCGGGGCCGCGGCGCCATCCTGCTGACCGGCGCGACGGCGAGCATCAAGGGCTTTGCCCATTCGGCGGCCTTCGCCATGGGCAAGTTTGCGCTGCGCGGTCTTGCGCAAAGCGCGGCGCGCGAACTCGGTCCCAAAGGCATTCACGTGGCCCACTTCGTCATCGACGGCGCGGTCCGCGCGGCGCACCGCCCCGACCCTGGGGAGAATCCCGACAGCACGCTCGATCCCGACGCCATCGCGCAATCCTACATCGACGTGCTGCGGCAGCCGCGCAGCGCCTGGTCGTTCGAGGTTGAATTGCGGCCTTGGGTGGAGCGCTTCTGAGCACAGCCGTCATCGACACCGCCCGAACCCGCGCAGTCTCCCTGGCCGAGCGCTGGTATGTGGTCATCGTGATGTGTCTGGTGTACGCGGTCAGCATCGCGGACCGCTACGTGGTATCCACGGTGCTCGAACCCATCCGCCTGGACCTCAAGCTGACGGACGCCGGCGTGGGTTTTCTCACCGGAGTGCCGCTGGGACTCTTCTACGTCTCCTTTGGAATACCCATGTCGTGGCTGGCCGATCGCGCCAACCGGCGCAATATTCTGGCTGCCTCGCTCATCGTCTGGTCGGGTTTCACCGCCCTGTGCGGACTGTCGCGCAGCTACTGGCAGTTCCTGGCGAGCCGCGTCGGCGTCGGCATCGGCGAAACGGGCGGAACGCCGCCGGCAAATTCGATCATCGCGGATTATTTTCCGGCGGACCGGCGGCCCATGGCCCTGGGGGTGTTCGCCCTGGGTGCGCCGATCGGCGCCTGGCTGGGCGCGGACCTGGCGGGCGCGGTCGCGCATGCCTATGGTTGGCGCGCGGCGTTTCTTGCGCTCGGCATCCCGGGGGTGGTCATGGGAACCCTCATCTACCTGACCATCCGTGAACCCAAGCGCGGACGCCTGGACGCGGTCGCGGATACCGGTGCGCCGCCGCTGCTCGAGTCGCTCAAGTTCCTGTGGCGTCAGAAGGCCGCCTTTCACGTGACCATGGGTGCCGGTGTGTGTGCGTTGTGGGGCTGGGGTCTCATCTGGTTCACGCCCACCTTTCTGATGCGCAGCTACGGCCTCGATGTGGGCGAAGCGGGTGCAGTCACCGGACACATCCATCTGCTCGGCGGCATCATTGCCACGGCCGGCACGGCTTGGGTACTGTCGCGCCCCGCCATGGCCGATCCGCGGCATGTGGTGTGGCTGTTGGCGGCGGGCGTGGGACTCGCCACCATCCCATCGTTCATCGCGTACTGGACATCGTCCCTGTGGATTGCCAAAACGATGTTCTGGATCTTCATCCCCGCCATCTATTTCTACATCGGTCCGTGCATGGGCTTGACGCAGAATCTGGCGCCGCCGCGCATGCGGGCCATGTTCACAGCCTGGTCCTTGGTGACCGGCAATGTCTTCAATCTCATCATCGCGCCGCAGGGTGTCGGGCTGTTGAGCGACTGGTTCGCGGGGAACCACGGCGCGGACGCGCGCTCGCTGCGCCTCGCGCTGCTGGTGCTTGCGCCCACCGGTTTCTGGGCCGTGTATCATTTTTGCATGGCGGGCAGAACCATCGTCGCGGATCAAGCACGCGCCATCGGCTATGTGACGGAGAGACGCCCATGAAAACACTGATCTTCGTTCTCTGCTGTGCCGCCGCCATGGCGTGCCGGGCGCACAGCGGCATCAAGGTTCTGAACGACGATGCGCACTACCCCGAGGGGCCCGTCTGGTACCAAGGCAAGCTGTACTACGTCGAATACGACCGAAATGCGGTCATGACGTGGGACGGCAGCAAAAACACCGTGTTTGCCACCGACAAGGGCTGCGGACAGTCCGCGGTGATACCGACGGCGCACGGTGAGTTCCTCACGACGTGCTACGACAATGGGACGATCGGGCGCATGTCGGCCGAGGGCAAGGTGCTGCCGGCGTACAGCCACGACCAGGACGGGAACAAATTCACCGGTCCCAACGACTTTGCGCCCGACGGTCACGGCGGAATTTACTTCACGGCGTCGGGCACGCCGCCCGATGCGCGCGACGGCAAGGTCTTCTACATCGCTGCCGATGGAAGCATCACGCTGAAGGCCGGCGACTTGCACAATGCCAACGGCATCGCAGTGTCCAAGGACGGCAAGATCCTCTACGTGGTGGAGACCAACGAGTACGGGCTGGTCAAGTTCGACATCGGACCGGACGCGTCGCTGTCCAATCGCCGGCTGTTCGTGAATCTGGACGATCTCACCCGGCACGTGGTGCACATCTACCCGGACGGGGTCAAGATCGACTCGCGCGGCCAGATCTACATCGGGCAAAGCGCCCGCGAAACCCATGTGCCTCTCGCGGGCGTGATTTTCGTCCTCAACGCCGACGGCAAGTTGCTGCGCGAATTGACGCTCCCGTCCCTGCAGGTGCCGAATTTCGCCTTCAGCCCCGATGAGAAGACCCTGTACGTCACCGCCGTGGATCAAATCGACAAGTCGCCCTTCCTCGGCAAGCTGTACTCGATACCGAATCAATAGCGGCTAGCGCGCGAGCCAGCCGCCGTCGACGACCAGATTCGAGCCCGTCATGTAGGTGGCCCGGTCGCCGGCGAGAAACACCGCGGCGTTGGCGATGTCCTGCGGCAGCCCCAAGCGCGGCCACGGCGTGCGCCGGCGCGCGTTGTCGAGCAGCGCCGGGTCCATGGGCAAGCCGGGTTGGCCGGTCACGATCTTGCCGGGCGAAATGCAATTGCACACGATGAGGTCCTGCGCGTAATCCACCGCGATTTGCCGGGTCAAATAGATCGCTCCCGCCTTGCTGACGCCATAGGGTGCATCGCGCGGCGCGGTGACGATGCCCTGCTGCGATCCCAAATTGATCACGCGCCCCCTCACTTCATGGCGCGGTTCCTGGGTGATCATCTGCTGGATCGCGCGCTTGCAACCGTGGAACATGCCGGTCAGGTTCACCCGCATCACCTCCTCCCATTGCGCGGCGCTGGTATCGAGCAGCGCCGTGCCGGAATAGATCGCCGCATTGTTCACCATCACATCGAGCCGGCCGTGGCGCGCGACGGTCCTCGAGATCAGCGCGTCGACCTCCTCCCATTGCCCGACATCGGTCTTCTCGAAGGACGCCACGCCGCCGGCGCGGGCGATGAGATCGAGGGTTGGCTCGCCGCCCTCGAGCGGCGCCTCGACGACGTCGGCAATGACGACGCGGGCCCCTTCCGCGGCGAAATTTGCGGCGATGGCGCGGCCTATGCCCGAGCTCGCTCCGGTGACGACGGCGATTTTTCCGGCAAGTAAACTGGACATCTGCGTGAATCTCCTTTTGCGCTAACATAGCCGCTCAACATGCCGCTCGATCAACTCCAACCCGATCTTAAGCTGGCGGCGACGCTGTTCGATAGTCTCAGCCGCACGACCCGCATCGGCCGGGGCATCGTGCGCGACAGTTACGGAGCCGGCGAGCAGGCGGCGCACGACCTCATGCGCGGCGCGGCCGGCGAACTGGGTCTCGAGATTTCCGTCGACGCCATCGGCAATCTGATGATGACGCTTCCCGGCCGCGATCGATCGGCGCCGCGCATCATCATCGGCTCGCATTTGGACAGCGTCCCGCAGGGAGGCAACTACGACGGCGCGGCAGGCGTGGTCGCAGGCCTGTGCGCCCTGTCCGCGCTGCAGCGCGCGGGCATCGACGGCGAATGCGACATCACGGTCATGGGCATTCGCGCCGAGGAGTCCGCCTGGTTCGACATCGCGTATCTCGGCAGCGGCGGCGCGTTCGGGTTGCTCGACCCGGCCTGTCTGTCGATACCGCGGTCGGACAACGGTCGAAGTCTCGAAGCCACCCTGATCGAGCATGGCTTCGACACGCAGGCCATCAGGGAGCGGCGGCCGCTGCTCGACCCGAAGCGTATCCGTGCCTACCTGGAATTGCACATCGAACAGGGACCGACGCTGGTGGCGGAGCGGCTGCCCGCCGCGGTGGTGACCGGCATCCGAGGATGCAAGCGCTTTCGCAACGCCCGTTGCATCGGCCGGTACGGCCATTCGGGCGCCGTCAATCGCCCGCATCGCCACGACGCGGTCGCGGCGACCGTGGCCTTGCTGCACCATCTGGAGACGGTCTGGCTGCGGCAGGAGCAGGCCGGCGCCGATCTCGTGATCACGTCGGGGGAATTCTATACCGACCCCGCCATGCACGGCCCCAGCAAGATCGCCGGCGAAACTCATTTCGTCATCGACGTGCGCAGCGTGTCCGATGCCACGATGAACGAGGTGGCGGCCGAAGCGCGGCGCGCCGCCGAAACCATCGGTGCGGCCTATCGTGTGACTTTCGATTTGGGAGCCACCAGCGACTCGCCGCCGGCCGTGATGGACCTTAAGCTGCGCGAGTCGCTGCGGGCGCAGCTCGAACGGCCGTTCGAAATGCCGAGCGGCGCCGGCCACGATGCGGCGGTATTCGCCAAAATGGGCATTCCGACGGGGATGATTTTCGTCCGCAACGAACACGGCAGCCACAATCCGGATGAAGCGATGACGCTGGAGGATTTCGAGGTCGCGACGCGGGCCCTGCTGGGGCTGCTGCGGGATTTTCCCCTGTCATGACATTGCTGGTCACGCCGTCATGACATTGCTGGTCACCGGCGCAACGGGCTTCGTCATGAGCGTGCTCGCCCGGCATTGGCTCGACACCCAGCCCGGCGAACGGCTGGTGGTGCTCGACGCCGCGCCGCTGGATGCGGCGGCTCTGCGCTACTTTGCTCCCGTGCAGGACAGGCTCAGCGTCGTGATCGCGGATGTCACCCGGCCCGATACCTGGAGCGCTGCGCTGGGCAGCGACATTACGCATATCGTCCACGGCGCGACCGTGACGCCGCTGTCGCGCGGCACGGCGGCGGAAGCGAAGCGCGAGCCGGAAGCGGAAAATCCGCGCCGGATCATCGACGTCAATGTGATGGGAACGGTTGCCGTGCTCGAGTGGGCGCGCACTCTGCCCAAGCTGTCGCGATTCATCTACGTGAGCTCCGGGGCGGTCTACAAGCATCATGGGCCGGATCGTCCGGGCGAGCCTCTGCCCGAGGACGGGTACGTCATGCCGCGGCGGCTCTACGGCATCTCGAAACTGGGCTCCGAGCTGATCACCGAGCGCTATGGCGACTTATTCGGCCTGTCGACCGCATCGGTCCGCCCCTCGTCGGTGTACGGCACCATGGACCGGGTGACGGCGAGCCGGAATTTCCGCCATGTGCCGAACCGCATTGCGCACCTGGCCGCGGAGGGCGTGAAGCGCGTGCGCGTCAATACTCTGGCCGCGGTGGGCGATTATATTCACGCCGAGGACGTGGCGCGCGCCATCGGGTCGCTGCTGCGCGCGCCGACCTTGCACTACAGCGCCTACAATATCGCGGCGGGCACAACCGCCTCGGTCGGCGACCTGGTCGGCTGGGCGGCGGAGAAGGCGCCGGGTTTCCACGCCGAGATCACCGCCGCCGCCGACGCCGATATTCTGCAGGATGCAAGCCTGTCGGACGGCATGTGGGGCGCCTACGATATTTCGCGCATCGCCGCCGAAACCGGCTGGAAGCCCCGCCCGGTGCGCGAGGCGCTGCATGCCTACATGGACTGGATCGCGGCCAATGAACGGTTCTGAACACTATCCGCGGGATTTGACCGGCTACGGCCCGCACCCGCCGCACCCGCGCTGGCCGCAGGAGGCCCGCATCGCCGTCTCGATCGTACTGAACTACGAAGAGGGCGGCGAGTCCTGCGTACTGCACGGCGATGCGCATTCGGAGTCGGTGCTGACCGATGTCGGCGCCGAACCGCTGCAGAGCGCGCGCAACCTCAACGTCGAATCGAATTTCGAATACGGCAGCCGCGTCGGCTTCTGGGAAATCATGCGCATCCTGCGTGAGCGCCGCGTGGACGCCACCATTTACGCCGTCGGCATGGCATTGGAGCGCAACCCGCAAGCCGCGGCTCACATGGCGGACAGCGGGCTGGAGGTCGCCTGCCACGGCCAGCGCTGGATCGATTATCAGTTCGTCGGCGAGGCAGCCGAGCGCGCGGACATGCTGCGCAATATCGAGGTCATCACCCGCCTCATCGGCAAGCGGCCGCTCGGCTGGTACACCGGCCGTCCGAGTCCCAACACGCGCCGGCTGGTGGTCGAAACCGGGGGATTTCTCTACGACAGCGACGCGTACAACGACGACCTACCGTACTGGAGCCGCATCGGCGGCCATGCGCACCTGGTGGTGCCCTACAGTTTCGACAACAACGACAGCCGCATGCAGCGCGGCGGGGACTTCGCCACCGGCGAGGATTTCTTCATCTATTGCCGCGACGCGTTCGACTGGCTGTACCGTTTGGGAACGGAAGGCCGGCCGCGCATGATGACCATCGGTTTGCACACGCGCATCATCGGCCGTCCCGGCCGCATCGGCGCGCTGGTTCGGCTGCTCGATCACATCCAGCGCCACGAAGGCGTCTGGCTGTGCAGCCGCTCGAGCATCGCGCGGCATTGGATGGCGCAGCATCCGGCGCCGTGAATTTATCCGATCAGCGCTCTGAATCGCTGGGTCCGCGTTCCCGCCGTGGTCTCGGCCGCCCGTTGCAGCAGCTTGTGCGCGTCGGCCGCGGGTAATGCGCGGCTGAACAAAAAGCCCTGGGCCTCGTGGCAATCGTGCTCCTGCAGGAACAGCAGCTGCGGAAAGCTCTCGACGCCCTCGGCGGTGACATTGATCCGCAACGAGCGCGACATCTCGATGATCGCGGCGGCGATCGCCCGGTCGTCGCTGCAGTCGATGAGACTGGTCATGAACGAGCGGTCGATTTTCAAGCGGTCGACGGCAAAATGGCGCAGGCGGCCGAAGCTCGAATAGCCGGTCCCGAAGTCATCGATGGCCAGCATGACGCCCAGCTCCTTCAACTGCGCCAGCGCCTGCTCGGCCCACGCCTCGTCCTTCATCACCACCGACTCGGTGATTTCCAGCTCCAGCATCGACGCCTCGATGCCGGTCTCCTTGATGATGGCGGCCACCAATTGCGGAAACTCCCGGAGCACGAATTGCTGCCCGGATACATTGACCGCCATGCGGGCGACCGGCAGGCCTTCGTCGATCCACGCCTTGGCCTGCAGGCAGGCGGTGCGCAGCACCCATTCCCCGATGCTCAAAATGAGCCCGGTTTCCTCGGCCACCGGAATGAACTCCGCGGGCGTCACGACGCCCAGCTCGTCGTTGGTCCAGCGCAGCAAGGCCTCCATTCCGGCCACGCCTCCGGAACGCACGTCGAATTGCGGCTGATAGTGCAGGGTGAACTCGCCGCGCTCCAGGGCGCCGCGCAGCTTGGCCTCCAGCGTGAAGCGATGCAGAGCCGCCTCGTTCATCGAGGCGTCGAAGAATGCAAACATGCCGGGGCCCTTGCGCTTGGCGAAATACATGGCCAGGTCCGCGTTGCGCAACAAGGTGTCCACCTCCACGCCGTCCGCCGGGAACATGGATACGCCGATGCTCGGGGTGACGACCAAGGTGTGCAGCGCCAGGCGCATCGGGGCCTGCAGCTCGGCGATCAGGCGGCTCGCGACCGCGGCGGCATCGTCCGCGGAGCGTATGTTCGGCAGAATCACGATGAATTCATCGCCGCCGAGGCGGGCGATGTGACTCGACCGGGCGTTCGGCCGGTCGTCCACCGCGTCGTCGGACCGCACGGAGCTGCGCAACCGCGCCGCCACCAAACACAGCAGCTCGTCGCCAACCGCGTGGCCCAAGGTGTCGTTGACTCTCTTGAAGTTATCGAGATCCAGGTACAGCACAGCCAGCATCCGCTCATGCTGCTTGGCCGAGACGAGCGCGCTGCTCAAGCGGTTCCGCGACTGCTCTCTGTTCGGCAGACCGGTCAAGGCGTCGAAGTACGCCAGCCTGACGATGCGGCGCTCCGCGCGCCATTTGCTGGCCAGCGAAATCGTCATCTGGCGGACTTCATGCGGGTGGAAGGGCTTCTGCAAATAGGATAATTTCTCCTCGGGCGGCACCATTCCCCCGATATCGCGCGGGTCGACGTCCGAATACGCCGTGCACACCACGATTTCTATGGCGGGGTCGAGTTCGCGGATCCGCGCCGCGGCCCATACGCCGTCGGGGCCCGGCGGCATGCGCATGTCCAGAAATGCCACGGCATAGGGATTGTCCGCCGCGAGCGCCTCGCGCACCGCCGCGACCGCCGCATCGGCGCCTTCGCAGAAGACCGGCGCGAACGCCGTCTCGCTGGCGGAAAGGCTTCTCGCCAATTGCGCGGGCGCATTCTTGTTGAAAAGCCGCTCGCGCAGGTTGTGGAAAACCGCGGTTTCGCTGCTCATGTCGGTCTCCGACAGGATCTGCCGGTAGGCGTCGCGCACGGCGGCCTCGTCATCGGCGATGAGTACACGAATCGGCAAACGCTTCTTCTCGGACACGGTCAAACCTCACTTGCCGGGTAGCGGCAATATCAAATGCATGGACGCACCCAGGCCGGGGCCCTCGCTGGATGCCCAAATCCGCCCTCCCAGCGCGCCGATCGCATTCGCGCACCAATGCAGCCCGATGCCGTGGTTGGTTTCGCGCGATTTGGTGGAGAACCCCTTGTCAAAAACGCGGGTCAGATCGTCGGCCGCGATTCCCACACCGTCATCCCTGCATTGCAGGTGCAGCTCGCTGGCATCGGCGCCGCGGATGATCTCGGCGGCGAAACGCAGCACGCCCTTCTCGCGGCCCGCGTCGCGCACGGCATCCGCGGCGTTGATGATCAGATTCTGCAGAATCAGGCGCAGCACCGTGCGCGCCACCTGCACGGTCCCCACCTTGCGCAGGGACTCGTCGGTGTCCACCACCAAGCGTTGACGGGCCGAATCGGGGACGATCTCCAATGTCTGGGCGACGAGATCGGGGAGGCGCACGGTTTCGACCACATGCGTGTTGCGCGTCGAGCGCATGAGCTCGGAGAGCGCGGTTTGAACGATGCTGGCTTGCCGTTGCACCACGGTGATGTCGCTCTGCGCGTCGGTGAGGCGCGCCGCCAGATCCCGCACCCCCAGGCGCAGGAATTCTTCGAGATCCGCGCGCCGCGGGGATGATGCGGTTTCCTTGGCGAGTTCCGCGAGCGCGAACTCCACGTCGGCGGTGGGCGCGTCGCGCAGGCGGTCGCCGAGCGTCGAGAGCCTGACGCCGAGCGGCGTCATGGCGTTTCCAAGGTTGTGCAGAACTCCCTTGGCGAGTTCGGCAAACCCGGCCTGGAACGACTGATCGACGAGTTCGCGCCGGGAGTCCGCCACGCACTCGACCATTCGATCGAACTCGCGCGCGAGCTTCGCGATCTCATCCTGCCCGGAAGGGTTCAGGCGCACCGTCAAGTCCGCGCCCTGGGCCATGGCGACCGCGTGCCGCGTGACCCGCGCGAGCGGCCCGAGAACGATGCGGTTGAGGGCAACGACCAGGAGCACCAGCACGGTGATGGCCGCGCCGATCAAGTACAGCGAAGCGTAGGTCACGGCTCCCTGGCCGCGGGCGGTGATCCGATGCGGAACCTCGACCCGGAGGCTCATCAGCGGCCTGCCATAAACGTCGGCGAAGGACCTGAAGACCTGCGTCGCCGCGCCGCTCTCGGCGATCTCCTCGGCGCCCAACGGGCGGACCGGCAGCATCGCGAGACTGGCTTGTGCCTGCGCGCCCATCCTCTGCACCTGGGAGGGGGTCAGCAGCCTGCCCATGATCACCATTCCCAGGGGCGGTCCGTTGCCGCTGCCGTTCAGTATGGGCGCCGCGGCGATCATCATGACGCCTTGATTGGTGCGCAGCAGCCCTCTCGCCGGCCTGCCGGCGGCCAAATTTCCGCGCCAGGGAAAATCCTCCGGCAGGGCACCGCGCGCCGCCAGGTCCAGATCGAACGGCTCGCCGGTATCCAAGGACCGGGCACTGGAGGAGACGTAGCGGCCGTTCAAGTCGACGATCAGCATCGCGTTCACTTTGAGCTGCTTCAGCGCCACGGGCGTGATGTTGGCGCTCACGAAGGCCGGATCCGGCCGCTGCACGAATTGGTAGACATCCGCCCAATTGCCCCAGTCCGCGGCGCTCAACTCCAGCCCCTCGAGGGTGGTGTCGAGCGCATAGCGGATGCGCTTCATCGAGGTCTGCGCATCTTCGCGCTCGAGTTCCGCGAAACTCGGCATCAACACCTGCCTCTGCACGGTGATTTCGAGGGCGATGAGCACCGCAAACAGCAGCGCCAACAGCGAAATCATTTTGGTACGGATGTTCATCCCTCCCTTGGTATCAGAAATGCCTGGGATGCGGCCGTGACTCCGTCCTATTTCGCGCCGGGCGCGGCGCAAGCGCGGCGCGGAATGAGACATGGATCACGATTGCGAGCGGCGTGGGAGCGCGCGCATCCAGGCGCGGGAGCGAGCGCATTAACTCGGCGTAATTCGATTGGCTGCGTCGCGAACTGCGACGTTACTCCACCTAGGAGCCGGCTCTCCGGCTGCAATATCGGTTCGACAACTCGCAGACTGTGGAGGAACGCATATGTTAAATTCAGCACGCAACCATCTGAGCTTCGCCGCGGTGCTCGTTTCGCTGGCCGGCCTCGTCGGCACGGCGTCGGCGGAAACCACCTGGCAGAAGAATCACCCGCGGCGCACGCAGGTGAACCACCGGCTCAACAATCAGAACCAGCGCATCCATCAGGACGTCAAGAACGGCACTCTGAACAAGTCGCAGGCCGCGGCCTTGCACCACGAGGATCATCAGGTGCGTCAAGAGGAACGCGACATGGCCAGTCAGAACGGCGGCCACATCACCAAGGGCGAGCAGAAGGTGCTGAACGGCCAGGAAAACCAGATCAGCGGGCAAATTCCGCCGAAATGAGCCAGCGGGCCGGGCGCACCCGGGCTCCGCGGCTCACGCGGCTTGGTTGCGCCCGGATTTCTTGGCGATCTGCAATTTCTTCTGTGCTTTCTGCAGCAGCGTACCGGGGTATTCGCCCGCTTCCGGAACGGCGGCGCACACGCCCACGCTCACGCTGACATAGCGCAGAACCGCCGAACGCGGATGATGGATTCTGAGATCTCTGACCCTTTCGGCCATGAGCCGGCCGACGGCCATCGCCTGTTCGTCCGTGAGACCCGGCGCGAAGGCGATCAAGCTGCCGCCGTCCATGCGCGCCGTGACGTCGCTGGAGCGGCGCAGGCACCCGGACACGACGTGCGCCACGCGCCGGATGGTGGAATCGCCGGCCGCCCGCCCGAAGGTGGTGTTGTACAAGTCCAATGAGTCGATGTCGATCGCGAATACCGCGATGCTGCGCTTCTCGCGCTGCGCCACCGACCAATCGCGCTTGAGCAGCTCCTCGAGATAGGGCAGCGTAAAGAGTCCCGTCAGACGATCGTCGCGCACCGCCACTCCGGTCGGTTGATGCGCCCCGCTCAATGAATCGCGGGAAAGCTTGGGGTCGATGCGCAGCCGCTCGCCCGCGTCCCGATGATGGCCGACGAAGTGGCTGACGCGTCCGTCCGTATCGAGCAGGGGCAGAATCGTCATCTCGTTCCAGAACATGCTGCCGTCTTTGCGGTAGTTTCGCAGCAGCACCCGGCAGGACTCCCCCGCCTTCAGTGCGTCGCGCAATCGATGCCGCCCATCCTGCTCGCGATCGTCCGCCTGCAGAATGCGCAGGTTGCGCCCCAGCAGTTCGGACGCCGAGTAGCCGGTCAACGCCTCGAATCCGGGATTGGCGTAGATGACGGGCTGCGCCGGATTCTGCGCATCCACGAGCGCGACACCCTCCGGCGAGCTCTCGATCAAGCGGCGATACAGCTCTGCATCAATGCCCGTCATGACTGACCCTCTGTCAACACCAGCGGCGGTATTACCGACAGCGCGGCGATCCGTGCCGCCGCTTCCTGCCAATGGCGATTCGCGTGCAAATCCGCCGGCGCCTCGCCGCGCGCGCGCATCCTCACCAGCCGCGCCTGCGATGCAGCAGAGCCGATATTCGCTCCGAAACGCTCGAGCACCAATTCTACGGAATGTCTATCGTTGCAAATGGGCAGGACGTCGCAACCCGCGGCGAGCGCGAGTCCGGCCCGCGCCGCCGCATCGCCGAAAGCGGCGGCCCCCGCCATGGTCAGGTCGTCCGCGAACACGCAGCCATGAAAACCCAGATCCCCCCGCAAAACACCGGTGATCCAGCGCTGCGACAGGCTGGCCGGCAGCGGGTCCACGCCCGGAAACACCACATGGGCGACCATGACTCCGGCCAGGTTGTTGTCGTTGAGCGAGCGGTAAGGCCGAATATCCGCCTCCAGGTCCGCGAATTCGCGCCTGTCCACCGGCAGCGCAACATGCGAATCCGTCACCACGGCGCCGTGGCCTGGAAAGTGCTTGGCAATCGCCGGCATGCCCGCCTCGCGCATGCCCAGCATGGTGGCCACGGCCAACGCTGCCACCGCGTCCGGATCGCTGTGAAAAGAGCGATCGCCGATCACCTCGCTCACGCCGTAGTCCAGGTCCACGCAGGGAGCGAAGCTGAAATCCACCCCCACGGCGCGCAATTCGCTGGCCAAGAGCCATCCGACGGTGTGCGCGAGATTGAGCGCGTCGCGAGGGTCAAGATCGTACCGCCTGCCCAAGAGCCGCGCCGCCGGCAGCCGCGTGAACCCCTCGCGAAAGCGCTGTACCCGGCCGCCTTCATGGTCCACGCCGATCAATAGATGCGGGGTGCGCACCGCCCGGATCGCGGCCGTGAGCGCGGCGAGCTGGCGGGGATTGCTGTAATTGCGGGTGAACAACAGCACGCTGCCGACTTGCGGGTGGGCCAGCACGCGGACGTCCTCATCCGTCAATTCCGTGCCGGCGATATCGACCATGAGCGGTCCAAGGCTCACGCCGGGGCCTCGAATACGGCGATCGATTCGACGTGCGTGGTATGCGGAAACATATCCATCACCCCTGCGCAGGTGAGCTTGAACCCTTGGGTGTGCACCAAGATCTCAGCATCCCGCGCTAAACTCCCTGGATGGCAGGAAATATACACGACTCGGCGCGGTCGCCAATGAGTCATCAGCGGAAGCAGCGCGGCGGCGCCCGCTCGCGGCGGGTCGAGCAGCACCAATTGGTAGCGCTCCCTCGCCCACGGCCCGAATTGCGCCGGTTCGAATAGATTCTCCACGAAGAATGCCGCGTTGCCAACGCCGTTGCGCGCGGCATTCGCGCCCGCCTTGGAGACCAGCCCCGAATCGCCTTCGACGCCGGTCACATTGAGCGCGCGGCGGGCCAGGGGCAGAGTGAAATTGCCCAGGCCGCAGAACAGATCGAGCACGCTGTCTTGCGCGCCCGGCTGCAGCAATGCGACGGCCGCGTCCACCATCGACACATTGATTTCACGGTTGATCTGAATGAAATCGGCCGGTCCGAATTCGATGCGCACACGGCCCGCATCCACGGCATAGCTCAAGGTGGATGGGTGCTCCCGCAGCGGCCGAATGGTGTCGAGCCCGCCGGTTTGCAGATAGATATCGACACGCTGCGCAGCGCCGAAGGCCGCAAGCTTTGCCACGTCTTCCGCACCCGGCGGCTCGAGTACGCGAAACACCAACGCCGTCGTCGGTTCGCCGGCCGCCGGGTCGCCGGCCGCCGGGTCCCCGGCCGCCACCTCCACCTGGGGTATCTTTTCCCGAAGACTCAAGGTCTCCACCAGTGCGGCCAGGTCGCGCGGCAAGTCGGCCAGGGGTTCGAGCAGTACTTCACAGCGCTGCACATCCGCGAGGTAGGGCTTCTCGCGCTCCCGAAAACCGGCCAGCACGCGGCCCTTCTTGTGGACGTACTTGACGCCGAGACGCGCGCGCCTGCGATAGGCCCACTCGGGTCCCCGCAGCGGCGGCAGCACCCGCTCCGGGCGGACCCGGCCGATGCGTTCCAGATTGTCGAGCAGCTGCCGCTCCTTGGCCTCGAGCTGCGCCGCGGGCGACAGATGCTGCAGCGAGCAGCCGCCGCAAACCCCGAAGTGCGCGCAGGCCGGCACCACGCGATCCGGCGAAGCGCGCAAAACCTCGACCAATCCGCCCTCGTCCATGTGCCGGCGCCGCTTGAGCACGCGAAATCGAACGCGCTCTCCCGGCAAGGCGCCGTCGATGAACACGGCCTTACCGTCGACCCGCGCGACACCCCGGCCGTCGTGCGTCAGATCCACGATGTCGGCTTCCTGAAGGGCGCCGAAATTCAATTCGCGGGCCACGCAGCCGCAAATTCCTGGAGATGCTCCGCGCCGGATTCGCTCAAATATTTGCGGACTCGCGCCACTTCGCCGGCGTGCTCGGCCGGGCTCAAGTGGCCGCGCAGGAGCTCGAAGCGCAAGTAAATCAAATAGGTGTTCAGCACGTCGGTTTCGCAGTAGTCGCGAATGCGCTTCAGACCGCCCCGCAAGTACGTCGGCCACACGTCGGCGCCGTGCATCCCCACCTTGCCGGGGAAATTCAACAGCGTCGCGATATCGTTCAAGCTCGCCCGGCCGCGCCCTTGGAAGCCCGACAGAATGTCCATCAGATCCATGTGCCGCCAATGGAAGCGGCTCAAATAGTTGCTGAATCGGAAGCTGTGATCCGAATCGCCCATTTCCCAATAGCGCGCGGCCGTCACACCATGCAGGAGGCTGCGGTAATGCAGCACCGGCAGGTCGAACCCGGCGCCGTTCCACGAGACCAGATCCGGCGTGTACTTGTCCAGACCGTCGAAGAACCGCTCGATCAGCACTTTCTCCGAGGAGGTCTCGTCGCCCAGACTCCACACTTTCAACGTGTCCCGGGAACGCATCGCCACCGAGATCGCGACGACCCGATGCTGCTCGTGCGACAGGAATTCGCTTCCCTGTTCCTGGCGGCGCTTGGTGAACATGATCTGCGCCACCTGCTCGTCGGACAGGTCATGCAGGCCGTACAGACGTCTGCCCAGATCCGTGTCCGGCACCGTTTCGATGTCGAACACCAAGGTGTTCATGCGGCCGCGCGCCGCAGCAGAACGGCAACCGCCACCACCAAACCCGCCTCGTCGGTCAAGGTCACATGACCTTCGCCGATACCGAAGGCCTCGCGGACCTTCTCGCCCCGGGCGGAGTAAACCACCTCCGGCTTGCCCCAGGAATTCTGCACGACTCCCACATCGCGTATCCACACGCCGTGCGCGAAACCCGTGCCCATGGCTTTGACGATCGCCTCCTTGGCGGCGAATCGCATGGCGATGAATCGCACCGGCCTCGCCGTGCGCTCGAACTGCGCGCGCTCGGCAGGCATGAGCAGGTGCCGGAGAAACCGTTCGCCGTGCTTTGCGTACACGCGCTCGATGCGGTCGACCTTGAGCACATCGATGCCGATCCCGTAGATCATCGCGCCGCGCGCAATCGCGCCGTGCGCATCAGCTCTTTCATGTCGCGCACCGCCTTCGCCAGACCGTCGGTTATCGCGCGCGCCACGATCGAGTGTCCGATGTTGAGCTCGATGATTTCCGGGATGGCGGCGATCGGCTCGACATTGTGGTAATGCAGGCCATGCCCCGCGTTCACGATCAGCCCGAGGCGGGCGGCAAATTTGGCGGCGGCGCTCAGGCGTTCGAATTCGCGGGCGCAGGCCGCGCCCGTGGAATCCGCATAGGCGCCCGTGTGCAGCTCGATCACCGGGGCGCCGCTGCGCTCCGCCGCCTCGATCTGCGCCGGATCCGGATCGATGAATAGGGAGACTCGGATGCCGGCCTTGCCGAGCGCCTGCACGGCGTCGCCGATACGTGCGCCCTGTCCCAGGACGTCGAGACCTCCTTCGGTGGTGACTTCTTGGCGGGACTCGGGCACCAGGCAACAGTCCTGAGGCAGCACCTGCTGCGCGATTCGGATCATTTCGTCCGTCACCGCCATCTCGAGGTTCATGCGGGTCTGCAGGGCGGCGCGCATCGCCGCGACATCCCGATCCTGGATGTGCCGACGGTCTTCCCGCAGGTGCAAGGTGATGCTGTCCGCGCCCGCCTCCTCGGCCATCAGGGCCGCGTACAGGGGGTCGGGGTAGCGGGCGCGGCGCGCCTGGCGCACGGTGGCCACGTGATCGATGTTCACGCCGAGCGCGATCCCCGTGTGCAGCCCGCCGCTCAACGCAGCTCCTCGCGGTGCCGCAGCGCCAGCGCCACCTCGCGCGACTTCAGGGAGCGTCCATCGAGGCAGGCATCGATTGCCGTGCGCAGCACGCGCTTGGCGTCGCGGAGCGAGCGCGGATCGCCGAAGCTCTCCGCCTGCAAGTCCGCCAACGATTGGCCGTACACCGCGCCGGGAGCCTCGGCCACGCAGGGCTGCGGTCCGCTTTCCAGGGCAAAGCGGTAGTACTGGTCGGGCTCAACCGGCACCCCGTCGCCGGTCCTCGCCAGCTCGAGCCCATAACCCAAATCGTTCAACAGGCGCTTCTCGAAGCGGCGCAGCGTCGGCTCCTCGATTTCCCCGTCGCACAGCGCCTGCACGCAAGAGGCATAGGAGAAAAAGATTTCCGGATGCGGATCGCAGCGCTCGGTCAACTTCAGGAGCAGCTCGTTCAAATAGAACCCGCTCATGAGCCTCTGCTTCGGCAGGCTGGTCACCGGCCCGTCGATCTCCGCCGTCACCAGCTGGCAGGCTTCCCCCCGGCCCGACCACGAGACGAGCATTCGCTGGAAAGGCCGCAGCACGCCCCTCAAGGTTGATTTTGGGCCGTTGGCGCCGCGCGCGAACAGCGTGAGGCGGCCGTAGCCGCTGGTGAAGACCTCCACGATGCGGCTGGTGTCGCGATAGGCATATTGGTGCAAGACGTAGGCTGGTGCCAGCCACACGCGCCGCATGCTCTTCACAACGTGTCGTACCCAAACTGGCGCAGCGCCATCTCGCTGTCGGCCCAGTTCTCTTTGACCTTGACCCACAGCTCGAGATGCACCGAGCGCTGCCACAGATCGTTCAATTCGATGCGGGCAAGCCGGCCGATTTCCTTCAGCCGCTCGCCGCCCTGCCCGATCACGATGGCCTTCTGCCCCGCGCGCTCGACCCAAATGACCGCGTTGATCATGATGCGATTGTTCTCGTCCGCAAAGCGCTCGATTTGCACATTGATGCCATAGGGCAGTTCCTCGCGCAATTTCAGCGTCAGCTTCTCACGCACGATCTCGGCCGCATGGAACGGCTCGTCGCGGTCGGTGACCACATCGGAGGCGAACAAGGGCGGCGACAGGGGCAATCGCGCTCCGACCACATCCATCAAGCGGTCAAGATTATCAGACGCCAGCGCGGAAATCGGGATGATTCCCGATGCCGGTACGCGCTGCGTCATCTCCTCGAGGAAGGGCAGCAACTGCTCCTTCGGAAACACGCGATCGACCTTGTTGATGACCAGAAACAGCGGCTGCTTCAGGCCGCGCACCCGCTCCCACACCCACATATCCTCTTCGGTGAAGCGCATGGCCTCGATCACGAACAGGATGACATCGGCATCCTGGGACGATGAGATGGCGACGCGGTTCATGTACTGATTCATGACCCGGCGCGTCGACTCGTGCAATCCCGGCGTATCCACCAGCACCAGTTGCGCATCGGGCCGGTTGACCACCCCCAGGATCCGGTGCCGCGTGGTCTGGGGCTTGGCCGTGACGATGGACACCTTGCGGCCCACCAACGCATTCACCAGGGTGGACTTGCCGACATTGGGCCGTCCCACGATGGCCACATGTCCGGCATGAAATCCGGAGCCGCTCATACGGATTTCCTGATTTCGGCCGGCAGCAGCTCGAGCAATTTCGAGGCGGCCAATTGCTCGGCGCGGCGGCGGCTCCCGCCCTCGCCCACGGCCGAGATGCCGAGAACCGGAACCTCGCAACTGACGGTAAACGATTGCACGTGGGGATCGCCCGCCACCGCGGTCAGGGTATAGATCGGCAAAGCGAGCCCGTGCGCCTGCAGCGCTTCTTGCAGCCGCGTCTTGGGGTCCTTCAGCGACTCGGCCGTCGGCAATTCCGTCATCCGGGGACCCAAGATGCGCGCCACCACGGCCGCCGCCGCGTCGAAGCCGGCATCCAGGAAAATCGCGCCCAACAGGGCCTCCAAGGTATCCGCCAATATCGATGCCCGGCGAAACCCGCCGGTTTTCATCTCGCCCGGCCCCAACCGCAGGTGTTCCCCCAGATTGAGCTCGCCCGCGACCTGCGCCAGGGTCTCGCCGCTGACCAGCGTCGCCCGCAGCCTCGATAAAGCTCCCTCGTCCGCCTGGGGGTGAGCCTCGTACAGCATGCCCGCCACGCAGCAATTGAGGACCGAATCGCCCAGGAATTCCAGCCGCTCGTTGTGTTCGCCGCCGGCGCTGCGGTGGGTGACCGCCGCGCAGCACAGCGCCGGTTGCGCGAACACGTGGCCGAACGACTGCTCGACCCAAGCCGACAATTCGTCCGATTTGCGCAGTGGAATCACTGCACCTTCACGGTCTTGTCGAAGTGCACGGCCAGCGACACGTTGGCGACATACGGCACCGAATCGTCGTAGGCGACGTGCATCGACACTCCGCTCTCGTCTTTCACTATCTCGATGTCCTTGTAATTGACCACCTGGATGTCTTCGATCGCCCAGTGCCGGTCGAAGGAGTTGCGCATGGCTTGGGGATCGGGATTGTCGCCCTTGACCTCGGCCGCCGTCGATTCCATGGTGCGCACGATCTTCATGTAGTTCAAGTACACGGGCACGAGGCGGACGACCGCGTAGCCGATGACGCCGACCATCGCCAGAATGCAGAGCAAACCAAGGAATGTCATGCCTTGCTGCGGCTTTCGCGTAACTCGTTTCATGGGCTTTAGGCTCCTAAAATGGGTTCCTATTGAATCGCATTCCCCACCCGCCGCCAGAGAGGTCCGTCACGAGTATCGAGATTAAGCCAAATCCGCACCGCCTTACCCACCAGATTCTGCTCCGGCACGAAGCCCGGTGCATCGCTATCGTCCAGCCATCGGCTGTCCTTGCTGTTGTTGCGGTTGTCGCCCATGAAGAAGTAGTGCTTGGGCGGCACCACCCATTCGCCGGTTCTGACGCCGCCGTTGGCGAACATGATGAGATGGCGCTTGGCACCGAGCTGCTCGAAGGCCGTGGGAACGCCCGCATAATTCGATAAATCCTGCTTCGGGCCGGCGTAGGTGGGCCCCGGCTCCTGTTTCATGGGCTTGTCGTTGACGTACAGCTGGTTGTTTTCGTCCACCCGGATGCGGTCTCCCGGCAGGCCGACCAGGCGCTTGATGTAGTTGATCTTCGGATTGGGCGGCAGCCGGAACACGATCACGTCGCCGCGCTGCGGCGTCCCGGTCGGGACCAGCAGCGTATTGGTGACCGGCAGGCGCAACCCGTAGGAATACTTGCTGACGAAAATGAAATCGCCGTCATACAAGGTCGGCATCATGGAATCGGACGGGATGCGGAACGGCTCGAACAAGAACGAGCGGATCACCAGCACCAGCACGATGACCGGAAAGAATGAGCGGGCATATTCGACGGCAATGGGTTCGCGCACCTGCTCAGGCAGTGTGCCGGTCGAGACCGCGGCGAGCCGGCGGCGGCGCGCGAAGAAGGCCTGATCCAAGCCCCAAATGATGCCCGAAATGGCGCCGACCACCACCAGCATGAGACTGAAGTCCACGGCCTCGTAGCGAAACAGGCGCCACAACATCGCGAGCGACAAACCGACCAGGGCATACCCGGCGATTTTCGGCAGCCAGGGCTCCTCCACGCTGGTGGCGCCCGGATCCCGGCGCGGCCTCACGAACCATCCGTCCACCAAGATCACCAGCACGCAGGCGATGCCCGCGCACAACAGGCCTAGGAAAAGGCTATCGCCGTCGTTCACGAAATACCCCCAAAAAAAATCTCAATTTGTCTTCTTCCCGACCTGCAAAACGGCCAAAAAAGCCTCCTGCGGGATTTCCACCTGGCCCACCTGCTTCATGCGCTTCTTGCCCGCTTTTTGCTTCTCGAGGAGCTTGCGCTTGCGCGTGATGTCGCCGCCGTAGCACTTGGCCAGCACGTTCTTGCGCATCGCCTTGACGCTGGCGCGCGCGATGATGTGGCTGCCGATCGCCGCCTGCACGGCGATGTCGAACATCTGGCGCGGAATCAATTCCTGCATCTTGTCGACCAATTCCCGGCCGCGGTTATAGGAATTGTCCTTATGGATGATGAGCGACAGCGCATCGACCGGATCGCCGTTGATCAAGACGTCGAGCTTGACCAGGGGCGCGGCCTGAAAGTGGCTGAATTCGTAGTCGAACGAGGCGTAGCCGCGGCTCGCCGATTTGAGCCTGTCGAAGAAATCGAGCACGACCTCGGCCAGCGGCAATTCGTATTGCAGCGATACCTGACTGCCGAGAAACAGCATCTTCTTCTGCACGCCGCGCTTTTCGCTGCACAGGGTCAGCACCGCGCCCACGTGATCCGGAGGCACCAGGATATTGGCCGTGATGATGGGTTCGCGCAGCTCCGAAATCCGGTCTTGCGGAGGCAGCTTGCTCGGATTGTCGACATTGACGACCGACCCGTCCGTGAGCAGCAGCTCGTAGATGACGGTCGGCGCGCTGGTGATCAGATCCAGGTCGTACTCGCGCTCGAGGCGCTCCTGCACGATGTCCATGTGCAGCAGCCCCAAGAATCCGCAGCGGAAACCAAAGCCGAGCGCGGTGGAGACCTCGGGTTCGAAATGCAGCGCGGAATCGTTGAGCTTGAGTTTCTTGAGCGCCTCGCGGAATTGTTCGTAGTCGTCGGAACTCGTCGGGAACAATCCCGCGAACACCCGCGGCTGCACCTGCTTGAAACCCTCGAGCGGTGCCTTGGCCGGGTTGCCGTCCAGGGTAATCGTGTCGCCGACCGGCGCGCCGTCGATTTCCTTGATGCCGGCGATCACGAATCCGACTTCTCCGGTGTTCAAGGACTCACGGGTCACGGGTTTGGGCGCGAATCGGCCGAGCTTGTCGATTTGGTGGCTGCGGCCCGTGGACATGACGCGAATCTTGGCCCCGGTGTGCAGCGCACCATTCATCACTCGCACCAGGGAGACGACGCCGACGTAGTTGTCGAACCAGGAATCGATGATCAACGCCTGCAAAGGCCCGTCCGGATCGCCCTTGGGCGGAGGAATGCGCTTGACCAAATGCTCCAGCAACTCGGGGACGCCGAGGCCGGTCTTGGCGCTGACCAGCGCCGCATCATCGGCCGGAATTCCGATGATTTCTTCGATTTCATGAATCACTTTGGCCGGGTCGGCCGAGGGCAAATCGATTTTATTGATGACCGGCAGCACCTCGAGCCCCTGCTCCAGCGCCGTGTAGCAATTCGCCACGCTCTGCGCCTCGACGCCCTGCGCGGCGTCCACCACCAACAGCGCCCCTTCGCAGGCCGCCAGCGACCGCGATACCTCGTAGGAGAAATCCACGTGCCCGGGCGTGTCGATGAAATTCAGCTGGTACACCTCGCCGGTGATGGATTTGAAGGCGAGAGTGACGCTCTGCGCCTTGATGGTGATGCCGCGTTCACGCTCCAAATCCATCGAGTCGAGCACTTGGGCCTGCATTTCCCGCGCCTCGAGACCACCGCATTCCTGAATGAATCGATCGGCCAAAGTCGATTTGCCGTGATCAACATGGGCGATGATGGAAAAGTTGCGGATATTCTTCATCTAGGCCTGGGCTAGGACAAACTCCCTATTATACCGGTCGGCGGTGGTAAGCGAGGGTCTTATGCACCTCTTCGGCGTCGAAGTGCCCGTGACAGACCAGTTCTCCGGCGAACAACAGCACCGGAATCTTGTGGCCATAGCGGACTTTGGCCGCGGGGTCGGAATCGACATCGATCACATCGACCGCGAAGGGCTGCGCCGCCGGCAGCGCGGCGAGTTCGCTCAGCATCTCCTCGCAAAGTCCGCACCCAGGCCGCGAGTAGAGCAGGAAGCGCACCGGCCGCTCAGCGCCGAGGCAGTGCCGCGTCGCTCGAGGACTTCACTGCGTGGGCGATGAACTCCACGGTCTGGGCGGGAACCTCGCCGACCGCGGTGACTTGATGGCCCTGCACGACGGTGGAAAAGGCAAACCCCGAACCCACCCGGGCGAGCCCCTGCATCGGCGGCTCGGGCGGCGCGCTCGCCGCGGCCTCGGCGCCGGCGCCGGCCGCGGTCGCGCTGCGCGCGTCGCTGGGCTGCGCCTCGACGAACACCGATACGGTCGCCAGCCCATCCGAGTAGACCAGGTGACTCGCCGGCACGGTGGCGCCGCCGAGCGTCTGCGCGCCGGCGACCGTCAAATGAAATCCCGGCGGCAATTCGCTGGCGCGGTAGGCGGACAGCGCCGGCGGCGCCGTGTCGTGCGAGGGTCCCTGGCGCACCCACCGCATGCCGTCGGTGCGCACGGCCGGTGCGAGATCGATGTCCGCAATGGTCTCGGGCATGTCGAGGCGCGCGAAGAATATCTGTTCGATCACCTGGCCGCGCGAATCGCAGAGCTGCGTCTTGAGCGGCATCGCCGTATTTTCGTCCAGCCAGAGACGATACCCAAACCGAAACTGATCCTTGGGTGTCACGGCGATGACATGCGCCGCGCGGCCGAGGATGCGCGTCGAAGGCAGCGATTCGATCCGATAGTTCTCGTTCACGTCCGCGCCCACCTGCGGCAGCGGCCCCAGGAACGCGTTGTGATCCGGCCGCGATTCGACCAGCACCGTATGTTGATCGGGCAAGTAGCAGGTCAATTCGCCGTTATTGCGCACGAACTCCCGGCCGGAGCCATCCAGGGACTGCAGCCGCTCGGTCACACGGCCGCCCCGCACCCGGTGCACGATGCGCATGGTCTCGACACGGCCCCCGCTCAGGTGAAAAAATGTGCCGTCGTAATTGCGCGTGGCCAAGGCCTGATTCATTTTCTGCAGCCAATCGCGCGGGTCGTCGGCGCCGTAAGATCGCTGCGCCAGCGCGGACCACAGGCTGCCGACCACGGCAACGGAAATCAGCCAGCTGGCCGTGCTACGCGTCGGCAGGATCATGGAGCAGCGTGCGCCGCCGCTGCTTCGACCGCGGGCGGTTGGTCGTCGCCCTCGATGAGCAAGTCAGCCAACACCCCGCGCAGCGCAAGGCCGGAAGAATACTTGCTGTGCGCAAACATGTAATTGGTCAGCCGCGCCGGCGCGATGCCCGCGGGCCCTGCGGGCGTGGTCGTCGGCACGGTATAGGAAATGGCTTCCCTGGGCACCGGGACGGCGCTCGAGGCAGAGGCGATTGGCGCGGGCTGCGCATTCTGCGCGGTGATGGCCGCGCCGGAGCGCAGCCCCGGAGCGACCGCACGCTGCTGCAGGGCGACGACCGCCACGGCCGCCACGCCCGCCGCCACCGCGGCGCCCGCGAATGGCCGCCACCATCGGGATGCTTTGGGATGCGGGAGGTGCCCATCCGCGGCCACCGGTTCGCCGTCGATGGCGAAATTGACCCGCCCGGCGAAGCCCTTCGTCAACAGGCCCCGGCTCGTGCCGCGGATCGCTTCGCCGATCAGGGCGTAGCGGCCGAAGCTTTCGCGCAGCTCGCCGTCGCGAGTGAGCCGCTTCAACAGCAGCTCGGCTTCCGAGTTGTGTAACTCTCCGTCGAGAAACGCGGAGACCTGCTCACGGATTTGTTCGCTCATGTGTCCTCAGGGCGACCAAGGCCGCCGTCGAATATGGGTCGTAACTTCTTGTCGATTGCCTCGCGCGCGCGAAAGATACGCGAACGCACCGTGCCCACCGGGCAATCCATGGTCTGGGCAATGTCCTCGTAACTCAATCCTTCCAGCTCGCGCAGCACGATCGCGGTCCGCAGATCTTCCGGCAAATTCTCGATGGCGCGGTTCACGGTGTCGCGAATCTCATCGGTGAGAAGCAGGCCCTCCGGGGTCTCGGACTCGGCCAGCCGGGCGTGCAAATCGTATTGTTCGGGGTCCTGAAGATCGAGATCGTAATCCATGGGACGGCGTTTCGTGGCAACCAGCGCGTTCTTGGCGGTATTGATCGCGATTCTATACAGCCAGGTGTAAAACGCGCTATCGCCGCGAAAGGATTGCAGCGCACGGTACGCCTTGACGAAGGCCTCCTGTGCGATGTCTTCCGCCTCGGTCGCATCGTGCACGTAACGCATGATCAGCTTCAGCACCTTGTGCTGGTATCGCAGGACCAACAAATCGAACGCCGCGCGCTCGCCACGCTGGACTCTTTCGACCAGTTTGAGGTCACTCTCTTCAACACTCATGGGTGATCCCAAACCGGCGAGCTCACAACCCAGCCTGTCGCGATAGACAGAGCGGAGAAGGAAAAGTTCGACAATTCCCGAGCCGAACGGGCTTTAAACGTGACTTTGTGCACAGCTATCAGATTCTAGCAGCCGCACGGCGCGGCATTAGGGGCGGCAAAGTGAGTTTGCCGTAATCCGCTCGATCAGGGTGGCGAACTCGAGCGGCGGCCGCTCCGCGCCCAGGCAGTAGGCATAAAGAATCGTATCCTGGCTCTCCAACAGCCGCCGGAACGCCTCTTGTTCGGCATTCGATGCGTTGCGGAAGCGTTCATCCACATAGCGCTCCAGCAATACATCCAGTTCCTTCATGCCGCGGCGGCAGCGCCAGCGCAGCTTGCCGAGTTCCTGGGGGCTCAGCGGCGGCGCGGCGCCACTCACTGGCGGCGATGCGCCATCATTTGCTTGATTTCGCCGATCGCCTTGGCGGGATTGAGGTCCTTGGGGCAGGCTTCGGTGCAATTCATGATGGTATGGCAGCGGTACAGCCGAAACGGATCCTCGAGATCATCGAGGCGCTCGCCGGCCGCCTCATCGCGGCTGTCGACGATCCAGCGATAGGCCGCCAACAACGCCGCCGGCCCGAGGTATCGGTCGCTGTTCCACCAATAGCTGGGGCAGCTGGTGGAACAGCAGGCGCAAAGGATGCAGGCCGAGGGCCGATCGACCTTTTCCTGATCTTCCTTGGACTGCAGGCGCTCCCCGTCGGGCGGCGCCGGCGTCCGGGTCTGCAGCCAGGGCTTGACCGAGGCATACTGAGCGTAGAAGTTCGCAAGGTCCGGGACCAGATCCTTGATCACCGGCATGTGCGGCAGCGGATAGATCTTGATGTCGCGCTTGACGTCGCCGCAGGCGCTGACGCAGGCCAGGCCGTTCTTGCCGTCGATATTCATGGCGCAGGAACCGCATATCCCCTCGCGGCAGGAGCGCCGGAAGCTCAGCGTGGAATCAATCTCGTTCTTGATCTTGATCAGCGCGTCCAAGACCATGGGACCGCACGCGTCCATGTCGATTTCGTAGCTGTCGAGGCGCGGATTCTCGTCCACGTCCGGATCGTAGCGGTAAATCTTGAAAGTCCGGACGTTTTTGGCGCCCGCCGGCGCCTTGAAGACGCGGCCATCCTTGCGCACCTTGGAATTGGCGGGAAGCGAAAATTCGGCCATCAGTAAGTCCTTGCCTTGGGTGGAATCGATTCGACGTCATCGGTCAGCGTATTCAAATGCACCGGCCGGTAATCGAACCGAGTGGCGCCGCGGTCGTCGACCCAGCACAGCGAATGCTTCAGCCAATTTTGATCGTCGCGATTCGGGAAATCCTCGCGCGCCTGCGCGCCGCGGCTCTCCGTGCGATTTCCCGCCGAATGCATGGTGGCGACGGCCTGCCCCAACAAATTGTCCAGCTCCAAGGTTTCGACGAGATCGGTGTTCCAAACGAGCGAGCGGTCCGTGACCTGGACGTCGGCGAAGGAGGCGAAGACTTCCGCGAGCCGGCGCTTGCCGTCGCTCAAGGATTCCCCGGTGCGAAATACGGCGGCGTCGCTCTGCATGATGCGCTGCATTGCCAAGCGCACGTCGGCCGTGCGCAGCGAACCCTTGGCGTGACGCAGCTTGTCCAATCGGGCGAGCGCGCTGTCCCCGGCGTCGGCCTTGAACTCGCGGTGCACGGTATCCTGCTGCACCACGCGGGCGCAATGCCGCGCCGCTTCGCGGCCGAAGACGACCAAATCCAACAGCGAGTTGGATCCCAAGCGGTTCGCGCCGTGCACCGATACGCAGGCCGCCTCGCCGATCGCCATGAGTCCGCGCACGATGGTTTCGCCGCCGCCCACACGGGTCACCACCTCTCCGTGCACATTGCACGGGATTCCGCCCATGTTGTAGTGCACGGTGGGCAACACGGGGATGGGATCCTTGTTGACGTCCACCCCGGCGAATATGCGCGCCGTCTCGGCGATGCCCGGCAAGCGCTCCTTGATGACCGCCGGACCCAAATGCTCCAGGTGCAGATCAATATGATCCTTCAACTTGCCGACGCCGCGGCCTTCGCGAATCTCGACGGTCATCGCGCGGCTGACGACGTCGCGGGAGGCCAGGTCCTTGGCGTTCGGCGCGTAGCGCTCCATGAATCGCTCGCCGGCGGCGTTGGTCAAATAGCCGCCCTCGCCGCGCGAGCCCTCGGTGATCAGACACCCCGCCCCATAGATGCCGGTGGGATGGAACTGGACGAACTCCATGTCCTGCAAGGGCAACCCCGCCCGCAGCACCATGCCGCCGCCGTCGCCGGTGCAGGTATGCGCGGAGGTGCATGAAAACCACGCCCGGCCATAACCGCCGGTCGCCAATACGACCTGGTGGGCGCGAAAGCGATGCACGCTGCCGTCGGACATGTCGAGCGCAATCACGCCGCGGCACTCGCCATTTTCCATAATGAGATCGAGGGCGAAAAACTCGATGAAAAAATTCGCTTCGTGCTTGAGGGATTGCTGATACAGCGTGTGCAGCATGGCATGGCCGGTGCGATCGGCCGCGGCGCAGGTGCGCTGCGCGATGCCCTTGCCGTAATGCGTGGTCATCCCGCCAAAGGGCCGCTGGTAAATGCGGCCGTCCTCGGTGCGCGAGAACGGCACGCCATAGTGTTCGAGTTCGATGACCGCCGCCGGCGCTTCCTTGCACATGAACTCGATGGCATCCTGGTCGCCCAGCCAGTCCGAGCCCTTCACCGTGTCGTACATATGCCAGCGCCAATCATCGGCGCCCATGTTGCCGAGCGCCGCGGAGATGCCGCCCTGCGCGGCCACGGTGTGACTGCGGGTGGGGAAGACCTTGGTCAAACAGGCGGTGGAAAGACCGGCCTCGGCCAGGCCGAACGTGGCGCGCAACCCTGCGCCGCCGGCGCCGACGACCACCACGTCGTAGGTGTGGTCGATCAATTTGTAGCCGCCGCTCATGAGCCCTCGGGTCCGAGCGCGACGCGCAACACCGCGAATATGCCCGCACCGCAGACCAGCACATAAAGGAATTTCAGCAGCAGCGAACACAGCAGTTTCATGCCGGCGCCGTGCACATAGTCCTCGATCACCTCGGCGGTTCCCAGCAGGGAGTGATAGCCCAGCACGCCCACCAACAGCACGGCGAGGAACCCGCTCATCGGATACGACAGCCAGGTCCGCACCGTGGCGTAGTCGAGCGCCGGCAGCATCAGCAAGGAAAGCACGAACCACAATGTCAGCGGAATCAGCGCAACCGCGCTCACGCGCTGCGCCCACCAATGCGCGGTGCCGTCCTTGGCCGATCCCAATCCGAGCACACGGCCCAAGGGGCTTCGCAGGCTCATGATGGGTGACCCGCCCAGATCCAGCACCAAACGCCGAAGGTCACGGCGATCGATCCAACCACGGCGAACCAGCCGCTCGCGTGCCGCTGGGTGCGCTCGAAGCCGTAGCCCAGATCCCAAAACAAATGGCGCACGCCGTTCAAGAAGTGGTACCAGAAGGCAAAGGTCCAGCCGATGAGGAACAGAACACCCACGGGGCTGTGGAACAGCTTCGCCGCGGCGGCGTAGGAGCGCTCGCCGCCGGCCAACGACGCCAGCCAATAGCACAGCGCGATGAGACCCCATGCCAGAGCGATGCCGGTCAGCCGATGCAATATCGACAGGCTATTGCCGATTTGCCAGCGATAAATACTCAAGTGAGGTGACAGCGGACGGGGGCGCATTTAGAAATCGATGCAGCGGCCGCGCAGTTCCCAGTCGCCGAAGCGCGTCGGCTCCGGACCTTCGCGCCCGCCGATTTCGCGCGCTTTGGGCAAGGGCGCGGACGCCGCGGCAGGCTGCTCCGCCGGTGCGGTTTCTTCGGGATGCGTCGTCACAGGTGAAAGTTTGCCAGAAAACGCAGGTGCATAACCATCCATTCGCGGCAGGGTTGACATCGAGGTTCGAGTACCCATTTCATAGCGGATGACCACAGGCGCACCATCCCGAGCGGGCCGTTTGCCGCATTTAGGCGTTTTGCGATTCAGCGGAGCGGATTCTTCGAGCTTTCTGCAAGGTCAGGTATCCAACGACACGCGGGGCCTGGCGCCGGGTCGGAGCCTGTTGTGCGCGTACTCGAGCCCTCAAGGCCGCGTGCTCGCGCTCCTGCATTTGTTGCCCCATGCCGGCGATATCATCGCGATCCTGCCGCGCGAACTGGTTTTGCCCACCTTGGAGGCGCTGCGCAAGTTCGTGCTTCGGGCCAAGGTGAAGATTGAAGATGCCAGCGAGCAATTGAGCGTCGCGGGCCAACTTGGCACCCCGGGGCTCGACGTGGCGGGCCTCACCGTGGGCGCCGTCAACCACGACCCTGACCGCTCCTGGGTCGTGGGCGCCGCCGGGGATATGGCGGAGCACAGAATCGCCGGCGACCTCCTTCAAGCCAATCAGTTCGAAACCGATTGGCGCGCCGCCGACGTTCGCGCCGGCCTGCCCCAGATATATCTGGCCACGCGCGAAGCCTTCGTCGCCCAGATGTTGAATCTCGATCTCTTGGACGGCATCAGCTTCACCAAGGGCTGCTACACCGGCCAGGAAATCATCGCGCGCACCCAGCACCTGGGCCGCATCAAGCGGCGCCTGTATCGGCTGCGGCTGCCGCGCGGCGACTGGAGCATCGGCCAGTCCTTGCGCTTGACCGACGGCCGGTCCGGGCGCCTGACGGAGGTGATCCAAGCCGGCGACGGCGTCGAAGCGCTGGCGGTGCTCAGCATCGGCGCCGACGGGGACACGTCGGCGGATCCAGCCGCGGCCGTCGCTGCGGTGCAATTGCCGCTGCCCTACGCACTCTAAAGGTCGATGATTTCGACCGCTTGGGGCTGCAGCGTCTCGCCGAGAAAAGTGCTTCCCACGCGCGCGAAGCGCGCCGCGCCGTCCGTGGCGAGCCAGATGACATGGCCGCGCGCCGCGGCGGTGCCGGCGCGGCGCGCTACGGTGACCGCGGGCTCGCCGTGCAGCTGGCGCAGCACGGCGGCAGCCGTGGTTGCCGCCGAATCAACCATTGTTACGCCGTCAGGCAGCGCCGTGCGGATGGCCGCGGCCAGCGCCGGAAAATGCGTGCAACCCAGCACCAAGGTGTCGGGAGCGTCGTCGGTTTGAAAAATCGGGTCGAGATAGCGGTGCGCGACGGCTTCCGCGATCGGGCCCTCGGTCCAGCCCTCCTCCGCCATCGACACGAACAAGGAACACGCCCTGGATGTGACGCGCGCCGACGGATTGATCCGATGAATGGCCGTTTGATAGGCAGCGCCGCCGACCGTGCCTTCGGTCGCAATGACGGCGATGTTTTGCGACGCGGACGCAGCGACCGCGGCTTGCGCACCCGGCTCGATGACGCCGATGACCGGCAGTGCGGGATGATGCAGACGCAGGGCATCGAGCGCCGACGCCGACGCCGTATTGCAGGCGACCACAAGACAGCGGATGCGCCTCCCGAGCAGCGCATCCGCGCATTGCAATGAATAACGCACGACGGTCTCGGCACTCTTGGTGCCGTAGGGAAGCCGCGCCGTATCCCCCAGGTAGATGAAATTCTCCGCGGGCATCGCCGCGCGCAGCGCCCGCAATACGGTCAAGCCGCCGACTCCCGAATCAAAGACGCCGATCGGGGCGTCCGCCTCGCCGCGTCGGCTCAAAACTCGGGCCGCATGTGAGGGAACAACAACACATCCCGAATGGAGGGCGAATCCGTATACAGCATGACGAGCCGGTCGACGCCCAACCCAAGTCCCGCGGCGGGGGGCATGCCGTATTCCAGAGCCCGTACATAGTCGGCGTCGTAATACATGGCTTCCTCGTCGCCGGCGTCCTTGCGCTGCACCTGATCCATGAAGCGCTGCGCCTGATCCTCGGCGTCATTCAGCTCGGAGAAGCCGTTGGCGAGCTCGCGTCCGCCGATGAAGAATTCCCAGCGATCGGTGACGAAGGGATCCGCATCGTTGCGCCGCGACAGCGGCGACACCTCGGCGGGATAGGCAAAGGCGAAGGTCGGCTGCACCAAGGTGTGCTCGCCGGTTTTCTCGAATATCTCGATCTGCAATTTGCCGGGCCCGTCCCCCGGCTTGTGCGGGATCTTCATGTAATCGCATACGCGCCGCAAATACGACGCGTCGCGCAGCGACATGGGGTCCAGATCGGGATTGTTCGCCAGAATGATGTCTTCGATGCTCCTGCGCGCGAAGCTTTGCGACAGATCGAATTCGACGCCTTGGTAAATCAGCTTGCGCGATCCCACCAAGGTGTCGGCGAGCCCCTGGAACAAGGTTTCGATCATCTCCATCAGATCGGTGTAATCCGCGTAAGCCTGGTACAGCTCGAGCATGGTGAATTCGGGGTTGTGCTGCGTGGACACCCCTTCGTTGCGGAAATTTCTGTTGATCTCGTAGACGCGCTCGAAGCCGCCCACGGTGAGCCTCTTCAAATACAGCTCCGGCGCGATGCGCAAATACATATCCGCATCCAGGGCGTTGTGGTGCGTCTTGAAGGGACGCGCGGCGGCGCCGCCGGGGATGGGGTGCAGCATCGGCGTTTCCACCTCGAGGAATCCGCGCGCGTCGAGAAAGGCGCGCAGGTAGCGCACTATCGCCGTGCGCGTCTCGAACACGCGCCGGCTGTCCTCGTTCATGATCAGATCGACATAGCGGCGCCGATAGCGCAACTCGGTATCGGCGATCCCATGCCATTTGTCCGGCAGCGGCCGCAGCGATTTGGTCAGCAAGACCAGGCGCGAGGCGCGCACCGACAGCTCGCCGGTTTTGGTGCGGAACAAGGTCCCCTCGGCGCCGACCACATCGCCGACATCCCAGCCCTTGAACTCGTCGTACGCCGCGCCGAGCGCCTGCTGCTGCAGGAATACCTGAATCGCACCGCTCGAATCCTCGAGCTTGGCGAAACTCGCCTTCCCCATGACCCGCTTGGCGCGCATGCGGCCCGCGATTTTGACGTGCACGGTGCCGGCCTCGAGCGCCTCGGCGCTCTTTGCGCCGTACGCCGTCATGATGTCGGCGGCCAGGGCATCGCGGCGAAAGTCGTTCGGAAAGGCGTTGCCGCGCTCGCGCAATTTCGCGAGCTTCGCGCGCCGCTCGGCAATCAAATGATTCTCGTCGTTGTCGCTCATGGTCCCTTGGGCTATAGGCCCTGCTTTAAGCTGGCTTGCATGAATTCGTCGAGGGCGCCGTCGAGCACCGCCGTGGTGTTGCCGATTTCCACCCCGGTGCGCAAATCCTTGATGCGCGACTGGTCGAGCACGTAGCTGCGGATTTGATTGCCCCAGCTTACGTCGGATTTCGAATCCTCGAGCACTTTCGCCGCCGCATTGCGCTTGTTGAACTCGAGTTCGTAGAGTTTGGACTTGAGCATCTTCATGGCGGTGGAGCGGTTCTTGTGCTGGCTGCGCTCGCCCTGGCACGCCACCACGATGCCGCTCGGCACGTGGGTGATGCGCACCGCGGACTCGGTCTTGTTGACGTGCTGGCCACCGGCCCCGCTCGAGCGGTACACGTCGGTGCGCAGGTCCGCGGGGTTGATTTCGATGTCGATGTCGTCGTCCACTTCAGGCGACACGAACACCGAGGCAAACGAGGTGTGGCGGCGATTGCCCGAATCGAACGGCGATTTGCGCACCAATCGGTGCACGCCGGTCTCGGTCCGCAGCCACCCATAGGCATAGTCGCCGGTCATGCTGACGGTTGCGCCCTTGATGCCCGCCACTTCGCCGTCGCTCTGATCGATGATCTCGGTCTTGATGCCATGTGCATCGGCCCACTTCAGATACATGCGCAGCAGCATGGCGGCCCAGTCCTGCGCTTCGGTTCCGCCCGCCCCGGCCTGGATGTCGAGAAAGGCATTGTGCGAGTCCATCTTGCCGGGAAACATGCGCTGGAATTCGAGCTCTTCGACCGCGCGCGCCAGGCGGTTCACATCGGCCTCGACCTCCGCGGTCGTCCCCGAGTCCGCCTCCTCGGCGGCCATTTCCAGCAGCTCCGCCGCATCGCCCAAGGAGCGCCTGAGGCGGTCCAGGCCGCCGACGACCTGTTCGAGCCTGGCGCGCTCCTTCCCGAGCTCCTGCGCGCGATCCGGGTTGTTCCAGATGCCGGGCTGTTCGAGCTCGCGCTCTACTTCGGCAAGCCGCTCGTTCTTGTTGTCGTAATCAAAGATACCTCCTCAAAGAGTCGGTGCGCTCCTCGAGATCTTTGATAAATCGCTTGATTTGATTGAGTTCCATGGAGTTCAATCCTAGCATGAATGCCGATCGATACGAACGAATTCCTTACGCGCGCTGCGGACGCAGCGGCCTCACATTGCCGCGGATTTCACTCGGTCTATGGCAGAACTTCGGCGGCAGCACGTCCCTCGAGAACGCGCGCGACATGATCTTGCGGTCTTTCGATTGCGGGATCACGCACTTCGACCTCGCCAACAATTATGGCCCGCCGCCCGGCTCCGCCGAGGAGAATTTCGGCCGCGTCCTCGGCGGCGATCTGAAGGACCACCGCGACGAGCTGATCATATCGACCAAGGCGGGCTATCGAATGTGGCCGGGACCGTACGGTGAATGGGGCTCGCGGAAATATCTGCTCAGCAGCCTGGACCAGAGCCTGAAGCGCATGAATCTGGATTACGTCGATATTTTCTACTCGCACCGCTACGATCCCGAGACGCCTCTCGAGGAGACCATGGGTGCTCTCGAGACCGCGGTGCGCAGCGGCAGAGCCCTGTACGCGGGCATTTCATCCTACGGCCCGAAGAAAACCCGCGAGGCCGCCGCGCTGCTGCGCGAGCTCAAGGTCCCCTGCGTCATTCACCAGCCGTCCTACTCCCTGCTCAATCGATGGGTGGAAACGGGCCTGCTGGATGTGCTGGAGGCCGAGGGGATCGGCTGCATCGCGTTCTCGCCCCTGGCGCAGGGGCTGCTCACGGCAAAATATCTGAACGGCATTCCGGATGCTTCACGCGCGGCCCAGGACGGCTCGTTCTCCAAAGCCATGCTGAGCGAACGCAATCTCGAGAGCGTGCGCGCACTCAACCGGGTTGCGGCGGAGCGGGGCCAGAGCCTCGCTCAGATGGCCATTTCCTGGGTGCTCAGAAAACCCGTCATCACCAGTGCGCTCATCGGCGCCAGCAAATTCGCCCAGGTCGAGGAATGCTTGGGCGCGCTCGCCAGCCCAAGTTTCAGCGCCGACGAACTCGATAAGATCGATCGCCATGCGCAGGGCAGCGGTCTGAACATCTGGGCGGCGTCGAGTCAATCCGACTAGCTTCGCCATTGGCCGCGGCCGCCATGCGGCCATGCCGCCATGCGGCCGGCGGTTTGGGA
Organism: Steroidobacteraceae bacterium; assembly: GCA_035314705.1. GTDB lineage: Bacteria > Pseudomonadota > Gammaproteobacteria > Steroidobacterales > Steroidobacteraceae > Bog-1198. The sequence continues at coordinate 81,755 of DATFZF010000022.1, read as the reverse complement.
CGAATACGTCGGCTGCGGGGACGAATACGATCCGCGCGCGTGGACGCGGGTATGCGCATGCGCTGTCATGGATGGGATGCGAGCGCGCAGTGCGGAGATCAAAGGCTGATGCCAACGCTTCTCGTCGGTGAACGCGAACGCCGGCTCTATCCATTGGATCCGGAAAAGATCGATTACATCGAGTCGGACGGCAACTATGTGTCGATCCGCAGCGGCAACGTTGCGTACATCAGCAGGGATTCCTTGAAGCGGCTGGCAAGTGCATTGGCGCACCTCGGCTTCATCAGAATCGAACGATCGCTGCTCGTGAACATTCGCGCCGTCCTGTACGCGGAGACCGTCGGCCGCGGCAGGTTTGCATTCACCCTTGCCTCCGGGGCCTGCCTGCAATCGAGTTCAGGCTACCGCGAGGCGATTCTGCGTGCGTTGCCGCTGGCGGCAGCGTCGAGCCGGCGCTCGACGAATTAATAAAGATCGATCTGGCGCGAGTCGCCGATCACGCGCTCGAAGTCGAGCCCCAAAGCCGCCAACACCGGCTCCGCGACGGGCTTCACCTGCTTCAAGACGTAGTGCTCGCGATCGAGCGCGTGGCGCACGTTATCGAGCGGTTCGGCGCCGGCCGTCGTCATCACATAGCTGATGAGCCGGCCCGGCGCCTGGGTGGACTTGCGGGCCGCCACGACGTGCGGCGGCGTGGTCGCGGTGTACTCATCGGCATCCTTGCGCAGGTTCTTGCGATACACCAGCGCGTCGTCCAGGTCGCCGCTTCTCACCTTCTGGACCACGTCCGCGAGATACGCGTCGACGGACTGCTCCGTGAACAGGCGCTGGTACAGTTCGCGCTGCACCTGCTTTGCAAGCGCAGTCCAGTCGCGGCGCACGACTTCCATACCGACGAACTCGACCGTGCCCCCATGCGCGGCCCCCGCATCCACGCCGCTCAGCAAACCGGCGTAGCGCTTGCTCGCGCCGCGGGTGCTGTGGCGGGCTCGCGGCAGAAACAATTTCAGATAAAGCTTTTCGAACTCCAGCTCCAGGCGGCTCGCGACACGCCAGCGTTCGCCGATATGGCGGGCGAGTTCCCTGTTCAGCGCCACGGCGAGTTCCCGGCCCCGCTCACCCGCCTGGGCCGGATCGTCGGCCCGCGACTCGACGAATAGACTGTCCGTGTCCCCATAGAGCACCCTGAATCCGGCGGCCTCGAACCACGACTTCGCCCATAGCAGGAGTTCGCGGCCGGTGCCCGTGATGGAATTTGCCAGTGCCGGGTTGTAAAAGCGGCAGGCCGGCGTCCCCAGGACGCCGTAAAAAGAATTCATCAAAATCTTGATTGCATTCGAGGCCACGCCATCGCCCGCTTTCTTGGCCGCCTCGCGCCGCGGAAACAGCTCATCGAGCATTCGCGGCAGGATCGCGGGCGTACGGCCGAAGGCACCGCCCGGCGTGCGGATGAGATCCGCCTCCGCCGAAGGCGTTTGCACATAGGACAGCGGGTCGATATTGAAGGTACGGATGATGCTCGGGTACAGGCTCTTGAAATCGAACACCCACACATTGTGATGCAGGCCCGCCGCGGGCTCCAAGACATGACCGCCCTGCTGCGCGGCATCGTTGCGCGCGGTGCCGCCGCGCACTGACGGCGCCACGATGCCCACCGCCTTGAGCTCGGTCAGGTACAAAAAGTCGAAGGAGGCAATGCTCGCGGCGACGCGATCCGGAGTCATGCCCGTCAGCCGGCTGCGCGCGTAGGCGAGCCGCACGAGATCGAGCCGCGCCAGGATGTCGAAGGCCAGCCGTGCATCGGTGCGTGCATAGAGCGCGAACGCGGCCAGGTCGTGCCGGTAGTTCTGCAGGATTTCCGAAATCCGGTCGCGAACGTCGCCGGCGACGGCCTTGCCCTCGCCCAGCACCGCGCGCGCCACGGCGTCCAGCGAGTACTCCTCCATGCGCACGAACGCGCCGCGCAACAAATCGATTCCGTCCAACACCAGGCGGCCGGGGATGGAAGCCTGGCCGCTGCCGAAGTAGCCTTCCGCCTTGCGCAGACGCAGGGCACCGGGCTCTCGCCCCAGCCCGAAGGGATGGTTCAAGCGCGCCGCGATCCGCTGCAGGACCGTCAGATCGAAGTCGATGACATTCCAGCCCGTCAGCACGTCGGGGTCGACGCCCCTGACGCGGGCGCAGAATGCGTCCAATGCCGCGCGCTCATCGGCGCAGCGAGTGGCGCGCTCCGGCATCGGGCGATCGCCGGCATCGACGATCAGAACCTCGTCGACGCCCGGGGCATACAAGGAGATTGCGAGCAGACGGTCATCCGCGCCATCCGTTTCAATATCGAACGACAGCACGCGCGGCTCGATATCCAATGCGGCCGGCCGTAGCGTCGGATTTGTATATATCCGGCCAATGCCGCCGCTTCCAGGGACCCATGCGCCGTCGATCTCGCAGCTCCCCTTGATGCCGCGATCGATCAAGTAGCGAAGTGCGAAGCGCACATCGGCCTCGAAAGTCTCGACGCCGGCCGCCTGCAATCGGTCCCGCAGTCCCGTAATGTCTTGCGGAGTCTCGACCTCCAACCGGCAGAGCGGCGCACCCGAAAAATCGTGTTTGGCGCCGGGTTGCGGCGGCGGCGCGCCCAATGTCGCGGCGCGCGCGGCGTCGGCGGCACGGATGTAGAAATGGGGCCGCTGCCGGTCGTCGCGCACCAGAAAGGTCTCACCGCTCTCCAGCCGGCCATAAATGTGCACCACCGGAGAGCGGCGCCCACCCGGCGCGGAGACGATGCGGTAGCTCGCCTGAAGAATGAAACCTCGTGCGCCGCTCGAGTGATTCAAATTATTCTCAAGTGAGGCTGAAGTGCTGGCAGTTCAGCTGCATGCGCTCACTGCCCCGATATTCGTTGACCTCGAGCCGATAGGCGAGCTCGATGCGCGCGCCGCTCTGCAGCTTAAGATCCTCGGAGGTGCCGCCGATGTAGCCGAAGGCGATGGCCTCGATGGGCTCGATGGCCTCGATGGGCTCGGCGCCCGGCGCCTTGAGCCGCATCTTCAGGTGCTTGCCGCCGACGATGCGCGCCTCGACGATTTGGAACTCGCCGTCGAACACGGGTTCCGGAAAGCCCTGTCCCCAGGGCCCGGCGCCGCGCAGCACGCGGGCGGTGTCGAGCGAGAGCTCGGCTGCCGACAGCGCGCCGTCGGAGTGAATCACGCCGGTCAGGGATTCTCGATCGGAGCGCGCGGCGACCTCGGCGGCGAAAGCCGCTCGGAACTCCGCCAGGTTCTCCTCCGACAGGCTCAAACCCGCCGCCATGGCGTGACCACCGAATTTGTGGACGAGGCCCGGATGACTCGTCGCTATGCTGTCGAGAGCATCGCGAATGTTGACGCCGGCCACGGAGCGCGCCGATCCGCGCAGCGAGCCATCCTCGGCGCGCGCGAAAGCGATGACCGGGCGGTGCAGCCGGTCTTTGATCCTGCCGGCGACCAGGCCCACCACCCCTTGGTGCCAGCCCGCATCGAACAGGCACAGCCCGAGCGATTCCTCGCCGTCATCGCCGAAGCGCACGCCGGCCGCGATGTCCTGCGCCTCGAGCTGCATGCGCTGTTCGATTTCGCGCCTCTCCTCGTTGAGCTTGGCGAGCATTGCCGCCAGGCGCGCCGCTTCGGACGGCTCGTCGGCGAGCAGGCAGGCAATTCCGACGCTCATATCGGTGAGCCGCCCCGCCGCATTCAGGCGCGGCGCCACCGCGAAACCCAAATCGGCCGCGGTGATCTGCTCGAAACGCCGGCCGGCCGTTTCGAGCAGGGCGCGGATGCCCGGCACGCAGCGCCCGGCGCGAATGCGGCGCAGACCCTGCGCCACCAATACTCGATTGTTGCGGTCCAGCGGCACCACATCGGCCACCGTGCCGAGCGCCACCAGATCCAATAAGTCGGTGACTCGCACATCATTGCGGCCGAGGCTCCTTGCCAGGGCCGCGACCACATAGAACGCCACTCCGACGCCCGCCAACGCGGGGCTTGCGAATCGGTGATCAGCCAGGTTTGGATTGACGATGACCGCGGCGCGCGGCAGCACGGCGCCGGGCAGATGATGATCCGTCACGAGCACGGGTATGCCCAACTGGTTCGCGGCTTCGACCCCCGACACGCTCGATACGCCGTTGTCCACGGTCACGATCAAGGAGGGCCGGCGGGTCGCCGCCAGCGCCACGATTTCCGGCGTGAGCCCGTAACCGAAGCGGAATCGATTCGGCACCAGGAAATCAACATGCGCAAACTGCAGGGCGCGCAAGGCACGCACCACCAGCGCCGTGCTGGTGGCGCCATCCGCGTCGAAATCGCCGATCACCAGCACCCGTCCCGCGGAGCGATGTGCCGTCAGCAGCGCGGCGGCGGCATCGACTCCATCGAGCGAGCCGACGGGGAGAAGACGGTCGAGCGATAAATCCAGGTCCGCACTGCTGCTGAGGCCGCGCGCCGCATACACGCGCCGCAGCACGGGATGAACATCCGCGGAGAAATCGCCGGACGGCGCCAACGGGCGGCGCTGAATCGAGGGGCGCATCATGCGAGGAATTCCCACCAGGGCCGAAGGCGGCGCCAGATTCGCCAATGCCGGCGCGCACTGACGCTGTGGCATCGATGGCCCGCCGACAGCTCGAGCCGCTCGATCCGGCCGGCATTCAAGGCAGCGACCGATCGCTCGAGCCAAGGCTCCCCGGCCTCGCGCCACTCGGGCGTACCCGGTTCCGCACCGATCACGGCGACGCCCGAGCTTGCGCCGCGGGGCAACTCGAGCGGCGCCGCGAAGCAGTCGAAGAAGGGATCATCGCCCGCCGTCCAGCCCTCGATCGGCGGCAGCGAGCTCAAGGCGGGCCCGCCACCCCACAGCCATAGGCCGTTCACCACGGGCGCCGCTGCCGCGAGCCGCGCCCGATTCACGGCATGTTCGAACAACCACATCTCGATTTCACTCATGAGCTGCCGCAGGCGCGGCGCGGCGGGACCCGCCGGCAGAAAATTTTCAATGTGTCGATCAAGAACATCCTCGGGATCGCGGGTGGTCACAGGAGCCGGTTCGTCGAACACGCAATACAACTTGACGCGGCGACCGGCGAGCAAGCGGATGCCGGCGTCCTGCCACACCTGATTGAAATCGGCGGCCAGGGCTTCGGCTTCCGCCGGGTGCAGGGACAGGATACCGTCGGCAGCCAGCCGCACGCTGCTCATTTCGGCGATGTATTGCACCGGCGTCGCCACGAACACCGACGCGGCATCGACCTTCCCTCGTTCGGCGTACAGCGCCGCCGCGCCCACGCCCGGCATGATGGCCGCCGGCGGCGCAATGGCGCGAAAGGCATCGGCACGCCAATCCGAAACCTCGCTGGGCGCATCGGCGCGGGCCAGCAGGCGTTCCAGCACGCGGCAGCGTCGCCGGTCGGGGGTGCCTCGAGCGGCAAAACGGAAGTAATGTATCTTTAGCACATGCGCTTTACCCAGGACTCAAGCTCAGCCGCCACACTCATCCGCGGGTACGGCGGCGGCGAGCTGCGCATCAACGACACTGTGTATCGTAGCGCCGTCATCCTCAGTGCCTCGGCTGTCCTCGCAGCACCCGACATTCGCGGCATGGAGGATCTCGCCGGGCTCGAGCCGTCGCGCCTTCTGGAGCTCGAACCCGAACTCATCTTGTTGGGAACCGGGCAGCGTCAGATCTTCCCCGCCGCATCCTTCCGTGCGCGGTTCTTGAGTGCCGGCATCGGCTTCGAGGCGATGGATACGGGCGCGGCCTGCCGCACGTTCAACGTGCTCGTCGCCGAGCAACGCCGCGTGGTGGCGTTGCTGATGGTGTGACATCGAAGAGAACTAAAATGGCAGGGCGCTTACAGAAAACACGATCAATAAAGGTATGGAGAATTGTTATTCTTCTTTTTGATCTTGTTGCTCTTTTTATCCCTCGAACCCGTGTAAACCTTCAGCGCCCCGCAAATGGACTTTCCCGAGCAGCGCACAGTTAAACACACGATTTGAGCGCTCGCAAGCAGGAGGCATCCAGTAAATTTATCTTTAAATATCAATATATTACATAATATATTTTAGAAATTACTTTACTTAGGTAAAAACGGCAGCGGGTCAACCGGTTTGCCGTTCTGCCGGATTTCGAAATACAGGATCGGGATTTGATGCGCTCCCTCTCCCATGTGGGCGATGACTTGGCCCGCGGCAACTTCCTGGCCATCGCGCACCAGCATCTCCCGATTGTGCGCATACGCCGAGAGCAGGTTATCGGCGTGTTTGATGATGATCAGGTTGCCGTAGCCGCGCAAGCCGCTGCCCGCGTACACCACGCGGCCGGGACTCGCTGCGCGCACATCCTGCCCCAGATGCCCCGATAAGAGAATGCCGCCGCCCGGCACCGGCCGGGGGGCCGCGATCGAGTCGGTTGGCCAGACCCATTTCCCGTTGACTGCGGCGGATGCAGCCGGCGCGGAAAGCGCGGCAGGGGCGCTTGGCGGCGCTCCGGAGAGGGGCCGCGGCTTGGCCACCCGCGGCGCGCCCTCGGGGCGCGGCGCCTCCGATGGGCGCGGCGGATTCTGAGTGACGGGCGCCCTGCCCGCGGGCGGCGGTGGCCCGCTCGGACCCAACACCAGAACCTGGCCCACCGAAATGCGAAAATCGCCGCCGATATGGTTCCAACGCGCCAGGTCGCGATAGTCGAGGTCGTGCCGCCAGGCGATGCTGTAGAGAGTGTCCTGAGGGCGCACCACGTACTTTTCCGGGCCGTCGCTCGCGGTGTCGGCGCACGCCCCCAACACCAGGCAGCACAACCCAACAGCGCAAATCGAGCGCGAAATGCGCAACTATCGCTGCAATCCCGGCAGCAAGGGTACGAAACTTACCGGACCCAGGGACTCGCGCTCCATCCGCGTCTCACCCTTGGTGTAGCGATACAGCTCCTGGCGGCCATCCGGCCCGACGGGCGCGATGAGGCGGCCGCCGACGCCCAACTGTTCGAACAGCGCCGCGGGCACGGCATGCGGCGCCGCCGTCAGCAAGATCCCATCATACGGTGCGCGCGCGACCCAGCCGACGTTGCCGTCATCATGCCGGAAATTGACGTTGCGAATTCGCAGCTCCCGCAGCGTGCGGCGCGCACGGCCCAGCAGGCTCGCAATCCGCTCGATGGTGTAGATCTTCTCCACCAAGGGCGAGAGCACGGCCGTCTGATAGCCGCAGCCCGTGCCGATCTCCAAGACATTGCGGACCTCGCCGGCGGCGAGCAAGGCTTCGGTCATGCGCGCCACCACGTAGGGCTGGGAGATGGTTTGGCCGAACCCGATCGGCAGCGCCGTGTCTTCGTAGGCACGGCTCGCCAGCGCCTCGTCCATGAATAGGTGCCGCGGCACATTGCGAATCCGATCGAGCACTCGCCGGTCGACTATTCCCTGATCCTGCAGCCGCTGCACCAGGCGTTCGCGGGTGCGCGCCGACGTCATTCCAATACCGCTGAGGCGCGGACCTTCCATGAAGCTACTCAAGCTTGAGCCATTTCTGCACTTCGGGCAGCGCCGCATGACGCGTCAAATCAATTTGCAATGGCGTGATGGACGCAAAGCCCTCGGCCACGGCATGAAAATCCGTGCCGGGTCCGGCGTCCTGACCGGCGCCGGCATTGCCCACCCAATAAACATTTCGGCCGCGCGGATCCTTGGCCTTCACGATCGGCTTGCTGCGGTGGCGGTTGCCGAGGCGGGTCACCTTGAGTCCCCGCAGTTGGCCGTCCGGCAGATCAGGCACATTGACGTTGAGGATGACGGGTCCGACTTCCGGCCCTTGCAATCGGTCTTGCACCATGCGGCGCACCAGCTGCGCCGCCACATTCGCGGCAGAGGCGAAATTTCTGGGACTTCCCGGCTCGACGCACAACGACACCGCGATGGCGGGCAGGCCGAGAAACCGGCCCTCGACGGCGGCGGCAACCGTGCCCGAATACAAGGTGTCATCGCCGAGATTGGCGCCGTCATTCACCCCCGACACGACAATGTCATGCTCGAAGTCGAACAAGCCGGAAATCGCCAGATGCACGCAGTCGGTCGGCGTGCCATTGACGTAGTACGCGTCGGTGTCATAACGCACCGCGCGCACCGGCACATCGAGGGTCAGGGAGTTGCTTGCGCCGCTGCGATTACGATCCGGAGCGACAATCGTCACCTCGCCCAAGGGCTTGATCGCTGCGCCGAGCGCAATCAACCCCTCGGCGCGGTAGCCGTCGTCATTCGAAAGAAGGATTTTCACGAAGTTTAACAGCCTGCCCAAAGCTGGCGGGTGTCGCCGTGCGGACTATACTGTATTCATGGCCAAACAACGATCCACCCATCGCGCCGGTCCCGACGAAGTCGCCGCCGACGTGCAAGCGTTTCGCGCAGCCGTGCGCGACGTCACGCCATTGGCGCAAACGCCGCCCGCCATGGGCCTGCTAAAACCCAAACCCCGTGCGCGGCTGCGCAAAGCCGCGCTGTCCACGGTGCAAGATCTCGATGCAGTGATGCCGCTGGTCGGCGCGGATGGCGCAACGGACGACGGGGTTGCCGCGGCAGGCGATGGCACTGCCGTGACAGGCGAAGGGGCTCTATCCTTTGCTCGCGCCGGCGTGCGCATCCAAGTGATGCGCCGCCTGCGCCGCGGCCTCTACCCGGTTGAAGAAGAATTGGATCTTCATGGCCTCAGTCAAACGGCGGCGCGCGACCGGCTCGCCGATTTCATCGTGCGCAGCCGCGACAGCGGCTATCGCTGCGTGAGAATCATCCACGGCAAGGGCTATCGCTCGGGCGCGCGCGGCCCGGTGCTCAAGACCGCGGTGAACCTGTGGCTGCGCCGGCACATGGATGTCATGGCGTTCGTGTCCGCGCGCGCGATCGACGGCGGCGCCGGCGCCCTGTATGTACTACTCCGAAGTTAAGCTCCCGAGGTATTCGATGATCCCCAGAAAAATTTGGCCGTGGATGCTCCTTGCCGCGTGCTGGGCCGGCCCGTCACCGGCCGTCGAACCGTTCGAGCTATTCACCGAGAGCGAGGCGGCGCAATGGACCACGGCCCCGAAGGAGCCGACGGATTTCAGCACGCGCGACTTGGCCGACGACCACGGGGCGCCGACTTGCCACTCCACTCCCGACAACGATGCGGACAATCCGCAAATCAGGATTCTCACGCCGACTCTGGGAAAGACCCTGACCCCGCCGCTCGATCTGGACCTTTTGTTCACACCGACCGCGAGCGCACCCATCCGGCCCGATACCTTCCGCCTGTGCTACCTCGGGTCGGTCGCCATCGACCTGACGAAGCGGATCACGGACCGGGTAACGGTCTCGGAAAAAGGGCTGCGTGTGTCGGGCGTTCGGCTGCCGCATGGCACCCACCGCCTGGTGCTGCTCATCGCGGACCAGCGCGGCCGGCTGGGCCGGCGTGAGGCGGTGTTCAATATCGACTGAGTCCATGAAGGATGCCGCGGATTTGCCCGCTCTGGTCTTGCTGCCGGGACTGGACGGGACCGGAAAGCTATTCAGGGAGTTCGTGAGGACACTGGGTCCCGGCGTCGATTCGCGCGTGGTGGCCTATCCGTCGGATCAGCCCTTGGGCTATTCGGAACTCGAGGCGCTGGTGCTCGCAGCCCTGCCCCGCGATCGAGCATTCGTTCTTCTGGGCGAATCCTTCTCCGGGCCCCTCGCCATTCGGATCGCCGCCCAGTCGCCGGCGGGACTCGCAGCCCTCATCCTGTGCGGCACGTTCGCCCAGAATCCCTTTCCCTGGCTGGGATGGGCGCGACCCTTGGCCCGCTACCTGCCGTTGAAGTCGCTGCCGCGCTGGGTGCGTGCGCCGCTGATGTGGGGATCCGCCTCGCCGCAAGCGGCGCCCACCCAGCAGGAGCGTGCCATGGCCGGTGTGTCGCACGCCGTGATCCGGCATCGCATCGCCGAGTTGCTGGCCGTGGATGCGACACCCGCGCTTCGACTCGTGCGTATGCCGACTCTGGTGCTCAGGGCGCGGGGCGACCGCGTCATCTCGCGGGCCGCGACCCTGCGGATCCTACATGCGCTGCCGAGCGCACGAATGGTCGAGATCGACGGGCCGCATCTGCTGCTGCAAACGCGCGCCGCCGAGTGCGCCGCCGTGGTTCGGCAGTTTTTCGTGGAACTTCACCCGCGCGCCGGAGAGTAGCTAGTCCTCGTCGGCGTCGAGTTCCGGAACAGCGCCGAATTCGCAAATCTCGCGCAGCACCGCCGTGGCAAATTGGCCGCGGCTCAAGGTGAAACCCAAAGTCAGCGTGCTGGCGTCGCGCAGGACGGTCAAATCTCGAATCGCGCAGCGCAGCGCGCGCCGCTCCTGGGTCAACCCCTGGGCCGCGAGCAGGTCGGCGACCGCCGCCAGTTCACGCGACACCGCGAGTTCATGCTCCAGCGCCCGGCCCTGGCTGGCCGGCAGGCCGCGCCCCCAGAGGGGTCCTGAAGGGTGAATGTCGAGCGCGTTCACACGGCGGCGCAATTCATCATCGACGGCGATGACGGGAAAGTGGCTGCCGCTGCCCTCGAGACTGGCCAGATCGCCGCAGCTGAGCTGCGACCAATCGCCCGCCTCCACGCGCCGCGCCAGCACGGCATTGAATAACAGGGACCGCGCAGCCGACAGCGTAAAGCTGCGCTCGGCACGGCCGCGCGGCGCGGCCCCGCTTTGCACCCATGCCGCGACCCGATCGAGATTGAAGCCCTCGCGCCCGAAGCGCTGCGGTCCAAAATAGTTCGGTGCGCCGTGAACGCGCAGTGCATCGAGCTTGTGCTCCAATTGTTCGCGCGACCACGCCACGTCGCGCAGCCGGATGCGAAAACGATTCCCCGACAGCGCGCCCACCTTGAGCTTGCGCGAATTGGCCCGCGCTTCGAGCACTTTGAATTCGGACGTTCGGACGCCGGTCCAGAAGTCGGCGGCGGCGAGATTCGGCACGCTGAACCACTGCACCGCCACGGCATGGCGGTCCTTGAGTCCCGCATAACCCACGGCGCTGGCAGCAACCCCGGCCAGGCGGGCAATTTCGGCCGCCACCCAACGCGTATTGGCGGCGCGCTTCTCCACCCGCAACAGCCAGTGAGGTCCCGCTCCGGACGGCTCGAAGGACAGCTGCTCCTCGACATGAAAATCTTCCGGAACGGCCTTGAGCGTCGCCGGCGGCAAGGGAGCGCCGTGTGCCCGGGGAGGCTGCAGTGCGGCCCGGGTCCAGCTGTTCACGATGCCAGCAATACGGACGCGAGCGCGGCCAGACCTTCGCCGCGTCCGATGAACCCCAGGCGCTCCGTGGTGGTGGCTTTGATATTGATGTGCCGTGCCGCGACGCCGAGGTCGGCCGAGAGATTCGCCGCCATCGCGGCGCGGTGCGCGGCGATGCGAGGCGCTTCGGCGAGCACGGTGATGTCGGCATTGACGAGCTTCAGACCGGCGGCCTGCATGCGCGCCGCCACCACGCGCAGGAACACCCGGCTGTCCGCGCCGCGATATCGCGGGTCGCTGTCGGGAAAATGCTGACCGATGTCGCCGTCTCCCATGGCCCCGAGCACGGCGTCGCATAACGCGTGAATGACGACATCCCCATCCGAGTGCGCCACCACGCCCTTGGGGTGCGCTATTCGTACACCGCCCAGGATGACGTGGTCGCCTTCACCGAAGGCGTGCACGTCGAAACCTTGTCCGACCCGCATCGTGCCGTCCTCCCTCATTCTCAATATGCTCGCCGCCACCGCCAGATCCTCGGTACGCGTCACCTTGACGTTGAACGGCGAGCCTTGCACCAGCGCCGGCCGCAACCCCATGCGTTCAATGGCCTGCGCCTCATCGGTCACCGCGACACCGGAGAGCGCCGCTTCCTTCAGCGCATGGCGCAGCTGCGCATAGGCAAACACCTGCGGCGTCAGCGCGCGCCACAATCCCTGGCGGTCCACGGTCACAACGTGACTCCCTAGCTCGCGCTTCACCGTGTCGACGATGGGCGCAGCGAGGATGGCGCCGCCCGTGGGCACCTCGGCGACAGCGCCTGCGCGCGCGCCCGCGCCAATGCCCGCGCCCGCGCCAACGGCGTCGAGCAAGGCGCCGAGCTCGGCGGCGTTCAAGCAGGGTCGCGCCGCGTCGTGCACCAAAATCCAATCATCCGCGGCGGCTTGCGACGCCAGAAAATCCAGGCCGTTGGCCACCGTCTGCTGCCGATTGGCGCCGCCGACGGTAGTTTGCAGCTTGGGGTGGTTGAGTTTCGCCGCAATGGGGGCCCAATGAACATCATCCGCGGCCAGCGCCACCACCACAGCGTGCACCCGCGCCTCCGCCAGCAGCGCGCGCAGCGACCATTCCATCACGGTGGCTCCAAGCAGCGGCGCATATTGTTTGGGAACCGTCGATTGCGCCGAGGCGGCAAAGCGTGCGCCGCGGCCCGCCGCAGGAACGATGGCCCAGACGCGCCGCGTCGCGAACTCAGGCATCACTGCGCGCGAGCGGTAACCGCCGTGGCAGGCGCGGCTGGAGCTTGCGTCGCCGCGGTGACGACTTGGTAGAAGGTTTCGCTGTTGCCGACCATTCCGAGTTCGCTGCGGGCCCGCTCCTCGAGCGCGGTCAATCCCACTTTGAGATCAGTGACTTCCGCAACCAATTGACGGTTGCGCTCACTCTGCTCGCGGTTCGCCGAGGCTTGCGCGTCCACTGCGGCTTGCAGGCGCGAAACCTCGCGCAATCCTTGATCGGAGAGCCACAGGCGGTATTGGAGCGATACCAGCACGAGTCCCAGGATGGTGGCGAAAAACCTCATGGGGACAGGAGCTTAGCACGAACTCTTAAGGAATTGGTACCGATAAGGCGCCCGAGCCCGCATAGGCCGTCTTGCCTGGAAGCTCGCCCTCGATGCGGAGCAACTGGTTGTACTTGGCAATTCGGTCCGAGCGCGACATCGAACCGGTCTTGATCTGGGTGGCGGTGGTTGCCGCGGCGATGTCGGCAATGGTCGAGTCCTCCGTTTCGCCCGAGCGATGCGACACCACGGCGGCATACTTGGCCGCGTACGCCATGTCGATGGCGGCCAGGGTCTCGGTCAGCGTGCCGATCTGGTTCGGCTTGATGAGAATCGCATTGGCGATCTTCTTGGCGATACCTTCGGCGAAGATCTTGGTGTTGGTGACGAACAAATCGTCGCCCACCAGCTGCACCTTGGCGCCCAGCTTGCGGGTGAGAATCGCCCAGCCCTCCCAATCGCCTTCGCTCATGCCATCCTCGATGGTCACGATCGGATACTTGGCGACCAGACCCGCCAAGTAATCGGTGAACTCGGTTGAGTTGAAGCGGCGCCCTTCCGACGCGAGTTCGTACACGCCGTCCTTGAAGAACTCCGTGCTGGCGACGTCCAGCCCCAGGTAAATATCCTTGCCCGCGCGATATCCCGCCTTGTCGATGGCTTCCAAGATCGTCGTCAGCGCCGCCTCATTCGACGGCAGATCGGGCGCGAAACCGCCTTCGTCGCCGACCGCGGTATTGAGCCCCTTGGCATGCAGCACTTTCTTCAAGGTGTGGAACACCTCGGCGCCGTAGCGCACCGCCTCCGAGAAGGACGGCGCGCCGATGGGGAGAATCATGAATTCCTGGATGTCGACGCTGTTGTCGGCGTGCGCGCCGCCGTTGATGATGTTCATCATCGGTACGGGCAGCGTCAGATCCTTGGGTCCCGCCAAGTGCCGATACAGCGGCAGCCCCTGGTCGCGCGCGGCCGCATGCGCCGCCGCCAACGACACCGCCAGAATGGCATTCGCGCCCAAGTTGGATTTGAAATCCGTGCCGTCCAGTTCCAGCATTTTGGCATCGAGGCCGGCCTGATCCTGGGCATCCGATCCCTGCAGCAAGTCGCGGATGGGCCCGTTGATATGCTCCACGGCCTTGAGAACACCCTTGCCGCCGAATATTTTGGCGTCGCCGTCCCGCAATTCCACGGCCTCGCGAGAACCGGTGGAGGCGCCGGACGGCACCGCCGCGCGGCCGACGACGCCGGAGTGCAGCAGCACATCGGCCTCGACGGTGGGATTGCCGCGCGAATCGATGATCTGGCGGCCGCGAATGTCGATGATGCGACTCATAGGAGCGATTCCTCAAAGGGTTTTCTTTTCACCGCCGTGTCCAGCTCCTTGAGCGTGGCCAACAGCGAAGCCATTCTGTCCAGGGGCCAGGCGTTCGGACCGTCCGACAAGGCCTTCGCCGGATCGGGATGCGTCTCCATGAAGACTCCCGCGACCCCCGCGGCGACGGCGGCGCGCGCCAATACCGGCACGAACTCGCGCTCGCCGCCCGACGCATCGCCCTTGCCGCCGGGCAGCTGCACCGAATGGGTGGCATCGAACACCACCGGACATTCCGTGCTGCGCATGATGGCGAGCGAGCGCATGTCCGATACCAGATTGTTGTAGCCGAAGGAGAAGCCGCGCTCGCAAACCATGATCTGCCGGTTGCCGGTGGAACGCGCCTTGTCGACCACGTTTTGCATTTCCCAGGGCGACAGAAACTGACCCTTCTTGATGTTCACGGGTTTGCCCTGCGACGAAGCGGCGACGATGAAATTGGTCTGCCGGCAGAGAAACGCCGGCGTCTGCAATACATCGACCACGTCGGCCACCTCGGCGAGAGGCGTGTCCTCATGCACGTCGGTCAGCACCGGGACGCCGATCTGAGCGCGCACGCGGGACAGAGCCTTGAGTCCCGCCTCCAGGCCCGGTCCGCGGAAGCTTAAGCTGGAGGAACGATTGGCCTTGTCGAATGAGGCCTTGAATATGAAAGGGATGCCGAGCCGGCCGGTGATCTCCTTCAGGTATCCGGCCACATCCAGCACCAGCCCCTCGCTTTCGATGACGCAGGGACCGGCGATCAAGAAAAACGGGCGATCGGGCCCGACCTCGAACGAGGCCAATTTCATGCGGTTGCGCGCCCCGGCCGTTGTGCCGCGCGGTATTCACGGGCCGCCCGCACGAATCCCGCGAACAGCGGATGCCCATCGCGCGGCGTCGAGGTGAATTCGGGGTGAAACTGGCTCGCGACGAACCACGGATGCGAGCGCAACTCGATGAACTCCACCAAGCCGTCGGCCGAAAATCCCGAGAAGTTCAGGCCGGCCGCGCTCAATTCCTCGAGATAGTGATTGTTGAATTCATAGCGATGGCGATGGCGTTCGAATATCGATTCCTTGCCGTACAGCGAGTGCGCCAGAGAGCCGCGCACCAGCTTCGCTTCCTGGGCGCCCAGGCGCATGCTGCCGCCCAGATCGGATTTCTCATCGCGAACTTGCTGGCCGCGTTCCAAGTCCTGCCACTCGGTGATCAACGCGATCACCGGGTGATTGGTGGCGCGATCGAACTCCGTACTGTTCGCGCCCTTCAAGGCCAGCACATTGCGCGCATATTCGATGATGGCGAGCTGCATCCCCAGACAAATCCCGAGATAGGGAATGCGGTTCTCGCGCGCAAAGCGGATTGCCTGAATCTTGCCCTCGATGCCGCGGTCGCCGAAGCCTCCCGGCACCAGAATGGCATCCATGTTTTGCAGAGCCGCGGGACCCAGGCGCTCGATGTCCTGCGATTCGAAGTAATGGATGTTGACGCGGGTCCGGGTCTTGATGCCGCCGTGCATCAGCGCCTCGTTCAGGGAGATATACGAGTCGCGAATTTGCACGTACTTGCCGACCATGCCGATGTCGACCACGGCTTCCGGATTCTGCTTGGCGGCGACCACCGCGCGCCATTCGGCCAGATCCGTGGGAGGCGCGTTCAGGCGCAGCTTGTCGACCACGATGTCGTCCAGGCCCTCGTCGTGCAGCAGCATCGGAATCTTGTAAATGTCGTCGGCATCGACGCCGGAAATCACGGCGCGCTCCTCGACATTGGTGAAGAGAGCGATCTTGCGGCGCTGTTCATCCGGCAGCGAATGCGCGCAGCGGCACAGCAGGATGTCCGGTTGGATGCCGATGCCGCGCAGTTCCTTGACCGAATGCTGGGTGGGTTTGGTCTTGATTTCGCCCGAACCCCCGACGATGGGCACCAGCGTCAGATGCATGTACAGCACCTGGTTGTGCCCCAATTCCACGCCCATCTGGCGGATGGCCTCGAGAAACGGCAAGGATTCGATGTCGCCGACCGTTCCGCCGATTTCCACCATGCACACGTCGGCATCCCCGGCGCCCATGCGGATCCGGTACTTGATTTCATCGGTGATGTGCGGGATCACCTGCACGGTGGCGCCCAGATAATCGCCGCGCCGCTCCTTGGCGATGACGCGCTCGTAAATGCGTCCGGTGGTGAAATTGCTGTTGCGCCCGGTGGTCGTGCGCACGAAGCGCTCGTAGTGGCCGAGATCCAGGTCAGCCTCGGTACCGTCGGCGGTGACGAAAACCTCGCCATGCTGGAACGGGCTCATGGTGCCGGGATCCACGTTGATGTAGGGATCCAATTTCACCATGCTGATCTTGAGCCCGCGCGCTTCGAGGATGGCCCCCAGGGAAGCGGACGCAATGCCCTTGCCCAGCGAGGAAACGACGCCGCCGGTGACGAATACGAATCGAGTCATGTGGTCACCGCCGATTAAAGGTAGCTTGAGCGCCATGAAAAAATCACGCGCCAGCTAATTCAAGCCAATTGAACAATGAGAATTCGACGGGAGTTCAGGTTAGCAGAACACGCGGCCTTAGACAATGATCGGCGCCCGCTCCCAACGAATCGCGAGCCCGGGTCCTTGAGGGGGCGCGCACCAGCCGGCGTCCTGCCACAGATCGCCGACGGCGATCAGGGCATCGCCGGCGAAGACCAGGGGCAGCGCATCGCGCATCCACGGCAGCACGCCCTGCGACTGACACAGATGCTGCAGGGCTTGAGTTTTGGCCAGCGGTGCGGGCCTCAACGCCTCGCCGCCGTCGCGCCGGCACACCACCACCGATTCCGGCAGACGCCGCGCATCGATGCCACCCACTTGCGCCGCCCAGCGCAATTCTCCCAATCCAGGCCCTAGATCGATGCGCGAGCCGGGCTCCGCGAGCCACGCCCGAGTCCCCTCGAGGCGCGGCGCACTGGCCTGCGTCAGAAAGACTCTCTGCCGGTAACGCCGCAAGGCGTGCCGGCCCCACACGATCGCCGGCAAATGATCGACGTCCGCATCGAGCACTTGGCGCAGCGCCTCGTTCAAGCGGGCGGTGGACGGAGGTTCGACCCCCGCATCGGACAACCAGAAACGAATGGCATTGATCCGCGCCTTCGGCCCGAGCGCCCGCAAGCCCGGCACCGACAGCGCATCGCCGTCGCGCAAGCGAGTCACATCGGCCGCCGCCGCGCAATCCAGCAGGTCTTGCGCATCGGCGACATGCCGGGCCGCGCGCGACAGCGCGGTCGCCGACCCGGGCCAACGCGTTTCGATCAGGGGCCAGATTCGCCGGCGCAAATAGCTGCGGTCAAAGCGCAGATCCTCATTCATCGGATCGCTGACGCAGTCGCCGCACACCTGCGCGCCGAAGGCGCGAAGCTCGTGCCGCGGCACCTCCAGCAACGGGCGCAGATGCCAACCGCGTCCTAAGCGCCGGCAATGGGGCATGGCCGCCAGACCCTTCAAACCGGCGCCGCGCAGGGCCTGCAGCAGCAGAGTTTCTGCTTGGTCCTCGCTGTGATGCGCCGTCAGCAGGCATTCGCCGGGCTTGAGTTCGGCCTCGAGCGCGGCGTAGCGGGCATCGCGCGCCGCGGCCTCGAGCGACGCGCCGGGCGGCGCATGCACCAGAGCGTGGATCACCGTCAAGGGAATGTTCAAGCCGCTGCACAACGCCGCACAGCTTTCGCGAAACGCGCCGGCGGCGCTCTGCAGACCATGATCGACATGCACGGCGCGCAGCCCAAGGCCGCGGAAGCCCGCGCCCAACTGATGGGCGGCGGCCAACAGACTCGCTGAATCCGCGCCGCCGCTCAAGGCCACCACCAGTCCGGTGGCGCCCGCGGGAGTGTGGGCCGCCAGGACCGCGTGCAGGGAGGCCGCGGAGAAGTTCATGGGGCGGGCGTTATGCGTCGCCGAACACGCCGAATCCGCGCAAGCGAGCTTGACGCGCATCGAGCAATTGCGTCACCGGTTGATTTCGCAGCTCGGCCAAATGCTTCACCATGCTTTGTTTGACGCTCTCCGCCATGGCCTGCGGGTCGCGATGCGCGCCGCCGTGCGGTTCCTTCAGCACTTCGTCCACCAGGCCCAGCTTCTTGAGCCGCTCCGCGGTGCCGCCCATGGCATCCGCGGCGATTTCCTTCTTCTCCGTGCTCTTCCAGAGGATGGAGGCGCAGCTTTCCGGAGAAATGACCGAATACACGCTGAACTGCAGCATCACCAGCCGATCGCACACGCCGATGGCGAGCGCGCCGCCCGAACCGCCTTCACCGATGACCACGCTCAGAACCGGCGCCGCCAGATTCGACATTTCGAATAAATTGCGCGCGATGGCCTCGCTCTGGCCGCGCTCTTCCGAGCCGATGCCGGGATACGCCCCCGGGGTATCGATCAAGGTGATCACCGGAATGCGGAACCGCTCGGCCATCATCATCAGGCGCAGGGCCTTGCGGTAGCCTTCGGGCTTGGGCATGCCATAGTTGCGCCGCACCCGCTCCTTGGTGTCGCGCCCCTTCTGGTGGCCGATCAGCATCAGCGGCATGCCCTCGAGCCGCGCCAACCCGCCGACGATGGCCAGATCGTCGCTGTACATGCGATCGCCGTGCAATTCATGCCAGTCGGTGAAAATCATGGACACGTAATCGAGCGTATAAGGACGCTGCGGATGCCGCGCCAACTGGGTGATTTGCCAGGGCGTGAGGTTTGCAAAAATGCTGTTGGTGAGCGCCCGGCTCTTCGATTGCAGGCGCTTGATCTCCTCCGTGATGTTGACGCTCGAGTCCTTTCCCAGGAATTTGAGTTCCTCGATCTTTGCCTCGAGCTCCGCAATCGGCTGTTCAAACTCTAGAAAATTCATTGCCATGAAGACGTTTCCTCGCCACGCGCGTCATTACGTGGACCATACAGTAAATACCATCCCTGGCGCCCCACTAAGTCCGTCAGCTTGTCGAGCAAAGCCCGAGAGGCATGCACCGACCAGGTGTCCGCCAAATTGAGCCGTCCCGAATATTCCGGCCGGTTGACCGCCACGCTCACCCCGCAGGGACCATGCAGGTGCGGCTGCAGTATCTGTGCAAATCGACTCATACCCTGCGGATCGTCGAATTCAGCCGGCCACCGCAGCCAGAGACGGCGGGCGAAGCGCTCGCGGGCGCGGTCGATATCCATCAGCGACTTCGCCTGTAATCGCCACGCTTCGATGAAATCATCGAACCGCAGCGTTCCGTCGATGAGCAGGATCGCGTCCTTGACGATGATGTCGCGGTGCTGCTGAAAAGTCTCCTCATACAGGCTGACTTCGAGCCGGGCGCTGCGATCATCCAGGATCAATGTCACTCGATTCGGCCGGCGGCGGATCTCCAGCACCAGTCCGGCGACGGTCGCCGCCTTGCCCGCCGACCAGCTGCGCGCCCCGTCGGCGGCCGCGGCCGGTTTGGGAGTGCTGACCACATCAGCCAAGCGCGCGCAGCCCAACAGCTTGAGATCCGGTTCATAGGGCGTGATGGGGTGCCCGCTCAAAAAGAGCCCCAGGGTCTCGCGCTCTCCGGCCAGCCGCTGCGCCTCGGTCCAGTCCGCCACGACGCTGTCGGGCGCCGCGCTCAAACCGAACAAGTCCACCTGGCCCACGCTCATGGCGCGGGAATTCTGCTCGCCGAGCTGCATGGCGCGGTCGAGCTCGGCGGTCAGCGTGGCGCGATTCGGTCCGATCTTATCCAGGCTGCCGGAGCGAATCAGCGCGTCGAACACGCGCCGGTTCACGCGCTGCAAATCGATGCGCCGGCAGAGGTCCGGGAGACTTGCGAACGGCCCGTTGGCGCTGCGCTCCTCGATGATGGCTTCCACGGCCGACGCGCCCACGCCCTTGATCGCCCCCATGCCGTAACGAATGCTGGCGGGACCCGCGACCTTGAACGCATACACCGACTCATTCACGTCCGGCGGCTGGACGGTGAGCTCCATGCTGGCGCATTCATCGATCAGCATGACCACCTTGTCGGTCTTGTCCATATCCGAGGAAAGGACCGCGGCCATGAAGGCGGCCGGATAATGCGCCTTGAGCCACGCGGTTTGATAGGACAGCAGCGCATAGGCCGCGGAGTGCGACTTGTTGAATCCGTAACCCGCAAATTTTTCCATCAAGTCGAAAATATGGGTGGCCTGAGCTTCGCGCACGCCGCGGGCGACCGCGCCGCTGACGAACACCGAGCGCTGCTTGGCCATTTCTTCGGCCTTTTTCTTGCCCATGGCACGGCGCAGGAGATCCGCGCCGCCCAGAGTGTAGCCGGCCAGGATCTGCGCGATCTGCATGACCTGTTCCTGGTACAGAATCACGCCGTAGGTCGCCGCCAGCACCGGCTTCAAATCCGGATGCAGGTAGTCGATGGTGGCGCCGCTGGTGTCGTGCTTGCGCGCGATGAAATCCTCGACCATGCCCGACTGCAGCGGCCCGGGCCGGAACAGGGCCACGAGCGCCACGATGTCGCCGAAGCGATCGGGCTGCAAGCGGCGGATCAGATCCTTCATGCCGCGCGACTCGAGCTGGAACACCGCCGTGGTTCTGCAGCTCTTGAGCAGCTGGTAGGTGGCGGCATCGTCCATGGGCAGCGCGCTCATCACGATGGGCGGATCGCCCGCGGCGGCGCGCAGCGCGTTGATGTCGCGGACCGCCCAATCGATGATGGTCAGCGTGCGCAGTCCCAGGAAATCGAACTTCACCAGTCCGGCGGCTTCGACATCGTCCTTGTCGAACTGCGTCACCGGCGTCGTGCTGCCCTCTTCGCAGTACAGAGGAGTGAAATCGGTCAGCACCGACGGCGCGATGACCACGCCGCCCGCATGCGTGCCGGCGTTGCGCGCCAGGCCTTCGAGGCTGCGCGCCAGATCGATGAGCTCGCGGATCTCGGATTCGCCCTCATACAGGCGCTTCAGTTCCTCTTCCTGCGCCAGCGCCTTGTCGAGGGTCATGCCGATTTCGAATGGAATCAGCTTCGCGATCTTGTCCACATAACCGTAGTTGTGTCCCAGCACCCGGCCGACATCCCGTACCACCGCCTTGGCCGCCAAGGTGCCGTAGGTGATGATTTGCGAAACGCGCTCGCGGCCGTATTTGTTGGCGACGTACTCGATGACCCGGTCGCGGCCCTCCATGCAGAAGTCGACGTCGAAGTCGGGCATGGACACGCGCTCGGGATTCAAAAATCGCTCGAACAGAAGATCGTGCTCGATCGGATCCAAATCGGTGATGCCGAGCACGTACGCCACCAGCGAACCGGCGCCGGAGCCGCGGCCGGGTCCGACCGGAACGCCGTTCTCGCGCGCCCACCGGATGAAGTCGGCGACGATCAAGAAGTAGCCGGCGAATCCCATGGTGCAAATGACGCCGAGTTCGAGCTGCAGGCGCGCTTCGTAGGCGGCCGGCGCGGCGTGCGGGGCCGGCGCGGCGTGGGGGGCCGGCGCGGCGGGGTGGGCCGGCGCGGCCGGCATTCCGCGCGCGGCGGCGAGCCGCGCCGCGAGGCCGCGCGCCGCTTCCTCGCGTAGAAAATTCTCGGTGCTGCTGCCTGCAGGCACGGGATACGCCGGCAGCATGGAGGCCCCCAAGCGGATCTCCAGCGAGCAGCGCTTCGCCACTTCCACGGTATTCTCGAGCAGCTCGGGCGCGTCCTTGAAGAGTTCCGCCATTTCCGCCGGCGTTTTCAGGTACTGCTCTTCGGAATAGCGCCGCGTGCGGCTTGGGTCGGTGAGCAGGGCGCCTTCATGGATGCACACTCGTGCCTCATGCGCCTCGAACTCGGCGCGCGTCAGGAAGCGCACATCATTGGTCGCAAGCGCCGCCACGCCCCGCTCCACACCCAAGTCCATGACCGCTTCGACGTAGGCCTGTTCGCCGGCGCGGCCGGTACGCTGCACCTCGAGGTAGAACCGGTCGCCGCACAGCTCCTGCCACGCCGCCAGACACCGGGACGCCTCATCGTGCCGGCCGCGGGCAATCGCCTGACCGATGTCTCCCTCCGCTCCGCCCGACAGCACGATCAGCCCCTTGAGGACGTCGCTCTGCAGCCAGCCGCGTTCCAGCATCGGTGCGCCGCGCCGCTGTCCCTCGAGATACGAGCGGGTCACGAGCTGCGTCAGATGCCGATAACCCACGAGGTTCTGGCAGAGAAATACCGCGCGCGACGGCGGCGCCCGCTCGCCCACCTCGCGAATCCAGGCGTCGACTCCGATCAGCGGCTTGACGCCGGCCGCCAATGCCTCCTTGTAGAACTTCACCATCGCGAACAAATTGCTTTGGTCGGTCAGAGCCACCGCGGGCATACCCGACGCCGCGACGGCGGCCATCAATTCCGGGACCCGTACGATCCCGTCGACCAGGGAATACTCGGTGTGCAATCGCAAATGAACGAACTGCTTCAAAGCGCCACCCGGAGCGCAAGCCTCACCGGAGCGAACGAGCGGCGGTGCAGGGGACAGGGCCCGTGCTCCTCGAGAAGCCGTTGATGCAGGGGCGTGCAATATCCCTTGTGAGCTGCGAAAGAATATGCGGGATATAGCGCATCCATCTGATTCATATAATTATCTCTGGCCGTCTTCGCCAGGATGGAGGCGGCGCTGATGGCGGGGTGGGTGGCATCGCCGCCGATGATGGCGCGCCCCGTCACCGGCCTGCCCAACCCGCCCAAATGCGGCAGGCGGTTGCCGTCCACCAACACATGATCGGGCATCAGACTCATCGCGAGCAGCGCGCGGCGCATGGCCAGGAACGTGGCCTGCAAAATATTCAGGGCGTCGATCTCCGCCCGGTCGGCCCATCCAATGCCGAAACACAGCACGTCGCGCCGAATTGTCAGGCTCAAGGCGGCGCGCTCCTCCGGACTCAAGACTTTGGAATCCGCGACGCCGTCGATGCGGCGGCCCGGCCGCAGAATCACCGCCGCCGCGACCACGGGTCCGGCGAGAGGTCCCCTCCCCGCCTCGTCGATGCCGGCCACCCGCCGCCTCATTTGAGCAGGCCCATGATCGCCTGTGCCGCGCGGGTGCCCGCATCGCGCTTGAGGTCGGAATGAATTCGCGAGAATTCCTGTTCGAGGCCAACGCGGCGTTCGGCATCGTCTAGCCACATCAAGAGCTCCGCTCCGATCGACTCCGGGACAATCTGCTCCTGAAAATACTCGCCGACGACGCGCCGATCCGCAAGTAGATTTGGTTGTGCAAAGAACTTGGATTTGACCAGCTTCAGCCGCCGCAGAATCCAGGCGGTCATGGCGCCCAGGCGGTAAACGACCACCATGGGGCGCTTGCACAGCGCCGCCTCCAAACTCGCGGTGCCGGAGGCCACCAAGCACACGTCGGCGGCGATCAGCGCCGTTTGGGCGCGGCCGTCGATGAGCTGGACATTGACGGCGGGCGCATGGCGCTCGAGCACGCGCGCAAAAATCTCCCGCGATGCAGCGCTTGCCATCGGCGCGATGAAGATCAGCTGCGGGCGCTGGGCGGCGAGCCAGCGCGCCGTGGCCGCGAATTCTTCCGCGAGGCGCGCCACTTCGCCGCGCCGGCTTCCGGGCAGCAGGGCGACGACTTGGGCGGTTGGATCTATGTCGAGGGCGCGGCGCGCCGCTTGACGATCGACGTTGAGCGGAATTGCGTCGGCGAGCGGATGCCCGACAAACTCGGCGGGCATGCCGTATTCATCGTAGAAGCGCTTCTCGAACGGCAGCAGGCACAGCACCAGGTCGACGGATTCGTGAATGCTGCGCACCCGGCCTTGCCGCCATGCCCACACCTGGGGGCTCACGTATTGCACCGCCGGAATGCCGGCGGCGCGCAGATCGCGCGCCAAACGCAGATTGAATTCGGGTGAATCGATACCGACGAACACATCGGGTTTGGCCTCCAAGAACCGCGCCCGCATGCGCGCCCGCAATCGCAGCAGCCGCGGCAAATCGCGCACGATCTCGAACAGGCCCATCACCGCGAGCGATTCGGCGGGCTCCCAGACCTCGCATCCGGCGGCCTGCATTTTCGGGCCGGCGACGCCGAAAAACCGCGCATCCGGCCGAAGACGGCGCAGTGCGCCGATGAGATCGGCGCCCAATGTATCGCCCGATGCTTCGCCCGCCACCAAACCCACGCGCAGCGGCATCGTTAGCGGACGATGCTGCGTTCGCTGCGCTTGATGAACTCGACGAATGGCCGGATTTCCGCCTGGGCGCCGGCCAATTTCTCGAGCTGCTCCATGGCCGCCTTGAGCTTCAGTCCCGAGCGGTACAGCAGGCGGTAGGCGCGGCGGATGTTCAAGATCTGCGCGGCAGTGAAACCACGGCGCTTCAACCCTTCCGAATTCACGCTGTGCGGCTCGGCCGGACGGCCGACCGCCATGACATAGGGGGGCACGTCGCGGGTCACCGCGGCGTTGTGCGCGATGAAACAATGAGCGCCCACCTTGGTGTGTTGATGCACGGCCGACAATCCGCCCATGATCACCCAATCGCCGAGCTCCACGTGGCCGCCCAGGGTGGCGCAATTCGCCATCACGATCTGGTCGCCGAGAGTGCAGTCGTGCGCGACGTGCGAATACGCCATCAACAGATTGTCATTGCCGATGCGGGTCACGCCCTTGTCGTGGGTGGTGCCGCGGTTCACCGTGACCGATTCGCGAAATACATTGCGGTCCCCGATTTCGAGGCGCGTCGGCTCGCCGTTGTATTTCTTGTCCTGGGGCGCATCGCCCAGAGAGGCGAACTGAAATATCCTGTTGCCGGCGCCGATTCGCGACGGACCGTTGATCACCACATGCGGACCGATCCAAGTGCCCGGACCGATGACCACATCCGCCCCGATGACGCTGAACGGCCCGACCTCGACATCCGCCGCAATCTGCGCTTGCGGCGATATCACCGCGCGCGGGTCGATCATCCCGCCGCTCCTCTGTCCTTGGGACCTTTGGTTTCCGGCGCCACCATGATTTCAGCCGACGCCACTTCGACCCCGTCGACTTCGGCCGAGCCGTGAAACTTCCAGATTCCCTTGAAGGCGCGCTTCAAGTCGACCTTGAGCACGAGCTGGTCGCCGGGCTCGACGGGCTTGCGGAATCGCGCGTTGTCGATGGCGACGAAATAGAAGCGAGTTTCGGTGTCCGGCACCACGTCGACGGTTCGAAACGCCAGGATTCCGGCCGCCTGAGCCAGCGCCTCGATGATCATCACTCCCGGCATCACCGGCCGATGCGGGAAGTGTCCGGTAAAGAACGGCTCGTTGAAAGTGACGTTCTTCAGCGCACGGACATGCTTTCCCGACACGCACTCCAAGACACGATCCACCATCAAGAAGGGATACCGATGCGGCAACTGCCGCATGATCGCTTCGATATCCATCTTTCCGGTTTCTTCCATCACCGCTCCTTTGAATCCAATCGCCGCAAATGCGCCACCATGCGCCGCCACATTCGAGTCTCGACGGTCGGCATTCCGCTCGAGTAGCTTCCCGCCTGTTTTATCGAGGCGCTCACCAGACTGCAACCCGTCACCACGACGTCGTCCGCGATGGTCAAATGACCGGCGATGCCGACGCCTCCGCCGATCATGCACCGTTGACCGATGGTGGTGCTGCCGGAAATCCCGACGCAGCCCGCGATCGCAGTATGAGCGCCAATGGTCACGTTGTGGCCCACTTGTATCTGATTGTCCAGTTTCACCCCGTGTTCGACCACGGTATCGTCGATGGCGCCCCGATCAATGGTGGTGTTGGCGCCGATCTCCACGTCGTCGCCGATTTGGACGCTGCCCACCTGCGGCACCTTCACCCAGGTTCCGGCGTCCAACGCGAAGCCGAATCCATCGGCGCCGATCACCGCTCCGGCGTGCACTATACAACGCTGCCCGATCCGCACCCCCGCGTACAGGTTGACTCGCGCCACCAGGCGCGAGTCGGCGCCGACGCGGGTCCCCCGCTGCACCACGCAGCCGGGTCCCACGAACACCCGTTCGCCGATGTCGGCATCGTCCTCGATGACGCTCAAGGGTCCCACGCTCGCCGAGGCCGCGATTCGGGCGCTTGCCGCCACGACCGCGCTCGAATGTATGCCCGCGGCAGGCGGCGCCTGGGGGTGCAGGAGCTCCGCGATGAGCGCATAGGCTAGGTAGGGATTCGGATCGATCAGCGCCGCGACGGGGCAATCCGCCGCGTTCTCCGCCGCCACCAGGACGGCGGTGGCGCGCGTGGACTGCATCTGCCTGCGATACCGCGTGTTCGCGAGAAAGCTCAAGGAACCCGCATCGGCGTGCGACAAGGTGGCGACGCGCGAGACGCTCAAGGCAGGGTCGCCGCGCAACCGCAGGCCGAACCGTACCGCGAGCTCTCCGAGGCTGAATTCTCCCTGCACCTGCGCACCACCTTGGAGTGCGGGGGTTTAAGCCGCTATTTGCTGCCGGGAGTCTTGGGCTGAGGCGCGGCCGCGGGAGCCTTGGGTGCAGCCGCTGCGGGCGCCGTCGCAGGCAGACCTGCCGGCTTGGTGGCCAGTACCGCCAATACGTTGGCCGTGATGTCGAGCGGTCCCTTGGCGAAAAATACACCGTCGCCCAGCACCAAGTCAAAGCCCTGCGCGTTGGCGTAGGCTTGGATTTCCGTGACCAGGTAGCGCTGCACCTTGCCGATTTCCTCGTTGCGCCGCGTCGATGCGTCGTCCTGGAACTCGCCCGCTTTACGCGAGAATTCGCGCTGCTGGTCGCGCAGCTGCTTCTCCGCCTTGGCGCGGTCCGATTCGGACATCACGGCGCCTTCTTTCTGGAATTTCTCGTCTCTCGCCTTCAGATCGTTCTGCATGGTCAAGAGCTCGCGGCGGCGCGGCGCAAACTCGTTCTCGAGCGCCTGCATCGCCGACTTCGTCTGCGGCGCATCTTCCAGAAGCTTCTGAAAATTGACCACGCCCATCTTGATTTCCGCACTCGCCGGGGCGGACATCAGAGCTAAGCCCAGACATAGACCCAACAACGAAATGCTGCGATTGAAAGTCGACATGTTGATCCCTAAGACCTCAAATTGTGTGCGGTCAAAACGCCTGACCGATAGAAAATTGAAAACGTTCGGTTTCATCACCGAATATCACCGTATTGCCGGGATTTGCATTCAAAGGGATGCCGTATGAAAAACGGAACAAACCCAAGGGTGCAAGCCACTGCACCGCGATCCCAGTCGATCTCTTCAGGTTAGCATAACTGAAGTGATAATTGACCGGCGTTATGTCGTCGACACCCAGGAATGGCACCTTATTTCCGGTCTGAAATACGTTGCCGATGTCGTAGAACCAGCTCACCCGGGCCGCGCTCTTCCACTTTTCAGGCACCGGGAATATGAGCTCCGCGCGGTTGACCACGCGGAAGTTGCCGCCGTAGGGGTTGCCGATGCCGATATTGTCCCGGGGCCCCAAGCGGCTCTCGCGAAAGCCGCGAACGCTGTCCGGACCGCCGGCGAAGTAATTCAGGTACGGAGGCAGCGCCGTGGTGCTGCCCAGCGCCGAGGCGTAGTCGATCTGCGAGTTGAAGGACATCAGCCATTTTCGCCAGATCGGCACGTACTGGAGATACTGGAAGTTGGTGGCGTAGTAGTGAATCTGGCTCGGCGGTACGGCGTAGCGGGCGGAGACGGCCACGTGCAAACCGCGGTCGGCGAACAGGGCCCGGTTGCGGGCATCGAAGTTCCAGCCCCCCGTGAGCTCATAGGTGTAGAAGTTCGTGCCGAACACCGTGTAGGGACTGTCCAAGGAATTGACCACGCCGTCGCCGTTGGTGTCCGCGAGATCGCGCTGGAAGGTGTTGCCGTTGTCCTTGACCCAGTCCACCGCCTGCTGCGCGCTATAGCCCTCGGAGACGACCAGAGTGTTCTTGTTGGCGGAGACGCCCACCTGCACGTACTGGTACTCGGTGATCGGGTAGGACCACTGCACCGCGCCCGTGATCTGCTTGGTCGAGAACGCCGAGGAGGCCGCCACGAACTGCGTGATGTCCCGGTAGGTCACTGAGGTGGTGCGCGCCACGCCGTCGATGGTGGTGTACGGATCGGTATGCGCGAACACATAGCTCTTGCTGTACTTGCCGGCGTTGACTTCCAATGCGATCCGGTCGCCGGTTCCCATGAAATTGCTGTGGACGAAATTGCCGTTCAGGGTGAATTTCTGCGATTCGGAGTAGCCGATGCCGCCGCCGAACTGGCCCGGCAGACCTTCCTTGATGTTGTAGTCCACGTCCACCAGGTCGGCGCTGCCCGCCACCGGCTTGTTCTCGAACTCCACCTTCTCCACATACGGCAGGCGCTGCAGGCGCTCCTTGGAGCGCTCGATCGCCGAATTCGACAGCCATCCGCCTTCGAGCTGGCGCATCTCGCGGCGCAGGGTCTCGTCGTTGATGGCCGTCGTATTGTTGAAGTTGATGTGCCGCACGTAGACGCGATTGCCGGGCTCGATGAAGAAGGTGAGCGACACGGTCTTCTTGTCGTTGTCCGGCGTCGGCACCGGATCGATCTTGGCGAACGCGTAGCCATCCGCGCCCAGCCGGTAGCTCATCAGCGTCTGCGAGCTCGTGACCTGCTTGCGCGAGTAGATGTCGCCCGGGTGGATCAGCAGCAACGACCGCAGCTGCGCCTCCGGCACCACCATGGTGCCGGCGAGCTTGATTTCCGACACCTTGAAAACGTCTCCCTCGTTGACGTTCACGGTGATGTACATGTCGTCTTTTTCAGGGGCGATGCTCACCTGAGTCGACTCGATCTGGAAATTGGCGTAGCCGCGGTCCATGTAGTAGGAGCGCAGCTTTTCCAGATCGCCCGTCAGCGACTCGCGCGAGTAGCGGTCGTCCTGCTTGTACCAGGACAGCCAGTTCGGCGTCTTCAGCTCGAAGGTGCCGAGCACGTCCTTTTCCTTGAACTTGGTGTTGCCGACCAAATTGATCATTTCGATCTTGGCGCGCTTGCCTTCCTTGATGTCGACGATCACGTCGACCTTGTTGCCCGGCAACTCCGTGATCTTCGTGTCGACGCGCACCGCGTACTTGCCGCGGCTGAAATATTGGTCGGTGAGGTATTGCTTAACCTCATCGAGGACCGAACGGTCGAAGGTCTTGCCCTGCGCCAGGCCCACGTTGCGCAGGCTCTTTTGCAAGTCCTCGGTCTTGATGTCCTTGTTGCCCTTGAGCTCGAACTTGGCGATGGACGGCCGCTCGACCACCACGACCAGCAGCGTGTTGCCGTCGCGGCGCAGCTCCACGTCGCGGAAGAACCCGGTTGCATACAGCGCCCGCATGGCCTCGCCGATGCGCTGGCCGTCCAGGTGATCGCCGATGTTCACCGGCAGGTAATTGAAGACCGTGCCTTCGGAGATTCGCTGCAGGCCTTCGATGCGAATGTCGCCTACGGTGAACGTCTCCTGCGCGACTTGCGCGCGCACAGCCGATCCCAAGGGCTGGATGGCGAGGGCCACCAGACACGCCAAACGCAATTCAAGCCGCACGCGACAACGACCGATTGCAAATTCGATTGATCATGATTTCCCGTTAATTCAAATGTCTTGTAATGTCGTTATAAAAAGCGAGGCTCATCAATACGACCAGGAGCGCGATTCCGACTTGCTGCCCGAACAGCTGGGCGCGCTCGGACAGCGGCGTGCCCTTGATCGCTTCGACGACCTGATAAACCACCTGACCGCCGTCCAACAACGGTACGGGCATCAAATTGAGCACTCCCAGGCTCACGCTGATGATCGCGAGAAAGGCCAGAAACGCGGTCAGGCCCAGGTAGGCGCTGATGCCCGCGAACTCGGCAATGCTGATCGGGCCGCTGATGTTCTTCGCGGACACCTGGCCGGTCACGATACGCCACAGCATCTGCACGGTGAGCGAGGACATCTCCCAGGTCTTCGCCACGCCGCCCACAACCGCGTCGATCGGGCCGGAGCGGTGTGTCTCGATGAGCCCCGGCGGCCAGGCGCGCGGCCCTTCTTCCAGCGTGATGCCGAGCCGGCCGATCACCCTGCCCTGCTCCACCACCCGCGGCACGGCCGCGACGATGCGCAATCGCTTACCCAGGCGCTCGACTTCGATGGAGATGTCCCGTCCCGGCGCGCCGTTCACCATGGCGACGAACTCGGCGCTGTTCACGACCGTCTGTCCATCCACCGCCAGCACGCGGTCACCGCCACGCAAGCCGGCGCGGGCGCCGGCGCTGTCCGCGGGCGCCTCGTGAATCAGCGTATTGGCGTTCCAGGTGGCCAAATCGAAGCCGAGGCCGGGCAGCAATTTGCCGGGCTCGGTCAGGGCGCGCCGATCCTGATTGACGCGCAGGGTGAGCGATCGCTCGCCGCCGTCGCGGCGAACGCGCAGCGGTATCACGCCGTCATCGGTGAATTGACGGATCAACGCGATTTGCAGGGCCTCGGTATCCGCGACGGCGCGGTCGCCGACGCGCACGATCTCATCGCCGCGCTGCAGGCCGGCCAGCGCGGCCGGGCTGTCCAAGCGCACCTGTCCGATCACCGGCTTGACGATCTCGGTCCCGACCATCGCCAGAATCGCATAGAGGAGGGAGGCGAACAGCAGGTTCATGGCGGGCCCCGCCAGCAGCACCGCGACGCGATGCAGGACCGGCCGGCGGGTGAATGAGCGATGCAACTCCGCCGCGCTCACCTCGCCCTCGCGCTCATCCAGCAATTTGACATAGCCGCCCAACGGGATGGCGGCCAGACAATACTCGGTGCGGTCGGCATCGCGGCCCACCCGCGTCACCAACGGTTTGCCGAAGCCGATGCTGAAGCGCAGCACTTTGAAGCCGAGCTTCTTGGCGACCCAGTAGTGCCCAAATTCATGGACCGCCACCAAGATCCCGATCGCGACCAAAAAGGCGGCGAGAAACACCAACATCTTCATGCGAAGGCTCCAGAGCTTTCGATCAAAGCAACAGCCAGGCGCCGCGCAGCGGCGTCGGCGTCCAAAACATCACCCAGAGCCTTGACGGGGGTCGAATCGAGGCGCTGCAACACTTTGTCAATGACCGCGGCAATCGCAGTAAAGTTCAAGCGCTGCTCAAGAAACGCCTGTACCGCGACCTCGTTGGCCGCGTTCAGCACCGCCGGCGCCGTGCCCCCGGCTCGCGCCGCCGCTCGAGCTAACCTCAAGGAGGGAAACCGCTCGTGATCCGGCGGCTCGAAACCGAGCTGCCCGATCTCGGCCAGATTGAGGGATTGTACACCGGAAGCAAAGCGCTCCGGCCACGCGAGCGCCTGGGCAATGGGTGTGCGCATATCGGGAGCGCCCAGCTGCGCCAGCATCGAACCGTCCGCGTACTCGACCAGGGAGTGCACGACGCTTTGCGGATGAACGATGACATCCACGTTCCGTTCCGGTAAGCCGAACAGCAAGGTCGCCTCGATGACCTCGAGGCCCTTGTTCATCAGCGTCGCCGAGTCGACCGAGATCTTGCGGCCCATTTTCCACTTCGGATGGGCGCAGGCCTCATCCGGCGTGACATCTTTGAGCTTGGCCATGTCGGTGCAGCGAAACGGACCGCCCGAGGCGGTCAGAATGACCCGGATCACGCCGCGCGCGACATCCCCGGGCAGATAGCCTGCCGGCATGCATTGAAAAATCGCATTGTGCTCGCTGTCGATGGGAATGATCTCGGCGCCGGCGCGGCGCACCTCATCCATCATCAGCGGTCCCGCCATGACCAGCGCTTCCTTGTTGGCCAGCAGCACGCGCTTGGCCGCTCGCACCGCCGCCAGGGTCGACTTGAGCCCGGCCGCGCCGACGATCGCGGCCATCACCACCTGAACGTTGGGGGCGGCGACGGCGGCGGCGAGCGCCTCCGGACCGCTCTCCACGCGGGTCGAAGCACCGCAATCGCGCAGCGCCGCGCGGGCCTGCGCCGCCGCCTCGGGATCGACGAGCACCACGGTCTCCGCCTGGAACTGCTTGGCCTGCTCGACCACGGTCTGCCAGCTGCTGTGGGCGCCCAGCACCGCGATCCGGAAGCGCTCCGGATGCAAGGCGACCACCGCCAGCGTGCTGCGCCCGATGCTGCCGGTGGACCCTAAGACGGCCAACCCAAGCGGCGCACTCATGCGATGACACCGGAGCCGAACAAGCCCAGGGCATACAGCGGGGCCGCCGCCGTCACGCTGTCGATCCGGTCCAACAGGCCGCCGTGTCCGGGCAGCAGTACGCCGCTGTCCTTCAAGCCCGCGGCGCGCTTGAACATGCTTTCGGTGAGATCGCCGATGATGGAAAAAATCCCCACCGCGCAGCCGAACACCACCGCGGCGAGCGGCGGGAACCCGAAATACGCGGCACCGCCCCAGGCGACCAGAGCCACCACGCACAAGCCGCCGAGCGCACCCTCCCGCGTCTTGCCGGGGCTGACGCGCGGCGCGAGTTTTCGCCGTCCGAAACGGCGCCCCGCGAAGTAGGCGCCGATGTCCGCGGCGATCACCAACAGCACCAGCCACAGCACGATTTGCGGACCGCGCGCGAAGCCGACGGTCGTGACTTGAAGCCTTGCGAGCGCGACGAACGCCGGCACCAATACCGGCACACCGCACAGGAGCACGAGGCTGGGCTGATGGCGGGCGGGGATCCAGCACAGCCACAGCAGGGCAATCACCCACCACGCGCAGGCCGCGCTCAAGAGCAGCATCAGATGCGCAGGCGCTGCGGTCCACCTCCAGGCGAGCAGCAACAGCAGGGCGATCCCCGCCGCATAGGCGGCACGGGGACCTAAACCGCCGAGTCCGCCGAAGCGGCTCCACTCCCAGGCGCCGATGCTGAAGACCGCGCCGAACGCCAGCACCGCCGACGGCGGGGACAACAGGAACAATCCCGCGAGCAGCACGGCGACGAGTACGGACGCGGTGAGAATTCGGGTTCTAAGCATCGGCTGCTTCAAGCATCCGCATTCGCCGCGAGCTGCCCCGAAGTCTTGCCGAAGCGGCGCTCGCGCTGCGCGAAAAACTCGAAGGCCGCGTCCAGATGCGCGGGCGAGAACTCGGGCCACAGCACGTCTGCAAAATACAGTTCGGTGTAGGCAAGATTCCACAGCAGGAAATTGCTGATGCGCCGTTCCCCGCCGGTTCGAATCAAGAGGTCCGGATCCGGAATCCCGGCCAACGCCAGCCGCTGTGCGACGTGCGCCTCGTCGATGTCCGCGGCGGCGAGCGTGCCGGCGGCCGCCTCCGCGGCCAGCGAGCGGCAGGCCTGGGCGATGTCCCAGCGGCCGCCATAGGCCACGGCCACGAACAGCCGCAACCCCGAATTGCCCGCGGTGAGCTGCTCCGCGGCGCGCATCCGCCGCTCGAGTTCGCCGCCGAGCGCGGCGCGGTCGCCGATGAACTCCAGGCGCACCTGATTGCGGTGCAAATCCGCCACTTCGCGGTCGAGCGCGTCGAGAAACAAGTTCATCAGCATCCCGACTTCGTCGGCGGGCCGCCGCCAGTTCTCGCTCGAGAAGGCGAACAGCGTCAGAACGCGCACCTGCCGTTTGGCGCATTCCTCCACGACCCTGCGCACCACCTTGACGCTGGCGCGATGTCCGGCCGGCCGCGGCATGCCGCGCGAGCGGGCCCAGCGGCCGTTGCCGTCCATGATGATTGCGACATGTTGCGGCGAGTCGGCCATCTTCACACCTGCATCAGCTCCTTTTCCTTGTCCGCCATGGCTTGATCGATTTCCGCCACGTGCTTGTCGGTGAGCTTCTGAACGTCGTCCTGGGCGCGCCGGTCGTCGTCCTGCGCAATGAGCTTTTCCTTGAGCATTTCCTTGAGCTCATTCATGACTTCGCGGCGCACGCCGCGCACGGCGACGCGGGCGTTCTCCGCCTCGGACTTCACCACCTTGATGATGTCGCGGCGGCGCTCTTCCGTGAGCGCCGGCATGTTGATGCGGATGAGCTGTCCGGCGGTGTTGGGAGTGAGGCCAAGGTCGGATTTGTAGATGGCCTTTTCGATGATGGGAACCATGGCCTTTTCCCAGGGGCTCACCGTCAAGGTGCGTGCGTCCTCGGTGGCAATGTTGGCCACCTGGTTCAGCGGCATCTCCGAGCCGTAATAGTCGACCTTGATGTGCTCGATCAAGCTGGTGTGCGCCCGGCCGGTGCGCAGCTTCTTGAGCTGATCCTTGAACGCCGACACGCATTTTTGCATGCGCTGCGTTGCGTCTTTTTTCAAGTCCTCGAGCATTGAAGTCCTCCCCTTGGCCCTACGCGGTGACGACGGTGCCGACGTCTTCGCCCTGAACGATGCGCAGCAAATCGCCCGCATTGAACAGATTGAACACCTGCAACGGCAGATTGTTTTCGCGGCACATGACGATGGCGGTCGCGTCCATCACATTCAGGCGGTCGTTCAGCACCTGATCGAAGGTCAGCCGGGCATAGCGCTTCGCGCCCGGATTCTTCACCGGATCGGAATCGTAGATGCCGTTGACCTTGGTCGCCTTCAACAAAATCTCGGCGTTGATCTCGATGGCGCGCAAGGAGGCCGCCGTGTCGGTGGTGAAAAACGGATTGCCGGTGCCGGCGCCGAAAATCACCACCCGGCCCTTCTCGAGGTGGCGCACCGCGCGCCGCCGGATGTAGTCCTCGCACACTTCGTTGATGCGCAGCGCCGACATGACGCGTGCATAGGTGCCGAGGCTCTCGAGCGCGTCCTGCATCGCGAGCGCATTGATCACGGTGGCGAGCATGCCCATGTGGTCGGCGGTGACCCGGTCCATGCCGGCGCGCGCCAGGCCTGCGCCGCGGAAGATATTGCCGCCCCCCAACACCACGGCGACCTGCACGCCCATCTGGGTCAGGTCGCGGATTTCGCCGGCGATGCGCTTCAGAATGAGCGGATCGATGCCGTAATCCTCGCCGCCGAGCAGCGCTTCGCCGGACAATTTGACCAATATTCTGCGATAGCGGGCCGGGGCGTTGGTGTTGGTCATGATCTCGATGCGTACCCTACTATAAAAGACCCCGCAGGCGCGGGGTCTTTGAGTCCAAGTTGCTGAGGCCTAGTGTTTTTTGGGATCTTCGTCGCCCGGGCTCCGAGCCGTGTCCTGCGCCTTTACTTGAGCCATCACTTCGCCCACGAAGTCGTCGTGTTTCTTCTCGATGCCGTCGCCCACTTCGTAGCGCACGAATTGCACCACCGTCGCCCCGGCCTGCTTGAGCAGCTTCTCGACCGTCGTATCCGGATCCTTGACGAACGGCTGGCCCACCAGGGTGATTTCCGCCAGATACTTGCGCAGACGGCCCTCGACCATCTTGGCGATGATCTCCGGCGGCTTTTTCTCCGCCTTGGTCTGCTCGGCCAAAATCTCCCGCTCCTTGTCGAGCACGGCGGCCGGCACGCCCTGCGAATCGATATAGGCAGGATTCGCCGCCGCGACGTGCATGGCCAGGTCCTTGGCCAAGGCCTCGTCGCCGCCCTTCAATGCGACCACGCTGCCGATGCGGCCGCCATGCACATACGTGCCGAGCACGCCCGGTGCCGTCACGCGCGCGAAGCGGCGCACCGAGATGTTCTCGCCGATTTTCGCGATCAGGGCGCGGCGTTTGTCCTCCAGCGTGGCGGCGCCGTGCGTTTGGGCGAGCAAGGCGCTCACATCGGCGGGCGCCGTCTGCAGGGCGACCTTGGCGAGTTCACGCGCATAGGCCAGAAACTCATCGCCGCGCGCCACGAAGTCGGTTTCGCAATTGACTTCGACCAGCACGGCGCTGTTGCCGGCCCGCTCCACCGTCACGGTGCCTTCGGCCGCAACCCGCGCCGCCTTCTTGTCGGCCTTGGCGAGTCCGGTCTTGCGCATGAGCTCGGCCGCGGCGTCCAAATCGCCCTTGGTCTCGACCAGGGCCTTCTTGCACTCCATCATTCCCGCGCCGGTGCGCTCGCGAAGCTGTTTGACACTATCTGCAGTGATGTTCATGGTGTTTAGCAACGGCCGCAAGCGGCAGTTTTCCTCAAAAATTGACCGTTAACGATGGGCCGGCCCGACATGGCATCGGCGCCGGCCCACATGAGCTGCAGCCTAGGCGCCGCGCCTCGGCGCAGCGCGGCCGACCGGACGGCGCCGCGGGGCGCTGGCCGGACGCGTCTCGGCCGGCGGGGTGTCCACCGCATCGACGTCGTCGGCTTCGACTTCGACCTCGTCGAGCGAGGCCGCCACGGCGGCCACGCCCGGCACCACGGTCACCGGCACCTTGCGGCGCGGCGGCGGCTTCTTATGGCCGCCGCGCGGCGGCGCCGCGGGGCGGCGGGCGCCGGCGGCACGCTTCTTCGGATTGCCTTCCTCGTCGAGTTCGACGAACTCGTCTTCGCCGACCGGAACCTCGGGCAGCGAGGCCTTACCCTCCAACACCGAGTCGGCGACGCCGGCGGCGTACAGCAGGATGGCGCGCATGGCGTCATCATTGCCGGGGATCACGTAATCGATGCCGTCGGGCGAGCAATTCGTGTCGACCACCGCGACCACCGGAATGCCGAGCTTTTTAGCTTCGTGAATCGCGATCTGTTCATGGCCCACGTCGATCACGAACAGTGCGTCGGGCAGCGCCGTCATTTCGCGGATTCCGCCCAAGCTGCGCAGCAGCTTGTCCATTTCACGGCGCAGCATCTGGGCCTCTTTCTTGCCGCGCCGGTCCAGGGCGCCGCTCTGCGCCATGTCGTCCAATTCGTTGAGCCGCTTGATGGACTGCCGGATGGTCTTGAAATTCGTCAGCATGCCCCCGAGCCAGCGCTGGTTCACATAGGGCATGCTGCAGCGTGAGGCTTCCTTCTGCACCGCGTCGCGGGCCGAGCGCTTGGTGCCGACGAACAGGACTTTGCCGCCCTGAGCGGCCACGCCCCTGATGAAGGTCGCCGCCTGCGCATACAGGGGCTGCGTCTTTTCCAGATTGATGATGTGGATTTTGTTACGTTCACCAAAGATGTACGGGGCCATCTTGGGGTTCCAGAAGCGGGTTTGGTGCCCAAAATGGACGCCCGCTTCCAGCATTTGTCGCATTGACACGCTGGTCATAAAACACTCCTGGTCGGGTTGAGCCTCCGCGTATCCCAATCGGCAACCCGCCTCGGGGCGGGCACCCGGCCGATTGTGACGACACGCGTGCGGGGTTGTTAAAAATAGCCGCGCTTTATACCATGAACCCCTCTTGGAAACAAAGTCCGACGTTCTATGACTGTGACCATCAAAACACCCGCCGAACAGGACAAGATGCGCGCCGCCGGCCGCCTGGCCGCCAGTGTGCTGGACATGATCGAACCCTATGTTCTGCCCGGGGCGACCACCGACGAACTCGACAAACGCTGCCATGATTTCATCGTGGACGAGCTCAAGTCGATCCCGGCCAACCTCAATTACCGGGGCTTTCCGAAGACCATTTGCACCTCCGTGAACCATGTCGTGTGCCATGGAATACCGGGCGACAGGCGCCTGAAGAGCGGAGATATCATCAACATCGACGTCACCGTGATCCGCGACGGTTTTCATGGGGACACCAGCCGCATGTACTTCGTCGGGCCTCCGCCGGTCCTCGCCCGCCGGCTCACCGTGGCCTGTCACGAGGCCATGTGGCAGGGCATCCGCGTCGTCAAGCCGGGCGCGCACCTGGGCGACATCGGACATGCCATTCAGAGCTATGCCGAGAGCAACAACTTTTCCGTGGTACGCGAATACTGCGGACACGGTATCGGGCGCGTCTATCACGAAGATCCCCAGGTGCTGCACTACGGCAAACCGGGCACCGGCCTTGAGTTGACGGCGGGGATGTGTTTTACCATCGAACCCATGATCAACGCCGGGCGGCGCGACGTACGGCTGTTGCCCGACGGCTGGACCGTGGTCACCAAGGATCAGTCGCTATCGGCGCAATGGGAGCACACGATTTTGGTCACGAACGAAGGCTACGAGGTGCTTACCCTGGGCGCGAGCGTAGGCCTGCCCGCCGCCGCGGCAGCCTCTTGAACGCGCACGGAAAGCTTCTCGAGCATACCGCCGACTGGCCCTATTTGACGGCCGCGCCCGCAGCGC
The DNA here is from genome assembly GCA_035314705.1 of Steroidobacteraceae bacterium. Taxonomy (GTDB): domain Bacteria; phylum Pseudomonadota; class Gammaproteobacteria; order Steroidobacterales; family Steroidobacteraceae; genus Bog-1198. The sequence continues at coordinate 43,528 of DATFZF010000022.1, read as the reverse complement.
TGCAGGCCGGCCAGTTCTCCCCCGTCGTGTTCCGCCAGGTCCTGGATCGCGGCACCGAGCTCTTGAAAGAGCGCTTCGACCTCGACGAAGCAATCGAAGATTTGGTGCGGGATCGCGCGCAGCTGGTGGACATCGCGCTGCGCGCCGCCTGGGTGCGCCATGCCGGCAGGTTCGCGGACGACCTGGCGCTCATTGCGGTGGGCGGCTACGGACGCGGCGAGCTGCATCCGAGCTCGGATATCGACATCATGGTGCTGCTGCCGAAGAGCGACTCCGCCGACTGGCAGCCGGATATCGAACGATTTCTGACCTTCCTTTGGGACATCGGCCTCGAGGTCGGCCACAGCGTGCGCTCCATCGACGATTGCCAGCGCGAGAGCCTCGCCGACATCAGCGTCGCAACCACCCTGTTCGAAGCGCGCCTGCTCGCCGGCCCCGAATCGCTGTTCGCGGGCATGCGCCGCGCGCTCGCCCCCGACCGGCTGTGGTCGAGCCAGGACTTTTTCGAAGCCAAGGTCCGTGAACAGACCGAGCGGCACCATCGCTATTACGACACCGCCTACAACCTCGAACCGAACGTCAAGTCCAGCCCCGGCGGCCTGCGGGACATTCAAACCATCGGCTGGGTGGCGAAACGCCATTTCGGCACCGATACGCTCGACGAGCTCGTGGCGCACGGTTTCCTGACCCGCGAGGAGCTGCGCAAGCTCAAGATGGGCCAGTCGTTTCTCTGGAAGGTGCGCTTCGGGCTGCATGCGCTCACCGGCCGTCGCGAGGACCGGCTGCTGTTCGACTATCAAATCAAGCTCGCCAAGATGTTCGGCTACGAGGATGCCAGCTTCACGCTGGCCGTCGAGCAGCTGATGCAGAAGTATTACCGCACCGTCATGGACGTCAGCTTGCTGAACGAAATGCTGCTGCAGCTGTTTCGCGAAGCCATCCTGACGCAGAGCGCGCCGCCGCTCCCCATCAATCCGCGCTTCCAGATCCGCAACGATTATCTGGAAGTGACGCACCCGGAGGTGTTCGCGCGCCACCCCTCGGCGCTGCTCGAGCTGTTCGTGCTGCTGCAGCAGCACCCCGAGCTGCGCGGCGTCCGCGCCGAGACCATCCGACTGATCGGCAGCCACGTCTGGCTCATCGACGAGGAGTTTCGGCAAAACCCGCGCCATCACCGCCTGTTCATGGAGATTCTGTGCGCGCCCGTCGGCGTCACGCACGAGATGCGCCGCATGAATCTGTACGGCGTGCTCGGCCGCTACATTCCCGCGTTCGGGCGGGTCGTCGGACGCATGCAGTACGACTTGTTTCACGCCTACACCGTCGATGCGCACACCTTGTTCGTCGTCAGCAATCTGCGGCGCCTCGCGATGCCGAAGTTCAACGACGAGTTCCCCGCCTTGAGTCAAATCATGCAGTCTCTGCCGCGCCAGGAGATCGCCTATCTCGCCGCGCTGTTTCACGACATCGCGAAGGGCCGCGGCGGCGATCACTCCGAACTGGGCGCGGTCGATGCGGAGGCGTTCTGCCTGGAGCAGGGCCTCGGCCGCTACGAGGCGCGCCTGGTCGCATGGCTGGTCCGGAATCACCTGATCCTGTCCATCACCTCGCAGAAAAAAGACATCAGCGATCCGGACATCATCCATGATTTCGCGCGCCGCGTGGGCGATCAGGCGCATCTGGATTATCTGTATGTATTGACGGTCTCGGACGTGCGCGGCACCAACCCGAAGCTGTGGAACGCGTGGAAGGCACGCCTCTTCGAGGAGTTCTACGAGCGCACCAAGCGCGCGCTGCGGCGCGGGCTCGAGACCCCGGTCGACCAGGAAGAACTGATCCGCGAGACGCAGGAGCAGGCGCGCGCGAAAATGCCCGACGTTCCCGCCGAACAGGTCTCGCAGGTTTGGTCGCAGTGGACCGAGGCGTATTTCCTGCGCTACACGCCGGAGGAAATCGCCTGGCAAACCACCCTGCTCGCGGGCCGGCATCCTTTCGACGACGCGCCCCTGGTCGCGATCCGCCAGCTGACGGATCGCGGCGGCACCGCCGTGCTCACCTATACGCCGCGCCGCCTGCATAGCTTCGCGCGCACCACCGCGATACTCGACCAAATGGGCCTGAATGTCGTCGATGCGCGGCTGATTGTCAGCGCCAACGGCTTCAGCCTGGAAACCTACGTGGTGCTCGAGGACAGCGGCGCCGTGATCGCCGACAACTCGCGCCTGCGGGAAATCGAGCGGGGCCTGTGGCGCACTTTGCAGCAACCCGAGGATTTGCCGGCGACGGTGACGCGGCGCGCGCCGCGGCAGGTGCGCATGTTCTCGACGCCGACGCAGGTCAATTTCAGCCTCGACACCCGCAACGACCGCACCATCCTGGAGCTCGTGGCCGCGGACCGGCCGGGCTTGTTGTCCGAAGTCGGCAAGGTGTTCAAGACCGCGCACGTGGCGATCAACGGCGCCAAGATCATGACGGTCGGCGAACGCGCCGAGGACGTGTTCTACATCACCGACGCGGAAGGCCGTCTGCTGCAGCCGGAGGCCTGTCAACGCCTGCAGGATTCGCTGGTGCTGGCGCTGGACCGGCGCGCCTGATGTCCCACGCCGAACTGCAAGCGGCCATCGAGGACGCCTTCGAATCGCGCGCGAAGATCACCCCGCAGAATGCCCCGGACAAGGTGCGCACGGCGGTCGAGAGCGTGCTCGCATTGCTCGATGCCGGAAAGCTGCGCGTCGCGGAGCGGCAGGACGGCGCGTGGCGCGTGCACGAGTGGCTCAAGAAGGCCGTGCTCCTGTCGTTCCGCATCGCCGACAACGCCGCCATGCCGGCCGGGACCCTGAATTTCTACGACAAGGTGCCGCTCAAGTTCGGCGGCTGGAATGCCGCGCAGTTCGGTGCAGCCGGCATCCGGGTGGTTCCGCCGGCGACCGTGCGCCGCGGCGCCTTCATCGCCTCGAACGTCGTGTTGATGCCGAGCTACGTCAACATCGGCGCCTATGTGGATTCGGGCACGATGGTCGATACCTGGGCGACGGTGGGTTCCTGCGCGCAAATCGGCAAGAACGTTCACTTGTCCGGCGGAGTCGGCATCGGCGGCGTGCTGGAGCCGCTGCAGGCCGCCCCCACCATCATCGAGGACAATTGCTTCATCGGCGCGCGCTCGGAAATCGTCGAAGGCGTCATCGTCGAATCCGGCGCGGTGGTATCCATGGGGGTGTTCATCGGCCAGAGCACACGCATTTACGATCGCGAGCGCGATGAAATTCTCTACGGCCGCGTCCCTGCCGGCGCCGTGGTGGTGCCGGGTACACTGCCTGCGAACAACGGCAAATACGGGCTCTCCTGCGCAGTGATCGTCAAACGCGTGGATGCCCAAACCCGCGCCAAGACCTCGCTCAACGAGCTGCTGCGCAACACCGACTAATTCGGAACCAGCGAATACCGACTGATTCGGCACCGGCGAATGGCTGTCAGGAGGGCACCAGCGCATAGCTGATGACATGATGCGCGAGCAGTTTCCCGCTGGCGGCGCGGCAGTCGGCTGTGCCGTAGGCGGTTCTCTTCCCCAGTTTTAAGACGCGCGCGGCGCACAGCACGTCCGTGGCGCGCGCGCTGTTCAAGAAAGCGGTTTTCAGGTCCGTGGTGACCCACTGCTCGGCGGTGCCGCGCTGGGTCATGATGGCCAGCCACATGGCGACGTCCGCGGCGCCCATGATGGCGATCCCGTTCACGATGCCGCCCGGCCGTTCGAGCGCGGCGGCGTACGGCAGCAGCACGGTGCACTCCCCCGGCGCACACGCTTGAATGCGAAAGGCGAAGGGCTTCAGAAACTCCGCAGCCGCGAGAACAGCGACCAATTCCTCCAGCACCGCTCCGGGAGCCATCGGCGTCAGCCAAATCGTCCGGTGATGTAGTCTTCCGTCAGCTTCTGCTGCGGGTTGGTGAAAACCAGATCCGTCGGACCGACTTCCACCAGATCGCCCATGTGGAAATACGCGGTACGCTGCGACACGCGCGCCGCCTGCTGCATGTTGTGCGTCACGATGACGATGGCGTAGTTCGCGCGCAGCTCATCGATCAAGTCCTCGATCTTCGCGCTGGCTATCGGATCCAGCGCGGAGGTGGGTTCATCCATCAAGATCACCTCGGGATTCACCGCGATGGTGCGCGCGACACACAGACGCTGCTGTTGCCCGCCGGAAAGGCTGGTGCCGGGCGTCGAGAGGCGATCCTTGACCTCGTCCCAGAGCCCGGCGCGCGCCAGGCTGGTGTGAACCAGCTCATCCAGGTCCGAGCGGCTCGTGGTCAAGCCGTGAATTCGCGGTCCATAGGCGACGTTGGCATAGATCGAATGCGGGAACGGCGTGGGCTTTTGGAAAACGATGCCGACGCGCGCGCGCAGCTGCGCCACGTCCTGCTTGCGATCGTAAATATCGTTGCCGTCGAGGGTAATCACCCCTTCCACACGCGCGCCGGTGATCGTGTCGTTCATCCGGTTGAGGCAGCGCAGAAACGTGGACTTGCCGCAGCCCGACGGGCCGATCATCGCCAGCACCTGATTGCGGCCGATGTCGAGGCTGACGTTCTTCACGGCGTGCTTGTCGCCGTAGTAAACGTTGACCTCGCTCGCCGTCATGACGACGTCGCCGGAGCGCTCGCGAAGCGCGGCGGCCACTTCGATGGGCGGGGCCGCGGCGGCGCGATCGGGGGCGGGGGATTCGGCCATCAACGCTTCAGCCGAATCGACCGGTGATGTAGTCGTCGGTGCGGCGGTCCTTCGGAGCGGTGAAAACCTGGTTCGATGGACCTATTTCCACGAGTTCACCCAAGAACATGAATCCGGTGACGTTCGACACCCGGGCCGCCTGCTGCAAATTATGCGTGACCATGACGATACAGTACTTCTCGCGCAATGCCTGCAAGGTTTCCTCGACGCGCAACGTGGAGATGGGATCGAGCGCCGCGGTCGGTTCGTCGAGCAGCAGCACCTCGGGCTGCACCGCGATGGCGCGCGCGATGCACAGCCGCTGCTGCTGGCCGCCGGACAGGCTGCGCCCGTCGGCCTGCAGCTTGTCCTTCACCTCGTCCCAGATCGCCGCGTCGCGCAGCGCCGATTCCACCCGCGTCTTGAGCTCGGCACCGCGCATTCCGCCGCCGAGGCGCAGACCGAACGCCACGTTGTCGAACACCGACATGGGAAACGGCGTCGGCTTCTGGAACACCATGCCGACCCGGTAGCGCAGTTCGGCCACATCGACCGTGGGGCCCAGAATGTCGCGGCCGCCGATGAGCACCTCTCCTTCGGCGCGCTGCTTCGGGTACAGGGCGTACATTCGATTCAGCACGCGAAGCAGCGTCGATTTGCCGCAGCCCGAAGGCCCGATGAAGGCGCTGATCGAACGATCGGAAAGCGACAGGTTGACATTGTGCAGCGCCTGCATGTCGTCATAAAAGAAATTCAAGGCGCGGGTTTCGACCTTCGGCGGCCCCTGCTCCTGCGCCGGCTCCGCGGCGACGCTGGACGGCACCCGCATTTTCAGGTGCTTCGGCGGCTTGATCGACGGCATCATCGTCCGGAACCTTGCTGCGTCTGCAGCAGCGACAGCAAGATGCGCGCGGATATGCTCAGCACCAAGATGGTCACGGTGATGAGCAGCGCGCCCGCCCAGGCGAGATCCTGCCATTCCTTGTAGGGGCTCAACGCGAACTGGAAAATGACCACCGGAAGATTGGCCATGGGCGCGTTCAGATGGGTGCTCCAAAACTGGTTGTTGAGCGCCGTGAACAGCAGCGGCGCGGTCTCGCCGCTGATGCGCGCGACGGCCAGCAGCAGGCCCGTCACGATGCCGCTGCGGGCGGCGGGATACAGCACGCTGACGATGGTGCGCCAGGGATAGGCGCCGAGCGCGGCGGAAGAATCCTTCATGCCGATGGGCACGAGGTTCAGCATGTCTTCGGTGGTGCGCAAGGTCACGGGAATCGCCAGCATCGCGAGCGCCAGCGCGCCGGCGATGGCCGAGAAATGACCCATGCGAACCACGACGATCTCGTAGACGAACAGACCGATGATGATGGACGGAGCGCTCAACAGCACGTCGTTGATGAAGCGAATGACGGTGCTGAGGCGCGAGTTGCGGCCATATTCCGCAAGATAGGTGCCGGCGAGCACGCCGATGGGCGATCCGATCAGCATGCCGAGCAGCGTCATCACCGCGCTGCCGTAGATGGCATTGAGCAAGCCGCCCTGTGCGCCGGGCGGCGGGGTCATTTGCGTGAATAAATGCCAGGACATTCCCGCGAGGCCGTGCGACAGCAGGGTCCACAGGATGGCGGCCAGGCAGGCCAGGCCCGTCATGGTCGCGACCACGGAGAGCAGCAGAAAGACGATATTCTTGAGCTTTCGCCGCAAGCGTCGCTTCATATGCCGGAGACTCCGCGCCGCTCCAGCCTGCGCAGCATGGCCTGCGCCGCCGCGATCACCGAGAAGGTGATGAGAAACAACAACAGCCCCAGCGCGATGAGCGAGGAGGTGTACAGGTCGCCGACCGCTTCGGTGAACTCGTTGGCGATGGCCGAGGAAATCGTCGTGCCCGGCGCCAGCAGCGAGGAGCTGATGCGATGTGCATTGCCGATCACGAAGGTCACGGCCATGGTCTCACCGAGGGCGCGTCCCAAACCGAGCATGATACCGCCGACGATACCGACGCGCGAATGCGGCACGACGACGTTCCACATCACTTCCCAGGTGGTGGCGCCGAGCCCGTATCCCGATTCCTTGAGCATGGGGGGCACCGTGTCGAAGACATCGCGCATGGTCGCGGCGATGAAGGGCAGCACCATGATGGCGAGCACCACGCCGGCCGTCAGAATCCCGATCCCGAACGGGGGACCCTTGAACAGATGGCCGATGCCGGGCACGTGACCCAGGTGTTGGATCAACCAAGGCTGCACATGCCGCTGCAGCACGGGCGCCAGCACGAACAGCCCCCAGATGCCGAAAATGATGCTGGGCACGGCGGCGAGCAGTTCGACGCCCACGCCGATCGGCCGCTTCAGCAGGGGCGGGCACAGTTCGGTCAGGAACAAGGCGATGCCGAATCCCGCCGGCACCGCCAGCGCCATGGCAATCGCGGAGGTCACCAGCGTGCCGTAGATCGGCGCCAGCGCGCCGAACTCGTCGGTCACGGGGTTCCAGATCTCGCGCGTCACGAAGGAGAAACCGAAGTGGCCGAGAGCAGGCCATGCACCGCGCAGCAGCGACACGGCCACGCCGCCGAGAATCAACAGCACCAGGATCGCCGCACTCAGCGTCGCCGCGCGAAAAATTCTCTCGTAGATCAGCTGCTTTGCGGCGTGCCTCGGGTTGATGATCGCCACGGTGTGATCGTCGCCCCCGCTATTTTCCGCTCCACAGCGGATGGCCACCCGACGTGATTTCCGAGGTCCAGGTCTTTTTCACCTGCGCGATCAACGCGGACGGCAGCGGCACGTAGTCGAGTTCGGCCGCCATGGCGGCGCCATCCTTGTATGCCCAGGCGAAAAATTTCAGCGCCTCACCGACCGCCGCCGCGTCCTCCGGCTGCTTGTAGACGAGAATGAAGCTCGCGCCGGTGATCGGCCAACTCTTGGCCCCGGCCTGGTCCGTCAAGATCAAATAATAGCTGTCCGACTTGGCCCAATCGGCATTGGCCGCCGCCGCCTGAAAGGATTCGGCACTGGGCGCCACCGCGGCGCCCGACTTGTTGGTGAGCAGGGTGTACGCCATTTTGTTTTGCTTGGCATAGGCATATTCGACGTAGCCGATGGCGCCGTCGGTTTGGGTGGTCATGTTGGCGACCCCCTCGTTGCCCTTGGCGCCGATTCCGGTGGGCCACTGCACCGAGGTGTTGGCGCCGATGGTCGATTGAAATTTGGGACTGGTCTTGGACAGGTAGTCGGAGAACAGAAAATTCGTGCCGGAGCCGTCCGAGCGGTACACGGGCGCAATGGCCGTGGCGGGCAGCGCGAGCTTGGGATTCAGACTCTTGATCTTCGGATCATTCCATTGGGTGATGTCGCCCAGATAAATGCTGGCCACCGTGGGGCCATCCAAGTGCAATTGACCGGCCTGTATGCCCTTGACGTTCACCACCGGCACGACACCGCCGATGATCATGGGAAACTGCAGCAGGCCGGCGGCCTTCAGATCATCCGGCTTCAAGGGCATGTCCGAGGCGCCGAAGGTCACGGTCTTGGCCTTGATCTGCTTGATGCCCCCGCCCGACCCGATGGACTGATAATTGAGTCCAACCCCGGTGAGCGTCTTGTAGGCATCCGCCCACTTGGCATAGATCGGATAGGGGAAGGTTGCGCCCGCGCCCGAAATGTCCGCGGCGGCCGCCGCGAAACTAAACGCTGCGGCAATTCCCGCCACAATCAAAGACTTGAAGATTTTCATTGCATTGCTCCGGCTGGGTGAATCTTGGCCAGACCAATGGCCGAAAGACAGGCCGTGATTATTGGTATTGAACATGACGATTTTGTGACAACCGGCTCCGCCGTCAGGCGTGATAGTCGGCCGGCACCGTCTCGTCGACGGGAGCTCGCCGAGTCCCCATGGCGTTGAACACCGGCGTCAGTATGACGGCAATCACGAGATTGAGCATCACCGTATACACGGCGGTATAGCCCGGGAAGGTATGGCCGCTCACCGCGAGCGGAAAGGTGGGCGTCAGTTTCGTCGCAACGGCCATTGCGGTGCCGGCAAAGGTGCCGACCGCCCAGCCGACCAGCAGCGCCCAGGAATTGAACCATCGGGTATAGGCCCCCAGCATCACGGTCGGCAGCGTCTGAATGATCCAGATGCCGCCCAGCAGCTGCAGCTGAATGGCGTATTGGGTGGGCACGAACAGGATGAAGACCAGCGCGCCTGCCTTGACGATCAGCGACACCAATTTTGCGATGTGCGATTCCTGCTTCGGCGTGGGATTCTTGTTGATGAACTCGCGGTGAATATTGCGCGTATACAGATTGGCCGCCGCAATCGACATGATGGCCGCCGGCACCAGCGCGCCGATGCCGATCGCCGCGAAGGCGATGCCGACGAACCAGGAGGGAAAGCTGTGCAGGAGCAGCGCGGGCACCGCGAAGTTGTTGCCGAACTGCTTGAAGCCCGCGGCGTATTCAGGCAGCTTGTCGACCCCCGCGGCGATGACGAAGAAACCCAGCAGTGCGAGCAGGCCCAGCATGAAGGTATAGCCGGGCAGCATCGCGGCATTGCGGCGGATGGCATGCCCGCTGCTGGCGCTCAAGATTCCCGTGAGCGTGTGCGGATAGAGGAAAAGCGCCAGAGCCGAGCCCAGCGCCAGGGTGGCATAGGCGCTGTAGGAACCGGTGGTGTTCGGTCCCGGAACCGCGAGCAGCAGCTTCTGCACCGGAACGGCGGCGAAGATCTTGCCGAATCCGCCCAGGTGCATGGGAATGACGACGACCGCCGCCAACGCGGTGGCGTAGATCAGGATGTCCTTGACGACCGCGATCGAGGCCGGCGCGCGCAGCCCGCTCGAGTAGGTAAAGGCGGCGAGCACCACGAAGGCGATGAGCAGCGGCAGATCGGCGACCAATCCGGTCCCGGAGATGCCGAGCGCGCCGATCACGACTTGAATGCCCACCAGCTGCAGGGCGATGTAGGGCATGGTCGCAACGATTCCGGTCACCGTCACGGCCAGCGCCAGCCAGCGGTTGCCGAAGCGGCCGCGCACGAAATCGCCCGCGGTGATGTAGCCATGCTTGTGGCACACATGCCAAATGCGCCGAAACACCAGGAACAGGATGGGGTAGATGATGACGGTATACGGCACCGCGAAGAACGCGATGGCGCCGGCGCCGAAGGCGAGCGCGGGCACGGCGATGAAGGTGTAGGCGGTGTAGACATCGCCGCCCACCAGAAACCAGGTGATGAGCGTGCCGAAGCGCCGTCCGCCGAGTCCCCATTCATGCAGCTGATCGAGATCGCCCTTGCGCCAATGGGCGGCGGCGAAACCCAACCAGGAAACGAAGCCGAACAATGCCACGAAAATGCCGAGTGCAATCCAGTTCACTTGCTGCACGATGATCCCCCGCCTGGTCTAATTATTCTTTGGGTTATTCGCTGACGGCAAAATAAACGACCGCGGTGAAGACCGCGCTGACGATGACCCAGAAAAGCTGGAACCAGTAGAAGAACGGGATGCCAATCAGCGTGGGGTCGACTTTATTGTAGAAGGGAGGCCATAAGGCCACGATGAACTGGATGACGAAGAGCAGGTACCACCAGCTCCATCCGCCGCGCTTCTTCTGTGCGTCGATCATTGCTAGAACCTCCCGTTACGGTGTCCGCTTAGGGCGATGCTACGCGCGACGGGGTGCGCGTGTCGACCTCATGGCCCCAAAACCGCGGGCCATGAGGTCAACCGTATTGTACGAGCTAGAACTTGAAGCGCACGCCCATGGTCGTGGTGATATCGGTGGTGTGGTACGGGAATCCCGACGCCAGGCCATCCTTCACGCCGGAGTACATCGTGCCGATATACGCATCGAAGCGTTTGGCGAGGCGATAGTCGGCATCGAACGAGACGACATTCTCGGTGCCGCTGCAAGTTCCGGACTTGTTCGTGCTGCAGCCGGCATTGGCACCGGTACCGTAGGCGTCCTGCTTATAGCCGTAGTACGCCCCCACCAGATCCAGCTGCGGCAGCACGGAGTAGCGCACGCCGCCCCAGAACACCTGCAATGTCTTGTCGTTGACGTAGGTCGACGTGGGTCCGCTTTGCACATTGACGTACGCGACCGTGTAGGCGGCGACGTTGAAGCCGGCGGCCAGCGGGGTTTTCGGATCCGCGTACTGGATATGCTCGTAGCCGCCGAAGAACTTCAGGAAGCCCATGTTGTACATGGCCATGAAGGCATAGGTGGTGTTGTCCGAGACCGTCCCCGCCAGGGCGTTGCTCGAGCTCGCCGCCACGCAGCTGCCGCCGGCCGGGATCGGGTTGGGGCACAGGCCCGGCAAGCCGGCCACCTGAGCCGCGCTGAGGGCGGACAGGGCGACGGCGTCATAGATCTTGGAGTAGTACACATCGCCGGAGAAGCCCGCGACCTCCCCGCCGAACGACACCTCGTAAGCGGTATTGGAGCTGCCGCCGTTGGATTGGTTGAATTTGTACTGCCCCGACAGGTGCATCGCAGCGCCCGCCGCCGGGCTGAACGACCCCGTATACTTCAGTGAATTATCCAAACGGCGATTCTGAGTGTCCCCGCCGCCGGCCGTGGTTCCCGAGATGCCGATCAGGGAGAATGCCTGCGAGGCATAATTAGGATCGTACTTGGCGATACCGTCGGCCAGCACCGTGTTTTGACGGCCGAAGGTGATGGTACCGAAGGTCTTGGAGCTGAACCCCGCCAGGGACTGGATGAACGTCTGACCCGACGCGCTCGAATCCACATTGGTGGTCTGGTTCCCCGGGTTGGCCTGGTTCCCCAGGGGACGGCCGTTGTTCTGCACCAGAGACTTCAGAGCGTCGCTGATTTGGCCGGACTGCGGATTGAAGAAGGTTTCGAGTTTGAACACGCCCGACCAATCGCCGACGATGGGCTCGTTGCCTTGCAGGCCGACGCGCGAATTGCTCAAGTTGCTCGGCGTAACGCCGGTCACCGACTTATTGCTGTTCTTCTGCACGACTTCTGCGCTGCCGGCGACGAAGTAGTCGCTGATGGGCGCGCCATGGGACTGATTTTGCAGACCGATATCGACGATGCCGTACAGGGTGATGCCATGCCAGGTCAGGCTGTCGTCGGCAGGCTTTGCCGAGGCGGGCGGGGCAGTGGCGGTTTGTGCCTGCGCCACACCTGTTGCGGCCAACAAACTAGCAATTAAAAATCCGTTTTTGAGAGCGGCCGAATTGCGGCCGCCGCGAACTCCCGATGCCGTTGGCGCCAGGGTCAAGTATCCGTTTTTCACAATGATTACTCCCGATAGTTTCAGGCGTGGGATTTAACCGACGCAATGTTACATTAATGTTACAGGGTCCAACTTCCAGTGTCTTTTTTTTGCAACAACGCCACACCGAGCGGTGCCGACTTGTCGTATATCATATATGGAATAACGGGGCAAACCGGCGGCCTTGGAACAACGGAGCGTCCACTTGAGTCCAATTCAAGAGAAGGATTTGGCGCAGCAAGGGGAACGGGCATGAGACTTTCATTCAAGACGCGTGCTTTGATCATGGGCGCATGTCTCGCGGCGGCCGCGGCAGCCCCCGCGCCAGCCATGGCGGTCGCCGCGGCACCGGCTTCGGACCCGGCGGCGGACCAGGAAATTGCAAATCGCGTGCAAGCCGCGCTGCATGCCGACCGGTATTTCTATGACGCACATGTCACGGTATCGGTGGAAAAGGGCGATATCGCGATGCGCGGATTCGTCGCCAGCGACTGGGACGTGCAGACCGCGATTCGCATCGCGGCCAAGGCGGCTGGCGAGCGGCGCGTGCTCAATTATTTGCAGATCGTCATGGGCGGATTCAAATAAGCACCGATGAGTACTTCCAGACGAGGCCTCAGCTGGGCATTCGTCCTGGTGCTGGCGGCTGCACTTGCCGGGTGTGCCGCCTACAAGAAGTGCGGATTCGGCGGATGTCCGGGCGACGCGGAAATTACGGCGGCGGTATACGCCCTGTTCAAGCAGCACGCGGAATTGGAGCCGCCCAATTTACTCGAGGTTTCGACTCTGGACCATGTGGTTTATCTGAATGGTTTGGTCGACACGGATTTTCAGCGCGAGATGGCGGAATCGGTCGCGCGTGAGGCCGGCGGCGTGGCCAAGGTCGTGAACTCGATCGGCATCAGCGGGAACTCGAAATGACGCGTCGAAACGCCGCAACGATCGCGGGCTGCGGGCGGCGGATGTCCGGAACCTCCTGATAATTCTGCCACCCGCCTCCCAGGCTCTTGTAGAGCTGCACGAACTGCTCGCCCTGGGCGACTTGCGCCTCCGCGTACTGCTCCTGCAAATCGTAGAACTGACGCTCGGCGTCGACGACGTTGAGAAAATCGGTCAGGCCGCGTTCGTAACGAGCTGTCGCCAAATCCACGGCGCGTTGGCCCGCCATCATGGCGGTGGTGAGATCTTCCATGCGAACCTGTTGCGCCTCATAGGCATCGAGGGACGTGTCCACTTGCTGCACGGCGTTCAAAATGGTCTTGCGGTAATTCACCAGGCTCGCGCGCGCTTCCAATTGGGCGATGTCGACCTGCGCATCGAGCGCGCCGAAATCGAGCAGCGGCCATACGGCTCCCGGCCCGAAGGACCAAATATGCTTGGCCACGCTCGGCGTCGTCCCCCAGCCCTGCCCCTGGCTGCCGATCGAAGCGATGAGGGCGACCTGGGGAAAGAGGTTCGCCGTCGCAACGCCGATGCGCGCGGTTGCCGCCGCGAGTTGACGCTCGGCCTCCTGGATGTCCGGCCGGCGTTTCAACAGATCGAGCGGAACGCCCGGCGCCGCCGCTGGAGGCATCGAGGGGATGAGGTCGGGCTTCGAGAGTTCTTGAACCATGTTCTCGGGATACTCGCCGACCAGCACGGCCAGCGTGTACTGCGCGGCGGTCGCCTCGGCTTCGGCGGGAGCGATCTGCGCTTCCAGCGTCGCGAGTTCGCGGGTGGCCAGCGCCACATCGAGTTCATTCGTGATGCCGCGCTGGTAGCGAATGTTGACGATGCGCAGCGACTCGCGCAGCACCTCGGCGGCGCTGTGCAGGATGCCGGCGTGAACCTGGAATCCGCGCAGATCGATGTAGGCGCGCACCACGTCGGCGACCACGGTGGTCAGGACACCGTAGCGCGCGGCGCGCGCAGCATCGGATTCGGCCCGCGCCGCCTCGAACTCGCGGCGATATTTTCCGAACAGGTCGAGCTCCCACACGGCGTCGAATCCCGCAATCGTATTGATGTGCTGCAGACCCGCCCCGTTATCGGCGGAGCGGAGCCCTTGATCGGCGCGCCCCTTGGTGAGGTCGCTTCCCGTGCCGCGGCCTGCCGCGGCGCTCGCGTCCACCTGAGGCAATGCATGGCCGATCACCGCCGCCTCGTAGGTGCGCGCTTGCTGCAGCCTATCCAGCGCGATTTCGAGGTCGAGGTTGGACTTGACGGCGCGATCCACCAGCGAGTCCAGTTCCGCATCGTTCAGAGCGCGCCACCAGCTCGCCAAATCCGGCACGGGCGCCGCGGGCCGGGTGCCGGAATCTGCCGGATGGGCACCGACCTTGGATGCAAAGCTTGGAGGCGCATCGGAGTGCGGCGTGCGGTAATTGGGACCCGCGGCACAGGCCGCCGCCGCCGCGGCCAGCCCGACAATGATCAAGCGTAGCGCCTTCACGGATCGTCCTTTCAGCGCTTCGCGCGCAGCGATTTATCGCCGGCCGCGGGATCGTTGACGGCGACGGTCTGACCCGATGCAATCTGGCTGCTGATGTTCAATACGAGCTTATCGCCCGGCCGCACGCCCGAGGCCAGCTCGACCACACTGCCGTTGTCCCGGGCGATCACGACATCGTTGAAGCTTACCTTGCCGCCGGCGTCGACTTGCGCAACCTGCGTTCCGGAAGCGCGGAATATCAGCGCGGCGGCGGGTACCTCGACCAATCCCCGCGGCGGCAGTCCGAATGCGACGTTCACGTACATGCCCGGCACCAGCGCATGATTGGCATTGGGCATGTCGACTTCCACCCGCATGGTGCGGGCCTGAGCATTAATGGCCAGGGCGGCGCGGGCTATTTGTCCCGAAAAGACTCCGCCCACCGCACCGGCTGCACGTATCTCGGCCGGCACCCCGGCGTTCATCAATTCCCCCGCGGCGCTCTGCGGCACGTCCACGAAAATGCGCAGCGGATCCGTCTGCGCCATGCGATACAGGGGGGTCGTCGTCGATCCGCTGCCGGCCATCACCAGATTGCCGATATCGATCTTGCGTTCGGTGATGGTCCCCTCGAAGGGCGCCTTGACCTGCTTGAACTCGGTCATTGCGCTGTATTGATCGACCTTGGACTTGTCCAAATTGACCTGTGCATCGGCAGCGTACAGATGCGCCTCGGAACTTTCGTAGTCCGCCTTCTTGGCGTCCCGCTCCTGGTCGGACACGACGCCCTTCGGCGAGTCGCGCCAACGCTCGTTGGTGGTCTTGCTGAATTCGGCCTCGGCTTGCCGCGCCACGACCTGAGCCTCCGAGGCTTTGAGCTGCGCCCGAGCGGCCTGCAACTCGGCGTCCAGCTCCGGCGTCTCGATGGTCGCGAGCAGCTGGCCCTTCTTGACGTGATCGCCGATGTCGACCAGCCATTTGGCCACGTAGCCGTTGACGCGCGCGTAAATGGTCGTTTCGTACCACGCCGCGGTCTCTCCCGGCAGCACCAGGTCCTGTCCCAGGGTCGCCGGACGTGCGATGACCACATCGACGGGCGGCGGCCTCGAATAGGCCGTCTCTCCGGCCTTCGCGACGCCGTGGGCGTGAAAATAGCGGATCACGGTCACGCCGAAAAAGCCGGCCAGCAAGATTGCCGCCGCGATGATCGCTCCCCGCTTCGTGCGCCGACCCGTCTCGGGATCGAAATTCGTGGATACCTGCGCGTCGTTCTCCGCGCGCGAGACCTCGTCGGGATACTGGCCATGCGATGGATTCTCGCTGAGCGGGGCCGGCGGATTTTGCGGATCATGCGAGTGCATTGGCATTGCCTTGGAGGTTCGAAGCGGTGACCGCGGCCGGCAGCCGGCGCAGCAGCGTGTACATGGTCGGCACGAAGATCAGGGTCGCAAACGTCGCAAACAGCAGGCCGCCGATCACCGCCCTTCCCAAGGGCGCGTTCTGCTCGCCGCCCTCGCCTATTCCCAGAGCCATCGGAACCATGCCGACGATCATCGCGCCCGCGGTCATGAGCACCGGCCGCAATCGCGTGTAGCCCGCGCTGGTGGCCGCGCGCCGTGCGTCGTCGCCCGCCGCCATGCGTTGATTGGCGAAACTGACCACCAAAATGCTGTTCGCCGTGGTCAAACCAATGCACATGAGCGTGCCCATGAGCGCCGGCACGCTCATCGGGGTTTGTGACAGGAACAGCATCCACATGACACCGCCCAGGGCGAACGGAACCGCCATCAACACGATCAGCGGATCGATCCAGCTCTGGAAGTTCATCACCAGAAACAGATACACCAGGATGATGGCGAGCGCGATGCCCGTGAACAGGCCCGTATAGCTCTCGCGCATGGTCTGCACCTGGCCGCTCAAGGTCACGGTCAAAGCCTTCGATGCATCCGGCCGGTACTCTTGCAACACCTTGTCGATGTCCTGCGCCGCGCCATACAGGTCCCGGCCCTGCACATCCGCGTGCACGTCGAACACGGGGCGAATGTTCAACTGCGAGGTCACCATGGGAACCGCCTCGCGGCCAAAGGAGGCCAGATTCAACAGCAACTGGGGGGACGCGAGCCCGGCCGCCGAGGTCACGGGCATGGTCTGCAGATCCTGCGACGAGCGGATGCGATAGCTCGGGACTTGAACCACGAGCGGGTAGCTCACGCTGTTGCGCGGATCGACCCAGAAATTCGGCGCCGTCTGCGCACTCGAATTGGTGGCCACCAGCACGTTGTTGGCGGCCTCCTGCTGCGTGACGCCCGTCTGAGTCGCCAGGGCGCGATCCATGTCCACGGTCAGCGCCGGCGCATTGGGAACTTGAAATACGTGCGAGTCCACGACGCCCGCGACTCGAGTCAAGGCGCGCGCAATTTGCGCAGCCAGGGCGAACGCCGCGTTCTGGTCCGGCCCGGAAATTCTCACATCGATCGGCGCCGGCTGGCCGAAATTCAACACTTGATCGACGATGTCGGCGGGTTGGAAGAAAAATTGAAGTTCCGCAAACCGCGCCGGCAGCTCATGGCGCAACATGGCGATGAGCTTCGCGGTGGGCGCATGCTTCTCCTTCAGTGAAATCAAGATCTCGCCGTCCATGGGACCCACAGTGGCCGAATCGCTCAGCGCAATATTGATGCCGCTGTACGGCAACCCGATGTTGTCGAGCATCACGTCGATTTGATCACTGCCGACCAGCAAGCGGATCTGCGTTTCGACCTCGGCAAAGTACTGCTGGGTCCTTTCGAGCCGCGTGCCGGCGGGCGCCCTGACGTGCAGGCGCATCTGTCCCGCGTCCACGTGCGGGAAGAAATCCCGGCCCAGGAACGGAAACAGGAGCGCCGACACCAGAATCAGCACGAGGAATGCCGCCACCGTCGGACGCGCCTGAGACAGCGCCCATGACAGCGTGTTGCGGTAGCTTTCGCGAAATCTCTCGAAACCCCGCTCGAACCCCGCTTGAAATCTGACCAGCGGATTCTTCGCGCCGGCGCGCTCCCGGCCCGTCCCGTGCGGGGGTTCCGCCTCGAATTCCTGCACGGCGCGCCGCATCAGATGATTGAACAGCACCGGTACCATGGTGAATGAGAGTGCCAGGCTCGCAAGCAGGGCACCGATGACAGAGAGCGACAGCGGCGAGAAAAGATACTTTGCCGTGCCTTGCAGCAAGAACACGGGTACGAAGACGATGCAAATGCAAAGCGTGGACAAAAATGTGGGTATGGCCACCTCGTTGGCGCCGACGACGATCGACTGATGCAGCGGCTCCCGCATGGCGACATGGCGTTCGATGTTTTCGATGACGACGGTGCCGTTGTCGACGAGAATGCCGATCGCCAGGGCAAAACCGCCCAAGGTCATGGTATTCAGCGTCTGCCCGGCGAGATTGATGAACAGGACGGCGCTGATGATGGATAGCGGGATCGCGGCGAGAATGATCACGGACAGCCTGACATTGCCGAGAAACAGAATGATGACCAGCGCGGTCAGCGCCGCCGCCATGCAGGCGCTCAGCAACACGCTGTTCAGGGCCGCCTTCACGAACACGGACTGATCGAACAGCGCCTTGACGGAAACCTCCCGCGGCAGCACTTTCTCGATGTCCTGCAGCGCCGCGCGCACGCCGTCGATGACGGCGAGCGTCGACACCCCGCCCGTCTTGCGGATGGTCATCAATGCGCCGGGCGTACCGTTGACCGACACCGAATTGGTCTGCACCTGGAATCCGTCGTGCACGTGCGCCACGTCGCGCATGAATACGGTGCGTCCGTCGACCTGCTTGATGGGGAACGCATTGATGCTCTCGATGACATCCGGCGAGTTGTTCATCGCCAGCGTGTAGTCCTTGTCGCCGATCTTCACGTCGCCGGCCGGAAGAATGACATTTTGATGCTGCAGCGCCTGGCTCACGTCCGTGGGCGACAGGCCGCGCGCCTGCAGCGCCTGCGAGTCCAAATCGGCCATGATCACGCGCGGCTTGCCGCCGTAGGGGTAGGGAACCTCGGCGCCGTGAACCACGGCAAGCGCCGGACGGATGATGTTCTGGCCCAAATCGTTGAGCTTGGTATCGGGCAGCGACTTGCTGGCGAGGCTGAGCTGAATGATGGGCACGTCCGTGGCGCCATACCGCAACACCAGAGGCGGAGTGATATTGGGCGGCATGTACTTGAGCACCACGAGCGCGCTGCTGGCGAGCTGCGAGACCGCGCGGGTCACATCGGCGCCCTCGTGCAGATAGACCTTCTCCACCCCGACGCCTGCGTAGCTGACGGCCTCGATGCGCGAGATGTCGTCCACGAGGGATGCGAGCTGCCGTTGGTGCAGGGTGAGAATTCGGTTCTGGATGTCCTGCGCGCTCATGCCGTTGTAGGTCCAGACCACGGCCACGACGGGGATGTCGATTTCCGGGAAGATATCGATGGGCATGCGCAATGCCGCTCCGACACCCATCAGGGTGATCAGAATCAACATGGCGACGACCGTGTACGGCCGCTTCAGCGCGAGTTCGACGACGGACATGCAAGGGCCCCGGCGGCTGACGTCACTTTTCGATAGTGACTAAAGTCACTTTTTTTTCGACCTGAGAGCAAGTTCGATTCTGGTGTTGGCGTGCAGCTTCTCCATGATGCGGCTGACATAATTCTTGACCGTGCCTTCGGCAAGGAACATGGTATTGGCGATCTGGCGATTGGTCATGCCCTCGGAGATGTGCTGCAGAATCTTCTCCTCTTTGTCGCTCAGCGCCTCTGCGTCGAACGCGCCCGTCTGCGCCGGAGGAGCGTCTTCCACGGGCTGGGGCGCCAGACGGCGGAATTGATCCATCACTTTGCGGGCAATCTGCGGGGTCAAGCGGGATTCGCCGCGCCTCAGTGCACGGATGGTCTCGAGCAATTCGCTCTCATCCGCATCTTTCAGCAGGTACGCGTGGGCGCCCGCGCGCACCGCTTCGAACACCGTCTCGTCGTCGTTGAGCGTCGTCAACACCAGGATTTGCGTGCTTGGAAGAGCGTGCGTGATCTCGCGGGTGGCGGCGACGCCTCCCTTGATGGGCATGTGCAAGTCCATCAGGATCACATCCGGATGCAGCAGTTGCGCAAGCTCGACGGCTTCGATGCCGTTGCGTGCCTGGCCAACCACCTCCATGTCCGATTCCATGGAAAGCAAGATCGCGGCGCCTCGACGCACGATGGCCTGATCTTCCGCAATGACGATTCGGATCACCGGATGATCGATTTTGTCCATGACCCAATGATGCGGCTCCTCAAGCACCGTTTGGAAGTGACTTTGGTCACCTGTTAACGTGCAGGCATGACGATGCTCGCGAACATCGACCCCCGACGCAGCCTGGCCGCATCCGCAATGTGGCTGATCATCGCGTTGACGGCGACATTTTCCATCGCGGCCGCGGTCTGGGTCGGCAGCATTGCCCGGGAGAACGTCTTACAGCAACACATCCGGCGGCTGTCGCTTGAAACCGATCAGCTCAGTTCCGAATTGGGTCACGCACTGTCGGCGCGTCTCGATGCCGTCCGCGCCGCGGGATCCCTGTCGCGCGCGGCCAATACTTTGGATCGTCCCGGCGGATTGAGCGCAGTTTTCGACGAACTCGTGTCCGCCTACCCGCAGTTGGATTGGATTGCCATAGCCGACTCCAGCGGCGTCGTGATCCGCTCAAATGGCGCGTTGCGCCCGGGGGATGACGTCAATACCAGCCCCTGGTTCGCATCCGGGTCGCAGGCGCCGTGGCTGGGGGTCATCGGAGAGACGCGCCGCACGCAACCGCCGGCGGCCAATGCCACGGTGCTCGGCGACGTGGCGATTCCCCTGCGCGAGGACGGCGGACGCGTCCGCGGCGTCATTGCCGCGCGCCTCAGTTGGCGGCGGGCCGCGCATCATCCGCAGCGCCTGACGGACGAATCCGACCCGCAGGCCGCCACGGCGGCCTATGTGCTCGATCGCGACGGAGTCGTTCTCGTCGGACCGGATGAGATGCGGCACAAGCCCTGGAACGGGATCCCGCTGCCCGGCGGTTCAAACCCGGATGCACCGCAATTCGAGCGGCTTCCCGATGGACGCCGCGTCCTCGTATCCCGGTCGCTGCTCAGCGGCGGCAGCGACATCACTACGCTGGGATGGCGGGTACTGCTGAGCGAGCCCAACGAACGGGTGTACCAGCGCGCGGATGCGCTGGCGCTCCGAATCCTATGGGTGTCGATGTGCCTCGGGTGCGCGACCGCCCTGTTTGGAATTCTCGGGGCGCGGCAGTTGACCCGGCGGCTGAAGCGCCTGGCTCTCTCGGTCGCCGCCGTCGGCCGGGACGAGGCCGGAAGGATCGAGGTTCCCGGCGGGATCGATGAGGTCGCCCAATTGGGCAGCGCGTTTGCCAGGATTCTCGGCGCACTGCAGGGCGAGCGCAGCGAGCTCGAGCGGCGGGTGGCGGTGCGGACGCGGGAAGTCGAGCGGCTGGCCGAAGAGTCGCGTTATGCCGCCATCGTTCGAGAACGATTGCAGATCGCCCGCGACCTGCACGACACGCTGGCGCATTCCATGATGGCCATGCTCAGCGAGATTCGGTTCCTACGCCGGCTGCAGACTCGCGATCCTGCCGCCGTGGCGGACGAGCTCGCGCGCGCGGAGAAGATAGCTCACGAGGGGCTGCAGGAGGCGCGCACGGCGATCTCGCAGATGCGCGTCACCGCGGTGCGCGAAACGGGATTGGGTCCCGCGCTCGCAACCGCGTTCGAGCGCTTCATCGATCGCACGGGCCTATCCGGAGAATTCACCGCCGATGAAGCGGCCGCGCGTTTCGGCGACGAACGGGCGGAAACGATCATGCGCATGGCGCAAGAGGCACTGCGCAACGTGGAGCGGCACGCACAAGCCACGCGCGTGATCGTGGAGCTGCGGTCGGCGGACGACTCCGCGCTGGAATTGCGCATCAATGACGACGGCGTTGGGTTCGATTCTGCAGCGAGCCGCGCCGGGCACTACGGCATCGTCGGGCTGCGCGAGCAGGCGGATCTCATCGGCGCCGAACTGCGGATCGACAGCGCGCCGGGCGGGGGAACGACGGTCAGCGTTTCGCTGCGGCTGTCGCCGATAGCGTTCCAGCGATGAAATCCTCGCTTGGCACCGGACGTCCGAAGAAATAGCCCTGTGCTTCGTCGCAGCCGTTGCGCCGCAGGAAGTCGCTCTGCTCGGCGGTTTCCACGCCCTCGGCGACGACCTGAAGCCCCAGATTGTGTCCTAGGGCGATGATCGTGCGCACGATGGTGGCATCGTCGGTGTCGTTCATCAGATCGCTGACGAACGACCGGTCGATCTTCAGCCGATCGACGGGAAAGCGCTTCAAGTAGCTCAAGCTCGAATAGCCGGTGCCGAAGTCATCGACTGAAATTTGCACGCCGATGCGCTTCAATTCATCGAGCATGGCGACGAGCCTTTCGGCATCGTGCATCACCATGCTTTCGGTGAGTTCGATCTCGAGGTAGCGGGCTTCGAGCCCGCTCTGCTTCAAGACCGCGACCACCGTCTGCACGAAGTCGTCATGGCGAAACTGGCGTGCCGACACGTTGACCGAGACGACCATGGGTTCGAAACCCATGTCAGCCCAAGCTTTGTTCTGCCGGCAGGCCGTCTCCAGCACCCAGCGTCCTATCGGCACGATGAGACCGGTCTCTTCGGCCAGCGGAATGAACCGATGCGGGGAAATGATTTCCTGCGGCGAAACCTGCCAGCGGATCAGGGCTTCGGCTCCGAGGCACGCTCCAGAGCGCAAATCGATGCGCGGCTGGTAGTGCAGCAAGAACTGCCCGCGTTCCAAGGCGCGCCGCAGTTTGCTCTCCATCTCCAGATTTTCGATCATCTGCACATTCAGATCGTTGGTGAAGAACTGAACGGCGTTTCGGCCCCGATCCTTGGCGCGGTACATGGCGGTATCCGCATGCTTCAAAAGCGTCTGCGCGTCCATGCCGTCGTCCGGATAGCGCGCCACACCCACGCTCGCGGTCACGTTGAATTCGCCCTGCTCGATGAGCCAGGGCTCCGCGACCACCGCGAGGATCCGTTCCATCATTTTACGCAGGGAATCGGGGCTGCCTGCCTGGTCGTTGATGAGAAGGACGAATTCGTCGCCCCCCAGCCGTGCGACGGTGTCGATTCCCCGCACGCAGGAAGTCAGACGATTGGCCATGCACTTCAGGAGTTCGTCGCCGATATGGTGCCCGAGGCTGTCGTTGATGAATTTGAACCGGTCCAGATCGATGAACGCGACGGCCAGGCGGCTTCCGTACGTCGCGCAGGCGAGCATCGACTGCTGCAATCGATCCTGCAGAAGCGAGCGGTTTGCCAGCCCCGTCAAGGTATCGTAGCTTGCCTGCTGTTCGATGCGCGCCTGATAAAGCTTGCGTTCGGTAATGTCCGTCAGCATGCCTTCGTAGGCGTGGACCCTGCCTTCATCGTCGACGACCGCGCGCGCATTTTCGGACACCCAAATCACATCGCCGCCCTTTCGATGGATCTGTGATTCGAAGCCGGACACCGAGCCGCGAACACTCACCAAGTGCATGAATTTTGCGCGCCGCTCGGGATCCACATAGAGCTGGGCGCCGATGTCGCGGCAGGATCTGACCAGCTCGTCGACGGAAGCGTACCCGCAGATCTCGGCCAGAGCGGGATTTGCCTCGATGAAATGCCCGTCGAGCGACGTGCGAAAAATTCCCTCGATGGCGTTGTCGAAGATTCCGCGGTAGCGCCGCTCCGCTTCGGCGACGGCCTGCTCGGCCAGCTTGCGTGCGGTGATGTCCTGAATCAATCCCTCGTAGGCAATCGGCTGCGCCGCACCGGCATATACGCCTATGCCGCGCTCCCATACCCAGCGCAAGGTGGAGTCGGCGTGAATGATGCGGTATTCGACATCGAAGGGCTCGCCTTCGCCTTCAACCTTGGCCATCGCATCCCGCATGAGGCCGCGATCGTCGGGATGGATGAGATCCTCGAAGCGAATGCGATGATTGTGCAAGATGTCGCTGACGCGGTGGCCGGTCAATCGTTCGAAACCGTCGCTGACGAACTCCATGGTCCAGTCGGCATCGTTGCGGCAGCGGTACACCATGCCGGGTACGTTGCTCACCAAGGTCTTGAGCATCCGCCCGTATTCGTGCTCACGCGTGATGCCCGGCGCAACGCGATCCGTCAGGGCGACGAATCGGCCGGTGGCATTGGCGTAGCCGCGGTCATCTTCTTCCGGCATTGCGGCTTTGGTCATGAGAACGAGCGACTACCTGCGATAAACACCGAGTCCACCCTCAAGAGTCGGCCGCGCGGATACTTACTTGATCGACGGGAATTGTGCGGTGCAATCGACGCAGACGCGCTGCCGGGCCCGGCTTAGGTCAGGACGCCAGCAGCAGCTCCAAAGTGCGTAAATAAATGCGCTGCAGCTGATCGATGTCCGCGACGCGCACGCACTCGTTTACCTTGTGAATGGTCGCGTTGAGCACGCCGAGCTCGATCACCTGGGCGCCCATGGGGGCGATGAAGCGCCCGTCCGAGGTGCCGCCGCCGGTCGACAGTTTCGGCGTGATCCGCAATTGCTCCTGCACGGCGCGGGTCGCGGCCTGCGATAATTCGCCGGGAATGGTCAGGAACGGGTGTCCGGAAATGAACCATTCCAGCGAATACTTGACGCGATGGCGCCGCAATATTTCCTCCACCACGATCTTGAGCCCGTCGATGGTCTGTTCCGTGGAGAAACGCAGATTGAAGCGCGCCTTCAATTCCCCTGGGATGACATTGGGCGCGCCCGTGCCGGCGGAAATGTTCGACACCTGGAAAGTGGTGGGCTGAAAATGCTCGTTGCCATGATCCCAGGTGCGCGCCGCGAGTTCGGCCAGTGCGGGCGCCACGGCATGCACCGGGTTGTCGGCGAATTGCGGATAGGCGATGTGTCCCTGGATCCCGTGTACGGTCAGACGACCGCTCAAGGAGCCGCGGCGGCCGATTTTGATGGTATCGCCGAGGAGGCTCTCGCTCGACGGCTCGCCGACCAGACACCAATCGATGCTCTCCTTGCGTTCACGCAACACCTCGACCACGCGGCGCGTCCCGTCGACCGACGGTCCTTCCTCATCGCTGGTGATCAGGAAGGCGATGGTGCCGCGATGCGCCGGATAGCGCGCGACGAATTCTTCGCAGGACGTCACCATGGCGGCAAGGCCGCTTTTCATGTCGGCGGCGCCGCGCCCATACAAGAGGCCGTCCTTGATCACCGGCAGGAAGGGATCGCTGTGCCACTCGTCGAGCGGCCCCGACGGCACCACATCGGTGTGTCCGGCGAAGCAAAACACCGGTGCGCCGCGGCCGCGCTTGGCCCAAAAGTTGTCGACCGGACCGAAGCGCAGGCTCTCAACCCCGAACCCGATGGCACCGAGCCGTTCGATCATCAACGCCTGGCAGCCGCCATCGGTGGGACTGACCGAGGCACGCGCGATCAACTCTTCCGTCAACCGCAGGGTGTCGGACTTCGCCGGGACGTTCGGCATCAGAAGCGCAATACCGGGGGCTGGCGCCTCAGATTGATCCACAGCCCGAATATGCCCAGCGCCAGCGCCGCGATGAGGACCCATCCCGGCATCGCAAGCCCCAGGAAGGTCCAAGTCACCTTCGCGCATTCGCCGGAGCCGGTGAGCACTTTGACCAGCACCTCGCTCAAGGAAAATACCTTGAGCATGAAATCGAGCGACGCGCCGCAGGACGGCACGCTGCCCTCGGGCAGGCTCTGTATATAGAGGTGCCGAAGCGCGACGCCGATGGTGCAGAGCGCCGCCAAGCCGAGCAGCGACGCGTACACGCGCCTGCCCCAGCTCACCGGGTCGTGCGCCGCCGCGATCAGGAAAATGACCCCCAGCGCAAAAACGCCGACGCGCTGAAAAATGCACAGCGGACAGGGCTCCAAACGCAGCACGAATTGCGCGTAATAGGCATAGGCCAGCAGGCCCAGCGCTGCCGCAAACCCCAGAAGGTTCCCCTGGCGGGAGGTCATCAGCGGCGCGCGAGAGCGTGCGCGGCTTCGATTTGCCGGGCGACGTCCTCGAGCGAGGTGTGGCGAATGTCCTTGCCGTGAACCATGTAGATGACGTATTCGCAGATGTTCTTGGCGTGATCGCCGATGCGCTCCAGCGCGCGCACGATCCACATGATCTCGAGCGCCCGCCGAATGGTGCGCGGGTCCTCCATCATGAAGGTGATGCATTGACGGTGAATCGACTCATATTCCTCATCCACCATCTTGTCTTGCTGCGCGGTCTTGACCGCCGCCTGAGAATCCATGCGCGCGAAGGCATCCAGTGCGTCGTGCACCATCTGCGCGACCTGTCTGCCCAAGTGCTTGACTTCGCGGTACTTGTCCGCCGGCCGCTCCATGGTCGCGAGCCGCGAGGCGATGTAGCCGATTTTTTCACCCTCATCGCCGATGCGCTCGAGGTCGGTGATGGTCTTGATGATGGCGACGATCACCCGCAAATCCCCGGCGGCCGGCGAGCGGATCGCCAATATGCGGCTGCACTCCTCGTCGATGGACACTTCCATGCCGTTGACCTTGTAATCGTCCGTGGCAACGGATTCGCCCAGTCGGCTGTCGCCCTCGATCAAGGCGGTAATGGCTTTGTGCAGCTGCTGTTCCACGAAACCGCCCATCTGCAGCACTTGATTGCGGACTTTTTCCAGGTCTTCGTTGAAGCGGCGCGAAATGTGGTGGGTGAGATCGGCGGTTTCCATAAAAATTTACCTTCGCAAGCTGGCGCGAGTTCGTTTACATCCTATTACACCCCGCGTCAACACGGCGCACCATATTTGTGACGTCACGCGCCCACCGCCGCCCGCACCGCCTCCTTCCAGATCCGCTGCGACGGGAAGTGACAGGTGAAGGTGCTGCCCTGGCCTTCGACGCTGTGCACGTCCAGCCAGCCGCCGTGGCGCTGCAAGGCATGCTTGACGATCGCCAGTCCCAAACCTGAACCGCCCTGCCCGCGGGAGCGTCCCGCATCCACGCGATAGAAGCGCTCGGTCAAACGCGGGATGTGTTCCGCCGGGATCCCGATGCCGCTGTCGATCACGGAAAAATACGCTCCGTCGGCGTCGGTCCACCAGCGCATGCGCACCGTGCCTTCGGCCGGCGTGTACTTCATGCCATTCACCAGCAAATTGGTGAAAGCGGATTCGAGCTCGTGCCCGGCGCCGAACAAGCCTTCCGTCGACTCCAAATCCAGCTGTACCTGGCGCGGCCGTTCGGCGCTGACGAGCGCATCGCGGTGCAATCGCTCCAACATGCTGGGCACATCGACGGCATCGCGGGGCGCTTCGCCGTCCGTCGACTCCAGGCGCGACAGTTCCAGCAAATCGGCGATGATGGCATTCATGCGCTGTGCCTGGGCGCGCATATCCTTGATGGGTCCGAACCAGGCGGGGTCGATGGAAGAGTCGTCGGCCAGGGTGTCGAGGTATCCGGAAATCACGGTCAAGGGCGTCCGCAGTTCGTGCGAGGCATTGGCGACGAAGTCCTTGCGCATGGACTCCAGGCGCATTTGCCGCGTCACGTCGCGCACCAGCAGCAGGGACTGGCCGCCGCCGTAGGGCACCACCTGCAGCGCCAGGTAAAGGTCCAGCTGCACCGGAGGCCGTATCACCAGCGGCATCGCAAAATCATCGCCGTGCAGATAGAGCACGAACTCCGGCGAGCGGATCAGATTGTCGATCCGCAGGCCGACATCGATCGGCCGCTTCAGCCCCAGCAGGCGCGCCGCCTGACGGTTGAACCAGACGATTTCACGCTGAGTGCTCAAGATGATGACGCCGTCGGGCAACGCCGCGGTGGAACGGCGCAGCTCGCGAAACAGCTGCACCAGACGCTGCTTGTGAAATTGTTTGCGCCGATGCAGCCGCACGACCTGGGCCACGATATCGCCCCAGATCCCGCCGAGATCGGGGGGATCCATCTGCGAGCGCATGCGCAGCCAGCGGTCCAGCCGGTAGAGATTGAGGAGCTGCCAACCCAGGTACAAGCAGGCCGCCGCCAGAATCCAGGGCGAAATCGGTCCTATCAGCAGGCCCAGACAGAGGCCCAGCAAGAGAATGCTCGCGAGCCGCACGAGCGCGAAAGTCCACATCGCAGCCATTGAGGGAGCCTATCTCGTGGCCTCGCCCTCCTCAAGCGTCCCGTGTGGAGAACCGGTACCCGGCGCCGCGCACCGTTTGTACCAATCTCTCCAACAAGAAGGGCTCGAGCGCCTTGCGCAGCCGGCGGATGTGCACATCCACGGTGCGCTCTTCCACGTAGGTATTGCCGCCCCAGACGCGATCGAGCAACTGGCCGCGCGAGAACACCCGCTCCGGGTGAGTCATGAAAAAATGCAGCAGGCGATACTCCGTGGGGCCCAGGGGGATTTCCCGCTCGCCGGCGCTGACCCGGTGGCTCGAGTCGTCGAGAATCAGACCATCGGCTTCCACGATGTCGGCCGCGCCCGCCGGAGCGGCGCGCCGCAGCACGGCTTGAATGCGCGCCAGCAACTCGCGCGGCGAGAAGGGTTTGGTAATGTAGTCATCCGCCCCACCCTCGAGGCCGCCCACCTTGTCCTGCTCCTCGGCCCGGGCGGTCAGCATGATGACCGGGATCTCTTCGGTGTCCTTGGCGCGCTTCAGCGATCGAGTGAGTTCGAGCCCGCTCATGTCCGGGAGCATCCAATCGACCAGCATCAGGTCGGGCCGCACGTCGACGATGCGCGCACGCGCCTCGCGGCAGTCCTCCGCCTCCCGAACTTCGTAGCCCGCCCGGCGCAAGCCGAAGGCGACCATATCGCGAATCGCTTTTTCGTCCTCGACAATCAGGATTCGCTTGGCGGTCATTTACTTCTAGTCCCTTGATTCCGTTGGCGCGCTATTACAACGTTTGGCCGTGACAGTTCCATGACATCGCTATTTGACGGTGCCCGCCGCTCGAGCGCGCTCAGCTTCGGTCAAGGCGACTTTATCGCGTAAATACAGCGGCTGTAAGTCGGCCGGGTCGAGCCTCTCGCCTTGCGCGAAACGCCGCGCGCCCAATGCAGCGAAGTCGCGCGCATTCGGCAGCGCCTCACGGTCCTTGGGATCCAGCTGCAATCCCGGCAGCGCGGCGAGCTGCGCATAGGCCGCAAAGCCGCGGCCGACGCCGCGCGCGCCGGCTGGGGGCAGCAGCACGCTGCCGGGCGGCCCGACGCGCGCGGCGCCGGTCGCGAGCAGGCCGCCGCGAGCGTCCCATGCAAAGCATCCCCAGTACACCTCTGCCATGCGCGCGTCGAGACAGGCGAGAACTTCGGGTCCGCCGCTGCGGATGAGCGGGAACGCCAGAGCTTCCAGCGTCGTGACGGGTATGACCGGAAGATCGGCGCCGAAGGCGAGACCCTGCGCCACCGCGACGCTGATCCGGACCCCGGTGAACGCGCCGGGACCGATGCTGGCGGCTATACAGTCGAGCATGGACAGCGCCACCTGGGCTTCGGCCAGCACCGCTTCGACCATCCCGAGAATCTGCTGCGCGTGAGGCTGTCCGCCTTCCGTATAGCGGCCGATCGACTGCTCGCCACAGAGCAGCGCCACGGAGCACGCCGCGGTCGCTGCATCGAGCGCCAGCACTCGCATCAAGTAGCCTGCGATGCCAGCGGCATCGGGGCGCGCGGCTTGGCCAGACGCTCGGCGAGAAACAGGGCGCCGACGGCGCTCTCGGCAATGACGGGACTCGACGGCAGTGCCTCCAAAAACACGCGCCCATAGGCCTTGGTCTTGAGCCGCGGGTCGCCGATGACGATCACGCCGAAATCATCGAAGTCTCGAATCAAGCGCCCCACCCCCTGCTTCAACGCCAGCACCGCCTGCGGCAATTGATACTCGAAAAACGGGTTGCCGCCGCGCCGGCGGATGCCTTCCAGGCGCGCCTTGAGCAGCGGATCGTCCGGCGAGGCGAAGGGCAGCTTGTCGATGGCGACGATGGAGAGCGCTTCGCCCTTCACGTCCACTCCCTCCCAGAAGCTGCCCGTGGCCAGCAGCACGGCATTGCCCAGTTCGCGAAATCGATTCAGCAGCGCCTCGCGCGGCGCCTCGCCCTGCACCAGCACCGGAAACGGCGGATTGGGGAAGCGTGCCTGCAAGGCGCGGACGCCTTCCGCCAAGCCGCGATAACTGGTGTAGAGCAGAAAGGCGCGCCCGCCGCTGGCCTCGAGCAAGGGCGCGCAGGCCTCGATGAATTTGCCGGCGTAGGCCGGATCCTGCGGCTGCGGCATGTGCGGCGGCAAAAAGATGCGCGCCTGAACGCGGTAGTCGAACGGGCTGTCGATGCGCAGCGTGCGCGCGCCGGGCAAGCCCACCCGCCCGGCAAAATGCGAGAAGTCCTCGCCGATGGCCAAGGTCGCGGAGGTGAACACCCAGGCACAGGGCCGCGACTCGACGTATTCCCGCAGCCGCTCGGCGATCTCGAACGGCGTGTATTGCAACACCAGGCCGCTCGGGTTGGCGTCCACCCAGCGCAGCCCCGCATCGTCCGAGAGCTCGCGCAACGCCGCGAGAGAGTTGGCGAGGCTGCCGGCACGCCGCGCGCAATTCGCGGTGCCCGCGCCCGCCCCCAACCCTTCGAGCTGCGTGGCGACGTCGCTGATGGCCGTCTCGAGCTCCGGCAATACATCCAGGAAGGAATCGGGCAGGCTCGCCCATTCGTAGCGGCCCTGCCCGCCGTTGAGCGCCGTGCGCAGTTCCTCGAGCCGATCATCGATGGCGGCGACGGCCGCGGCGATGGCCGGCGCGCGGACGCCGGCGGCCAGCAACTCGGCCGGAATATCGCGCAGCAGAAGCTGGACCTGGCGTACCGACCAGTGCTGGCCGAAGAACTGGGCCGCGATATCCGGAACTTGATGCGCTTCATCGAGGATGACGGCTTCCGCACCGGGCAAAAGATCGCCGAAGCCCTCGTCCTTGAGCGCGAGATCCGCAAGCAGTAAATGGTGGTTCACGACGACTATGTCGGCCGCTTGGGCGTTGCGCCGCGCCTCGATGACATGGCAGCGAGCGAACTGTGGGCACTCCTGGCCAAGGCAGTTTTCACGAGTCGACGTGATCTGCGGCCACAGCGGCGACTGTTCGGGCAAATCCGTCAGCTCGGACAGATCGCCGGCTTTGGTGGTCGCCGCCCAGCGCGAAATCCGCGCCAGAGTGCGCGCCGCGCCGCGCTCGCCGCCCAGCAGGGAGCCCTGCTGAGTCGCAAGCTCCAGCCGATGACGGCACAGATAGTTGCTGCGTCCCTTGAGCAAGGCGATCTTCACCGGCATCCCCAGAGCCTTGGCCAGGAGCGGAACATCGCGGCGAAACAGTTGATCCTGCAGCGTGCGCGTGCCGGTGGAGATGATCACACTGTGTCCCGACAGCAGCGCGGGAACCAGGTAGGCGAAGGTCTTGCCCGTGCCCGTGCCGGCTTCGACGATCAAGGGTTCGAGACGCTTGAGCGCCAGGCCCACCGCCTTGGCCATGGCCGCCTGCTCGGGACGGCAGGCATAGCCCGGCAGGGCTCGCGCCAGCGGCCCGTCGAGATTGAAGACGTCGTCGTAGTCGGTGTTCATGGCTATTTGACCAGCGCGCGAAAACGCACGAACGCGGTCGAATTGGCTTTCAAGCTGTTCTTCAATTGCCAGCGGATGTCGGTGTAATCCTCGGCGACAGCGGGCCGCATCCGCCCGTCCGCTCCTCGCACTTGGAGATTCTCGGCTCGATCGAAGCTCAAGCCGCCGTCGACCGAGTAGGTGACCTCGGCACCGGGTCCCACCGCGGTATCGGCAACATAGCGCATGTGCTCGGGAACCGGATGGGTGACGGTGGGCGCCTCCAGCGCGGTCGCACCGGTGTTGTGTACTTCGAGGGTGTAAATCACCCGATCGCCCGGCGCCACTCGATCGGCGGGAACGAGTTTGACGACCTCGCGTCCGCCCACGATGCTCTTGGACTCGATCTCGGCGATGGCTTTGATCGAGAGCGGTTCGACCGCCTCCTCGGCATTCGCGATGGCTGCGATCAACAGGGCTAATAACGCGCCGCGCAGGCCGCTCTTGGGTGTACTCATGTGCATGGTGTCGCGCTCAGTATAAACTATTGATAATCAAATACTTATATCGAGATCGAATTCCACGTCCGGGGCTCGCCACGGAGGACAGCGCTGTCGCAAATTCGGGTCCCGAAGGCCACTTGGCGGCTGCCTCGCGCATCTGTCATCCTTCCCAATCTAATAACGACTGCTCTGAAGGATCGCCATGGCCACCGCTCCCCAGCTCGTCACTTCACTAGCCTCGATGAATCGCGACGTGTCGGCCTGGGTCGATGAGACCGCAAAACTCACCCAACCCACCCAAGTCCATTGGTGCGACGGCAGCGACGCGGAGTTTCACGCGCTGCAGCGGGAGTTGATCGCCGCCAAAGAGCTGCTGCCGCTCAACCCGCAGAGTTTTCCCGGCTGTGTGTTGTCGCGCTCGCACCCTTCCGATGTGGCGCGGGTGGAACATCTCACGTTCGTGTGCACCAAGAATACAGAGGATGCGGGCCCGAACAACAATTGGATTGCTCCCGCGCAAGCCCACGCCCAGATGGATGCACTGTTTGCCGGCTGCATGAAGGGACGCACCTTGTACGTCGTGCCTTACTGCATGGGCCCCATCGACTCGCCGTTCTCCCGCTGCGGCGTCGAAATCACCGACAGCGCCTACGTCGTGCTCAACATGCACCTCATGACGCGCACCGGGATCGCGGCGCTCGAACGCATCACGCGCGACGGCAAGTTCGTCAGCGGCCTGCATTCGACCGGCGATCTTGATCCCAAGCGCCGCTTCATCATGCACTTTCCCGAAGAGCTTTCCATCAAGAGCTTCGGATCGGGCTATGGCGGCAATGCTTTGCTCGGTAAGAAGTGTCATGCCCTGCGCATCGCCAGCTGGCAGGCGCGCACCGAAGGGTGGCTGGCGGAGCACATGCTCATTGTGGGCATCGAGAATCCGCAGGGGGAGATTCATTATCTGGCCTGCGCCTTCCCCTCCGCCTGCGGCAAGACCAATCTGTCCATGTTGATCCCGCCCTCGAGCTACCAGGGCTGGAAGATCTGGACCGTCGGCGATGATATCGCGTGGCTGCATCCCGGCAAGGACGGCCGGCTGTACGCCATCAACCCGGAGTCCGGGTACTTCGGCGTCGTGCCCGGCACCAACGCCAAAACCAACCACAATGCCTACGACATGATTCGCCACGACACCCTATTCACCAATGTCGGGCTCACCGCCGACAATCAGCCCTGGTGGGAAGGCCTGACGGAGGGCAAGCCGGTCATCGACTGGCAGGGACGGCCCTTCGATCCGGCGAACGGACCGGCGGCGCATCCGAATTCCCGGTTCACGGTGGCGGCCAGACAGAATCCCAGTTATTCGAAGATGGCGGACGCTCCGGGCGGCGTGCCGATTTCCGCCATCGTGTTCGGCGGCCGGCGCCGCACGCTGGCGCCGCTCGTGTATCAAGCCCGAAACTGGCTGCATGGCGTGCTGGTGGGCGCGGGAGTCGCTTCGGAGACGACCGCCGCGGCCACGGACGCGGTGGGCGTCGTGCGCCGCGACCCCATGGCGATGAAGCCTTTCGCCGGCTACAACTTCGGGGATTATTGGTCGCATTGGATCGATGTCGGCGCGAAGCTCAAATCGCCGCCGCAGATTTTCCACGTCAATTGGTTCCGCCAGAGCCAGGCCGGCAAGTTTCTGTGGCCGGGCTACGGCGAGAACCTGCGGGTGTTGCGTTGGGTCATCGATCGGTGCAAGGGCAGCGCCCGGGCGCACGACACCGCGATCGGTCATTTGCCGAACCCCGCCGATTTGGATCTTCAGGGCCTCGACATTGCGCCGGGCGCGCTCGAAGAATTGCTGGCCGTGGATCCGAAGCTGTGGGAGGAGGAGTTCGCCGGCATCGAGCGGTATTTGGGCGAATTCGGCGCCCGGGTGCCGCAGTCGCTGAAGGCGGAACTCAAGCGCGCAATCGAGCGGGTTCACTCCTCGCAGGCGTAGCGAATCACCTGCGAGGAATTGCTGTCCGGCGCCTTGCCGAGACCGATCAGCCCTTCGCCGCGAAGCTGCATGGAATCGCGGCGCACGAAGGCCTCCTCGCCGTCCTTGCCGACCACGAAAGTGCCGTTGGTGCTCTGGTCGATCAACATGAACTTATTGCGGTTGACCTCGACGCGCGCATGCAGGCGCGAAATCAGATTGCCTTTCACGACCAGATCATTTTCCTCGGCGCGGCCGATGGTGATATTGGCGCGGCCGTCGTCCACCAGAACTTCCTGTCCCTGGTAGCGCAAGCGCAGCTTCTGGGTTTTGTTCGCCCGTTCGCGCTCGCGCGAGCTGATCGCGATCGAGGGCACCATGCTGGTGATGTCCTCGGTCTGCCACAGCACCTCGAATAACGCCACTTCGCTGCTGCGCCCCTTCAGGGTGGCGATGTCGATTTGGCGCACCGAGGCGCGCCAGTCGCTCGACAGGCGTTCCACCATGGTCGCGGTGGTGATGATCTGGCCGGCTTTGGCCTGGCTCGTCATGCGGTTCGCCGTGTGCACGGCGGAGCCGAAGATATCGCGGTTTTCCAGCACCACCGCGCCGAAGTTGCAGCCGATGCGGATGGCGACGGTCTGTTCGTCGACCTTGAGCTGGGGATGCAGGACGATTTGCTTCTGCATCTGGGCGGCGGCGTTGAGCGCGTCGTCCGCGGTCGGGAAGGTCGCCATGACCTCGTCCCCCATGGTCTTGATCACCGTCCCGTGATTCTGCTCGGTTGCCGCCCGCATGACTTCGATGCAGATGCCGACCATGTCGCGGGCGCGCGCATCCCCCAGCAGTTCGTACAGTTTGGTGCTGCCGACCACATCGGCGAAGACGATGGCTACTTCTATTTCTTTGCCCATTCCAAGGCCATTATACTTATTACGGCGGCGGCGTCGCCTTCAGTCCATTACGCGGCAATCCCCGGATCGAGTATGGGAAGCGCCGAATACAGCGTTTCGGGCACGGCCTCCGGGCGTGCCGCGACCTCCGACAGGAAGCGCCGCCAGGCGCGCGCGCCCTCGCGTCCGGCCATCAAACCGTGCATGTGCCGCGTGATCGAGTGCAGCCGTATCCCGCGCCGCGCGCAGATCTTGGCGTAGCCAACGACACGCTCGATGATCTCCCGGGGATCCGGCACCTGCCATAGCGGATCGATCAGGGCCTGCTCCAGCTCGGCGAGCAAGGCCGGACGATGGTAGATCGCGCGGCCGAGCATGACGCCGTCGAGCCCCGCCGCCACATGGCCGCGGACGTCCGCCACCCGGGCCAAGCCGCCGTTCAATACCACCGTCAGTTCCGGCCGCTCGAGCTTGAGCCGGTGCACGTAGTCGTACTTCAGCGGCGGAATCTCGCGATTTTCCTTGGGCGACAGGCCGCTCAAGAGGGCGGCGCGCGCGTGCACGATGAGCGCATTTATTCCGACGCCGGCGACGGCGTCGACGAAGGCGGCGAAGAACTCGTAATCGTCGCGGTCATCGATGCCGATGCGGCATTTGACGGTGACCGGCAACGGCGTCGCGTCCTTGAGCGCCCGGACGCAGTCGGCGACCAGCTTCGGCTTCAGCATGAGGCAGGCGCCGAACGAGCCGTTCTTGACCCGGTCGCTGGGGCAGCCCACGTTGAGGTTGATCTCGGCGAAGCCCGCCGAGGCGCCGATGCGCGCGGCAGCGGCGAGCTCTTTGGGATCGCAGCCGCCCAACTGCAGGGCGACCGGGTGCTCGGCCGGGTGGTGCTCCAGCAGGCGCCGTGCGTCGCCGCGCAGCAGGGCGGTCGACACGATCATCTCGGTGTACAGCAGGGCGTGCGGCGCGAACAGACGGTGCACGTACCGGCAGTGGCAGTCGGTCCAGTCCATCATAGGGGCGACCGATAGCTTTCGCGATATCAATTTATTTTGTCTATCGGGCATCTTCCGTCAAAACCTTCTCGATGAGGCGTAAATCGGCCAAGCTGCGCCGCTTGCCGCACCGAGAATCGTAGCATCCCACGATGCGCGCCGCATGGGATACAGCCGCATCCTTCAGGCAGCGCACTAACGTTCTCTCACGGTAAATCCGTCGCCAACGGCCAACACCTTTCATTGCGATTTGACCGGTCTATCATGGTGTGGTGAGCGAAGTCTGGGAGAAGTGGGAAGGCCAGGTCATCAACGGAGTGTGGCCGTTGCGCCGCTTTTTGGGAGGCTCGGACCACAGCGGGGTATTCCTGACGGAATCCCAGGCGCAAAACCTGCCGAATGCCGCGCTCAAGCTGGTCCCTGCGGTTCCGGCCGGGTGGGAGGCACAGCTCGCGCGCTGGTCGACGGCTGCCGCCCTCTCCCATCCTCACCTGATCCGGCTGCTCGGGGCCGGCCGTTGCGAGCTCGGAGAGCGGCCTTTTCTCTTCGTCGTGATGGAACACGCTGAACAGACTCTCTCGCAAATTCTTCCCCACCGCGCCCTGACACCCGACGAAGTACGGGAAATGCTGCGTCCCGTCCTGGCCGCCTTGGCTTACCTGCACGGCAGGCAGCTGGTGCAGGGACAGCTCAAGCCGACGAATATACTCGTCGTCGATGACCAGCCGAAACTGGCGAGCGACACGATCCGCCCCGCCGGCGCAGGATCTGATTCCAGCGCCGAAGACATCTGGAGTCTCGGCAGCACCCTTGTCGAAGCGCTCACGCAGCGTCCTGCTGCGTGGACGGATGATGGTGAACTCGATGCGGCCCTGCTGCCCGTGACCATTCCGCCGATGTTCGCGGATCTCGTGCGGCAATGCTTGGACCGCAACCCCACCCACCGCCCGACGGTCGCCGATTTGCAAGCGCGCCTTGACCCGGCGCCGCAAGTTGCCGTGCCACTGGCGCCCGCGCCCCCAACGCCGGTGCCGCAAGCGCCGCCGGCGCCACCAGTGCCCACGCCCCCAACGCCGGTGCGACAGGCGCCGGTTCCCACTGCTCCGCTACGCGCAGTACCGCGGCGGCGCTGGTTCGCAGCCGCCGCCGCCGCCGTCCTGCTCGCGGTCTTTGTCGCGGTGTGGGCCGGCTTGCGCGGCAACCACGCGGCGCCTGAGACGTCCGGCCCCGCGCCTGCGGAGACGGTGGCTGCCTCCTCTGCGGCGCCCGAACCGGCAGCCGCGCGGCCGTTGGCGAGCGATTCATCATCCGTGCTGCATGAGGAACTACCTGACGTTTCACGCGGCGCACTCAATACCATCCGCGGCCGTATCAAGGTCGTGGTTCGGGTGACTGTCGACCCTTCGGGCAACGTGGTCTCCGCGGTCTTGGAGCGTCATGGCTCGAGCGAATTTTTCGCTCGTTTGGCTACGGAAGCCGCCAGAAAATGGAAGTTTGCTGCGGCGGACGGCGTGGAGCCGCGGACGCGGCTATTGAGATTCGAGTTCGCTCGCCGCGGCGTCAGCGGACACGCCTCAGCCCCTAGCGGGCCACGAACGAGCGCTCGATGACATAGTCGCCGGGTTCGCCCACATGCGGAGAAATGTGGAAACCGCGCGCATTGAGCAGCGCGGACAGATCCGCCAGCATCGCCGGGCTGCCGCAAATCATGATCCGGTCGTGGGCGGGATCGAGCGGCGGCATTCCGGTGTCCTGAAACAGCTTGCCCGTTTCGATCAGCTCGGTGACGCGCCCCTGGTAGCGAAAGCGCTCGCGGGTGACGCTCGGAAAATACACCAGCTGGTTTCTGACTTGTTCGCCGAGATATTCATGATGCGTCAATTCCCATTCGATGTAGTCCCGGTAGGCGAGTTCGCTGCGGTAGCGCACCCCGTGCACCAGGATGATTTTCTCGAAGCGCTCGTACACCGCCGGATCCTTGATCAGGCTCATGAACGGCGCGAGTCCGGTGCCCGAACTCAACAGGTACAGGCGCTTGCCGGGCTTCAAATCATGCAATATCAACGTGCCCGTCGGCTTGCGGCTGACGAGCACCTCGTCGCCCGGCTTGATGTTTTGCAGGCGCGACGTCAACGGACCGTCGGCGACCTTGATGCTCAGGAATTCGAGAAACTCCTCGTGATTGGCGCTCGCGATGCTGTAGGCGCGCATCAGCGGCTTGCCGTCGATGTGCAGCCCCAGCATGATGAAGTGCCCATTCTCGAAGCGCAGGCTTTGATCGCGCGTGGTCGTGAAGCTGAACACCGTCTGGTTCCAGTGGTGCACGGTCAAGACCCGTTCGGTGCCGATATTGGCCATTGCCTTAGAAGCCGAGCGTCAGCTGCCCGCCATCGGGAGCCGGCGGACGGAACAAGGCGGTGGTCAGATCGTGCCGCTCGCTCGCGCGATCGAAGCCGCACTTGCGCCGCGCCAGCTCGAATCGCGTGCGCAGCAACTCGGCGTAAGGACCGGTGCCGCTCATGCGCTGGCCGAATTCGGCGTCGTAGTCCTTGCCGCCGCGCGTCTGGTTGATCAGGGACATCACGTGCTTGGCGCGATCCGGATAGTGTTCCGCCAGCCACTCGCGGAACAAAATTTTCACCTCGTGCGGCAGGCGCAGCAGCACGTAGCCGGCGCTGTCGGCGCCCGCCTGCGCGGCGGCGGCCAGGATGTCCTCCATTTCATGGTCCGTGATGGCGGGGATGACGGGCGCGACCAGCACTCCCACCGGAATTCCCGCCTGCGCCAATTGCTGAACGACCCGCAAGCGCGCCTGCGGCGACGCCGCCCGCGGCTCGAGCGTGCGTTTGATGTCGTTGCTGAGCGAGGTGATGCTGAGCATCACCGACACGAGCCGGTCTTTTGCAAGGTCCGCCAGCAGATCGATGTCGCGCACCACGAGCGCGCTCTTGGTGACGATGGTGACCGGGTGCCGGCAGCGCGCCAGAACCGCGAGAATGCCGCGGGTAACCTCGAGCCGCTTCTCCAGGGGCTGATACCCATCGGTGTTGATCCCCAATGCGATGGGTTTGCAGACATATTTCGGCTTTGAAAGTTCGGCTTCGAGAAGTTTGACCGCATCGGCCTTGTAGAACAGCTTGGTTTCGAAATCCAATCCCGGCGACAAGCCCAAATAGGCATGGGTCGGACGGGCGAAACAGTATACGCAGCCGTGACTGCATCCGCGATACGGATTGATCGACTGATCAAACCCGACGTCGGGCGAATTGTTGGTGGTGATCACGCTGCGGGCGCGATCGGGGAGAACGGTTTCGCTCAGGTGTTCGACAATCTCTTCCTCATACCACCCGTCGTGGGTCTGTTCCCGCATCAATGCGTCGAACCGCACGGCGGGATTCGAGACCGCGCCGCGACCCTTGAACTTTTGGTGACCGATGAAGCTTCGCGCCATGGCGAAACTTTACGCGCCGCCCGGTCGGCCGTAAATCCAGTACTGCCGGGGTCCCGATACTGTATGAGCGCCCCCGTGTATCCAAGGTGAGTCAGGCTTCTGTTATCGTCTGCGGCATGACGCGCCTCACCATAGTTGTCCCCACCTACAAGGAAGCCGAGAACCTCCCGCATCTCATGGACAGGGTGGCGAAAGTCCGCGACCAGCACGGGCTGGACATCGACGTGTTGGTCATGGATGACGATAGCCAGGATGGCTCCGTCGAACTCATCGCGGCGCGGCGCGAGACATGGGTGCGACTTGTCTCCCGCAGCGGCGAACGAGGATTGAGCGCCGCCGTGCTCGACGGCCTGCGAATGGCGCAGGGCGATGTGCTCGTGTGCATGGACGCTGACTTGAGTCATCCGCCTGAAGTCCTACCGAGAATGCTGCAGAAGCTCGAGGAAGGGGCGGACTTCGTATTGGGGTCCCGATACGTGGATGGCGGTACCACGTCGGACGATTGGGGCGTGCTGCGGTGGCTCACGAGCCGCGTCGCCACCGCGTTGGCGCGCCCTTTGACGAGCATCAATGATCCGATGGCGGGATTCTTTGCGCTGTCGCGTGAAACCTTCGAGGCCGGCCGGGATTTCAACCCGGTCGGCTATAAGATCGGCCTCGAGCTCATCGTCAAGTGCCGTTGCGAGCGCGTCACCGAGATACCCATTCACTTCGAGAATCGCCGCCTCGGCAAGAGCAAGCTGACCATCAAGCAGCAGGCGCTCTACCTCAAGCACCTGCGGCGCCTGTACATTTTCAAGTACGGAGTCTGGTCCCAGATAATGCAATTCCTGGTGGTCGGCGCGCTCGGCACGTTGGTGAATCTCGCCGCCCTGACCACCCTGATTGCCGCGCGCGTCCCTGTGCGGATCGCGGTCGCGCTCGCCATCCTGGTCGCCATGACCTTCAATTTCGTGCTTAACCGCCGCTTCAGCTTCGCGTTGGCAAGGGGCGGCTCGTGGTGGCCGCAGTACCTACGCTTCGTGGCCGCGTCCTCTTTCGGAGCGTTGATCAACTATTCGCTGACCTTGGTCGTTCTCGCCCGCATTCCCTCCCTGCGGCCGCAGCTGGCCGCCCTGGCCGGCATTGCCGTCGGCACCGGCGTCAATTTCATGGCCAGCCGCTACCTGGTATTTCGCGCAGTACATGTCCGGCTGGATCAAGACAAGGATTGACTCGAGGTCGGGGTATTCCCCGCCTGCGCAGGCAATCCTCGGGCTGCTGTTGGCGGCCGCCGGCGGCTGGGCGAAGGCCGCGCCGGTCGAGGCCGCGGAGGGGCCCTTGCCGCCGCTGCCGGAGGTGCTGGTCATCGGGACGACCCCGGTGCCGGGATTGAGGGTCGATGCCGACAACGTGCCGGGAAATGCCCAGAGCCTGTCGGCCGCGGAGTTACGGCAGGACGGCACCTCGAACATCATCAGCGCCTTGAGCACCCGTCTCGGCAGCGTGAATGTCAATGACACTCTGGCCGACCCGTTTCAACCGGACATTCTGTATCGTGGTTTCGAGGCATCGCCCGTCCTCGGAACTCCTCAGGGATTGGCCGTCTATCAGAACGGCGTACGCATCAACGAGGCCTTCGGCGATACCGTCAACTGGGATCTATTCCCGGACATTGCCGTCAACCGCATCGACATCGTGAGCGCCACTCCCTTGTATGGCCTGAATGCCCTGGGCGGAGCCATGGCCGTGACCATGAAGAATGGATTTACATTCCAAGGCGCCGACGGGGAGCTTTCCGGAGGATCGTTCAACCAGCGGGCGGGGGCGGCGGAATTTGGCTTCAACAACGGCAACGTCGGCGTGTATGCCGCCGCGCGCGTATCGAACCAGGACGGCTGGCGGTTGTACTCGGAGGACTCCGTGCACCAGTACTACCTGGATTTGAGCTGGCATGCGGGCGGCGCATCGATCGATCTGAGCTACGCGCGGGCGGACAATCGCTTGCATGGCCAGGGCGCCGCGCCGGTACAGTCCCTCGCCATCAATCCGCAGAACGTCTTTACCGGTCCGCAGGACAATCTCAATACCTTGAATTTTGTGACGCTCAACGCGTCCTACGCCGTCAGCGACAGCCTGGCGGTCCAGGGCATTCTGTACTCGCGCGATTTTCGGCAAACCGTCGCCAACGGCAACCGCTCGAACTACACCGCGTGCACCGGCGCCGCCGCCGGCTCGCTATGCCAAGGCGATGGCCTGACGCCCCTCACCACTGCCGCCGGGGCGCCGATCCCCGACATCTCAAATGCGGGGGCGCAGAACCTCGGCGAGAACGACTACGAGACCATCAATTCCCAAGGCTATGGCGCGTCCTTGCAGTTGACGAGCAGCCGTCCGCTGCAAGGTCACGGCAACGAGTTCGCCGTGGGCGCGACCGTGGATGGCGCCGAAACCAATTTTTTCTCCGGAACGGAGCTCGGTGTCATCAATGCCGAGCTGACCGTAGTGCCCTCCGGCTTGTTCGTCTATACGGCGGAAGGCAGCGTCGACTCGAACGGCTATCCGACCCCGGCGACTCCCGTGGAGTTGAATGCCAACAATAAGTATTACGGCTTCTATGCCACGGACACTTTCGACGTAGGTTCCCTGCTTGCGGTCACGGCCAGCGGCCGGTACAACATCGCGAAAGTCGATTTATCGGATCAACGCGGCACTGCGTTGAACGGCAACAATCGATTTACGCACTTCAATCCCGCGCTTGGCGCCGCCTACAAGCGGTGGCGCCACGCCACGATTTACGCGGGATACTCGACCAACAATCGCGCTCCCACGGCGAGCGAGATCGAGTGTTCAAATCCGCTGCAGCCCTGTCTGCTGCCCACGAGCCTTGCCGGCGATCCACCGAACCTGCGGCAAGTCATCGCGCACACGGCCGAGGTGGGCCTGCGCGGACAGTCCACGACGGACTCGAAGCAAGCGCGCCTCTCCTGGAACGCCAGTGTCTTCAGAACCAACTTGGAGGATGACATCTATGGAATTTCAACCTCGGTGAGCACCGGGTTTTTCAGCAATATCGGCTCCACCCGCCGCCAGGGCTTCGAAACCGGCTTGAATTATCGGACCGCGCAATGGTCGACCTACGCGCAATACAGCTACATCGACGCCACGTTCCGCTCGCCGCTGACTTTGAATTCCCCGTCGAACCCCTTGCAGGACGCCAACGGCAATATTCACGTGGCGCCCGGCGACCGACTGCCGCTGATCCCCCGGAATCGCATCAAGATCGGCGCCGACTATTCGCTATTGCACCAATGGTCGCTGGGCGCCTCGCTGGTCGTCGTGACCGATTCGTTTTACAAAGGCGACGAATCGAACCAAAACCCGCCCTTGCCCGGCTATCACGTGGTGAACCTGCGTACCTCCTACCGGGTGAACGAGCAACTCGAGTTCTTCGCCAATGTGCAGAACCTGTTCGATGCGCGCTATTCGACCTATGGATTGTTCAGCGATCCGACCGGTGTCGGCGCGCCGGGCATCCCCGCCAATGCGAATTCCAACGACCCCCGGGTCGATAATCGCTTCCAGAGCCCGGCCATGCCGCGCTCCTATTTTGGCGGCATCAGAATCTCGTTTTGAAACCAGACCTCAGAACGCGTAGCTCACCCCGGCCGTCGCGGTCCAATGAGGGAACAACTGATAGCCATCGAGGTTGCTGTACACCGGGACCTGCAGCACGCCGTATAGATGCAGTTTGCCCGCGACCTGCACGGTGAGCCCGGGACTCACATAAGCCACCGTACCCACGGTGTCGGCCGTGTCGGCCAACGCACCCTGATCGCGGCTCTTGTGGTAGAGGTTGAGCTGTACCTGCGGAATCCACCGCGGACTGGCCTCATAGCGCAGGCCGATGCCGAAGGTGGCGGAGTTGCCGGGGCGAAAATCATCGCCCGCCTGATTCTGCTTATGGGCAACGGCGGCTTGGAACTGGCCGTTCATAAAGACATCGAAGTTCTCGCTCACCGCTCGATAGTAATAAGCACCCACGATCAGGTCGGTGCTGCCGGTGCCTGCCTGCAGGCTTGCATCGAGGGGAGTTCCTCGGTTCGGGCCATTATAAAAATCGACCGCCGTCCCATATTGGCCGGTCGGCAGCTTCACCCCCAATTGCAGCCCGAGGTTGTGCCCCGGCAGGAATCCTTGATAGTTGCCGAACAGTTTCACATCGCCGAGATTGGAGACGCGGGCGCCGCTGAGTTGATCAGGGGCGGTGTCGGCGGGCGTGTACGGCTGCAGCTGCGTGCCGTAGGTGGTGTGGCTGCGCACCACGTAGGGAACCAGCAGATTGACGTTCCAATCCGCACTGGGCCGGTAGTTCAATCCCAAGGTGGCGTAGCGGTTGATGGTCTGCTTTTCGATTTCGCCGCCGCCCAAGGCGGGGTTGGAAGGATGGTCGACGACCTCGGCCGCGGTCGCTGAGCGGGTGCCGATGCGCAGCTGGTCTTGATCGATGTAGGTGTACTCGAGGTTGACGCGCCAACCCGTGGCCGCCGAATAGCCCATGGCGCCATCGGAATTGATGGTGCAGCCGCACGTGGCGCAAGCCCACGTCGACACCGGGGCAATCGCCAGGCAAAGGGCTCCCACGCTCAAGCGAGTGACTGAACATATCATCAGGAAATCTCCCCCGACCGTCGGTGCGGTCGGCTCACGCGATGATTTA
>DATFZF010000021.1:0-36854 GCA_035314705.1 Steroidobacteraceae bacterium | reverse complement strand
GCCCTGATGAACGCGGGGCGTTACGCGGAGCTCGAGGGCAAAAGTCGCGCGCTCCTCGACCTGCAGCCGAACTCCGGTGTGCTCTGGCAGCTGTTGGGCGTGTCCCTGACAGGCCAGGGCAAAGACGCTCTCCCGGCACTGAAAATGGCGGCTCACTGGTCACCCAATGACGCGGGCGCGCACAACAACCTGGGCAATGCACTGGGCAGGCTCGGTCAGCTCGACGCCGCGGTGGCAAGCTACCGGCGGGCCTTGCGCCTGAATCCGGAGTTGGCCGAGGCGCACAATAACCTGGGCAATGCACTGCTGCATCTCGGACAGCCGATCGAGGCGGCGGCAAGCTGCCGCCGCGCGGTCGAGCTCAAGCCCCGCTATGCCGAGGCGCACGAAACCCTGGGCAGCGCCTATCTCGCGCTTGGGCGGCACGAGGACGCGCTGGCGAGCTATCGGCGCGCGCTCGACGCCGAGCCTGGCTTCGCCGAAGCCCACAACAATATGGGCAATGCCCTGCTGGAGCTTGGGCGGCACCATGACGCACTGGCGAGCTACCGCCGCGCGCTCGCCATCAATCCGGAGTTCGCCGCGGCCCTCAATAACCTGGGCAACGGGCTGCAAGGCCTCGGCCAGCTGGCCGACGCGGAAGCGAGCTACCGCCGCGCGCTCCAGATCAATCCCGAGTTTGCCGAGGCACAGTGCAACCTCGGCATCACGCAGAGGCTTCAGGGACGCACCGCGGAAGCGCAGTTGAGTTGCCGCCGGGCGCTGGAAATCGATCCGACATCGGCCGCGGCCCTCGCAGTCCTCGCCGAATCGAGCGCGGACCGGGGAGAGTTCGCGGCAGCGGAGGAGTTGTTCACACGCGCCACCCAGATGGCGCCGCAATCGCCTGAAGGCTGGGCCGGCCTCGCCCGCCTGCGGAAAATGACCCGCGCGGATTCGGCTTGGGCTGCGCAGGCGCTGCGAATCGTGCGGCAACGGC
The DNA here is from genome assembly GCA_035314705.1 of Steroidobacteraceae bacterium. Lineage (GTDB taxonomy): Bacteria > Pseudomonadota > Gammaproteobacteria > Steroidobacterales > Steroidobacteraceae > Bog-1198. The sequence continues at coordinate 35,875 of DATFZF010000021.1, read as the reverse complement.
TGCCGGCCCGGCAGGAAATCAGCCTGCGCCATTCGATCGGCAAATACTTCGACGACGTGGGGGAGTTCGAGCAGGCATTCGCCGAGTTCCGGCGCGCCAACGAGCTGATGAAGCTGCACCGGCCCAAGCATGACCGGCAGCAATTGACGCAGACCGTCGACTCGATGATCCGGTTCTACGATCGCGATTGGATGCGCAGGACGTGGAACGGCGCCATGGATTCGGCGCGTCCGGTATTCATCGTCGGGATGCTGCGCTCGGGCACGACGCTGGCCGAACAGATTCTTGCCTCGCACCCCTCGGTATTCGGCGCCGGAGAGTTGACCTTCTGGAGCAGCGCGTCGGCGGCATTCCGCTCGTCCGCCGAGAGCGCGCAGGCAAGCGAGGGAGTCCTCGGCAGGCTGGCCGGCGAATACCTGCGCCTGCTGGGCGAGCTGTCAGTCGATGCTCTGCGGGTGGTCGACAAGATGCCGACCAATTTCCCCTTCTTGGGCCTGATTCACGCCGCACTGCCGAATGCGCGCGTCATCCACATGCGGCGCAATCCCGTCGACACCTGTCTCTCCATTTACATGCAGCATTTCGAAGCCACCGTATCGTACGCGAACGACCTCGAGGACCTGGCGCACTATTACACAGAATATTTGCGCGTCATGAATCATTGGCGCTCGACCCTGCCCGGCAACGTGATTCTGGAGGTGCCGTATGAGGGATTGGTGCGGGATCAAGAGGCGTGGAGCCGCAAGATGCTGGAGTTCATCGGGCTGCCCTGGGACGCGCGCTGCCTCGATTTCCACCTCACCGAGCGCGCGGTCATCACCGCCAGCAAGTGGCAGGTGCGGCAGAAGATGCACAGCTCATCGGTCGAACGCTGGCGCAGCTACGAGAGATTCCTGGGGCCGCTGCTGCCGCTGCTCGCTTGCGACCCGCGTGTGCAGGTGCCGGCCAGCCCTGACCCCTAACGCCGCGCCGGCCGCGCGGTCGAATTGCGAATGATCAATTCGTGATCGAGCAAATGGCGCGGGATGCGGTCGGGCCAGCCGTTACGCCGCGGCTCGAGCTGAATGATCAGATCGGCGGCGATTCTCGCCATCGCCGCCACGGGCTGACGCACCGTCGTCAACTCGGGCCAAATCATCCGAGCCACCGGCGCATCGTCGAATCCGATCACCGACAGCTCGCCCGGCAGGTCGAGTCCGAATTTACGCGCCATCGACACCACCGCCGCGGCCATGTCGTCGTTGCTGGCGAAGATGGCGGTCGGCGGCTTCGCCGCGCGCAGCATCCGCTCGGCGCAAATCAAGCCGTCGCCGAATACGAAGTTGCCGGTTTGCACCATGTCCGAATCGACCGGAATCTGGTGGGCGCGCATTTCATCGACGAAGCCCAGATAGCGCTGTTCCGTGGCGCCATGCTCGGGTTTTCCCAAGATGAAACCGATGCGGCGATGGCCGAGGCTCACCAGATGCGCCGTGAGCTGCCGGGCCGCCGCATAGTCGTCGATTCCGATCGACGGCGTGGCGCTCAAATTGTGTTTCGGCGCGATGCGAACGATCGGAATCGATGCCTCTTGAAGCTTGTTGAGGACGATGGGGTGGTCGCTCAGGGGCGGCAATAGAATGACCCCCTCCAGGCGCAGCTGTCCGAGCAAGGTATCGATCTGCTTGTCGATCATGGGACTTTCCACGTCCCAGGGCTCCACCATCAAGTGCAGGCTGGATTCCCGGCAACGGGCGACCGCACCGGCCTGAAATTCACTCAAATAGTCTCCCGGCTTTTCGCAAAACAGCCCGATGAGAAAGGATCGATTGCTGGCAAGACCCCGCGCGTTGAGATTGGGCCGGTAATTGAGCTGCTCGATGGCATCGAGAATCCGCGCGCGGGTATCCGAGCGAACCCGGGGTTCATTGTTGATGACCCTCGAGACGGTTTTCGGCGAGACCTTGGCGAGGTCCGCCACTTCTTGAATGGTGACCGATGCCGGACTTAAAGTGATAGCCAATGTGGGACCCTCGAGAGCGCTGCGCCTATAGTACTAGCGATTCGCCTTGGTTGAGGCCCACCATCAGATCGTTCCGGCGCACTTGGGCGCCGGACCCGCGGTTTTTTGCTTCAAGTCAACCTCCGCAATCGTCAACCCGAGCCGGCTCGAGGTTTCAACGGCGAACGGTATTTCGACGCTGCCGAGGTCGGCACCCGCCGCCGTAAAGCAGGCCAGTGGGATGGACAGGGTTTGCCACTCGCCCGGCCGCGCGTTCTTCAGGGCGGAAGTCACATCGATCATCGCCCCGCTTCGAGTACCGCACTTAGGCTCGGTGCAGCGCAGGCCCATCGCGACTCGGCCTTCGGGCAACCGGTCGACACGATAGCGAACCTCGAGAGCGACTCCGTGTCCGGCCTGCTGCCGCAGATCGTCCGCGCGCCCGGAAATCCTGAGCATGCCGCTCTGCGTGCCCTTCCAAACGGCCGTGCTGCCGTCGGGTCCCGAGGCAACAGAGACCGCGCCCCGGGGGCTTTCCTGGCGCGTGGTCGTGAGGTGGACCTCCGCGGCGTCATCGGCGATGAAAATGGACCAGGGCGCAGTGACGTGGCCGGCATGAAACAGACTTCCGCCCGCCGCAGCCCAATGCGGCGGAATTCGCGGATCTTCCGACAGCAGCGGCGCTGCGGACTGCTGACTTTGATAATCCAAGCCCCAGCCTCGGGGGAACAGCGCGCCCGACCCATCCCCCGCCGCGTCGAACGTCACCGGCATGGCGGTCTGCGGCCACGAAAACGCGAGGCGGCCCGTAAAGTCATAGTGCTGCGCTCCGGAGGAGCGGAACAGGACATCGGCCACGCCCTCGCCTTCGCTTCCCGGCAGCCACGCCGCCACGAAGGCGTCCGATGCGTTCACATACGGGTTCACCCAGAGAGGCCGGCCCGACAAGAACACCGCGACCGTGGGCACACCCGCCGCCCGTAACCGCCGCAACAGCTCGAGCTCGTGCTTATCCTTGGGCGAGAATTCGAGATTCTCTCTATCGCCCTCGAATTCCGCGTACGGTGTTTCGCCGAATATCACGATGGCGGTGTCCGGCTTTTTGGTAAATCGCCCGTCCCTGCTGAGAACGGCCGTGCCGCCGGCCGCGGCCACCGCCGCTCGAATGCCGCCGAAGATGGAGGTGGCGCCGGGAAAATCCGCGTTGGCGTTGTGGTCTCCCTGCCAGTCGATCGTCCACCCGCCCGCCTGCATGCCGATGGAATCGGCCGCATCCCCGGCCACGAGTATGTTGGCTGCGGGATTCAGAGGCAGCGTGCCGTGATCATTCTTCAGAAGCACGAGCGACTTTCGCACCGCCTCGCGCGCCAGGGTCCGGTGGGCCGCGCTGCCGAGGCGCGCGAAATCGCCCGCGTCGCTGCGTTGTTTTGGCGCCGCCCGTTGGAACAACCCGGCAACGGTTTTCACGCGCAAAATGCGGCGCACCGCATCATCGATGCGAGCCGGCGGAATCTCGCCGGACCGCGCCTGCGCCAGCGTGTTCTTGTACAGCTGCCGCCAGCTGTCCGGCGCCATCAGCATGTCGACGCCCGCGAGTATCGCCGCCGCGCAGCGGTACTTGGTGCAGCCCGGAATTTGCTCGTGCGCGTTCCAATCACCGACCACGAAACCGTCGAAGCCGAGCCGCCCCTTCAATATGTCGGTCAACAGATAATGGTCCGCGTGCATCTTCACGCCGTTCCAGCTGTTATAAGAGGCCATGACGATCAACGCCCCGGCCTTGATCGCCGCCGGGTACCCCGCCCCGTGCACGGCGGCGAGCTCGGCTTCGGTCACGACGGTGTCGCCCTGATCCCTTCCGCCCAGCGTGCCGCCGTCGCCAAGAAAGTGTTTGACGGAGGACAGCGTGTGTCCCGGCGACATGAATTGCGGCGTGCCGCGCTCCCCTTGCAGGCCGGCGACCATCGCGGCCGCGTACTCGGCCACCAACTGCGGCGCCTCGGAATAGCTTTCATAGGATCGCCCCCAACGGACGTCGCGCGCGACCGCGACGGTCGGCGCGAAGGTCCAATCGATTCCCGTGCTCGCCACCTCTTCCGCGGTCGCCTGACCGATCCGGCGCAGCAAATCGGGATCGTGCGCCGCCCCGAGCGCCACGTTGTGCGGAAAAATGGTGGCGCCCACCACTTTTGCATGTCCATGCACGGCATCGATGCCGAACAGAATCGGGATCGGGGGATGCGAAGCGCTGCTCGCGTCGAGCGATGCGCGGTAAAAATCGTCGGTCAAATCCAGCCACTTCTGCGGGGCGCTGTGCACATTGTCGCCCGGCGCGGCGTTGCCGCCCGCGAGAATCGAACCCAACTTGTAAGTGCGCAACTCCGCGGGGGAAATCGATGCGATGTCGGCCTGAATCATTTGACCGATCTTTTCTTCCAAGCTCATATCGCTAAGCAGCTGCGCAACGAACGCCTCGACGGCCGGGTCTTGAGGTCGCGGCGCGGCTGCGGGCCAAGCCTCAGGATGTACACTGAGGGACTCCGGGGATGACGCGGCGGCCGTTGCCGCAGCGGACGTTGCGGCGGCGGACGTACTCAGGGTCAAGAGCGCGGCGCTGAGGCCCAGGGCGGGAAACCAGGACACAAGCGCTCTCCTTAATTGCATGGATACATATACGTTATAACTGTCTGTAATTGTTATATTTATAATGATAAGAACAGAGTGAACAATGCCGTCAAAATCGCCCGGAAAATCGCAGCTTACAGGATTACGAGGAAAAATGTCAGCGCTGTCAAGTTATCGTGAACACTAGCCATATCGGCTCTTTCGGTCTGCTCAGTGTGCTCGATTGGGCGGTGGTCGCCGCCTACGCGGGAGGACTCATCGTCCTCGGTCTATTGATGTCCCGGCGGCGTTTTGCGCCGGTGGATTACTTTCTCGCGTCCAGGGCGACCCACTGGCCGGTGATCGGTTTGGCGTTGCTCGCCTCCAATATGTCGTCGACCGCGTTGGTCGGGTTGGCCGGCGGCGCCTATGCCACGGGCATTTCGGTTTACGACTACGAATGGACGGCGATCGTCATCCTGGTGTTTTTCTGCATGTTCCTGCTGCCTTCCATCATCCGCAGCCAGACGTACACCATGCCGGAATTCCTGCAGCGGCGTTATGACGCGCGGGTGCGGCTGCATTTCGCGTTGCTGACCCTGTTTCTCAATATTTTCGTCGACTCCGCCGGAGTGCTGTACAGCGGATCGCTGGTCTGCCAGCTGCTGTTTCCCGCGTGGCCATTGTGGTTCATCGTCGCGCTCCTGGCGGGCACGGCCGGCCTCTATACCACCTTGGGCGGTTTGCGGGCGGTGATCTACACCGAAGCGGTCCAAGCCATCGTGCTCATGGCGGGCGCCCTGATGATATCGATCGGCGCGTTCAGCCGCGCCGGCGGTTGGCACGCCGTGATGCATAGCATCGATCCTGCGGCGCTATCGCTCATCCGGCCGATCGGCGACCCCGGCGTTCCGTGGCCGGGATTGCTGGTGGGAATCCCACTGCTCGGCTTTTATTATTGGTGCACGAATCAATCGATCGTGCAGCGCATGCTGTCGGCCAAGAATATCGATCATGCCAGATGGGGCGCGCTGTTCGCCGGATTGCTGAAGCTTCCCGTGTTGTTCTTGATCGTGCTGCCGGGGACCTGCGCCCTGCTGCTGTTCCCGAAATTGCCGCGGGCGGATCTGGTGTATCCAAACCTGATCCTGCATCTTCTGCCGGCGGGGCTCGTGGGCCTGGTGGTCGCGGGATTCGTCGCAGCGACGATGGTGTCCATCGCCTCGCTGTTCAATTCGGCATCGACCCTGATCACCATGGACGTGATCAAACAATTCCGCCCCACCCTGTCGGACTCGCAAGTCGTTCGAATCGGCCGGGTGAGCACGGCGCTGCTGCTGGTCGTGGCCGTGGCCTGGGCCCCGCAGCTGCAGCTGTTCCCTTCGCTCTGGCAATACCTTCAAGCGGTGTTGGCCTATGTCGTTCCGCCGGTGGTCGCGCTGTTTCTGGTGGGGATGTTTTGGCGCGGAGCCAACGCGGACGGGGCTGCGGCGACCATGCTTCTGGGTTCGCTCGGCGGCTTTGCGCTCTTCATGATCAACGTGGTGTTCCACTGGACGCACTTCCATTTTCTCTACGCCGCGCCGGCTCTCACCCTGCTCGATGTCGCCATCCTGGTGGTAGTCAGTTTGCTCAATCGGACACCCGCCGAAGGCGCAGGCGAGGCCGGCACGTGGAAGCTCGATTTCAGCGCGCCGCAGAGCAAACCGCGGCCGCTGTGGCAGGATTATCGATTGCAGGCCGCGGCCTTGCTGGCGTTGACGGCCGCCATCGTGATCGCGTTTCGGTGAACCCAGGCGTCGTAAGGCCCCGCGGCCGATTCGACATAATCCTCACCCCCGGCGCCGGGCGGGGCGGCTTCAGGGCCTCGGGGCGTCGCTGACTCCGCGGCAACCCACTCCTTCGCCGCATACCTGATTCACCGGACACACCACCGGTGTTCCCTTCACGCAGCCGCGCGCATCGGCGCCCGGGGTGCGGGGTGAACAACGCTCGATTCCATTGCAGGCTCGCTTATCGTCGCAATCCGAGTCGCTCTTGCAGATGAGGGAAGCCTGATCGCGGTCCATGGTCGCAAGCTCCCCATAACCCGCGATCACCCCCGACAGCGTGGTGTCGAGCAGCCGCTGCGGCGCTTCCTTGGCCGAGGGCAACTGCACGTCGGCGGCAACGATCTCCAACCCGGTCGAGGAGGGGCTCGCGCTGCGATAATACAAGCTGAAGCGCACCACGTTGCGCGGGTCGAGGTCGTCGCTCAGCTTGATCGGTATGATGTGCGTGGAATCTCTTGGCCATGCCTCGCCGTGCACCAGCGGCAGGCGCCTGACGCCCTTGCCGGCCTCGTAGATGCGCAATTCCAACGAGCTGCCGGCGCTCAGTTCTTCGGCGCCGGTGACAATGCGAACCTCGAGACGGGACGAGGCGTTGGCCGCGGCCGCGCCCAGCACAGCCGCCGCCAGGATCGGCCAAACGGATGTCGGCAGGTGTAATTTCACGGCACCTTCTCCTGAGATTTGTGGCTGCTTCGCCTATCATAGCCGATCGAACCGGCGGTCGCCGTGCGGGGTCACTCGGCCGGTTTGTAGACGGTACCCTCTTTCATCACGAAGTGGACGTGCTCGAGTTCGCGGATATCGGCGAGCGGATCGCCGTTCACGGCAATGATATCGGCCGACTTGCCCGGGGTGATGGAACCGAACAGCTCCGTGTGGCCGATGAGATCCGCCGCATTCAGCGTCGCCGATTGAATCGCCTGCATGGGCGTCATGCCGTACTTCACCATGAAGGCAAACTGCCGGGCGTTGATGCCGTGCGGACACACGCCGGCGTCGGTGCCGAAAGTCATCTTCACTCCGGCGCGGACGGCCTTGGTGAAATTGCGGCGCTGTGCCGCCCCCAGGTCGGCATCGTGCCGCAGGAAATCGGCCGGCTCGTCCGCGCGCGATTGGATGCACTCCTCGTCGTAGATGTCCATGTCCAGATAGGTGCCATGCTGTTTGGCCAGCGCGATGCCCTCGTCGTCGATGAGCGTGGCATGCTCGATCGAAGCCACGCCCGCGCGAATCGCATTCTTGATGCCCTCCGCCGCATGGGCGTGCGCTTCGACGCGCAAACCGAAATTGGCGGCTTCCTCGACCGCGGCGCGCAATTCTTCGGGCGTGAACTCGATGGACTTGGGATTGCTGCCATGGGTCAGGACGGCACCCGTCGACAAGACCTTGATGTGATCGGCGCCGCGATGCGCGAGCTCGCGAATCTTTTGACGCACCTCCCAGGGGCTGTTCGCCTCGCCATAGCGCAAATCCCAGGGCAGCTGGATATCCGGCGCGAGTCCGGTCATGGCGCCCGCGCCTTCGCTGATGGTGATGTAGGCGCCGGCGACATACATGCGCGGCCCGATGATGATGCCCTTGGCAATGGCATCGCGCATTGCGACATCGTTGAAGGCGCGGTACACGCCCACATCGCGCACGGTCGTGAAACCCGCGAGCAGCGTGACGCGCGCGTTCGGAATGGCTGCGAACGCCGATTCCACGGCGGTCCTTTGCAGAACGTCCAGGGGTTCCACCTCGGCCAGATCCGCCAGGTGGGTGTGGCAATCGATCAGTCCGGGCAGCACGGTCATGTTCGACAGATCGATGATTTTCGCGCCGTTCGGAACGGCCAGATTCGCGCCCACCGCCTCGATTTTCGTGCCGCGAATCAGAATGACCTGGTTCGACAGCACGCGTCCCGCTTCCACATCGACGAATTTTCCGGCGCGGATGGCGGTGACGGGTGCCGGCGCCGCGGCTGCCGGCGCGGCTGCCGGCGCGTCCGCGCCGGCGGCCGCCGGCCGCGCCAGGCAGATGAGCGCCATGAGCGCACAGCAAAGCAACGGAAGCGAGATCTTTCTGCGCACAGAGGTCCTTTGATTGATTTGCCGCGGTCCACCCCGCACGACACCAGCTTATGCTACTACTGTTCGACTGTTCAAGTAGCGCCGGCGCGCGGCTCCTGCTGCGTGATGCAGTGAATGCCCCCGCCGCCGCGAAACAAGTCGCGAAGTTCCAGGGATACGACCTGCCGTTCCGGATACGCGCGCCGCAGGGTGTCGGCCACGGCGGCATCCTCCGCGATGCCGTAGGCGGGCGCAATGACGGCGCCGTTCGCGAGATAAAAATTCACATACGAGCGGCAGTACAAATCCTCCCCGTCGGGGACGGCCGTGCGCGGCGCTTCGGCAATCGGCACCAGCTCGAAGCGGCGCCCGCGCGCGTCGGTTTCCGACTCCAGGACCTTTCTGTTCTCCGCCATGATGGCAAATCTCGGGTCGGCGCGATCGGCGACTACTTCGAAGAGCACGGCCGCCGGGCGAATGAATGCGAGATATCCGTCCACATGCCCGTCGGTCGCGTTGTCGGTCAGGTCGCCCGGCAGCCAGATGATTTTCTGCACGCCCAACATGGCGCGCAATTCAGAGTCGGCCTGCGCCCGGGTCCATCCGGGATTCCTATTGGGGTTGAGCACGCAGGATTCGGCCGTGATCAAGGTTCCTTCTCCATCCGTCAAGAAACCGCCGCCCTCGACCACGAGCTCCGATCGAAACGCGGGCGACCCGGCAAATTCCGCCACGCGGGCGCCGAGTCCCGCATCCTGATCGAAAGGCCGGCATTTGGCGCCCCAGGCGTTGAAGGTGAATACCGACGCGGCTCGACAGCCTGCCGCATCGAGCAGGAAAGTCGGTCCCGAATCGCGCAGCCATGAATCGTCCAGGGGGACGGCGAGCACGCGCACCGTCGATCCGCAGCGCAAAGCCGCGTCCGCGGCCTGCTCCGGATGGGCGAGCATGGTGAGCGGCTCGAAGCGGGCAATCGCCCGGGCCACGGTCGCGTAATCATCCCGCGCGGCCTCGATATGTCCGTGCCAAATCGATTCCCGTTGCGGCCAGCCCATCCAGCAGCCCGAATGTGGAGCCCATTCGGCCGGCATGGTAAATCCTAAGTCTTTGGGTTTCATGGGAGCACGATAGCGCAACCCCGGACTTCGCTACCATAGGCAGGTCGAACGGGAGCGAACATGGACGAACTCATCAACGGCATGGATGTGCCGAAACGGGTCAAGTAGCGCGCCGCAGCCGGCGCATGACCGCACCCTGCAGCTCCTTCAGCTCTTCGATGTGCAGCGCCATGCCGCAGGCCGCGAACACGACGGCGCCGGCGACGACGGTCGCCAGCAGCAAACTCAGCTTGCTCGAGAAAGTCTGCGTTGCCCAATCTGCCAGCAGCCAGCGGGACGAGGCGGCGCAAACCGCCACCAGACCCGCTCCCGCGAGCGCCGCCTTGCCCAGCATCAGGAGCATGCGGCGCGTTTCGAGGCCGTCCAAGTGCTTGCGCATCAGCGCGTACAGCAGCAGGAAATTCACGGTGGCGATGCAGCCGGTGGAAAAGGCCAGACCGCGATGTCCCCAGCCGAAGCGAACCGTGAAAATCCAATTGAACAGCAAATTGAGCGCCACCGCGAGGAAGCTGACGAGCATCGGGGTTTTGCGCCGGTCGAGCGCGTAAAACGCGTTCACCAATACCTTGAGCGCTGCGTATCCGGCAAGCCCTATGGCATAGAATCGCAGCGCGCCGGCCGCCTGTGCCGCCTCGTACGCGTTGAATTTTCCGTGCTGGTAGAGCACCGAGATGATGGGCTCGGCGAGCATCATCAGCCCGATGGTCGACGGGATGGTGAGCAGCAGCGCGAGGCGCATGGCGCGCGCGAGCTCGGCCCGAAACTCAGGCATTTGTCCTGCCACCACCAGGCGCGACAGCAGCGGCAGGGTCACGGTGCCCAGCGCAACGCCAAACAAACCCAGGGGCAGCTGCATCAGCCGAAACGCGATCGACAGCCAGAAGATCCGCCCATCGCCCAGCGTCGAGGCGAACATCGAATTGATCAGCACATTGAATTGCGTGGTGCTGGCGGCGATCACCGCGGGACCCATCAGCAGCAAAATCGCCCTCACGCCGGCGTCGCGCCAGCGAAAATCCGGGCGGAAGCGATACCCGAGACGCGCCAGCGACGGCAGCTGGACGGCGAGCTGCAGCGCGCCGCCGATCACCGTCGCCAGCGCCAAGCCGACGAGCGCGCGCGGACCGAAGTGTGGGTCGATCCAGAAACCGAGCGTCACTCCGCCCACGATCGACCCGATGTTGAAGAAACTCGAGGCCATCGCCGGCATTCCAAAAACGCTCTTGGAATTGAGCATCCCCATGACCAGCGCGGCGAGCGAGACCAGCAGGATGAACGGAAACATGATGCGGGTGAGCTCGGCCGTGAGCGCCGCTTTTTCCGGTGCGAAACCCGGCGCCAACAACCCGACCAGTTCCCGGGAGAACATCATGCCGGCCAGGCACAGGACGCCCAGCACCACGGCCGTCAGCGTCGCCACTTTATCCGCCAGACGCCACGCGGCGGCGTCCCCGCCGCGTGCAATGGTCTTGCTGAACGTGGTGACGAACGCCGTCGACAGCGCGCCTTCGGCGAACAGATCGCGCAGCAGATTCGGTATGCGGAACGCGGCCGTGAAGGCGTCCATGGCGGCGCCGCCGCCGAACAGGGCCGCAAAGATCTGCTCGCGGGCGAGGCCCAGCAGCCGGCTGCACATCACCGCCAGCCCGATGATCCCGGCCGCCTTGGTGTTCAGTTTCTCGGTGGGGTCGTCCGGCGGAATCGCGGCGTTGGAAATCGATGACGGCTCGTTCATGTGTTCGCAGCTTACCTAAGGCCGCGCCGCACGGCGACGGCCATCATCACATGGCGAACGTCAAGTCGTGGCGATCATCCCGACGACGGTGATGGCCATCACGGCGGTGGCCGCCCATCCCAGCCGGCGCAGTCGCGGCCGGATGACGAACCGGCCCATGATGTCCTCGCGCGACGCGAGCAGCATCATGATGGTCATGATCGGTACCGCGATCACGCCGTTGATTTCCGCGCTCCACACCAGCGCCCGCATCGGATCCAAATGCGTGAAATTCAAGGCGACACCGCCCACCGTCGCGATGGCGATGATGGCGTAGAATTCGAACGCTTCGTGCACCTTCATGTCCAGGCCCGACTGCCAATCGAAGCTCTCGGTGACCGCGTAGGCGGCCGATCCCGCCAGCACCGGCACGGCAAGCATCCCGGTGCCGATGATCCCTAAGGTGAACAGCAAAAAGGTGATCTGTCCACCGAGAGGCCGCAGCGCCTCTGCGGCCTGAGCCGAGGTTTGAATGTCGGTGATGCCTGACACATGCAAAGTCGCCGCCGTGCTCAGGATGATGAAGAATGCGATCAAGTTCGAGAAACCCATGCCTATGTAGGTGTCCCAGCGTATGCGCCGCAGGTGCTGCCGCGCCACTTCCGCGGCGTGCGGCAGCAAAGAGCCCCCGCCGTTGCGGGCGGTGATTGCGCGCAAGTCTTCCATTTCTTGAGCGGCCTGCCAGAAGAACAGGTACGGGCTGATGGTGGTGCCGAAAACCGCCACGATCATGGTGATCGTGCCGTGATCGAGCGCGAGCTTGGGGTAGACCATGTCGGACAGGACCGCGCCCCAATGGACGTGGACGGTGAACACCACCGCCACATAGGACAGCAGCGCCAGCGTCAGCCATTTCAGATACCGGACATAGTCCGCATAACGCAGGAACACTTGCAGCGCCAGGCACAGCAAGCCCAGCGCCACGGAGTAGAAATGCGCCGAACCACCGAACAACAAGCGCAGCGCCTCTCCCATCGCCGCGATGTCGGCGGCGATGTTGATCGTATTGGCGATCAGCAGCAGGCCGACGATGCCGTACAGGACGGAGCGCGGGAAAACGGCTTTTACGTTCGCCGCCAGGCCCCGGCCCGTGATGCAGCCGATGCGCGCGCTCACCATTTGGATGCCGACCATCAGCGGATAGGTGAAAAGAACGGTCCACAGCATGCTGTAGCCGAACTGCGCCCCGGCTTGGCTATAGGTGGCGATGCCGCTGGGATCATCGTCAGCGGCGCCCGTGATGAGGCCCGGGCCCAATAGCTTGACCCGCGGGTTTTCCGTGATGCTCCTGAGCAGCTTGACCATCGCCCTACTCCAAAAATGGAACGGGTCTCGCGCGGAAGAAGGGGGGGGAATCGCAGGATCAAGATGGGCACGAACTGAAAGGATGTTCGTGCCATTTGCGCCTTCCGCGTGCAGCGGAACGGCGCTTCGGGGGACCTAAAGCGTCATCCGGCCACAGTGCGGGTGCCGCCGACGCAGCACTGACTGCCTCTCGTACAACTACCCACGCGGTGAACCTGTGTGACCTGAACTGTCGCGAAGATAGGCTGGCGCGGCGGCGGTGTAAAGGAAAATATGGCGCCATGCGCCGCGCAGCTCGAGCTCGAGGGCGAAGGCCCTCGAGCATCGAGGGCGTTCTAGCCTACGGCGGCAGCCTTCGCCTTCGCCACTTCGGCGATGACCTCGTCCGCAACATTGCGCGGCACGGGTTCGTAATGCGAGAACTCCATGGTGTAGGAGGCGCGGCCGCTGGTCATGCCGCGCAACTGCCCGATGTAGCCGAACATCTCCGATAACGGGACGTTCGCCACCACGGCAATATTGGTGCCGCGCTCCAACTGGTCCAGGATCGCGCCGCGGCGGCGGTTGATGTCGCCGATCACATCACCCAAGTAGTCGCCCGGCGTCACGGTCTCAACCTTCATGACCGGCTCGAGCAGGATGGGTCCCGCCTTGCGAATCGCTTCGCGAAAGCAGGCCTTGGCGGCGATTTCAAAAGTCAGCGCGTTGGAGTCGACGTCGTGGAAGCTGCCGTCGATCAGCGTCGCGCGGAAGTCCACCGTGGGATAGTGCGCAAGCACCCCGTCCTCCTTCTGAATCTTCAAGCCCTTCTCGACCGAGGGGACGAACTCCCTCGGCACCGAGCCGCCGACGGTCTCATCCACGAACTCGAATCCGGCGCTGCGCGCCAGCGGCTCGAAAGTGATCCACACTTCGGCGAACTGGCCGGAACCGCCGGTCTGCTTCTTGTGGATGTACTGTTCGGTCAGCTTCTTGGTGAAGGTTTCGCGATAGGCGACCTGCGGCTCGCCCATGAGGCCTTCGACGCCGAACTCCGTGCGCATGCGGTCCAGGGTGACTTCCAAATGCAGTTCGCCCATGCCGCGCAGGATGGTTTGACCCGTCTCTCGGTCGGTCTCCAGATGCAGCGAGGGATCGGCGCGGACCATCTTGCCGAGCGCGGTTCCGAATTTCTCCTGCTCCGCCTTGAGCTTCGATTTCACCGACACGCTGATGACGGGGTCCGGAAATCTCATGCGCTCGAGCACCACCGGATTGGCGGCGTCGCACAGCGTGTCGCCGGTCTCGGTATCCGCAAGGGATACCAGCGCGATGATGTCGCCGGCGCGGGCTTCTTCCACGGGATTCGCTTCCTTGGCGAACATTTCAACCATGCGGCCGATTTTCTCGCGCTTGCCGCGCGTGGAGTTCTGCACCGAGGCACCCTTGGTCAGCACGCCGGAATAGACGCGGATGAAGGTGAGTGCGCCATAGGCGTCATTGATGACCTTGAACGCCAGGGCCGAGAAGGGTTCGTCGTCCGAACATTTTCGTTCGCCGATGGGCTCGCCGTCCGCGTCGACCGTCTTGATCGAGGCAACGTCGGTCGGGGCCGGCATGTAATCGACCACCGCGTCGAGCACCTGCTGCACGCCCTTGTTCTTGTACGAGGAGCCGCACAGGATCACCGTGAACGAGGAATGCAGGGTTCCCTTGCGCAGCGCCTTGCGCAGCACGTCGCCCGAGGGGACGGTACCGTGGGTGAGGTAGGCCTCCATGGCCTCGTCGTCCTGCTCGAGGCAGGTATCGACGAGTTCCGTGCGGAACTTCTGCACGTCGTCCAGGAGTTTGCGATCGCTCGGCGTGGTGATGTGCAGTTTGTCGGCGAGGTCGGGAGTCACCTCGAGGCTCTGCCATTGGGCATCCTTGTCGTCCGAGTCCCACACCAGGGCCTTCATCTCGACCAGATCCACCATGCCCTTGAAGTTCTCCTCCGACCCGATCGGAATCTGCACGGGCAGCGGGCGCGCGCCCAGGCGTTTCTTGATCATGTCGACGCAGCGCAAGAAATTCGCGCCGCTGCGGTCCATCTTGTTGACATAACAAATGCGCGGGACGCCGTAGTTGTCGGCCAGGCGCCAATTCGTTTCCGATTGCGGCTCCACGCCGGCGACGCCGTCGAACACCACCACGGCGCCGTCCAGGACGCGCAAGCTGCGATTCACCTCGATCGTGAAATCGACGTGTCCCGGGGTATCGATGAGATTGATCTTCTTGTCGCGCCAGAAAGCGGACACGGCCGCGCTTTGAATCGTGATTCCGCGCTTCTGTTCCTGCTCGAGATAGTCGGTGGTCGTCGAGGTCTTCAGATCCTTGGTATCGTGAATATCGATGATCGTGTGCTTACGCCCCGTGTAATACAGGATGCGCTCGGTCGTCGTCGTCTTGCCGGCGTCGACGTGGGCGATGATGCCGATATTGCGGATATCGGAAAGCGGGGTTGTGCGGGGCATAGCAAGGTTCCGTAAAGAGTAATGGGAAAGGCCGCCGTAGCTAGGCGCCAAAACCGCGCATTCTGGCACGGAATCCTATCTGACGCTATATCCGCGGCCCTCGAGGCACGCCCCTTGCGCCCGAAAATAGTCGTCTCGCCGGTTAGGCGTAGGCCCGCCCGCCGCCTGCGTGGGGTCGAACCCCGTTTGTGCCGCGGCCCAGCGATGGCATTCGTACTTATCCGTAGCCTGCTGCTCTTGGCTCTGGCCATTCTTGGGGTAGGCGATCAGCTCCGACGCGGCGGGCGGCTGTGCCGCGGCCGGATTCACCAGTCCGGGCGGGGGAGCGACCGTCTCGTATTGGTTGACCGTGCCGTTCCAGCGATAGTAGGTGTTGTCCGCATAATAATACGGAACGCCGCCCCACCAGACGGTCGAGTAATACAAGGGAAGTGCCGCAAAATACAGCCCCAGCCCGAGTCCGCCCCAACCCCACGGGCCGTAGTAGCCGCCCCACCCCCCGCGCCAGCCATAGCCTCCTCGCCAGCCATAGCCCCCGTGGTACCCGCCGTAGCCGCCGTGATAGCCGCCGTAGTGGCCGCCGACCGCGTGTTGTGCGAATGCGGCCGCGCTCATCGAGAGAGTCGCGATACAGCCGCAGGCGAGCAGGAGCAGTGAGGAAAGCGGCGTGGACTTATGCATGACGTCACCCATGGCAGGTCGGTGGATGAATCCAATTATATAAGACTTCGGCATTTTTCTCAGGCGACCGCGTCCACGGCTTGCGGCTGCGCGACCTCGCAGGACACGGAAACGCCGCCGCCGCTGCGGTTTGCAATCACGAGTCTTCCGCCCATCGAGCCGGCGCGGAAATGCATGGTGCGTGTGCCAAGGCCGGTGCCGCGTGGCCCGCCCTCCGGCAATCCCCTGCCGTCGTCGTTGACCGTCAAACAGACGTGGTGGGCGCGCGCCGACAGCTCGATCTCTATGTTGCGTGCATGCGCATGCTTGAGCGCGTTCTGCACGGCCTCCTGAGCGATCCGGTACAAGTGATTGCGCGGCTCGAGTTCGAGGGTGATGCCGGATTCGAGACGCGAGCGGAACCGCACCTTGGTGGCTCCGAGAGTACTGCGGGCCGCCAGCATCTCGAGCGCGATCGGCAGATTGCCGTCGACGTCGCTCAGCGGCGAGACCCCCTGCGCAATGCGGCGCGCCCCTTGAATGCAATTCGCGGCCATCGCGGCGAGCTGGTCCAGGGCGGCGGCAATGGGCTGGCGCTCGCGTTCGGCGCGCGTCGCCAGCGCGCGCGCCGACAGGGCGAGCCCGGTCAGTTCCTGTCCGAGGCCATCATGCAATTCGCGGCCGATGCGGCGCTGCTCCGCGGCAATGACGTCGATGAGAGCGCAGCCGAGCGCGCGGCGTTCGGTGACGTCGCTCGCGAACACCAACTCGGCCCGCCGTCCCGAGAGATCGATGGCGCGCGTCCAGACCTCGACGGCAAGGACCCGTCCGTCGCAAGTCTGATGGCGAGTCTCGTAAGGTTCTGGAGCGGCTTCGGCGCCGTCGCGTCCGGCCCCGGGCGGCAGCACCGCGGGCCGGCCCGGCGGCGCCAGCGCCGATACCCGGAGCGTGAGGAACTGCTCGCGGCTCCAGCCGTACTGGCGCACCGCCGCCGCGTTGACCAGCAGAAATTCCAAGCTGCCCGGATCGTGGACCCAGAGCGGCTGCGGGTTGCCGTCGAATATTTGTGCATAGCGGTGCTCCGCCCGCAATCGTTCCAGGGCCGCGCGATCCCGTTCCGCCAGCAGCGAGATGATGATGAGAGCCACACCCGTGAGCGCGGCGGTGAACGACCAGATGGCCGCGAGCCCCGCGAATTTATCGTAGCCGCCGAAGATGCCGCTGTGGAACGCCAGGCTCAAGCCGGCCGCCGCCGTCACGAGGAGCGTTCCGAACGCCGCGACCACGAGGCCGAAGCGGATGGCGGCCACGACGACCAGCAGCAGCGCCAGCATGATGATGATCGGCCGGCCGACGCTGGCCGCATCGACGGACAATGCGCCCATACAGCAAATGGTCACGCCAAGCAGCCAGCATCCTGCGGCGACCCAATGTTCGGCGAACTGTGCGAGGCTGCGGCGGCTCAAAGCCACCAACATGGGGCCGGCCAGCAGCACGCCCGCGGTCGCGTTGCTCCACCAGCGAAGCCAGTGCAGGGGATCCGTCAATGCAGCGTGATCGCCGGCGAGGCGATAGCCGAGCAGTCCCAGAGTGGGAACGAGCATCGTGCCCAGGCCCGAGGCGAGAATGAACAGGGGAACATCCCGGGCCCGGCTGAACCCCGTGTCGAAGCCGCGCCATCCCAGGATCCATGCGGTCAACGCCGCGCCCCCCGCCGACCCCAAACCGATGAACAGCGACGCGATCAGCGTGTAGTGCGCACACACATAGGTGCCGACGGTAGCCGCCAATACGGCGACCCACATGGGCCTCCCCCAGCGAACGCAGGCGGCAACCGCGACGCCGCCCGCATACAGCGGCAGCGTCGGGTACGCACCGGCGCTGGGCAGCAGGTAGTTTATCGTTCCCACCGTGAATATGGCGGTGAAGGCGAGCAGCCATTTGCCAACAGCCACGGAACGTGGGTTCATTAGAATACCCGCCGCATGAACATACAGGGTCCTACGCCACATACTTCGATTGCCGCCCGGCGGCGAGGGTTGCTGCTCGCGACTCTCGGCGCGATCGCCTTTTCCGGCAAGGCTATCATAGTCAAGTTGGCCTATCGGTACGGAGTCGATGCGGTCACGTTGATCATGTATCGCATGCTGTTCTCGCTGCCCTTGTTTCTGCTCCTCGCGTGGTGGGCCGGACGCGGCAAGCCGCCGCTGACATGGCGCGATGCCCGAGCCGTGCTCGGTTTGGGTTTCAGCGGCTACTATCTCGCGAGTTTTCTCGATTTCGCGGGACTGCGCTACATCAGCGCGAGTCTGGAGCGCCTCATTCTCTATCTGAATCCGACTTTGGTGCTCGGACTCGGCGTCCTGCTGTTTCGGCGCAGGGTGACTCGCGGGCAGATCGCCGCGCTCGCCGTGAGCTACGCCGGGGTGGCATGCGTGTTCGGCAAGGAGGCGACGCTCGAAGGCGCCGATGTGCCTCTCGGCGCGACTCTCGTGTTCGGCAGCGCCGTCAGCTATGCGGTGTATCTATCCTATAGCGGCGAGGAGGTGAAACGTCTGGGAGCCCTGCGGCTCACGGGGCTTGCAACCACGGTGGCATGCATCATTTGCATCGCCCAATTCTTCCTATTGCGGCCGGTGAGCGCCATGTCCGTTGCGCCGCAGGTCCTTTGGCTCTCCGCCCTGAATGCCACCGCCTGCACCTTCGCGCCCGTAGCCATGGTGATGATGGCGATCGAGCGGATCGGCGCCTCGGCGACCGCGCAGGCCGGCACCATCGGTCCGCTGTCGACCATCCTGATGGCGGCCGTGCTGCTGGGCGAACCGTTCACCGCGTGGGTGGCGGCAGGGACCGTGCTGGTCATCACCGGGATTTGGCTGCTCGTGCGGCAACCGGCGCCGAAGGGCGCGCATTAGGAATTGGCGTTCGGCTACACTTGACCGCGTTACAACATCAACAAGGAAATCCTCGGATGCGAGCACTCATCGTTGCCCTGACCTTGACCGCCGCGGCCGCACTGCAGCCCGCGTTTGGCGCCGCGGCGCCGGCGCTGCCCACCGCCAAGCCGGAGAGCGTCGGCATGTCGGCCGACCGGCTGGTTCGCTTGAGCGACGGCATGACCAGCCTCGTGAATCAGGGGCGCCTCGCCGGCGCCGTGACCATGGTGGCGCGCCACGGCAAGGTGGTCGAGTTCGCCGCAACCGGCAAGCGGGATCTCGCCGCCAATGCGCCGATGCAAAGGGACAGCCTCTTTCGCATCTATTCCATGAGCAAACCGATAACCGGCGTCGCCATGATGATGCTGTTCGAGGAAGGCAAGTGGCAGCTCAACGATCCGGTCGCCAAGTACATTCCGGAATTTGCCGACCTCAAGGTGTACGGTACGGATGCGAACGGCAATGTGGTGATGAAGGAGCAGAACCACCCGCTGACGATGCGCGAGCTGATGTCGCACACCGGCGGCTTCACCTACGGATACTTCGGCAACACGCCGGTCGACAAATTACAGCGTGAAGCGGATGTCCTCAACATCAACATCACCCTCGACGAAATGATCAAACGCGTCGCCAAGTTACCCCTGAACGCGCAGCCCGGCAGCGAATGGCACTACAGCATCTCCGTCGACATCCAGGGCTACATCGTGCAAAAGCTCTCCGGGATGCCGTTCGAGGAGTTCCTCGAGAAGCGCATTTTCAAGCCGCTCAACATGGTCGACACGGCCTTTTTCGTGCCGCACGAAAAACTCGGCCGTTTCGCGCAGTTCTATGAATACGGCAAGGACGGGCAGCTGCAGGCGGTCGCGACCGAGGCTCTCCTCAATCATGACTTCTCGCAAAAGCCGGCGTTCCCGTCCGGCGGCGGCGGCCTGGTGTCCACCGCGACCGACTACATGCGCTTCTGTCAGATGCTGCTCAACGGCGGAAAATTGGACGGCGTGCGCCTGCTCTCGCCGCGCAGCGTCGAACTGATGCGCACCAATGTGCTGGCACCGGGCATGACGACCCTGTCGCCCGGTGCGGGATTCGGACTGGATTTCGCGGTTTACACGGATGCGGTCGCCGCGGGCGGCTACTACGGCAAGGGCACCTATTATTGGGGCGGCGCCGCCGGCACCTGGTTCTGGATCGATCCGGCCGACGATTTGATCGTGATCGGCATGATTCAACAAATCGCCGGCACCGGCGCGGCCGCGGTCGCCGGCGTTCCCGACGTGCGTGGCCTGTCGCACGCCTATGTGTATCAGGCGATTGTGGATTGACGTAGCCAAGCGGGGAACCCACGCCGGCCGCCGAGCGCGGCCGGCTATGGTCTTTCCGCCGCTTCCTTCGAATAGGCCGGCGACAGCGTGCCCTTGGCCTGCGCGATCGGCAGCAGCGTGGGATAGAACTGCACGAAGGTCGTGTCCACGGCGGCATGGGCGGCGTGGCAGGAATAGCACGCTTCGGAGCGGGGAATCATTTTGGCGGGCTCGCTGCCCTCGAATCCAAAGAACGCCCATTTGCCCTGGAACCGTGCCTCATCCTTGACGTGAATTTCGAGCGCCGCGACCGTGGCGCCCTGGTAGTTCCCGCGTTTATTGATGGAACCCCTGCCCTCGGCTTCCCGGTTTTCGATCACCAGCACGGTTCCGTCCGGCCACGTGCCGGTGGCGAGGAACCCCTTGTACGCTTCCGGATCCACGAAAACATTGTCGAAGGAGTGCCGATCCATTTGCATGGCAGGGCTGTAACTCATATCGAACCCCGACGTGAGGTACACCCAGTCCCGGTAATGCTCCGGGCGCTCGAGCAGCCCGTCGCGGGTGTATGTCAGCGGACCCGGCGTACCCGCCGCCCCGCCGCATGCGACAGCGCACAGCAGCGCCCCACCACCGATCAATGACGCCGATTTTGATTTCATCATGAGCCGCACACCCTCACCTGCGAATCGGAATTTCTATGTAGCTGTCGCCGTACCACTGGATCTTGAGCGGAGTTTTCCCGTCCGCGATGCTCTCCTCGCTCACGTCGCCGCCGGTCCCATAATTGATTTCGCGATCCGGCCGCTTGCTGACGCCGAGAATCATCACCAGGCGGCTCCCCGGCTGGAGCCGGCGGCTGGTCATCCGCTCGCTCTTGAAACTCAGCTCCTGGCGCTCGCCGGCTTTCAAGAGATGGCGGGCCGCGCGCTCTTGCGCATAGCTCGAGCGGAATTCGCAGGTCGGATTGAAGAGATAAATATAGTCGCCGCTGGGCAGAAGCTCGTACAAGGTGACGTTCAGGTCCATGTCCATCTTGTTGACCGTGAAGTCGAGCCGGCCCGAGAACAGGCCGGTGAACTCGGTGGTCTTGGCCAGGGGCTCGCTCACGAACATCACGGCATTATGCGTCGCCAGACCGCGGCTGATGAAATCGGCCGGTGCCGTCCAGGCGAAGTCGCTGCGATCAGTCAGGCTGACCGTCTGCCGCAACAGCGCCGGGTGCGCGGGCTTGCGTTGCGTCAGCCGATGCCGGTCCGCAGGACCGCTGCCGTCCAGATAAAATCTCAATGAGCCTTTCGCCATGGCGTCGAGCGATGCCGCGTGCCGCCACTCATTCGCACCCATGACTTCGTAGTTGATTCGTTCCTTCAAAAGGCCCGGTGCGGCAGCGCCCTTGAGCTCGTGGTCGAACCACTGGTAACGCAGCTCGCGAACGTCGATGAGCGCGGCCGAATCGACCTCGTAGCCCTGCAGCATCGCCGAGGGCCCGCTCTTCATCAGCGTATCGTCGAAGGGTCCGATCAGCAGCGTGTGGTCGGCATGCGGATTGTATCGTTGGTGCTGGTTGAAATAGTACAGGGCGCCCGGCTCGCTTCCTGCGTAGTACCCGGTGATCGTGAGGACGGGGATGTTGATATGCGCGAATTCCTCACGGTATGGCACCATGTTTTGCCAGTACTTGTCGTAGCTGGGGTGATTCAACCAACGGATGAAAACCGGATTGGATCTGCCGCGCAGGCGGCCCAAATCCCGGTAGCGCCGTCCGCTTCTATACCATTTCTGATCGAGCGCGTGCCACAGCGCATCGTCGTAGTATTCAATTTCATCCGACGGCTTGGTGTTGGCCACGTAGGCGGACCAACGGTATGCCGAGTTCTGGAAGATGCCGCCGGCCATCGGCACGTCGATGCCGGGCGCGGTGGGAGCCGACGTGGCAATGGCCCTGAGCGCGGGCGGCAGGCGCTTCGACGCCGCCCACGCTGCAAAGCCGCTGTAGCCGTCTCCGAACATTCCCACCTGTCCGTCGCTCCAGGGCTGCCGGGCAATCCAATTGATCACGGCGCGCGCATCCGCGCCATCGTACTGATAGGGGACCACGTCCTGGTGGTTGGCGCGCTTGCCCCGGGTATATGCAACCACCCCCACATAGCCGTGGGCGGCGCACTCCTTGGCCTCATTCTGCGAGTCATAGATGGTGAACTCGAGCAGCGCCGGCAGGGGTTTGGACGGGCTTTTCGGGCGCACAACCCAGGCGGATATGCTGGCCCCATCGGCGGTCTTGACGAAGACCTCGTCCTCGGCCGTGTAGCGGCGGGCATCGTCCTCGGCGACCAGCGATTCAATCAGGGGTCCAAAGCTGCGGTAGGCATCGAAGGCGATATATTTCCGGATCAGATCGACCACTTCGGATTGGCTGATGCTGTCCTTCATTCGTTGCTGATCGAAAGCCCTTTGCAGCTCCTCGCGATACGCGGCCGGAGAAAGCTCCAGCCACCTCGTGACCGCGTATGCGTCGTGATCGTTGAGAGCGGCGGCCTCCTCGCGGAACGCGCGCGCGAAACTGTCGGCGAACGACGTCTGATTCTCCGCTTCGAGCGCCTTCGCATGCGCGAAGATGTCGTAGATGGCCGACCGGCCGACCGGCCGACCGGCATCGGCGCGCCGGCGCCGCTCGCGCAGCGCCCGCCGCGAGGCGTCCGCGGCCGCATAGTTGCCCGTGACCATTTGCAGCGCGGACAAGTTCGCAAGATAGCGATCAGGGTCGGGTTCCTGATAGACGGGAAGCAGCCGCTCGGCCAAATCGCGCATGGCTGCCGGTGTCGCGGCATCGCCTGGGGCCGGCGGCGGGCGAAATTCGAGATCCGGCGCGGCAGCCCAGGAATGCGAGCCGAGCAGCAGCAAGATCACGAGAAGCGGCGCGCGCCTTGCGCACGGCGTCCCGCCCGGCATCGGCGTGCTTCTCATGGTCGAATATCCGGCGTTTTCACTGGTGTTTCACCCGTTTGATGGCGGGAAGCCTTGATGAGATGCAAGACGCTCGAGAACAGAGGGTGCGCCTCGCCGGGGCCGCCGATATGAATGACCCCGGTGTGACGGAGTTCATCGCTGAACACGCCCACGACCCGTTCGAGCACGTCGTCATCGAGCGCGCCAAAGGTGCCCTCGATGACCACCCAGGGCGGGGCCTGTATCAATATGCGGGCGAACACGAGACACAATTGCTCGTCTTGACTCAATTCCCGGTCCCAACGGTGAATCTCGTCGAGCGAGCGCACGAGGCGTTCGAGACCGAACCGGAACAGCGCATGGGTGAAGGCGTGCTCGCTGAAACTCTCGGCCTTCAATGGATACGCGAGAATCTCGCGCAAGGTTCCGCGAGGCAAATAGGGGTTGCCGCGCGGCAGATAGAATATCGCTTCGCCTCTGGGGCGCGTGACTTGCCCGGAGCCCCAGGGCCACAAGCCGGCGAGCGCCCGGAACAACTGGGTTTTACCGGCACCCGGCGCGCCGAGGATGAGGGCGCGCCCCCCTGCCTTGATCATCACCTTTCTTTCCTTCAGCTTGTCGGCGCTGGCGGAAGAAACGATCTCGAGGTCGTCGAATCGCATCGAACCGGGGTCGCCTTCGACGTACGTGATGCGGCCCTCGAAGTCGCGCGGTTCGCCGGTGCTGAGCAGGGCGTGGCGGAAACTTGCGACTCGCAGCAGCGTCGCGCGCCAGTCGGCGATGGCGCTGAAATTGTCTATGAACCAGCGCAGCGAGGACTGTGCCTGGGTGAAGGCGCCGGCGGCCATCATGAGGCCGCCGAACGACACCTTTCCCATGAAATACAGCGGTGTCGCCACGAGTATCGGCGCGATGATGGTCACCCAACCGAAGCCCGCGGTGACCCAGGTGAGATTGGTGTGACCCCGGACGATGCGGCGCGTCGCGGCGAGCACGTTCTTCAGATGCAGCTCGATGCGGCGCTTCTCGTCGGCCTCACCCTTCGCTATCGAGATGTCATCGACATGTTCGTTGACGCGCACCAGCGAAAAGCGCAGATCCGCTTCACGCGCATAGCGCTCCGCATTGCGGCCGATGAGGCCGCGCCCGACCCAAAAACTGAGCAGCGAGCCCGCACTGGCGTAGATGATCGCCAGCCACAGCATGAAGCCCGGAACCGTATAATCCATATCGCCGACGCGGAAGGTGAAGTCGTTCGACAGGCCCCACAGCACGCCGGAGAAGGTGCCGAACAAGATCGACGCCTGCAGAAGTCCCACGCCGAGATCCGCCGACAGCTCGCACAGTTTGCGCGCATCCTCGTGGATGCGCTGATCCGGGTTGACGCCCATGGTCCCCGCATTGGCCAGCCAGAACGCCCTGCGCGGCTGCATCCAGTCCTTGAGGAGGCTGCGGACCAGGCCTTCCCGGAGCTTGAGCTCCAGGGTCTCGACCAGCCATCGCTGCGCCACATTGAGGACGAGCAGAAAACCCGCGATCAGAAAGAACACCCCGAGTTGGAATAGAAAGTCCCGCAAATCGCGCCGCGACAAGGCATCGTAGAAAGGCTTGTTCCATTGGTTCAGGCGAATTTGGCCATAGGCCGTGGCAACGATGACGACAACGACGGTGATCATGAGCGTTACGAGACTCTTGCCCACCGGGGACGCGAAGATCGCGCGGATCATCATTCGCAGTTGCCGCATGAGGCCCAGATGGGCGGTCCCGCCTTCGGGCAAGGTAACGGGATTTTGCGCCGGGCGATCCGTTGCCGTGCTCATTGGGCGGTGGTGCAGATGACTTCCGCCGGCACTTGCGGCAGCGTGACGGAATCCCCGTCAAAACTCGCGCACGCGACGCCATTGATGGTCACGGCGCGGAGCGGCGCCGCGAGCGGCGGCCGCAGGATGATTCTACCCGCGACCCCGGCGCCGATTTCAGCGCGCAGCGTGCTGGAATCCATTCTGCGCAGCGAATAGCTGAGGCTGCCGCGCAGTGTCGGCATCCCGTTCAC
Organism: Steroidobacteraceae bacterium; assembly: GCA_035314705.1. Lineage (GTDB taxonomy): Bacteria > Pseudomonadota > Gammaproteobacteria > Steroidobacterales > Steroidobacteraceae > Bog-1198. The sequence goes on along the minus strand of DATFZF010000021.1, from coordinate 10,822 downwards.
CCGCACGCCCGCGCCCTCGATCCATTCGGGCGCAAGACCCGCCGCGAGGATGAGCGAGTGATCGGAGTCGCGCTCGTAGGCGAACAGGCTGCGCAGGGCGAGAACATATTCAGCGGAAATCCAGGTGTGCGGCAGGTCGCCGACATGGGCGGGCGCTCGCTGGTCGCACCAAGCGATCTCCGGCCACTGATTCCAGGGCCGCGGCCGGCGGTCCGACAAAAAGAAACGCAGCAGTTCCAGAGCCGCATCGCGCCTCCCCAACCGCACCAACGCGCCGATGATGCGGATCTCATAGGGCGTATAGTTCGCGGATGGCACGGCGCCGCTGCGAATGCCGCGCCACTCGTTGAAATACATATCGAAGGTGTGCTCGACGGCTTTACGGTCCAGCCCCTCCGGCACGTCGAGCAGGTAGAGGGCGTTCGCAGTCGCGGTCGGATCGAAATCCGCCCACTCGACGCTGCCCGGAATGAAGTCCAGCTTGCGCTCGATCCGGGTGGCTTGAATCGACGCGAACAGGGACGCGGCAAAGCTCGCGCAGAGCGCCTGCCATTCCCGCGCTTGAGTGCCGCTGCCGCGAGCCAGCGCCAAGTCGGCCGCATCACGCAGGCCTCGCAAAGCCCAGAAGTCGTCCCAATAGGAATGTACGGGCTGCGCCAGGTAACCTTCATGGCTGACCGAAATCGGCAGCAAGCCGCTGGGATCGAGCAGACCCGCGATGCATCCAACCGCCTTCTCGACGAAGCTCCAGCACTCGTTGAGAAACGCCTCATCCGCCGTGAATCGATGGTAGTCGGCGATCAGCGCGATCAGCTGTCCGTGGCTGTCGTGTTCGACCAGCCAATCGATGCCCTGGGCGTCGACGCAGCAAGGCACGAAGCCGTCCTCCCGCTGATGCGGCGCGTACCAGCGGATGAATTCGCGGACCTCCGCGCCGTGCCCCATGCGCAGCAAGGCGGCGCTCATCATGGCGCCGTCGCGAATCCACGATCGCGTGTAGCGGCGCGGTCCGGGCTGCAGGGCCGGACCTGCGCGGGTCACCAGAATGTGCGCCGTCGCCGTGAGCGCCGCCGCGATGGCGTCCTCGATCCAGCCATTACCGGTCCATTGCGCCTGCGGAAGCCTCGAGGCCCAATCGAATCGCGGCTCGCCGAGCGGGCCTGCCGCGAGGTCAGGCGTACACATCACGACGCTGTCGCAAGCCTGCCGCGCCCGGGGCGACAGGTCGAATGCCAGGGCGCCCGTGGCAAAGCCGAACGCATCGTGGACCTGGTTCTTCGCCGGCAGCACGCCTGCGGCCAGGTGAGCGGCCATGAATCCATCATCGAAGCACAGCGCCCCGAATCCCGCGGCCGCGGTGGCGGGCACGATCAGGGTGCTCTCGTTGACGCGCACCGCGCCCGCGTCGAAGCGCAGGTCGCGAACCGGGCTGACGCCGCCCAGGCCGCGGAAACTCTGCCACGGCGGGGTGACTTGAAACGGACGCACCAGCACGAACAGGCGGCCAGCGAGCGGCTGATCGGTCAGATTTTCGAATTGATAGCGTACGCGCAATATGCCGCTCTGCGTCGCCTCGGCTTGAACGCGCAGACGCCAATCCGCGCTCTCCCAGATCACGGATGGCACCGGCAGGCTGCCATCCAGCAACTCCTGGCGCGAGTTCACGTCGGCCCAAGTGACCAACTGGTTCTGGATCCAGAGCATGGGCTCTATCGAATACGACCCTTGATGCGCTTCGACCATGCCATCCCCGTTCATCAAGGCGCACTGGGTACCGTCCGAGGTGCCGATGGGCGTCCACACGGTCTGTTCACGATGCAGCCAGCGCGGATGCCAGCCGCGCCCTTGGGCAGCGGCGACGTTGTGCCAAAATGCGTCGATCGAACGTGAAAACTCGAAGGATTGCAGGCGCAGCACGGCGCCCCCGGAGGGCTGCTCGAGTTCGAGGCGCAGATATCTCACATGGGTGTCCGGCAGGTACACGTAGCTGCGTTCGCCGCCCGCCCCGCTGGCGGTGTACAGCGTTGTGAAGCGCCGGCCGGTGTTCGAGCCGCGGACGCGAAAGCCGCTCGTCGGAGCGCCCGCGAGCCAATCGATGATCAGCCCGCCGATCCTGCGAGGCTGCAGGGAATCGACGGCAATCCATGGTGCCGCATCATCGGGACGGGGCTTCCAGCCTGGGTCGGTGAGCCCATTCGAGGCTTCGAAGTTCGGCAGTTCGCTGGATGCCTTCAGCCGCGGCGCCTGCGATGGGCCGCAATCCTCTATCGCCAAGTCGGCGAGCCATAGGGTGCCCTGGGCCGCCGCGCTCGAGACGATCGCGATCTCCAGGGAGCCCAGTGCCGAAATTCCGCCGCCGCCGGCGGGGCCCCACGCGAAATCGATGTCGCGGCTCTGCACCTTCATTCGTGTCCAGCGCAGTGGGAGCCGCAAGTCCTTCATCACGTGCCGCCATACATTGCGGCCCGTGGGGTCCACCAGCTTCAATTCCAGATTGATCGCCGCGCCGCGGCCGCGCAGGCGAAACAGCACCGCGTACTCCTCGGGCATCGCGCGGCTGAAGGGGCGCCTGGCGACCACGAAGCCGCCGCCGTCCTTGAATGCAAAATCCATTTGCAGCGCGGGAACTCGTCCCGCCGATACCGTGGACAGCGTCAGCCCGGCGGTACCGGAGACGATCGGCTGCCATTCGGATGGTGCGCTCAAGGGAGGGAGCCGGCTCAACTACCCAAGGAGTTGGGATCCCGCCAGACTCTTTCGAAGGGCAAACGCCAGGCTTGGGGAGCGATGAGTTGGTGGATGGCGTTCGGCCCCCACGATCCCGGCTCGTAAAAACGCACCGGCGGGGGCGACTCGATCAGGTTCATCGACACCTCCCAAAGGCGTTCGATCCCCTCCGCGCTCGTGAACAGGGTGTGGTCGCCGCGCATCGCATCCAGGATCAATCGCTCATAGGCCTCGAGCACATCGCCGATATGACTCGTGTCGTGCATGGCGAACTGCATGCTCAGTTTGTCCAGCCGCATACCCGGACCGGGGCGCTTGCCGTAGAACGACAGCGACATTTTCGCAGCATCGGCCAAATCGAACGTCAAGTGATCCGGCCCTTGTGCGCTGACTCCGGAACCGGCGGGGAACATGCTCTTGGGCGGCTCGCGAAACGCGATCGAAATGATTCGTTGTCCCTGGGCAAGCCGCTTGCCGGTGCGCAGGTAGAACGGTACGCCGGCCCAGCGCCAGTTGTCGATGGAGCATCGGAGGGCGATGAAGGTTTCCGTGTCCGAATCGCTGGACACGCCCTCTTCCGACCGGTAACCCGTGTACTGCCCGCGGATGACATCGGAGGGCTTGATCGGCAGCATGCTGCGAAACACCTTGTTCTTTTCCTCGCTGATGGGCTCGGGCTCCAGCGATGTGGGAGCCTCCATCGCCATGAAGCCGAGGATCTGGAACAGGTGCGTGACCACCATGTCCCGATAGGCTCCGGTCTGCTCGTAAAAGGCGGATCGTTTGCCGAGACTCAGCTTCTCCGGCACATCGATCTGAACGTGGTCGATGAAATTGCGGTTCCAAATCGGTTCGAACAGCCCATTGGCAAAACGGAACGCGAGAATGTTCTGCGCCGCTTCCTTGCCGAGAAAGTGGTCGATGCGGAAAATCCGGTCTTCGTCGAATACCTCGTGCAGTCTGGCATTCAGTGCGACCGCGCTCTTCAAGTCGGTGCCGAAGGGCTTTTCCATGATGATCCGCGAGCGCTCGACCAAGCCCGCGTCTCCCAGCAGCCGTACCGCGGACAGGGCCGCGTTCGGCGGTACGCTCAGGTAGTGAAGCCGGCGGCTTTCGCCGTTGAAGCTGCGTTCCGCCTCGATTACCGCCGCCTTGAGAGCGTCCGCGCCGGCGGCCATCGGCACGTAGTGCAGGTTATCGGCGAACGCGGCCCAATGGGCTTCGTCCACCGGGCGGGTGGAGAACTCGGTCAGCGCGTCGCGCGCGAACTTGCGGAAGCTGTCGGTATCGAGATCATCCAGAGAGACGCCGATGATCCGGAAGCCGGGGATGAATCCCGAACTCGCCAAATGAAACATGCCGGGCAACAGCTTGCGCCGCGAGAGATCGCCCGTGGCGCCTACCAGGACGACGACTTGCGGAGACTGCGGACCCACACCGGGAGGTATCTTTGCCATTACGTCCTCTCATACACTGAATCGCGAGGCAGCGGAAGACATGCCGTTTTGGCGGCGTCACGCGTGTGCAAGCCGCGCAACGCCCATTTCACGCAGGGCGTCGGCGATGGCCGCGACCGCCTGTCGCGCCGTGTCCGCACCGATCGCGCCGATACAGCCGACGCGAAAGGTATCGACCGCCGTCAACTTGCCCGGGTACAGAATGAAGCCGCGTTTGCGCACCAAAGCGTAGAACTTTACGAAGTCATATGACGGATCGGGCGGCGAGTGGAACGTGACGATGATCGGCGCCTGCAGGACGTCGGGCAAGAAGGTCTTGAAGCCCAGTGAGCGCATGCCGGATACCAGCGCGGCGCAGTTCTCGGTGTAACGCGCCAGCCGAGCCGGCTGTCCGCCCTGCGCCAGATATTGGTCGATGGCGGCACGCAGAGCGGCCACGACGTGGGTCGGCGGCGTGAAACGCCACTGACCGGTTTTTTGCATGTACTGCCATTGGTCGAGCAAGTCCATGGCCAGCGAAGCGCTGTTGCCGGCGGAGCCCTGCAGCGCCGTCCGCCGGGCGATGACGAAGCCCATGCCGGGCACGCCCTCCAGGCATTTTCCGGATGCCGCAATCAGAGCGTCAAAGCGCACGGCCCGCGCGTCGATCGGGATGGCTCCATACGAACTCATCGCGTCGACGATCAGTCCGCGGCCATGCCTTGCGACAATCGTTGCGATCTCCGGCAGCGGATTGAGGATCCCCGTGCCGGTCTCGCAATGCACTTGCGCGACGTGGGTGATTTGCGGATCTGCCGTCAGCGCCGCGTCGATCCGCGCCGGATCGGCCGCTTCCCGCTCGTCATGCGGCAAAACGACCGCCTCACGGCCCAGATAGCTCAAGATCCGCACGATGCGCTTGCAGTAGCTGCCGTTGTCCGGGACCAGAACCTTGCCGCCCCGGGGAACGAGCGTGCCGAGCGCCGCTTCGACGCTGAATGTCCCGCTGCCCTGCAGCGGGACACAGACGTGTTCCTGTTGCGCGTTCACGATGCCGACGAGATCACGGCATACCGATGCGGTCAGTTCGTTGAAAGCGCCATCCCACGATCCCCAATCGAAGAGCATTGCGGCCTTGGTGTCCGCCGAGGTGGTCAGAGGGCCGGGGGTCAGCAATATCGGGTCGTTCATGCGGAGTCCTTGAAACGGCATCAATTACCAGGGCAGCGAATAGGTCTTGGTGTTGCAGAAGCTCTTCATGGCCTCCAGCACGCCCTCTTTGTAGCCCAACCCCGAGTCCTTGATGCCGCCGAACGGCGTCATCTCCAGGCGGTAGCCCGGGACCTCGCGCACGTTCACGCTGCCGACCTGCAACTCCCGAACAAAGCGCGTGATCAGGTCGACCCGGTTGGTGCACAGGGAGGATGACAGGCCGTAGGCGGTGCCGTTCGCGATGCTGATTGCCTCGTCCACCGTCTTGAAGCGGATCACGGGCGAAACCGGGCCGAAGGTCTCGTGTCGCACGACCGTCATGTTCGGCGTGACCCGGTCGAGCACGGTCGGCGAATACAGAGCGCCGCGGCGGACATTGCCGATCCGAAGTTCGGCGCCGCCCGCCACCGCCTCGTTCACCACGGCCTCGAATCGGCGCGCCGAGGCTTCGTCGATCACCGTGCCCATATCCATGGTCGGATCGAATGGATCGCCGTACTTGACGGCCCGCGTCTTCTCGACCAGCAGCTCGACGAAGCGGTCGGCCACGCTCTCCTGAACGAGAATTCGCTTGACGGCGGTGCAGCGCTGGCCCGAGTTCTTGTAAGACCCGCTCGCCGCCAGCGCCGCCGCTTCCTCGAGGTCCGCGTCCTCGAGGACGATGATGGGATCGTTCCCGCCCAATTCGAGCACTTGGCGCTTGTAGACGGCCTTGGCGGCGATGGATTTGCCGATCGCGACGCCGCCCGTGAAAGTGACCAGGTCGACATCCGCGCTGGTCAGCAGCTCATCGGCGATCTCGGCCGGATCGCCCGTCAGCACCGACAGCATCTCAGGCGGCAGCCCCGCCTCATAGAGAATGTCGGCAAGCGCGAACGCCGTCAGCGGTGTCTTCTCGCTGGGCTTGAGCACGACGCGGTTGTTGGTGGCCACCGCGGGAGCCACTTTGTGGATCACCTGGTTCAACGGATGGTTGAAGGGAGTGATCGCCGTGATGGCGCCCAGCAGGGGTTCCCTCAGGGTGTACACCTTGCGGCTCTTGCCATGCGCGGTGAGATCGCAGGAAAACACTTCGCCGTCATCGACCAGTGTCTGATTGGCGGCAAACAGCAGCACATCCGAGGCACGGCCGACCTCGTACGATGAGTCCTTGAGACAAAGGCCCGACTCCAGCGTGATCAGGCACGCGAGATCATCTCGCCTGGACGCGATGATGGCGCCCGCGTTCATCAGTATCTTGTAGCGGTCGTGACGCGTGAGCGGGGACCTGAAGCCGCGCGCAATGTTCAGTGCGCGTTTGACATCGTCCACCCCGGCCTTGGGAACCGTCCCTGCCAAGGCGCCGGTGTAGGGATGGCGGACCTCGATGTGCCGGGCACGAGACACCTTCTCGCCTGCGATGCGCAGCGACTCTCGAATCGGCTCGCGCGATGCGGATGGGACGGCGCCGGCGGACATGCGGTCTCCTACGAGGTGCGGGCGGCGAGGTTCAGGCCGAGATCGAAGGCATCGAAGTTGCGCCAGCGGCGGCCCTCAGGCTGCTTGCTGACGCCGCGATTGACGAGCAGCGGCACCTTCTGTTCCGACAGGCCGCCGTGCGAGCGCAGCGGCACATCGAGCCCGGACAGGTCGTGGCGGCTGCGGCTGGTGCCGATGACCGTGTCCAGCCGCGACACGACCACCAGATCGCCGATGCGGTCCGCAGGCAGTTCGAAACGCTCAGCGGCCTCGGCGCGGCTCAACACCGCTTCGATTCCGGGTAGCGCCGCGATTCTGGCCGCCACGGAACTTAGGTCCGCCGGCGCCGGCAGGTACACGAGCGCGAAGGATCCGAGCGCGCCATGGTGCACGACATAGGGATCGGTGATGGGCAGGATCACCCGAGCCTTGGATTCTCCCAGCCAGGCATCGAGACTGTCCTGCAGGTAAATCACGTTCGGCTGGCCATCGCTGCCGTGTTTGGCGTTCATGCCATGATCGGCGGTCAGGACAATCGTCGCGCCGAGCTCATCGAGCCGCGCAAGATTCCGATCGATCATGGCGTAAAAATCGTTCGCCACGGGCGTGCCGGGCGCGGCCTTGTGCTGAATGTAGTCGGTCGTGGACAGATACATGATATCGGGGCGCTCACTCTCCATCAGCTTGACGCCGGCGACGAAGACGAATTCCGAGAGCGCCGCGCTGTACACGGAGGGAACCGGCATGCCGACCCGGTCGAGCACGTTCTCGATGCCGTTCTCGGCCATGCTGACCTGATCGGCCTTTTCGGACGAGAAGCAAATGCCCGTCATCCGGTGACCCAAGAGCTTGCGTAGCTTGTCCTTCGCGGTGATCACGGCAACTTTCGCACCGGCCTGCGAGAACGCCGCGAGGATGGTTCCGGCGCGCAGATGCCGCGGGTCATTCATCATCACTTCCTCGCCGCGCTCGGGGTCGAAGAAGTAATTGCCGCATATGCCGTGCACGGCGGGAGTCACGCCGGTGACGATGGACAGATTATTGGGGTTGGTGAAGCTCGGCATGACGCAATCGGCGATGTAACACACCCCGGCGCCGGCAAGCAGTCGACCGAGAAAGGGCGCCGCCCCCGCCGCGACGGCCGCCGTGATGTACTCGTGCTGGCAGCCGTCCACGCAGACGACGACCAGCGGACGGGTCATCCAGCGATAGGTTCGGCCATTGACGGTGATGTCGCTTGGCAAGTTCTACTCCCGCGGGGACTGCGCCGCCGCCTTGTGCATTCGTGCGCGGCTCTCGACCGCATGTTCGCGCAGCAACCGGCCCGCGCGGGCGCCATCATGCGCGGCGACCGCTTGCACCACGGCTTTGTGTTCCTTGTTGGAGACCGCGAATCCACCGCCGTCCTGCAGCCCGCGAAGGCGAAACAGCAGGAGTCCTCTCGTCAGCAGCCGGTAAGTCTCCGTCAGGCGGGCGTTCCCCGCAAAATCGACGAGCATGTCGTGAAACTTCAGGTTCAAGGCGTGGTAGGTCTTGACGTCCCGCTTGACCGTCGCGGCGTCCATCTCCGCGAGCACGCCCTGCAAGCTGCGCAGCTGGGCCGGCGTCACGCGTTCGGCAACCCGCTCGCCGATCAATTGGTCGAGCGCTTCGCGCACGTCATAGATCTGGTCCGCTTCGGCGACGGAGATTTCACGCACAAACACTCCGCGATTTTTCTCGGAGCGCACCAGGCGGGATTCCTCGAGGGCCCGCAGCGCCTCCCGGATCGGCCCGCGGCTCGTGCCGAATCGCGCAGCCAGCTCACTCTCGTTCACGCGCTGGCCGACCGCGAGCTCGCCGCGCAGGATGAGCTGTTCGATCTCCACCTGCACCAGCGCCGGAAGCGAGTTTGCCTGCACCAATTGCAGCACTGTGGGTGCGGGAGCCTGATTCATCCCCAAAACACTATCATAATTGTCAATTGTTGACAATTCTCAGTCGACAATACGCGGGGTCGGCTGCGGTGGGATTCACTCCTCGCCGAGCGCCTTGCGCAGCGGTCCGATGAAGCGCTCGTAGCGACGCCACCTCCCGACTGAAGCTCGGCTGATGGGCTGGCGCACCTGCCAATTGCTCGCGGTCAGCACCGGCCGATCGGTGCGATGGAACTCGAGGCAGCGCGCATCCCACGGCAGCCCGATGTGCGCGAGCATGCGGCGGCTCCAGCCTTCCGCATCATCGACGAGGTCCTCGTACCGGACCTCGAGCAGCGTCTGCGGCGGCAGCACGGCGCGCCAGTGCGCCATCAGGCGCCGGTACTCCTGGTAGTAATGCGCGAGGTCGCCGAAGTCAGTCGCGTAGGGGTGCGCGGCGGAGAAGCCCTGGAAGTAGATCGACAGGCAGGTGTCGAGCGGATTGCGATCGAGATGAATGAACCGGGCACCCGGCAGCGCCGCGTGAATGAGACCGATGTGCCTGAAGTTGACCGGCAGCTTGTCGACGACGCGCGCAGCATCGGGAGCCTGCGTCGAGAGCCCCTCGAGATAGGCGCGGCCGAGTTCGGCTATCGTCGCGGCGCGCCGCTCCGGGGTTGCCGCGCGTTCGGCGTCCGCCGCAAAGATCCAGTAGAGCAGCTCGCCCGCGCCGTGGACCTGCGGGTGCGAGGCGAGAATTTGTTCGGTCAAGCTCGTGCCCGACCTCGGCATCCCGACAACGAATACCGGGAGTTCGGAGGCAATCCCACAGGGCCGCAGGGCCGCGAGCGCATGTCGATCGAAGGCCGCGAGAATCCGCGTTACCCGCTGCGTCATCTCGGCGCGGTCGTAGCGCAATCGGCTGCGACGGGCGAGCTCGTTGCCCAGCCGATGATGCTCGAAAGCCGCGTCGCGGTCGTCGACGTCGTCGCAGTACTTGCCGAGGGCGTGGTGCAGGTTGATGGCGTGTGCTACGGCCAAGCCGCGAGCCAGCACGCGCTCCGCGGCGTCGCGCCACGGCGCATCGGCCGCGCTCATCTTGCGCACGGCCATGAGGCTGGTGAGCGCCTCGGGCAGCTCCGGGTCGATGGCCAACGCTTTGCGCAGCAAATCCTCAGCCTCGTCGAACCGACCATGGTCGATGGCGAGGCTGCCGAGCAGCGCGAGCGTGTCAGCAGCGCCGGGACGCAGGGCGAGCGCCCGCCGCGTGCTCGCTTCCGCATCCGCGAGCCGCCCTAGAGCCCGCTCGGCCATGGCGCGCGCGGTGTGCAGCGCGGCATGGTCGGGGGCCATGTCGAGCCCGGCACGGTAGGCGGCATCGGCGTCAAGCAACGCATTCAGCGCCAGCAGCGAGTTGCCGAGGTGTAGGTGTGCTTCCGGCAGCGTGGGCTCGAGCTCGACCGCGCGCCGGCAGTGCTCGATTGCGGCGCGAAATTCGCCGAGACAATGCAGCACGTGACCTAGGTTGGCGTGCAGCCGCCCATTACCGGGCATCCGGGTGAGCAAGTCACGATAGCAGCCTGCCGACGCCTGGTAGCGCCCAAGCCCTGCCAGCAGGGCCGCATATTCGTCGAGGACACCGTCGCGCGCGTCTCGAGCCAGCAGCCGCTCGTAATGCGCGATGGCCTCCGCTCCGCGGCCGGCGGCGTTGAGCGCGCCTGCGAGTTGCGCGACGGCGGCGGTGAATTCGGGGCGCAGCGCAACCGCCGTTTGCAAGCTCGCGATCGCCGCCTCCCTCTCGCCGGCCTCGAGAAGCGCGCTGCCGAGGTTGCGGTGGGCCTCGGCGAGTCCCGGCTCGAGCGCGATCACGCGCCGGTATCCCGCGATTGCCGCCGTGAGCGCGCCGCGAGCGCGCTCGGCGTTGGCGAGGTTGCCAAGCGCTGCGGCGAAGTGCGGCCGGACCGCAAGCGCGCGCTGGCAGCTCGCGATCGCCGCGTCCGTCCGTCCCAGCCGCAGCAGCACTTGGCCCAGGTCGTTGTGCGCGTCGGCGAACTTAGGGTCCAGAGCGGTTGCGCGCCCGAAGCTCTCGGCTGC
>DATFZF010000020.1:0-16131 GCA_035314705.1 Steroidobacteraceae bacterium | reverse complement strand
CACTTTGACGCGAGTCTTTACGCGGAGTATTTGCGCGGCTACGCGCAGGCGCGCGGGGTTGTGCGGATTGAGCGCAAGATCGTGAACGTGGAGTTGCGCGGCGAGGACGGGTTCATTCGCGCCCTGCATCTGGATGACGGCCGGCAGGTGGAGGCGGATCTGTTCATCGACTGCTCGGGCTTTCGCGGACTGCTCATCGAGCAGGCGCTGAAGACGGGATATGAGGACTGGACGCACTGGCTGCCGTGCGATCGGGCGGTGGCCGTGCCGTGCGAGAGCGCGGGGGAGTTGTGGCCGTTCACGCGATCCACCGCCCGCGGGGCCGGTTGGCAGTGGCGCATTCCGCTGCAGCATCGCATTGGCAACGGCTACGTATACTGCAGCCGCTTCCTCAGCGACGATGCGGCGGCGGCGGTGCTGCTGGCCAACCTCGACGGCAAGGCGACGGCGGAGCCGCGATTCCTGCGCTTCACCACCGGCCGCCGCAAGAAATTCTGGAACAAGAACTGCATTGCGTTGGGGTTGGCGAGCGGCTTCCTCGAACCGCTCGAATCCACCAGCATCCATCTGATTCAGAGCGGGATTACCCAGTTGGCCGCCATCTTTCCGGACCGCAGCTTCGATCCCAGCGACGCGGATGAGTACAACAGGCTGCAAATCGATGAATATGACAGGGTTCGCGACTTCATCATTCTGCATTACAAGGCTACGGCCCGCGACGATACCGGCCTGTGGCAGTATTGCGGGAATATGGACATCCCCGAAACTCTCGCCTATCGCATCAATCTGTTTCGCAGCAGCGGGCGGGTTGCTTTTCAAAACCAGGAACTGTTTGTGGAACCGAACTGGCTATCGGTATTCATCGGCCAGGGGATCTGGCCGCGGCGCTACGACCCGCTCGCGGACGTCATTCCCATCGATTCGGTCCGAGCTCAGTTGTCGCGTCTGAAGATGTCCATTCGCCAAACTGCGGAAGCAATGCCGACGCACGCCCGGTTCATCGCCGAGCACTGCCAGGCGCCGGAGACGCGCTCCGGCGTATGAGCTATGAAAATCGCCATGGCCATCATGGCCACCCAGATGCCGTTCATCGGCCGCGGCTGAATTCCGCAGCGAGCGCGCGAGATCATTCGCCGGCCAATGGGCGGGGGTTCGTGGGCTGTTTAATTATATATGATAAATGAGATATAATTAAACGGCGGTGTCCGACGTCGGCGTGTGCAACGAAACCCGGCACCTGCGCAACACGGAGGGCTCGGCCATGCGATTCTTGTTGATCCTTGTCTGGTTGGCGTCGTGCTTCGCCGCCGCGGTCGACGCACAAGCTGCCTCCGCGGGAACCGCAACCCGGGCGGTCTACCTGGATGAGGCCGGTGTCATACGTTGGGGCGATACCAAGGAGGACGTCGGCCTGTACGGCGCCAATTATTGCATCATGTCCGGCTCCGACTACCGCATGGCGGGCCTGGTATCGAGCGATCGCAAGGCCATGGTCGACGAGGACCTGGCGCAGTTCGCACGCATGGGCTGGACCGCTCTGCGGTTGTGTTCCTGGGGCGACTGGGAAAATGCCGACAAGACGGGAAATCTCCTCGTCAACGACCACGTCGATCTGCTGGACTATGTGATCGCCAAGGCGCGCGCGCGCGGAATTTACATTCTGCTGACGCCGATCCACACCTACGACCCCGCATTCGCCGATCAGGTCAACAAGCCGTCGCCCAACAGCGGTTTCTCGCGGTATTTTTCCCGGGAGGAAATGGGCACCAACCCGCTGTCGATTGCGGCGCAGGTCAACTACATCAAACAACTGCTCAATCACGTCAACCGCTATACGGGCGTGGCGATCAAGGATGAGCCGGCGCTTTTGTTCATCGAGATGATCAATGAGCCGGTACATCATCCAGACGATGGTCCGGGTTCGGTGGCCTACATCAATGCACTGGTCGGCGCCGTGCGCGACACCGGCTGCAAAAAGCTGACGTTTTTCAATGTGTCGCAGGATTTTGCGATTGCCGAGGCAATCAAGAAATCGAAGGTGGACGGCGTCAGCTTCGGCTGGTACCCCTCCGGTCTGGTCGCGGGGCATACTCTGCGGGGCAACTTTCTTCAGGCTGTCGACGGCTATCCCGACATGATGATGCCCGCGCTCAAGGGCAGGCCGCGCATCGTTTACGAATTCGACCAGGCGGATCTGCTCACCGGCTACATGTATCCGGCCATGGCGCGCACCTATCGGTCCGTCGGCGCGCAATTTGCGACCATGTTCGCCTACGACATGCTGCGGACCGCGCCCTTCAATCTGGGATGGCAGACACACTACCTCAATCTGGTCCACACGCCGAAAAAAGCGGTGAGTGCGGTCATCGCCGCCGAAGCCATGAGGCGGCTGCCGAGATTTCAGTCATACGGCCGGTATCCCGACGATCTCACGTTCGGCGACTTTCGCGTCAGCTATGAAGGCGATATGAGCGAGCTGAACGCCGAAGATGCCTTCATGAACGCCGGAGCGACGCAGTCGCGGCCTCGTAACCCGCATGCCCTAACGCGCATCGTCGGCTTCGAATCTTCGGGAGCCGTCGATTACGAGGGCACGGGAGCGTATTTTCTCGACAAGGTGCGGGATGGTGTATGGCGTCTGGAAGTCTATCCGGACGAGGTTCTGGCGCGCGATCCATTCGAGCAACCGCGCCCCGACAAGGTCGTATCCCGGCTTCTGTACCGGTCCTGGCCCATGGTGGTTCGCCTGCCGGACCTCGGCGATCAGTTTTCCGTCGCGCCCATCAATGTTCCGGGCGGCACAGCCGCCGTTGCGCGCGTCGCCGCACAAGCTCGGTTCTCGGTCGAGCCCGGCGTGTGGCTCCTGACGCGCAGCCCGCAGGTCGATCGAGCAGCACTGCCGACGAGCATCGATCGGGTCGGTTTCGCCGAATACCACGTGAATGAACGGATGTCCTATCCGGATGATATTCAATCTCTGGCACCCAAGGAGTTTTTCTCCGGCAATCCGATCAACATCCGCGCGCGGGTCGCCGACGATGTGCTGCCTGACGAGGTCAAATTGTGGGTAAGGCCGGCGGGCACGCGAGGTTTCAGCGCGGCCATTCCAATGCGGCGTTCGCGCGGCAACGAGTACGCCGCCGCATTCGAACGGGGTGTTCTCGCACCGGGACTCTATGAGTATGCGGTGAGCGCCACAACCGGAGAACGCACCACGACGTTTCCCGGGGGCGTGCCGGGACAGCCCGGGGAATGGCCGTTTCATTCCGACTCACTTTGGTCGTTTCGCGTGACGCCCGCGGGTACGCCGATGCGCCTCCTCGATCCCAAGCAGGACTATGCGCGCCTGTCTTTCGTCCGGCCGGGCGAGAGATATCGGGCGCCGTTCTTCCAGATTTCACCGGGAGCGGACGCCGACGAGTCCGCGCTCAGCCTGACGCTTCCGGATTTGGGAAAGGACACGCCGGACCGCTACGCCGCCGCGCTCTTTGTCGGCGACGTGGTTTCGGCGCACCAGCCGGATGCGGCGCGGGCGAATGCCGTAGAAATCAAATTGCAGGCCGTCGGCGGCGCACGCAAGACCATCGAAGTGGTGTTGATCGAGCGTGACGGAACCGCGTGGAGCACGTTCGTGGCCGCCGGCGGCTCGTGGTCGACGGTGCGGGTGCCGCTCGAGAAGTGGCGCCTGGCGCGCAGCATTCACATCCCGAGCCCGTTCCCGGGGTTGTGGAACTACTGGCGCGAAACACCGTCCTCGCGCGGCGCCGACGGCGATCAAATTCACGTGCAAAACATCGAACGGCTGCAGCTCACGGTGTTTCCCAACTCGGGTGAGCACTCGGGCGACGATGCCAGGGGCGCCGCGGTGGAATCGATTCGTGTGACGTTCGCGGGCGGGTGAGGCTAGCGATAAAAAAAGAACGTATTGGCCGTCAAGCGTCCGACTTGCGGGTTTGAATCGAAGCGGAATGCGGCGCCGATATCGGCGCTGTGCAGATTGATGCTGCGGTAGATGATCACCCGATTGAACGCGGCCGAGATTGAGGCGGTGCGCTCGAACATGAGATCGTCGCCGCAAATGTACTTGGCGGGCGGCGTGCCGAAGGCGGCAAGATCCGCCTCGAGTGCGCTCCCATAGGCTCGGCTGCGCGCCGCGTCGACGAATTCGAATCCAGTGCGCCGGTGTCGATAGAAGGACGTGCCGCCGTGTTCTCTGCCGCAAAGAAAGTGCAACACGGCGAGTTGCTTCGGGCTGGTGCTATCGAAGTGGGGCATCCTCTGCAGCACATTCAATTTGTCCGGCGGGGTGGTTACCAGAGAAAAATGCGCGAGTTCGCCGGTGACGGCGCTGCTTCCCAAACCGAACGTCTCGCCGATGATTCCGCCCAGAAACGCGCGCAGAGCGAAGCAGTATATCGGCGGAATGACCGCGCGCGAACCCGGATAGAACGTGTCGGACACGCCATCAAACCCGCAGCGTGCGGCGGCGTATTCGATCAGCAGCTCCGGGTCGCTGAGAAAATTGTCGATGACGGCGACCGGCTCATTCTCATCGCCAATGCGCCTCGTCGCCACGGTAAACTCATCATGCAGGCGCAACTTTCCGTCGAGATCGAGCATGCAAGCCGCCGCTATTCCACGAAGGGATCCACTTCTATGCGCCGTCCGCACAAAAACGCGTCGGCAACCAGCTGCAAAGGGGCAATGTCCGCGTCAATGCCGTGAGTGCCGACCAGCTCGGCGAAACGCGCGTACAGGCCCGGGTATTCCATCACGGGCGCGGTTTGCACCTCATGGCCGTCCACGGTCATCACGGTGCCGCCCAGGGACAGGTTGAGCCGGCCGGATTCCGTCTCAATGTCGATGCTCCAGGTCTGCGGACCGGTCTGCAGAAAATCGAGCTCCACCTGCATGTTCGTTCCGTGTGCGTCGCTGAGCGACAGGCGGGCGGCAATCGGCGTCGCGCAATTGCGGGGGTAGGATAGATCCGCGGCTTGTAGTACCAGCGGATCGGCGACGATGCGGGTCAGGATGGACAGTGCGTTGATTCCTGGATCGAATACGCCGAGGCCACCCGCCCTCCAGATCCACGCCTGCCCCGGATGCCAGATCCGCACATCTTCTTTCCAGTTGACCGCGACATTGCGAAGTCTCCGCCCGCGCAGCCATGCACGAGCCGGCTCGACGCCGCGGGCGTGCCGCGAATGCCAGGATGCGAACAGCGCAACGCCGTTCCGCTTGGCGATCTGCGCCAGAGCCATGACTTCGCTGACCGTCACCCCGGGCGGCTTTTCCAGCAGGACATGCAGGCCTTGCTCCAAGGCATAGCGCGCGATCTCGTAGCGCACTTGGGGCGGGGTGCACAGGGCGACGGCGGCAGTCTCCGGCACCGCCTGCAGCAGAGCCGGCAGGTCGTGGAAGTTCGGCAGTCCGTCTAATTTGTGGTGCGGGCTGGCAACCGCAACCAACTCAAACTCATGATTCAAGGCCAGAGCGGGAATGTGCTGGTCCCGCGCAATCTTGCCGAGCCCAACGAGCGCAATCTTGGTTGCTGCCATGAGCGCCGGGCTTAAGGTCTTTCGGCCCGCAGCGGCCGATGAGCGGCACGTTTTTCTTGCGCCTCACGCTTGCAAATCAGATCCATGGCCTCTTGAATCAGCTTGCGCATGGCCTCCTCGGCCGCATCGGCCTTGCCGGCAATGATCGCGTCGGCAACTTTTTTATGATCTGCGACGCTTGCGAGCCTCACACCCTTGTAGCGATTCGTCATGCGAATGCTGAAGCGCAGCGCCGTGGCGATGAGTTCGGAGAGTTGGGCGTAGAACCTGTTGCGGCTGCCCCGCAGCACGGCGATGTGAAAGGCGATGTCGGAGTCGAGCGGATCGTCTTCGCCGCGGTCCGCGGCTTGCATGCGCACGATCGCAGTTCGAATGGCGGCCTTCTCATCCGGCCCCGCGGAGGCGGCCGCGAGCGCGGCCGCGCCGGGTTCCACGGCGAGCCGGATCTGGGTGAACTCGATGAGCAGCGCCATCGAGAATTTCCGTTCCAGCAGCCAGCCCAGCACGTCCGGATCCAGAAGATTCCATTTTTCTTCGGGCTGTACCCACGTGCCGCGCCGCGGCCGCGCACCCAGTAAACCCTTTGCGGCCAGCATTTTGACGGCTTCGCGCAGCACCGGGCGGCTCGCGCCATATTGGCGGCAGAGCTCCGCTTCGATGGGGATGGGGTTGTCCGCCGAGTAAACGCCTGTGACGATTGCGATGCCGATATGATTGGCGATGCTGTAAGTCAGGTTTTGGCCGCGGACGTGTGTGTTCATGATAGATACTCTGGCTCACGCAGACCCCGAACGCCAGTCCGGTAGAAAAACACATCTCCGGCATGCCGGTCGCCCCGCAGGGCTTGCTCATCGAGTCCCTCGCGCGCGCTCGTGACGCAGAGGATGTCGAGATCGTATCCGGCGAAACACACGCAGCTGGGTTGCCGCGTCGGCACTTGCAGCGTCCGGTCGATTCGCCCGTCGGGCGTGTAGCGAACGACGCAGCCGCCGCCCCAATGCGCACTCCACATGCAGCCATCCGCATCGATGGCGGCGCCATCGGGCGCCGAGCCGTCCGCGGTTTGGGCGAAGACCCTCGATCTTCCCAATTCTCCCGACGGCTCGATCATGTCGAAGACGCGGATGGTGCGGGTCGGCGAATCCGCGAAGTACAGCAGCGAACCGTCCGGGCTCAGACAAAGCCCGTTGGATATGGCGATGCCGTTGATGTGGCGGCGGACTTCGCGCGAGCGATTCACCGAATACAGGCTGGCGCCGTCGGCGTGCGAACCGCTCTCGACCATGGTGCCCGTCCAGAATCGGCCGAGCCGGTCGACGCGGCCATCATTGAACCGAATACCGGGAATTACCTCGCGGGGGCGCGCAATCCAGTCGACCGCCTTTTGGCGCGGGTCGTACAGGGCAATGCCGCTCGCAAACGCGACTATCAACCGTTCGCTATCCTTGACGAAGCCGAATGACCCGACGCGCTCCGGTGTCTCGAAGACCTCGGTCTTGCCGGCCTGCCAGTCGTACCGGTACAAACGGCGGCTGGGAATGTCCGTCCACCATAGCAGATGCCGCCGCCAGTCCCACAATACGCCTTCGCCGACGACGTTCTGGACGTCGAGAATCTGTATGGGTGCCGGCGCAGTCATTGTTCGAAGGCCTGCCTACCACCAGGTCGCGTACAGGGCAATCAATATGGCGGTGATGCCGAGCGCCGCCAGATTGAATCCGCGGCTGGTGGAATAGTCGATATGCGTCAACTCCACCTTGAGCGCGGAATCGCGGCGGGGTCGGACCAGCGACAGCACCACGGCCAATCCCAGGCACGCCAAGAACACCAGGCCGACGCGATCCATGAAAGGCAGCGACGGCCACACGAGCTTCAATACGATCGACAGTGCGGCGGAGGCCACCGCGGCCGCCAGCGCGCCGGCGGATGTGCAGCGTTCCCAGAACATGCCGAGCAGGAATATGACGCAAATTCCGGGCGTGAAAAATCCCGTGAACTCCTGGATGTATTGAAATGCCTGGTCAAAGCTGCCGAGCAGCGGCTTTGCCATGAGGATCGCGACGATCAGAGCCACCACCGCGGTCACGCGGCCGACCAGGACCAAATGCCTTTGCGACGCCTGTGGGCGCAGCGGCCGATAGACGTCCATGGTGAATATCGTGGCGATGGAGTTGATCTTGGACCCCATCGAGGCGACGATGGCGGCGATCAGCGCAGCGAAGACCAGTCCGAGAATGCCGGTCGGCAACATGGCCATGAGATGCGGATAGGCTTCATCCGGGCGCTCGAGATTCGGCGCCAGGGCTGCCGCGGCTATTCCCGGCAGAACGATGATCACCGGCATCAGCAGTTTCAAAAATGCGGCGAGCACAATCCCCTTCTGCGCCTCGCGGATGTTCTTCGCCGCCAGCGCCCGCTGAATGATGTATTGATTGAACCCCCAATACGAGATATTCATCACCCACATCCCGCCCAGCAACACGGACAGCCCCGGCAAATCCTTATAGTTCGGATTGCTCGGCGGCAGAATCATTTTGAATTTTTCCGGAAAGCGCGCCGTGAGATCGTGAAAGCCGGCGATGACCCCGGCATGGCCGGAGATCCTATTGAGGGCGATGTAGCTGATAATGAGGCCGCCGAGCACCAACAGGGAAACCTGGACGATGTCCGTCAGCGCCACGGCTTTCAGTCCCCCGTACAGAGTGTAGGCGCCGGCAAACAGGCCGAGCGCAACGAGCGCGACCTCGACGTTCATGCCGGCGACGGTATGAACCGCGGTCGCCCCCAGCCACAGAATGGCCGTCAGATTCACGAATACGTAGACACCCAGCCAAAACACCGCCATGACCGTGCGCACGCCGGTGCTATAGCGCCTCTCGAGAAACTCGGGCATCGTATAAATGCCGTTCTTGAGAAAAATCGGCAGGAAATACTTGCCGACGATGATGAGGGTGATGGCCGCCATCCATTCGTAGGAGGCGATGCCGAGTCCGATCACATAGCCGGAGCCGGACATCCCGATGATTTGTTCGGCCGAGATGTTGGCGGCGATCAGCGAAGTCCCGATCGCCCACCAAGGAAGCGCACGGCTCGCCAGGAAATAGTCCTGCGCGTCCTTCTGATGCGTTCCTTTCTCGCGCGACACCCACTGTGCCAGGGCAAATATCGAAACGGCATAAACTCCAATGATCGCAATGTCGATGGTCGAAAGCCTCACGCGGTTCCCCCGGTCTTGGTTGTTATTGTTGTAGCGGCCGGAACGTCGAGCCGGCGGCGCGCCGCGCGGAATGATTGCACGAGGAGCTGCGCCCGGCGCTCCACTTCCGCGACGCTGTATTCGGGGCGGAACAGTTCCGATCCGAAGCCGAACCCGGTGGCGCCGGCCGCCAACCAGTCGGGGATGTGCTCCGCGGTGACGCCGCCGACGGGAAGTAAGCCGGTGCCCGGCGGGAGCACCGTGCGCAGGGCTTGTAGATGCCGCGGTCCATAGCTCGCGGCCGGAAAGAGTTTCAATTGCGTTGCGCCCGCGCGGATGGCGGTGAATGCCTCGGTGGCGGTGGCGATGCCCGGCAATACCCGCATGCCCAATTGCAGGGCGCGGCTGATCACCTCGATGTCGACATTGGGCGCCACCACCAGGCGACCTCCGGCGGCATGGGTACGGTCGACATCGTCGGCATTCAACACGGTGCCGGCGCCCACCAGGCAATCAGACGGTACGCCGGCGGCCAGGGTGGCAATGCTCGAAAAAGGATCCGGAGAATTGAGCGGTACCTCGATGGTGCGAATGCCGGCGCCGTACAGCACGCGGGCAATCTCCGCGACGCGCGCGGGCGCGACCCCGCGTAGTATGGCGACCAGCGCGTCTTCCCCCGGCGCTGCTTCAGAGTGCATGCGTTTCGATCTGCGATGAAATGTGCTGACGCACGTGGAAAAGGCCGGCGAGTGCAGCCGCGGCTCCGTCCAACTGCCGTGTGCCGCAGGACTGGAAGGCGAGGGCGGCGGCGTATAAGCGCATCAAGCGCGGCGCGCCGATCAGGTACACCGCGCGCTCGGCGATGGAGCCCGCAAACAACTGCAGTGCCCCGCAGACGTCCGTGGCGATCAGCAGACCTGACAGAAACGCCGGCACGCTTCCCGCGGCGAGTTCGCCGCCGAGCAGGCGGCTGCGGCATTCGAAGAGACGATGCAGCACTTGCGCCTGCGGGAAGTCGTTGAACCTTTTCAGGCCCTCCTCGAATGCGCCGCCCCCGATGACGTCCTCGGCGTTCGCGCCGTCAGGCACCAAGACGCTGTGATCCCGCAGCACGGCAAACAGCTCGCCGGTCGGCGCCGTCAGAAATTCCTCGATAATTCCATCCTCCAGCACAACCCACTTGGTGTGCGTGCCCGGAAGACACAGCAGTCGGCGCCCGCGGCGCAGCGTCGCGTCCAGGCTCAACGCGCCGAGCACTTGAGTTTCTTCGCCCCGCAGAAAATCGGGAGCGTCCAGCCGATTGCGGCATCTTGCGCCAGGCACAATGTGTACGCGGCCGGCGCGCAGCGGGACGCAGCCGTCCATGATCCGCTGCGGAATCGCCGGGCAGGCGATGTACGAAGTCTGCGTCCAGCCGATATTGGACCCGACCATGCCGCATAGAACCGCGGGGAGCATGCCGTGACGGGACTCCCAGGGCCCGACCAACGATTCGAACAGCGCGGCGAACGGCACTTTGACATCTGCAACTCCCGGGCCGCTGCTGCTGTCGAGTGTCGCGCCCTGGGCATCGCAGAGGAACAGGCGCAGATGACTCGTACCCCAGTCGCCCGCAATAAAACTTGCCGCGCCCATCAATGGGATTCCCGGTCTACGACACTCCCGCTTGCACCTGTCAAGAAATCGAGGTCGCACCCCTGATCCGCCTGCATGACGTGCTCCACGTACAGCCGATAGTAGCCCCGCGAATATTTTGGCGGAGGACGTTCCCGTTTCCAGACCTGCGTGCGCGCCGCCAATTCCTCGGGAGAAATCAACAGCTCGAGCCGCCGGTTCGGTCCGTCGAATACGATCTCGTCCCCATTTCTCACCATCGCGAGCGGCCCTCCGGCCTCCGACTCGGGCGCCACGTGGAGCACGACGGCACCGAAGGCGGTGCCGCTCATGCGGGCATCGGAGATCCGCAGCATGTCTTCGACGCCTTGCTCGAGCAGCTTGCGCGGCAATGGCATGTTTCCGACTTCGGGCATACCGGGATAACCCTTCGGGCCGCAGCCCTTGAGCACGAGAACGGATTGCGCGTCGACATCAAGCGCAGGGTCATCGATGCGCGCGTGCAGGTCCTCGATGGACTCGAACACGACCGCGCGTCCACGGTGGGAGAAAAGCGCCTGACTGGCCGCACTCGGCTTCATGACGGCGCCGTCGGGGCAGAGATTTCCCTTCAATACCCAGATTCCCGACACGCGATTCACAGGTTCGGCCAGTGTACGAATGACCTCACGGTTGTAGCATTCGGCGGACACGAAACCGGCGCCGATCGACTGGCCCCACGCAGTCCCGGCGTGCACATGCAATAGCGGGGCGAGTTCTTTCAAGACGGCGGGCAGTCCTCCCGCATAATGCAGATCTTCCATCAGAAACCGGCCGGACGGCTGCAGATCGACCAGCAGCGGCACGTTCAACGACAGCCGATCGAAGTCGGCGAGGTCGAGCGGCACCCCCAGCCGGCCGGCAATGGCAAGCAGGTGCAGGACGGTGTTGGTCGAGCCGCCGATCGCCGCCAGCACGCGAATCGCGTTCTCGAAGGCGTCCCGCGTCAGAATCTTCGACAGCCGCATGTCATCGCGCGCCATCCGAACGATCAGCCGGCCGCTCTCGTGGGCGATTCTGCGCCGCTGTGCATCGACCGCCGGCGTCGTCGCGTTGTAGGGCAGCGCGACGCCCATCGCCTCCATCATGCATGCCATGGTCGATGCACTGCCCATGGTCATGCACGTGCCCGGCGTGCGCGACATCCCGGATTCAGCCGCCATGAAGTCGTCCATGGACATCTTGCCGCCGCGAACCGCCTCGCTGAATTTCCATACGTCCGTCCCGGACCCAATGTCGCAGCCGCGGAATTTTCCATTCAACATCGGACCGCTCGAGATCACGAGCGTCGGAAGATTCACGCTGGCCGCGCCCATGAGTTGCCCGGGCGTGGTTTTATCGCAGCCGCCCAGCAGCACCACCGCGTCTATTGGATTGCCGCGGATGGACTCCTCGACTTCCATTGCCAATAGGTTGCGGAACAGCATCGCCGTCGGACGCATCTGGGTCTCGCCGAGCGACATGGCGGGAAATTCGAGCGGCAGACCGCCGGCCTCCCACACGCCGCGCTTGACGTGCTCGGCGATGTCACGCAGCCCCGCATTGCAGGGGGTCAGCTCCGACCATGTGTTGCAAATTCCGATGACCGGCCGGCCATCGAAGACGTCGGCCGGCAAACCCTCGCTCTTCATCCAACTGCGGTGAATAAAGCCGTCCTTGTCCTTGCGGCCGTAGCTCTTATGACTACGCAGCGGCTTTTTTTCTGTCGTCATGGCGCAAGTCTTCCGTCGTTCGCGAAGCCCGGGTCCGGCCGAAACCGCTCCGCATCTAATATGATCAATATACCACGCACATATGTGTCGTCCGTCACCGCCAGCGAGGCGCGGCGAGCGACCGCTCGCCGCAGCGACGGCCGAGGTTTAGGTTTTCAGCACTGCGAGAGTGGTCCAATGTCGCGGCGGCCCGTTGACCCCCGTTCGATAAGTATTATAATATAAATGCGATATAACTCAATCGCATTGGTAAGAGCAATCGCGATTCGCAAGAACACAGGTGCGCTCACGGCCGGGCAAGTCATGCTTAGAATCGACGATCTAGCCAATAAGTCGATACTAATTACCGGGGCGAGCTCCGGGATCGGTGCGGCGCTCAGCCGCGCATTTGCCGAGCAAGGCGCGCGCATTGCCGTGCACTTCAGTTCCAATGCCGCTGCGGCGGACCGGGTGATGCAGGATGTGCGCCGCGCAGGCGGAGTCGGGCAGCTGGTACAGGGCGATCTCACGCGTGTCGGGGATGCGAAACGCATCGTGGATGTGAGCGCAGATGCCCTGCAGGGCCTCGACATCCTGATCAACAACGCAGGCTCGCTCGTCAGCCGACGCGCCTTCCTGGAGGCCGATGATGCCTGGGTGGACTCGGTGTTCAACCTGAACGCCCGGGCGGTCATTCAGACGTGCCAAGCGGCCGTCCCCCACATGGTTCGCCGCGGGGGCGGCGCGATAATCAATGTCGGGTCCATCGCGGGGCTCGACGGCGGCGGCAGCGGAGCCGGAATCTACGGCGCCGCGAAGGCATTCGTGCACAATCTCACGCGTCATCTCGCGCGCGAGTTCGCAGCGCAGAACATCAGGGTCAATGCCGTCTCTCCCGGCGTAGTCGACACGCCGTTTCATCGTGCGACCCCGCCGGAGCGCATGGAAGCCATGCGCAGGTCCGTGCCCCTGGGGAGAATCGGCAAACCGGATGATTGCGTCGGCGCCTTCTTGTTTCTCGCATCGGGAACCTTGAGCCGCTACGTCACCGGCCAGAACATTCACGTCAATGGCGGCCAGGTGATGCCGTGACGCGGCCCGGATCGCTCGTCGCCGTACTGGCCGTGCTCCTCGCCGCCCCGGTGCTGGGGTCGACTCGAATCGATTTCAACCAGGGTTGGCTGTTTCGAACCGATCCTGAACGGGCCGGCGAGTCATCCGGATGGACACGGGACGTACCTGCCGGCGCTCAATCGGTCAGCGTTCCGCACACCTGGAACATCGGCGAATTTCACGACTACCTCGGAGTTGCCTGGTACTTTCGCCGCTTTGCGATGCCGCCCGTCGCGCCGGGAACGCATGTCGAACTGCATTTCGGCGCGACCTTTTATAGGGCGCGGGTCTGGCTGAATGGCGCGCAACTGGGCGCCCATGAGGGCGGATTCACGGCGTACGCCTTCGACATCTCACGGCAATTACGCAGCACCAATGTGCTCGTCGTGCAGATCGACAATCGTCCAGGGGCGGCGACCATTCCCGGCTTTGGGGCGCGCGGCTCTCCCGATGCCTGGTATGACTGGTGGGCCTTCGGCGGCATCGTTCGGGATGTGTGGCTCACGGCGAGCGGTCCCGCCTGGATTCGCCGCCAGAGCATCCGCAGCGTCGTGACCCCGGATCGCGCGGAGGTGCGCGACCGCATCTTCCTGCAAAGCGAGCAACGGCCGCGGGCGGCGGCCACGCTGCGCGTCACGGCTTATGGCCCGGACAATCAGCCGGCCTCGAGCACTGCGCAAGCGGTTGATCTGGTCGACGGACAATCCGAGGTGGCGGTGTCCCTGACCGTATCGCAGCCCAAGCTTTGGAGCATCGATCGTCCGAACGTGTATCGAATGGATGTGGAATTGCTGGACCGCGCGGGGAAGGTGTTGGACGTGCACAGCGACACCTTCGGCTTGCGAACCGTGCAAATTCTGCAGCGTCACCTGCTGCTGAACGGCGAGCGCGTACGCCTGACCGGGTTGACGCGCCATGAAGATTCTCCCTGGGAGGGCCTGGCGGAGACGCGGGGGACCATGCGGCGCGATTTCGACGAGCTGAAGTCGCTGCACACCACGCTGTCGCGTCCGGTGCACTACCCGCAAAATCCGTTCATTCTCGACTATGCCGATCGCCACGGCATTCTGCTGATACCGGAAATTCCCGTGTGGCAATTTGACGAGGCACAGCTGTCGAATCCGGCGGTGATCGCGCTCGCGCAGCGCCAGATGCAGGAAATGATCGAGGAAGCCGGCAATCATCCCAGCATTTTTGCGTGGAGCGTTGCAAATGAAAGTGCGACCGCCACCGCGGGCGGCATTGCCTACTTTCGCGCCATGCGCGATCTGGTGCGAAAGATTGATCCGGACCGGTTCGTCAGCTATGCGGACGACAATCTTCCCAAGCTCGATCGCGCGGAACAGTCCGCGGCCAATGATGCGGATTTTCTGATGATGAACCAATATTTCGGTTCGTGGCACGGCCCGTCCGATGCGCTCGTTCCGGCCCTCGACCGGGTCGACAAATTGTTTCCGGACAAAATGCTGATCGTATCGGAGTTTGGGTTCCCGGGATTCTTCGCGAAGACTGCGCAGGAAGCCGACCAGGCGCGTATAAAAATCATGCAGGAACAAATGCCGGTGCTGGCCGCGCGTGAGTGGATTGCCGGAGCGATCTTATGGTGCTACCAGGATTACAAGTCGCGCCGCAACCTGTGGCCGGGTCAAGCGGAGGGCTACGTCGAGCACGGCGTGGTGGACGAGGCGCGCCAGCACAAGCCGTCGTACGACGTGTGGAGGGAGTTGAACGCCCCAGCACGGATCGATGCGCAGTGGATCGGTTCCGCCGGCATGGCAGGATTCAACGTCACCGTGACGCCCCAAGCGCAGAGGAATTTGCCCTACTACCCGCTTCGCAACTATCTCTTGTCCTGGACTGCCTTTGATGAGAAAGGCAGGCGCGTTGCCGGGGGAGAGCAGAAGTACGACGAATTGATCCGCGCCGAGCAGCTCGCGGCGGCGCTGCCACCCGATGCCGTGGGGCATTCTTTGCATCTGCTCGTGCAGCTCCTGGATTCAACGGGTGCCCTCGCCGCGGAACGGGCACTCGACTGGCCGGTCACGCGCCAGGCCGGCTCGGTGCGGTGAAGGGCATGCACTGGCGCGCGCACAGGCGTCCGGGGCGCAGATTTGCGGCGACGGCGTTGCTGTCGCTGCTGATGGGGCATGCCCATGCCGCCGATGTGCATGAGATCGTTCTGCTTTGGCCGAACAGCACGGCGCGCGACGCGGCTGCCGTCGCCGCAGAAAAAGTGCGGCTCACCGACGACGGCGAGCACATCGTCTCAAACGTCCATGCGCCCTCGATCACTGCCTATATTCCAGGCGGGCGGGCCACCGGTGCCGCCGTCATCGTGGTGCCGGGCGGAGGCCACGTGGAATTATGGATGGACCATGAAGGCTACGATGTGGCGCAGTTTCTCGCCGATCACGGGATCGCGGCGTTCGTCCTGAAGTATCGCCTCGCCCGCGAGAAAGGCTCGCTGTTTACGGTGGAGGGCGACAGTCTTGCAGATCTGCAGCGTGCCATTCGCCTGGTGCGGAGTCGATCCGAACACTGGCGGCTTGATCCGCAGCGCATCGGAGTCATGGGATTCTCTGCGGGCGGCGAGTTGGCGGCTCTTGCCGGTGCGCGCTACGACAGAGGCGCTCCCAGCGCGAATGATCCGGTGGAAAGGCAAGGATCGCGGCCGAGTTTCCAGGCGCTGCTGTATCCGGCGATTCCGCAGGGTCTGAATTATTCGGCGCAGACCCCGCCGGCATTCCTTCTGGGCGGCGCCGACGATCAGCCGGCGATTTCGCAGGGGCTTGCCGAGCTCTACCTGGCGATGCGCCGTGCCGGGGCTCAGGTGGAGCTGCACATCTACGAAGGCGCAGGTCACGGGTTTGGACTGCGTTCCCGCAATGAAGGTCCCGTCGCCGCATGGCCGCAGCGAGAT
>DATFZF010000019.1:0-2049 GCA_035314705.1 Steroidobacteraceae bacterium | reverse complement strand
CAAAACCAACGATGATGTTCTCGGCAAATCCAGCGTGCACCTCGAGGAAATCACCGCCATCCACCAGGCGCGCGATCACCGGGCGCGCGTCCAGTGGCGTCGAGCTCTCCTCGGGAATCAGCGCGGTCATCGCCTCGTCCGCGGCCTCGTCGATATCAGCGTTCGGCCGATGCGGCGGATCCTCGGAATTGTTTGCCGGCAGGAAGCCGAGCAGGCGCTGCACCAGCTGCACCGCCTGACGGTCGTCATCAACGAGGAAATGCACATTGCCGCTGACCGTGGCGTGCATGGATGCGCCGCCCACTTCGTCCATAGTGACCGTCCTGCCGGTCACCGCCTTGATGACCTCGGGGCCGGTAATGAACATGCGGGCATGCGCCTTCGTCATGATGATGAAGTCCATGATCGCCGGCGAATAGGCGGCTCCGCCGGCGCAGGGACCGCAAATTACCGAGATCTGCGGCACGACACCAGAGAGCAGCACGTTCATGTAGAATACTTGGCCGTAGCCCGACAGCGCATCCACGCCTTCCTGAATGCGTGCTCCGCCGGAATCGTTGAAGGCGACGATCGGCATGCCAGTGTGGGCCGCCGTCTGCATGACGCGCACTATCTTGCTCGCATGCATCTTCCCGAGCGTGCCGGCGGCGACGGTGAAGTCCTGGCTGAAGGCGGCAACAGCGCGCCCGGCGACATACCCGGTTCCGACCACGACGCCGTCGGCGGGAAGGTCCTTGTGCTGCACAGCGCCCGCCTGGCGGGCGCTGTGGATGTACATGCCAATTTCCTGGAAAGTACCTTCCTGGAACAGCGCGGCAAGACGTTCACGCGCCGTCATCTGGCCCTGTTCGTGACGGGCGTGGATCTTTTCCTCGCCGCCGGCGGCGAGGACCTTGGCCTGCCTGTCCCTTAACTCATCGAGGACTGCAACGTTCAGCGTCATGTTGGGGTTCATCCTTTGCAGTCGGGAGCTGCGGCCCGGCGTGCGGGCGGCGCGCCGGTTGGGTCAGACCTGCTGCAGTTCCACCAGACAGCCGCAGAGATCCTTGGGGTGCACGAACAGCACCGGCTTGTTATGGGCGCCGATCTTCGGCTCGCCGTCGCCGAGCACTCGCGCGCCCTTCGCCTTCAGCTGATCGCGTGCTGCTATGATGTCGTCCACCTCGAAGCACATGTGGTGCATGCCGCCGGCCGGGTTCTTATCTAGAAATGCCTTGATCGGGCTGTGCTCGCCGAGCGGATGCAACAGCTCCACTTTGGCGTTGGGCAACTCGACGAAGACGACGGTGACGCCGTGCGGCGGCTGCGGCAGTGGCGCCGACACCCTGGCGCCGAGAACGTCGCGATACGTTGCGGCCGCCTTCTCCAGGTCCGGGACGGCGACGGCGACGTGGTTGAGTTTTCCGATCATGATCGTCTCCTGTGAGCCGCATTGGCTCGGGGTTGAAAATGCAATGATCTCTTTCGACAACGCGCCCGTCAGCGAATTGCGCTTTTCGAAATGGTCGCGGCAGATCGTCCCTACGGAACCCTCGGTTTCGTCTCGATCACCGGAGTGGGCGGATCCTCCCTGGGTCTGCGGTCCCTTTTTCGATTTGACTCCGAAAGGGCGACGCTGGCAAGCCGATCAACCAATCGACCCTCCGCTCGCAGACCGCCAAGAACAGCACCTCCGGCAGCAGATAAGCGACGCGCCAGGGTGGCCAAGTAATCGGCGCGGGCGGGGACCGCGAACAAAAAGGACGGGCGGATCGCTCCGCCCGGCCTTTTCCATGCGTCTGTCTCTTGCGCCCAGGGCAGCGCGCGGGTTGAAGCCGGCGCACAGCGGCCGAAAGGCTCAAACCAGGGCGCTGCGCGGCGCCGGAGCGGCGTTGCGGACCTGCTCGTCGGTGTGGTCCTCGAACTTCCTGTAATTGTCGCGGAACATCTGGATCAGTCGGCGGGCGGTCTCGGCGAATTCGCCCTTGTCGCGCCAGGTGCTGATCGGATCGAGGATGTGCGGCTCGACGCCGGGCGCCTGCGCCGGCACGGCGAGGCCGAAATGCGGGT
>DATFZF010000018.1:0-5933 GCA_035314705.1 Steroidobacteraceae bacterium | reverse complement strand
GCTCGATCATCAGATCGAGATGCCCGAAGTCTCGCCGCCCGAGAGCCTGGTCGACGCCGAAACCTACTACCGGAGCCTCGCGACCGAACTGCCCGCGGGCTTGCGGCGCTTGTTCGAGCAACGCCGGCCGTTCGAATTCCGCCCGGTCCGGCCGCCCAATATCCTGCAGCCGCAAAAATTGCCGCCGGTGAAGAGCATTTGGTTTCGTGCGGTCGACGGGCTGCCGGACGACGATGCCCTGCACCGCTGCCTGCTCGCCTATGTCTCGGACTTCAATTTGCTCGACACCGCCACGCTGCCGCACGGCGTTTCTTATACGAGCGGCAAGCTCGTCATGGCGAGCATCGACCATGCGATGTGGTTTCATCGCAGCGTGCGCGTCGACGATTGGCTTCTGTATGCGATCGACAGCCCGAGCGCCTCGGGCGCCCGCGGCTTCACGCGCGGCAGCGTGTTCGCGCGCGACGGACGGCTGGTCGCGAGCGCCGTGCAGGAAGGTCTGATTCGGCTGACGCCGTAAGCGGCGCCACAGCCGCTCTGGAGGCATTCGGTGTTCAAGGCAATCATCATCATCGGTCTCGTAGTCGCCGTGCTGATCGGCGGTCTCCTGACCTTGCGCAACAGCGGGCGCTCAGGGCTGCCGAACGAGGACGTATTGCAGCGCGCCTCGAAGCGCGCCCGGGAACAGGCTGCCGCGGAGCAGCGGGAGGACAAGCAGCCGCCCGGTTAGCGCGGGCCCAATGCGCGCCTATGCGCGCCCATTGCGCGCCGATTATCTTGCGCAATCGACCCGCGACGCCTCCCAGACCTCGCGCGGCAGCACGAACAGGTGGCAATCCCACCAACGATTCTTGGCGCGCCGGTGTTTGCGGTACACGGCTTCCCAGCGCATGCCGATTTTTTCCAGGACGCGGATCGAGGCACCGTTGTTGACGTCGACCGTCGATATCACGCGGTCCGCGCGCAAATCGAAGAACGCCGCGTCGATCAGCGCCAACGCGATCTCGGTCGCAAATCCTTTGCCCCAGTTGTCGATGCCCAACATGTAGCCCAAGTCGACCACATTGCGCTCGATGATCGACAGGTCGCAGGCCCCGATCACGCGCCCCGATGCGATCTCCTCGACCGCCAATTCGAATCGAGTCCGCGGCCTCTCGCGCTGCGAGGCCAGCAGCCCTTCGAGATATTCCGCGGTGCTGTCCTCGTCGCGCGGACCGAAAAAAAGGTAGCGGGTGACGCGCGGGTCGGACGAATAGGCATACACGGCGTGGAAGTCGGCTTTGACGAACTCGCGCAAATTCAGGCGGGCGGTGCGCAGCGGAACGATCAGCGAACGCACAGCACCTTGCCCGGATTCAATATGCCCTTCGGATCGAGCGCCCGCTTCAATTCATGCATGACGGCGAGTTCGACCGGATCGGCGCGGCGCGCGAACTCCGCGGCCTTCAGCCGTCCGATTCCGTGCTCGGCGCTGATGCTGCCGCCGAGACTCTCGACCAGATCGAACATCGCAAGCTCGAGAACCGGCCCCCGCGCGACGAAGCTCTTGATGTCGGCGCCCGGTTTTTGACTCACATTGAAATGCAGATTGCCGTCGCCCGCGTGGCCGTAGGAGACGACATCCCCCTCGGGCGCGAGGCGGTGCACCAGCGCCGAACCTTCCTCGATGAGCGTGGGGATTGCCGACACCGGCACGGAGACATCGTGCTTGAGGCTCGCGCCCTGACGGCGCTGCGCCTCCGGCACCGATTCGCGCAATTTCCACATGGCTTGGGCCTGTGCGATCGAGCTCGCGAGCATCGCGTCGGAGATCGTGCCGCTCGCGGCGGCATCCTCGAGGGTTGCCGTCAGCAGAGCGATCAGGTTTTGCTGCGGATTCGGCGAGGACACCTCGATGAGCAGATACCAGGGCGCATTCTGCGCCAGTGGATCGGCGACGCCCGGCACGTACTGCACGGTCAGTTCCACCGCCACGCGGGGCATCAATTCGAACGAGGTCACTTGATCACCGGCCGCGGTGCGCAGGCGGGCAAGCAGATCCAGGGCGTGCCGCGGCGAGTCGATGCCGACCAGCGCCGTCGCCGTATCCGCAGGCAGCGGGAAGAGCTTCAAGCATGCCGCGGTAATCACGCCGAGAGTGCCTTCCGCACCCACGAACAGGGATTTCACATCGTAGCCGGTGTTGTCCTTGCGAAGACTCTTCAGACCGTGCAGGACCCGCCCATCCGCGAGCACGACTTCGAGGCCGAGCACCAGGTCGCGCATCATCCCGTAGCGAAGCACGGCGGTGCCCCCCGCGTTGGTCGACAGAGTCCCGCCGATCTGAGCCGTGCCCTCGGAACCCAAACTCAATGGGAACAGGCGCTCCGCGTCGCGCGCGGTGCTCTGCGCCTCGGCCAGGGTGCAGCCCGCCTCGATGACCATCGAGTAGTCGGCGGGATCGACGTGCCGCACGCGATTCAGCCGGCGCATGGACAGCACGATCTCGCCACCGGCCTCATTGGGCGTGGCGCCGCCGCAGTAGCTGGTATTGCCGCCGTGGGGCACCACCGCCACCTCGCGGTCATTGCAAATCCGCAACACAGCCGCCACCTCATCGACGCTTCGCGGCAGCAGCACGAGCGGCGTGGCGCCGTGGTACAGGCGGCGAAAGTCGGAGAGAAAGGGTGCCACGGCATCCGGCGAATCGAGCCAGGACCCGCCGCCGACGGCAGCCTTCAGTGCGCGCAGGGTGTCTTGATCGGGCGGGCGCGGCATGGACGGTGGCAATGGCCGCGCGACGCGAGCGCGGTTAAAAGCGCTTGCCGCTGCCCTCGCGAACCGCCGCCGGCACGGGCTTCAAGTCCCAAATCACGCCGAAGAACGACATCAGCTTCAACATGTAGAACGTGATGTCGAATTCCCACCAGTAAAAGCCCTGGCGTACCGACGCGGGGTAGTGGTGATGATTGTTGTGCCATCCCTCGCCCAAGGTGAGGATGGCCAGCCACACGTTATTGCGGCTGGCATCGCCCGTCTTGTAGCGCTGGCGCCCGAACACGTGCGACAGGGAATTGATGGTGTAGGTGCCGTGATAAACCAGTACCGTGGAGATGAAGAATCCCCATACCAGCATCTGCCACCCATTGGTGCCCAATCCCGGCGCGACGTGCCTGAGCAATACGCCCAGCAGGAAGACGCCGACCCCAAGAATCGTCGGCACCGCGATATCGAATCGATCCAGGAAACGCAGCTCGGGGTACTTGAGCAAATCCTTGACCCGCGACAGATCCGCCGCGAAGTGCTTGTGCGACATGAACCAGCCCATGTGGCTCCAAAAAAAGCCGTGCTGCACCGGCGAGTGCACGTCCTCCGGCTTGTCGGAGTAGACATGGTGGTGGCGATGATGCGCGGCCCACCAGATCGGGCCGCGTTGCACCGCCGAAGCGCCCAGCAGCCCGAAGATGAACTGCCCGACGCGCGAGGTCTTGAAGCTGCGGTGAGAGAAATAGCGGTGATAGAAGCCCGTGATGGCGAACATGCGCACGACGTACAGCACCAGCGTGACGGTGAGCGCGGCCCAGCTGAAGCCCACCCAAATCACGGCGAGGCAGGCGACATGCATCAGCAGGAAGGGCATGACGCGCGCCCAGTCGATGTGCCTGCTCGTGTCCCGCGGCACCGCGGCCGCGCGCGGCCGGCTCGCAAAATCACTGTTGCCGAACCACCGGGACAATTCCCGGCCTACGCGCTCCGCGGTGGGCGGCTGTACCACGATTTCATTTTCTGGTGTCATCTCGATTCCTGTGACTGAAGTGCCGCAATACGCTCATCGAGCGGCGGATGGCTCATGAACAGGCGCATGAAGCCGCCGGTCCCGCCCGTGTTGATTCCGAAAGCCTGCATCTGCGGCGCCATCGGCTCTCCATGACTCTGCTTCAAGACCTCGAGCGCGCCGATCATACTGCCCCTGCCGGCAAGATCGGCGCCGCCCCGATCGGCGCGAAACTCCCGCCGTCGCGAGTACCAACTGACGATCATGCTGGCAAGAATTCCGAGCACGATCTGCGCCACCAGGGTGGTCAGAAAGAACCCGATCCCGGACTCCTCGCGCTCGTTCTTGAACAGCGCCCGATCGACGAGGCTGCCGATGATGCGCGCGAGAAAAATCACGAAGGTATTTAGCACACCTTGCAGCAAGGCGAGGGTAACCATATCACCATTCGCGACATGGCTTATTTCGTGACCCAATACCGCTTCGATCTGCGCACGCGACATGCTGCGCAGCAGGCCGGTGCTCACGGCCACCAGAGCGGCGTTGCGCCGCGCCCCGGTGGCGAAGGCATTCATCTCCTCGGCGTCGAATATGCCGACTTCGGGCATGCCGATCTGCACCTGATCGGCCAGACGCTTGACCGTGGCGATCAGCCAGCGTTCCACGTCCGATTGCGGCGTGGAGATCACGCGCACCCCCATCATCCGCTTGGCGGTCCATTTCGACAGGGCGAGGGATATGAGCGCGCCGCCAAAGCCGAAAACCGCCGCAAAGACCAGCAGGCCGCCGAGGCCGCCGCGTGCCAAATGCACGCCGAAAACCTGCTCGATGACGAAAATTACGACGCTTAGCAGGGCCAATACGGCCAAGTTCGTCACCAGGAAGAGGAAAATGCGCTTCATAACTCTTTTGTTTGGGGAAACTAACCGCAATATGGTAACGCGGCAGAGTAATGGTCGGGACATTGGTGTTCAATTTCAAGGACGGCAGCGGGCTCTTTTTGAACGACCGCTGGTCGGACACGCGTGGCTATCTGCCGGTAATCTCTAGTAATCTTGTAAAGGGTGGGCATGCAGTATAAGGATTATTACGAAACTCTCGGCGTGACCCGTGGGGCCGATGCGGACGAGGTCAAGCGCGCCTATCGCAAGCTGGCTCGCAAGTATCATCCGGACGTCAGCAAGGAGAAGAACGCCGAGAACCGCTTCAAAGAGGTTCAGGAAGCCTATGAGGTGCTGCGCGATCCCGAGAAGCGCGCGGCCTATGATCAATTGGGACGCGACTACCGGCCGGGTCAGCAGTTTCGCCCGCCCCCGGATTGGTCGCAGCGTTTCGGACATGCGGGCAGCCAGCGGTTCTCGGACCTCAATGGCTTCAGCGATTTTTTCTCCAGCTTGTTCGGCGGTGCCGCAGGGGCGGCGGCGCCGGAATCGGACGCGGGCCATCTAGATGTCACGGTCGAAGAGGCCTATGGCGGAACCAAACGCCGGGTCATGCTCAACGACGGCGGTCGTGCGCGATATGTCGACGTGCAGATCCCACCCGGGGTGAGCGACGGTCAAAGCCTGCGTATCGCGGGGATTGGCGGCGGCGCGTCCTTGATATTCCGCGTCCGGCTGCGTCCACATTCCCTCTATATCCCGCAGGGCAGGGACGTGCAGATCGAATTACCCTTGGCGCCCTGGGAGGCCGCCTTGGGGGCCAAGGTGGCGGTGCCTACACTGGGCGGGACCGTCGAATTGACGGTGCCTGCCGGGGCACAATCCGGGCAGAAACTGCGACTACGCGGGCGCGGTTTTCCCGGCGCTCCGAGCGGCGACCAGTTCGTCATCATCAAGCTGGTCACGCCGGCGGCCGGCTCCATCCAGGAGAAGCAGGCCTATGAACGGATGAAGAGCGAATTTACATTCGATCCGCGGGCGGACTGGCCGTAATATTCATTCATGCACTACACACTTCAGATCAACGGCCTGGCGCAAACGGTGGAGGCGGATCCTGAAATGCCCCTGCTGTGGGTGCTGCGCGATTTGCTCGATTTGAAGGGCACCAAATTCGGTTGCGGCAAGAGTTTTTGCGGGGCGTGCACGGTGCACCTGAACGGCACTGCAACCCGATCCTGCGTCACGCCCATCTCTGCCGTAGGGTCCGCGGCAATCACCACCGTCGAGGGCATCGGGAC
>DATFZF010000017.1:0-28662 GCA_035314705.1 Steroidobacteraceae bacterium | reverse complement strand
CGCGGTATCGCGGAACGCGTCGATGCTCTTGCGGCCAAGACGCTTCCCGGCCTGCAGCGCTCTGTGAAATGGGGCATTTCGTACTATGGCGTTGGTGACGGCTGGTGTTTCTGTTGCGGCGGATTCGCCGACCACGTCAAGCTAATGTTCATAAACGGTGCAGCGCTCAAGCCGGTACCGCCAGTGACGCCGGTAGCGATGGGCAAATCTACTCGGGGCGTGGAGGCTAAATCAGCGGACGACCTCGACGAACGCCAAATCTCGGCATGGATGATTCAGGTCGCGGCTGTGCCAGGTGTCGGGGGGAAGAAGGGGTAGGTCCGAGAATGAATGTCGATTGCGTTGGTGTTAGGCGGCGCGCGACGCGCTGTGGATGCTGAGCGTTAGCCTTCCCGAAAGCCGCCGTTCGCGACAGGCCCCTTGGCGGTGACAGATCAACTCCACACTTCCACTTTGAGGCCGGGCACGTTCGAGAGATGCTTGAGACTGTTCGTGACCACGATCATACCCTGGGAAACCGCGTGTGAGGCGATGAGAAGATCCATATTCCCGATCGGCTTACCGGAGCGCTCGAACTCTGAGCGAATCCGTGCATAGTGGTGTGTAACTTCGTTGGTCCAATCGAGAATTGCTAGTTGATCCAAGTACGCCTCGATCAGCTCGGCAAGTTTCGGCCGGGCCGCCTTCTCTGCACGTTAAGCACCTCGCCGTGTTTCTCGAATTTTTCAACCAGTGTCGCCGGGCGGCGCTTGATGATGTAGCTGGAGATAGCTGTATCCAGCATGAAGCCTGTCATAGCGGATCGCGTGACTGCGCAGGTGAATCGTTGCGGTTTTCGAGAAAGTCATCTGGTACGTCCACCTGCATCGCGAAGAACGATGACCAGTTCGGCTTGACCGGCGAAATGAACAACCCATCTCCTTGCTTGCGAATCCGAACTTCCTTGACGTCTGCCGGGAAACGCAATTCCTGTACGTTCGGGACTTCACACGGGCACTTGCCGACCGACGTTGCGGTCACACCAGTTCGTCAGATTCGCGTCGAGGTGCATTCCAATCGCCAGCCGCTTGAGTCTTTTCAAGTCCAGCGCACCAAGATCAAGGTCCAAGGGTGGAGTCGACATACGACTTCGTGGTGAGCCCGACAGGTACAGCCAATGAAGCAATGCCGCCTCCGGTGTCGCGCGCCTATAGTCGATTGCGGCAACTAGACGATCATTCTCCGCTCCCGTTTCGAGTACCCGCTCAGGCACGCCGCGGAATACAAAAGTGCCTGCTCCGGTCTCAACTGTTCCGAGTGACGGCGTCGTGTATCGTGAGGACAGAGGAACGACAGCAGTCACCCATTCTGTGTAGTTGTTCCACACACCTGAATCACCGAGCACCGTTTGCAAAGAGATCACTGCACCCGGCCGTAGCCAAACGGCCGCTTCACAAAGCTGGGGCGGTGGCGT
The DNA here is from genome assembly GCA_035314705.1 of Steroidobacteraceae bacterium. Lineage (GTDB taxonomy): Bacteria > Pseudomonadota > Gammaproteobacteria > Steroidobacterales > Steroidobacteraceae > Bog-1198. Next base: position 27,209 of record DATFZF010000017.1, on the reverse strand, counting down.
GATCAACCGATTGAGGAACAATCCTCGCACGACACGCCGCAGACGGTTGGCGGCCACTGCCTCCTGGATCCAGCGCTCAACGCTTGGCTTGGAGATGTCTTGGCGCACATTTCTTGCCAGCTGGATGATAGACGCGGTATCGAGTACGCGCAGTGCGCTCGGCTCCGTGAGCGCTAGTTCCAGGCGGGTTGACCAGTGAAGAACTTTCATGTGTCCGCATCGCCGGCGGTTTTTGTCAGGCGCCCCTCGAGCGTCTCCAGGAGTCGCACCTTCATCGCAAGATATTCGTCCGCGTCGATGTGTGCGTGAATTTCCGCCGGCAAAGTCGGCAGCACCTCATCCCGGAAAAGCGCCCAGCTCATCAAATCCAGCTTGTCGGCGACACGCTTAGTCAGCGTCACCGCGCCACCCAGATTCTCGACCGCCCCAGCGCTCGGGACTACCCCGCGCGCCAGCAGTAGCTCTAAGTCGTAGATGTCGCGTGGAGCGGTCCGCCGATCATCGATCAGTGCTGCAAGCTTGTTGTCCGCCAGCGCCTGCTCGTCGTAGACGCTCACGTAGACACGCGGCAATGTCCGGTCCGCTATCTGAACAGGAACCTTGAGCACATGGTTTGGGTCGGGCGTCTGTCGGCGTGATACCTCGACCGCGAGATGCAGATTCTCACCAGTGCTCGTTCGACCGGAGATCTTCCATCGTGCGACCGTGTCAGTCTGCTTGGATTCGGAGATAGAGGCGTCGATCAGCCCGCTTCCGTGAATAGCGCGATCGATCGCCGTTCGCACAGTATTTTGAAGACTCGCCAACGAGCGATGCGGGTCGTGATCGAAATCCAGGTCCTGGGTAAAACGTGCGCTTTCGGTAAGAACCCGCATGGCCGCGCCGCCCTTCAAGACGAGGCTCGAGTTGGTAGAGCCGCGATACAGGAATGTTAGCAGCCGGAGCTGAAATGCATCGCGAGCTTTGGAGAGAGTGGTCATTCGAATCTATTTAAGGTTAATACCATCATTATATGATGTTTATAACCTTAATAAATAGTTATTTTCTTCGTGTTCTTAGGCAAATCCGTTGATCGCAACCATCTATTTTTATTAATTTTTATAACCCTCTTCGTTCGGGACGTAGGAGTCGCAGCTCCACCTGCTTACGGTTCCAGGTCTCCGAGGCGCACGGTTCCAAAAACGGTTCCAGTTTTGGCTGAAATCCGACCGGACCCGCGCCGCTGGCCTGCGTCAGCGCGTTTGCGACGGAGCCCCCATTGCCAACGGCTAATTTAGTGACGGACTCTACAGTGGGCCACCGCCCAGTTGCCATAAGGTGATGTGCAGTCTCGTCACGAACGGGCCGGGATATTGGTATGCATCATGAGCATGGCTAAGTCATTTAACGCGAGCTTTCGATGACCCGGGCCAGTCTGGCGGAGATCGACCCGTTCTTCGAGCCGCAGGTCGCGCACGCACCCACCATCCTGCTGGACCCCGCGAAAATGGGAGTCGACACGGCGCCGAGTGCCACCCGTTTGGGCAGCGGCAGTATGCTGCTCGGCCGCTTCGAGCTGCTGGAGATGATCGGTGAAGGTGGCATGAGCCGCGTCTACAAGGCGGTCGATCTGCGCAAGGTCGAAGCCGGCGCCGCCGATCCACATATCGCAATCAAGGTTCTCACGGTTCCATTTGCAAGCCCTTCGGACGCCATGGCGGTGCTGTCGCGCGAGGCCCACAGCCTTCAGAGCCTGACGCACCCAAATATCGTGCGCGTATTCGATTGCGATCGCGACAACGACATCGTATTCATGACCATGGAGCTGCTCTGCGGCCAGTCGCTGTTCGACAAAATGCGCGCCACAAAGGGCGAAGGCGGCCTGTCGCGCGACACCGCACAGCGGCTGATCAAGAGCATCGCCAATGCGCTGGAATTTGCGCACGGCAAGAACATCCTGCATGGCGACTTGAAACCGGGCAATGTCTTCATCACTCATACGGGTGAGATCAAGGTCATCGACTTTGGTCTGGCGCGCCTCATGGTTCAGCCGGGGGAGGTGCAGCCGCAAGCCGCGGCGAATGCGGCGGACCGAATGCGCGCCCTGACGCCCGCGTACGCCAGTCCCGAGATGCTGGAAAACGAGGTGCCCGACCCGCGCGACGATGTGTACGCATTGGCCTGTGTCGCCTGGAAGCTGATGACGGGCGAGCTTCCCTTCAAGTCGAAGGACCCGCCCGCAGCACGCAACGTGGCTCAATTGGCGTGCCCGCGGGGACTCTCACGGCGCGAATTTCGCGCCCTGTGCCACGCCTTGCAATTCGAGCGCGAGAAGCGCACGCCATCGGCGCGGCAGTTTCTCCTCGAGTTCAGCGGTGCTGACAGCAAAGTCTCATGGCCCGTGGCGGCGGGCATTGCCGTCTCGATGACGGCCCTGATTGCGGCGGCCGCCTTCTTCGCCCTGCACTTAAATAATCGGAAAACACAAGCGCCGCCCGCGGCATCCGCGGTCGCGGCCGCGCCGCTCGCGCCCGCACCGGGACAGGTATTTCGGGATTGTCCGACTTGCCCACTGATGAAGGTTTTGGCCGCAGGCGAGTTCCAGCAAGGCACGCCGGCTGGCGCCGACGCCTTGGCGTTTGAAGTACCGCAGCACAAAGTCACGATCGCCCATGTGTTTGCCGCCGGCGTCTACGACGTGACGGTGGGTGAATTCTCGGAGTTCGTGGCCGCCACCGGTGTTGGCGCGAATAGTTGTGCAACGTACGACGGCGCGTGGCGAGTCGATCCATCCGTGACCTGGAGGAACGCGATCGACTCGCAAACCCCGTCGCATCCGGTCAGTTGCGTGTCCTGGCACGACGCCAAGGACTATGCCGCGTGGTTGTCTCACACCACGCACCAGACGTATCGATTGCCGAGCGCCTCGGAATGGGAATATGCCGCCCGCGCCGGATCTGCCGCGCAAGTTCCCTGGACCACGCCGGCCGAGGCCTGCTCCTACGCCAACGTCGCCGACCAGACGGCCGCGCGGCATTACCGAGGTTGGAAGGTGTTGCCCTGTACAGACGAATTCGTGCAGTCGGCGCCGGTGGGTTCGTTCAAAGAAAACGCATTCGGCTTGTACGACATGCTCGGCAACGTTTTCCAATGGACCGAGGATTGCTGGACCGATGATTACCAGGGCGCACCCATTGACGGATCGGCACAATCCGCGGGCGACTGCACCCAGCACGAATTGCGCGGCGGTTCCTGGTTCACGCAACCCGACTTCGTCCGGACTTCTTATCGGAATCGCTTCGACGGCAACTACCGCAGCACCAGCATCGGTTTCCGATTGATTCGCGAGCTACCGCAATGAGGCGGCTCGCGCGAATCGTAGCGAGCGTAGCGGCCCTGTTGCTGCTGACGCTGCTGGCCTCGAACCGCGTTGCGGTTGCCGCCTCCGAGAGCACCTGCGTGAACGGCGGACAGCAGAACCCGGACATCGCCGCCGGGATGACTGCGCTGCAGCGATCGCCCACTCAGCTCGGAAAGCGCATGGAGCTCGCCAATCTGCTCGAAAAAACGGGCTGTTACGCTGAGGCGGTTCACTTGCTGGAGGAGGGGCAACAGTACAATCCCTTCAGTCCGACTCTGCGGTTTAATCTGCGACGCGCCCGCAATCTGCTCAACGAAGCACATTATCTCGAGGGCATCGATCAAGCCGAAGCCAGCGCGCGACTGAATCGGAAAGTGGAGCGCTGTACGCGCGAGCGCGAAGTTGCGGCTTGCGACGAGGTTTTGAGCCAACAGCCGAACAACACGAAAATGCTCATCGCCAAGGGCGACGCCTTGGTGACGGCACATCGGCCCGCAGAGGCATCGAAAGCCTACATCCGAGCGAGCGAACTCGCGCCCAATAACACCGCCCTCACCGGCAAGCTGCAAGCCCTGCAGTCGCAGCGCCAAGCCTTGTTGAAACGCTGCACCGACGGCGACGGCGATGCGGCGCTGCAGGCGTGTAAATCCGTGCTGGTGAAGGGCGCGCCCAATGAGTTCGAGATTACGGTGCGCATGGCGCTGCTGCAGCAGAGCACCAATCAGGCCTCGCAGGCGCTCGATTCATACATCGCGGCCAATTCCCTGCGCCACGGCGACAAGGGGGTTGCGCTCGCCATTCTGGCGCTGCTGCAGAGCACCCAGCGCAAGGACGCGATTGCGCTGGCCGCGCGAGGTTCATCCTTGATCACATTGGGCCGCGCTCGCGAAGCGCTGGCGCCGCTGCGGCAGGCGAAGGCCTTGGAACCTGAACTGCCCGATATTGATCAGCAGCTTAAAACGGCCGAGGCGCTGGCACGGTCGGAGTCGGCGGTACACAAGGAGCGGCCAACGCAGGTGGCTGCCGTCAGCGCCGAGGCGGAAGCCATGGTCGAGCCGCAAGACTTCTCAAATGTGGCCGAGGCCACCCGTTCCAATTAGGGCCATTTCGGTCCTCGGACACCGGCCCTGCTCAGCCTGGCTCACCGATATCAGTCCAGAAGGTGTCGAATGACTTGGCTGCCATGGGTCTCCACATTGGCATCGAGGGCTCCCTCCAATGCCAGTTGCAGTACGACCCATAGCTTTTGCGGAGTCTGCGGCACATGGAGTCGGGTTCCGATGGCAAGGAAGATGTCCCGAAGCTCGTTCATGGAAAGACTCATTTCGCGGGACAATTCGCTCAATCGTCGCACCAGCCCTGCAGGCAGCGACGCCCGCTCGGGGTCGAAGCGCGAATAGGATTTGCGGATCTCAGCAGGAACCTCGCTGCGGTTTCGGGCGCCGCATAGATCAAGAACGCATACGACGCAGAGCGCGTGTAGCGCCTGTGTGTCTTTGTTTCGCCGCGAGAGATGCTTCGCCATCGCCAGGTGCACATCTCGACAGAGCGCCAGATTGCCTTCAAGCGCTGTCTGCTGCGCGCGCTCCTTGAGCGTTTCCCAAATCACTTCATTGTTGGTGGGCTCCCTCTCGAGCCGACCCTGCAGCATGTAGCGCTGCGTATCGAGGTCGCCTTCAGTGCACAACCCGTCGAGATCCGGATCCAATGTCGGCGGGCTCGCCGCCCTGCCGCGCCACGAAGCCAGGGCTCTTCTCGCCCATTCGGAACACTGCAGCAACTCTCCGGGATAGCCCAGGAGCCATCCAGTCGGATCGATCCCGAGCAAGCGATCGACTAGCTCGTCCGCGCTGCCCGTGGGCTGCAGGCCTTGCTCGACGCACAACAATCGCAAATCGCTCTCGTCCCGATCGCGGCACATGCGTGCTCGGGGAGCGATAGGCTCGATGAGGACGCCCCGCGCCTTCAATCGGCTCAATATCGATCGCACGGGCTCGCTGAATACCTCTTTCCAGTACGGGGAGCGCGCGACTGCCTCCACGGAGTTGGGCTGCGCAAACTGCTCCAGAAGCCTGCGATACGCGGGCGATTTCCATAGCCCATCCACGATTCCGATTGGGATCCCCCCTGCGGTGGCTTGCGCAACGTGGAGCGGCGTTTGCGCGCCAAGGCTGTGCGGAGGCTCCATTCTCCAAAGGCGAATCAGCGTTTCTTTGATTCCAGCGCTCATGCAGGACTACCGGTCGAATGCCGCTATTGGCGAATACCACGGTGGCACCGGTCTCTTCTGTGCGGTAGCAGACAATCCCCGACTGTCGACCTCTATCAACGGATCTAGTGCCGGCAGCCGCCAAGCGGCGCGAGTTTGGGAGAGGGGTGGTCGTAATGCTAAGATCGGGCGCCATCAAGACTGCGTGACTCCATGACTCTGACTGAGTTGAGCTACATCGTGGCGCTGGCGCAGGAACAGCATTTTGGACGCGCCGCCGAGCGCTGCCATGTCAGCCAACCCACGCTGAGTATTGCCGTCAAGAAGCTGGAAGACGAGTTGGAGGTCACGCTGTTTGAACGCGGCAAGAACGGCGTTCAAATCACGCCCCTGGGCGTGCGAATCGTAGCCATGGCCGGCGGCGTGCTCAATCAAACCGCCGCGATCAGAGATGTTGCCGCCGCCGACAAGGACCAGTTGCAGGGGCCCCTGGGGCTGGGCACCTTGCCCACGATTGGCCCCTATCTGCTGCCGCAATTCATTCCGCTGATGCAGAAAACAGCCGGCCAGCTGTCGCTCTATGTCGAGGAGGGTACTCAGGATTCTCTGACGCTCAAGCTGTGCAACGGCGAACTCGATGCCATTCTCGTCGTCGCGCCATTCAGCGAGACCGACGTGGTTACTCAAACGTTGTTTGACGAGCCCTTCGTTTTGCTGTTGCCCGCCGATCACCGGCTGGCCAATAAAACGGTCGTCGCCGCCGCCGATCTGGATCCTGCCGAGATGCTGCTGCTGGGCGAAGGCGATCCTTTCCGCGATCAGGTGCTGTCGGCCTTCCCGCACCTAAGTTCGCTGCACGCTTTGGCGGCGGGGGTTAAGCGCAATTTCACCCACGGCAGCACACTGGAAACTCTGCGTCACATGGTGGCGTCGAGGTTGGGTCTGACCATCCTGCCGCAATCCGCCGCGGAGGCGTCGCTGTACTCTCCCAGCCTTTTGGTGACACGCCCCTTCGCGAGTCCGGTACCCAGCCGCACTCTGATATTGGCGTGGCGGGTCACTTTTCCACGACATAAGGCGATCGATGTGCTGCGCCGCGCTATTCAGGCAAGCAGTTCGGCCTTCTGGAACTATAATACGGCTCCCAATCGCGACACGCCCGGTGTGCTGGTGGAAAATCGGAACTGGTAATGCGGCCCATATCCAGAATTGTCATCGTTGGCGGCGGCACATCGGGGTGGCTGGCGGCGTCCATGCTTTGCCACCATTTCAAACGCGAGCTGTGCCAGATCCAGCTGATCGAATCCGACGAAATTGGGACCATTGCCGTCGGCGAATCCACGGTGCCGCCGTTCGTGGCGCTGATTCAGCGGCTCGGCATCGATGTACAGGAGTTCATTCGCGCCACCGGGGCGACCTACAAGCTGGGCATTCAATTTGTCGGCTGGCATCAGCGCCACAAGAAATACTTCCATCCCTTCGGCGTCATCGGCCGATCGATCGGCAATCATGATTTCTATCAATGCTGGCTCAAGGCGCGGGCTCATGGCGATACGTCTTCGCTGCTGGACTTCTCACCCTGCAGTGTCATGGCCGAAAATGGCCGCTTCTTCCCCCCGGCCGAGGCGCGCAACACTCCCATCGGCGGCGCGAACTATGCGCTGCATGTCGATGCGCTGTCCGCGTCCCGCCATCTGCGTGGCTACGCCGAAGCGCGCGGACTTATGCGCGTCGAGGGCAAGGTGACGCGGGTGCAGCAGCGGGACGACGGGTTCATCCGAGGTGTGGCGCTTGCCGATGGCCGGGAAATTCAAGGTGACTTCTTCATCGACTGCACGGGTTTCAAGGGACTCTTGATCGGCCAGGCGTTGGGTGTCGGTTCCGTCGATTGGTCGAGTTATTTGCCGTGCGACCGCGCGATCGTGACCAAGACGGCCAGCCAAAGGCCGCTGCTCCCTTTTACACGCGCCACGGCTCAGCCGGCGGGATGGAGCTGGCAAATACCCTTGCAACATCGCATGGGACAGGGCTATGTGTATTCCAGCCGATTCTGCAGCGACGCCGCTGCGAAATCGACGTTGATGCGCAGCCTGGGAGGGGTTGCCATCGACGATCCTCGAATCATCCCGTTTACCACAGGGCACCGCAGAGAATTCTGGAAGCACAATTGCCTTTCGATCGGCCTTGCCTCCGGCTTTGTCGAGCCCCTGGAGGCGACATCCATACACATGATTGCCCGTGGGATGGATTTTTTCCTGCGCTACTTTCCGGATCGCGACTGCGACCCGGCGCTGATTCGGGAATACAACCGCCGCATGGTGGCGGATTATGAAGAGATACGTGATTTCATAGTCCTGCACTACAGCGCCACCGACCGGGACGATTCGCCTTTCTGGCAGTGGTGCAAGAACATAAAGCCGCCGGATTCATTGCGGGAACGGATCGAGCTGTTCAAAGGCCACGGCGCATTGCGCGAAGGGGTCGATGAGTTGTTTCGCAGTTCCAGCTGGCAATCCGTATTCGAAGGCATGGGCATCAGTCCAAGTGTTTACTGCCCACGAGTGGAGAATGTGGACTACGCGGACATCGCGCCCGCGCTGGCGGCCGCCAAGGCGGCCATTGCCGGCATGGTGGCTCACCTGCCGACTCACGAGGAGTTCCTGCGAGCTTAAGACCGGCCTGCGCTCAAGCCCGTGGGACTGCCGATAGCGAAAATCTATCGGCCCCGGGTTGTCTCGGCCAAGTATCGCTCTATGATAGCGCTATCTACGATGTTGCGCTTTCGCAACTGATGATACGCATCTGGACCAGCACGACTTAAATCGCAGACAAGTATTGCAAGGGCTGATTTCCGCCGCTTTGCCCCTGAGCACCCTATCCTGTGGTGGCGAATCCGGCCGAACCACCCAGGGTGAGCCATTGGTGGTGGGCGGATTGCCGGTGACCTGCAATCTCACACTTCCCGTGGCGTGTGTCTCAAAGGCCCGCAGCAACGGCACCCTCCCCGCCGGTCAGCCGCGCTTTGAATACCAGTACAGCAAGTACAATGGTTGGCCCGAGGTCAAGGAATCCTTGATGGCGGGCCGCATTCAGGCGGCTTACATGCTTGCGCCGCTGGTCATGGACCTGGCGGACAAGAAGGTACCTGTAAAAATCGTGTCTCTGGGGCATCGTTCCGGTGCCGTCATCATGGTCAGGAGCGATTCGCCGTACCGCACCTTCAAGCAGCTGGCTGGCAAGCAGATCGCGATTCCCAGCCGCTTCGCCGTGGACTTTCTGTTTTTGAGGAAGATGTTGGCCCGGGAAAACATGACGCCCGGCGACGTCCAAATCGTGGAGATGGCGCCGCCCGATATGCCGGCGGCGCTGTATGCGAACGCCGTCGATGCATACTGTACCGGCGAACCGTTCGGGGCCGCCGCTCAGCAAGCCGGCTACGCGCGGCCGCTCAGCATGACCCGGGATGAGTGGCGCAACTACATCTGCTGCGTGCTGACGGTGCGTGAGGAGTTGATCCAGGAAAATCCGGCCATGGTCCAGGACCTCGTCAATCAAGTGCTGGGCGCCGGAGCATGGCTCGATCAACAGCAGGAGAACCGCAACAAGGCCGTCGTCATAGCCGCGGGTCGGGAGTTTTTCAATCAAGATCCGAAAATCATTCGGTTTGTGATGGAGAATCCCGCGGATCGGGTGACCTACGGCGATTTGCGCATGATCCGCGCCGAATTCGAGGACCTCATGCAGCTGTCGATGGCCGCAGGCACGATCAAGCACCTCATCCCGTACGAGACCTATGTGGAGGAGACCTTTGCGAAGAACGCACGCGCCGCCGCCATCTCCCTGTAGTCCTTGCATGAGATATCCGGCCCGCCTTTTGTCCCTGTTGACTTGCCTGCTGTTGTGCATGACGGCGCGAGCCGCAGAATCCGAGGCGCTGAAAGCGGGCACCTTCAATCCGGCCCGCGAGGCGCCCGAATTTTCCGTTCGCGGTTCCGACGGCGCCCCGCTCACTCTCGGCCGTTATCGCGGCGAGGTCGTGGTGCTGGCGTTTGGCTACACCTCTTGTCCCAATGTTTGTCCGGTCACTCTTGCGGTTCTCGCACAGGCGCTTCGCAAACTGGGCGCGCAGGGTTCGAAAGTGCAGATCATCTATCTCACGGTTGATCCCGAACGTGACAGTGTCGACCGACTGAAGCAATATCTGGCCGCCTTTGACGCCACCTTCGTGGGCGGCACCGGAACCGATGCGCAAATGGCGGCGGTGCGCAAGAGCTATGGCGTTGCCGCCGAGAAGGTCGGCGGTGGGAAAGACTACGCCGTGGCGCACTCCTCGTTTGTATATCTCATCAGCCGTGAAGGCAAGCTGCGGGCATTGATGCCGTTCGGACACACGGCGGATGACTATGCCCACGACATTTCCCTGTTGTTGAATTGAGCGGGTCGTATCGTGCGCCTGCATTACACGCGTCCATGGATGGTCATCGTTGCCGCAGCCGCGTTCGGCGCGGTTGCTTGGGCGGCGCTCGCTCCCATCGCCTTTGCTTCGCGGGAAGAAACCTTCGAGATCCCCAACGGGACCTGGGCGCGGCGCATGTCGGGTAACAAGGTGGAGATCCTGCCGTCCCGCGTTTATCTGACCGTCGGCATCAGGGACGTGTTGCTGCTGAAGAACCTGGATGACGTACCGCAAATCTTCGGACCGACCTTGATGATGCCCGGCCAAAGCTTCCGCCTGCCGTTCGAAGTGGCCAGCAGCTATCAATTTGCCTGCACCGCACATGCAAGCGGTCAAATGACCGTGGTGGTCGATGCGCAACCGGATACTCCTTGGCGGCGGCTGGTGTGGAGAACACGAAGAATTCTCAGGATCGTCGCCTAGAATGAAACAAATCAAAGAGAGCCTGCCGGCGCTCGCCGTCATCGCAGTGTTGCTGGCCGCGTGGTGGCTGACCGTCGTCGAAACCCGCAGCGTCATTTTCCCCACGCCCTGGCAGGTTGTGACGGGCACCGTCGAGCTCATCAAGGATGGCACTCTGTGGAGACACATCGGTGCTTCGCTGATGCGTGTCGGCATCGGCTTCTCGCTCGCGGTCCTGGTCGCGGTGCCGCTGGGGCTGTGGCTCGGTTGGGTCAAGGGAGCTTATTCCACGCTCAATCCTTTGTTTCAGATATTGCGGCCCATCTCGCCGATCGCGTGGATTCCCCTTGCCATTCTCTGGTTCGGCGTCGGCAATGCCTCGCCGATCTATCTCATTTTCATTTCGTCGGTGTTTCCCATGATCGTGCAAACAACCGCCGGCGTGCACACCATTGAGCGCCGTTATCTGCGGGCCGCGCAGAATTTTGGCGTCTCGCGCTACACGCTGTTTCGCCAGGTGGTGATTCCCGCCGTGCTGCCGCAGATCATCGTCGGCATGCGGATCGGACTGGGGGTGGCATGGCTGGTGGTGGTCGCGGCGGAGATGATCGCCCTGCGCTCGGGACTCGGATACCTCATCATCGATTCCCGCAACGCCGGCAATCGATACGATCTGGTGATCGCCGGAATGATCATCATCGGATTGATTGGATTGTTGCTGGACGGCGTGATGCGGTTGCTCGAGGGACTGAAGTCGGTCAGGTGGCGCTATGCGCACTAAGATCGAGCTGAACGGCATCCGCAAGGGATTCGCATCGAGCGACGGAGCACTGCAGGTCGTCGAAGACGTCAGCCTCACCGTCGGGGACGGCGAGTTCGTCGCGATCGTCGGTCCGTCGGGATGCGGAAAAACGACGTTGATGAACATGATCGTGGGGTTCTTGCAGCCGGACTCGGGTTCCATCCTCATCGACGGGGCGCCGCGGGCTGAACCCCAGCCTACGGGCATTCTCATTTCACAGCAGGGTTCGATCTTTCCGTGGCTTACCGTTCAGCAGAACCTGATGTTCGGACTGAATGATCATCCGCAAGCCGACAAGAAGGGGGTCGCCGATCATTATGCGGCCATGGTCGGATTGAAGGGTTTCGAGGGCAACTATCCCCACGAACTCTCGGGCGGGATGCTCAAGCGAGCCGAGCTGGCACGGGCGTTCGCGGTGAAGCCCGAAATATTGTATATGGATGAGCCGTTCTCGGCGCTGGATGCGTTGACGAACCTGCGCATGCGCAACGAACTGCTGCGCATTCTGGCGGAGGAGCGCCACACGGTCATGTTGATTACACATGACGTGGAAGAGGCCATTCATCTGGCCGATCGGATCATGGTGTTGTCGCCCAGGCCCACAAGAATTCAAGCGACGTTCAACGTCGGCCTGCAGCATCCGCGCAGGTTGACCAGCCCGGAAGTGCAGGAACTTCGCGTCGCGATTCTGCACGAGCTTGGGGTCGATCGGAATGCCGGATGAATTCTGGGAACGGCGGCTGGGCACGGTATTGCTGCCGCTCATCCTATGCTTTCCCGGGTGGGCGCGCGCCAGCGCTGAAACTCCCGATATCCTGGTCTTGGGTGAAGTTAATGTGCTCGCCGCCGGCCAGGTGAGCAGCAGCGACACGGCGTCGTTGCTGAGCGGCGTCGACTCCGCTCGAGCCGGCGGTGTCTCCGGTCTGCCCATGATTCATGGCCTCGGCGACGACCGGATACGCACCTTGGTGGACGGAGTGCCCGTGGCCGCCGCCTGTCCTATGCACATGAACCCGCCGCTGTCCTATATCGATCCATCCAGCGTGGCGCGCATCGAAATCTTCCCGGGGGCGACACCGGTGCGGCTCGGCGGCGATAGCATCGGCGGTACGATCCGGGTTGAATCCGCGCCGCCCGCGTTCGCGGCGACCAACGGCGCCATTGACAGTGCGGGACGAGTGTCGACCTTCTATCGCAGCAACAGCTCCGCGCTGGGCGGCGCGGCGGCGGCTTCCGTCGCCGGCACGGATCTCAGTCTTGCCTTTCAGGGTTCCGCGACCCGCGCGGGCGACTACTACGACGGCATGGGCGAACGAATCAATGCCTCGGGCTTCGAGACGCAGAATGGCCGGTTGACGGCGGCCTTTCGCGACGGGCCCCATCTCATCGAGGCGCAGGCGGCGTTGCAGCACATTCCCTACCAGGGATTCGCCAACGCGGATATGGATATGCAGGGAAATCTCGCCGCGTTTTTCAATGCCCGCTATACGGGCAGTTATGGGTGGGGCGAACTGCACATCAACGCTTACTACGACCACATTCGCCACGAAATGAACGGCAACTCAGCGGACCGCTATCCGCAGAGTGTCAGCATCACGGGTTTCGGGGAATTTCCCACCCGCGAGCGGGGCGAGGACTTCGGCTATCGCGTCGAGACCAGTATCGCAGCCTCGCCGCGAGACACTCTGCGCGTCGGCACTGAATTGCACGCGCAGACGCTGGACGACCGCTGGCCCGGCCCCCCGGCAGGCATGATGTTCGACTACGTCAGCCTCAACGATGCGACGCGCATGCAGTGGGGAACCTTCGCCGAGTGGCAGCGGCTGTGGAACAGCCGCTGGAGCACTGAGATCGGCGTACGGAACGATACCGTGCGGATGGATACCGGCCCGGTGCAAGGGTATGACGGAACCGATCCCGCGGCCGCGGCGTTCAACGCGATCAATCGTGCCCGCACCGACGTCAACTTCGATTCGACGCTGCTGGCACGCTATCAACCTGACGATCAGGAGACTTACACATTGGGTCTGGCGCGCAAGAACCGCTCGCCCAACCTCTACGAGCGCTATGCCTGGGGTACGAACACCATCGGTACGGTCACCTGGTTTGGCGACGGCAACGGCTACACGGGCAATCCAAACCTCAAACCGGAGACGGCCGACATTGCGAGTGCCTCCGGCAATTGGCATGACCGTGATGCGCGCGCGTGGCAGTTGCGCGTCACCTCCTACTTCACCGCCGTGCAGAACTACATCGGCGTGCTGCCGCTCTGCGGCCCGGCCTGTTCAGGTATGCCGGCCTCGCAGTTGATGTTCGCCAATCACAGAGCCCGCCTGTACGGAGCCGATGCGAACGCGGCCTACACGCTCGCGGATAATGCCGCAAGCGGAGTTTTTCGAGTCACGAGCGCAGCCGGCTACGTGCACGGCGCGGACTTATCCACGCAGACCCCTCTGTATCACATGATGCCCCTGCACGGCTCCATCGCGCTGGAGCACGAGTTCAGGGCTTGGTCCAGTGCCCTGACATTGCGCACCGTCGCCCGCAAAACTGCCGTCGATCCCATGCGCCTCGAGCCTCCCACGGCCGGTTTCTCGGTGGTCGATTGGCGAACAGCCTACGAATGGCGAAATCTTCGTCTCGACTTTGGCATCACCAATCTGCTCGATCGGCAGTATGCGAATCCGCTGGGCGGCACCTGGCAGTCGGCCGTCTATCCACCTGGGTTCAACGGCGCCACATTCCGGCCGCTCCCCGCAGCTGGCCGATCGCTCGATACCGGCTTGAGCGTGAAATTTTGATTTTGGAATACCGCTAATCTGACCGGGCAGGCAGGATGTGCGCCTGGGCGCGATGCGCACGCACCGCGGCGATGAACTGTTCACCGTACCGGGCGAGCTTCGCCTGGCCCACGCCCGGCAGCGCGGCGAATTGGTCGAGGTCGAGCGGCATCTGTTCTGCCATCTCGCGAAGGGTCGAATCATGAAAAATGACGTACGGCGGCAGGCAGTTCTCGTCCGCCAGTCGTTTGCGCAGCGCCCGCAAGAGCTCGAACAGCGATTCATCCGTGGTCGACGCACGCGCGCGATCTTCCGACCGGCGCGAGGGCCTCACCGCGCGGGCAATGCTCACGGGGCGTTCGCCGCGCAGCACCGGCCAGCTTTGCGCGTTGAGCGACAGCACCGAATAGCCGTCCTGGGCTTCGTCGACCAAACCTTGATGCAGGAGGGCTCGCGCGAGGTTGCGCCATTCGTCGACCCGCCGATGTTTGCCGATCCCGTAGACACTCAATGCGTCATGGCCGCCCGAGAGCACGCGTTCGGTCCGGGCGCCGCGTAGAATGTCGATGATATAGGCCGCGCCGAAGCGTTGGTGGCGCTGAGCCAATCGTGCAATGCAGGACAGGAACTGCTTCGCCTCCACGCTCCAGTCCTCGACGGTCCGCGGTTCGCGGCAGTTATCACATGCTGCGCACGGGCCGGAGAACGTCTCGCCGAAGTAACGCAATTGCACCGCACGACGGCATTCGGTCGAGTCCGCGAATTGCAGCACCTGGCGCAGCTGCTGGCGCGCGATTCGCTGCTCGTTCTCCAGGGGTGCGCCGGTCGCGTCCACCTTTTGTTGGATGAGAAACTCGGCCGTGCGGATGTCGGCGCCGCCGAAATACAAGATGCAGTTGGCCGGATCGCCGTCGCGGCCCGCCCGGCCTGATTCCTGGTAATAGCCTTCCAGTGTGCGGGGCAAATCGTAATGCACCACCCAGCGCACGTCCGGCTTGTCGATACCCATGCCGAAGGCAATCGTTGCGACGATGACCTGCAGATCATCGCGAATGAAGGCGTCCTGGGCATCGCGGCGGGTGGCGGCATCGAGTCCCGCGTGATAAGGCGCGGCGCGAATGCCGTCGGCATGCAGCTTGGCAGACAATTCATCGACACGCCGGCGCGACAGGCAGTAGACGATGCCGGCGCCGCCGCTCTTCGCCAGGGCCAGAAGCTCACGGTAGGTGGCCTTGTTCTTGTTGCGTACTCGATAGAACAGATTCGGCCGGTTGAAGCTTGCCACATGCACGGCCGGATCGCGCAGCTCCAGCTGCGCGATGATGTCGCCACGCACGCGCGCCGTGGCGGTCGCGGTGAAGGCGAGCAGTGGGACTTCGGGATGGCGCCGTCGCAGCCGGGCGAGCAGACGGTAGTCGGTTCGAAAGTCATGTCCCCATTCCGATACGCAGTGCGCCTCGTCGATGACGAAGGCGTTGATGCCGACGCCTGAATGCAGACGGTTCAGCGGGCCTTCGAGAAATTCCTGCAGCAGCAGCCGTTCCGGCGCCAGGTAGAGCAGCTTGTATTCGCCACGCAGCAGCGCCTCCGTGCGCCGCCCGACCTCGGTCGCGTCGAGGCTGGAATTGATGAAGGCCGCAGCAATACCGTTGTTCTGCAGCTGGCGAACCTGGTCCTGCATCAGGGCGATCAGAGGAGAGACGACGAGCGTCACGCCCGGCTGCAACAGCGCCGGGAGCTGAAAGCACAGCGACTTTCCGCCGCCGGTGGGCATCAGCGCGAGCACGTCGCGCCCCGATAATACGTCGCGCACGATCGCTTCCTGGCCCGCGCGGAAGCGGTCGAACCCGAAGCAGCGCTTGAGGGCCGCCGTCAAGTCCCCGGCTGCGGCAGCATCCGGCATCGCATGCCGGGGCTTGCGATTTGGTGAGCTCATGGTGGACACGTACTCAGTGTAACTTGAAGCGCACCCCGCCGTACGTCACGCCGATTAATCGATGTCTTCGCCGAGTTTTGATTTTGCCAACGTTAGCTGCCTCCCGGGGCGTCGGCGAGGCGATCAGGACAACTTACGCCAAGTACTTTCCCTTGCCGCTCAATCGAGTCGACGACCTTCGCGATGAGCCCGGCATGGTCGTGCTCGACAATTTCGATCACGTCGTTCGGAAATTGATTCTGCAGATCGCTCATCAGCGCTTCTGGATCGTCCCCCACCATGATCGAACGAATCAAGTGCTCGGAGACGGCGATGATCACGAACCCCAAGGAACACGGAGCGATCGCAAAACCGATGGTCGCCGCCGCTCGAATGAGCGGAATGAGCACCTCGCCCGCCCCGCGCTCCGGCATATATGTATTTGATGTCGATGAAAGCACTATCTTCTCCTCGCTGTCGGCACCGGCCTTCCGTCGTACCAAGCAAAGTGGTTTAATGGGAAGTGGAGGGAACCTCCGCTTAATATACGGAGGATCCCTCCGTTTTGCAAGAGCCGAGTCAGGAGCAGACCGATTAACGTGAAAAGAAAGCCCGCGCCCCAGGCGCGCAAGCCGCGCGCGGACGGTGCCCGGAATCGACAGTTACTGATCGACGCCGCGAAGGCGGGGTTTACGGACGTCGGTCTGAATGTGAGCCTGGAAGAAATCGCGCGCCGCGCCGGTGTCGGCATCGGCACATTTTATCGGCATTTCCCAACCAGAGAGGCGGTGGTCGAAGCGGTTTATAGACATGAGGTGGAGCAGCTGGCCGAGGCCGTGCCGCAGCTGCTTCAGACCTCACCGGCCGGTGAGGCGTTGCACAAGTGGATGCACTTGTTCGTCGATTACATCGCCACCAAACGCATCATCGCTCCATCGCTCGGAACCGCTGCCGGCCGCAGTTCCAATCTGCATGCATCCTCCGTAGAACTGATCACGAATGCAATCTCCACTCTCGTGAAACGCGCCATTGCGAGCGGTGATGTGCGCAAGGATATCGACCCTTCTGATCTGCTGCGTGCGATGGTCGGAGTGAGTTACGGGAATCCCGACACGGGCTGGGAAGCGAGCGCGCGGCGGCTCATCGACCTCCTGATGGATGGTCTGCGGCGTAAGAGTCGATGATCCCGGCGCTTCGCGGCGACCGTCGCTGAGCCCCTCCCGTGGCGCGCTCCAAGTCGCTTCTCCGCCGCATCCTGCTCATCATCGCGGGCGCACTTGGCGCACTCGCAGCCGTTACCGCAGTCTGGGTCGTCCACCTCGACCGGGTCGTCATCCGGGAATTCCAGGGTCGGCATTGGTCCGTACCGGCACGCGTCTACGCCGAACCGCTCGATCTCTATGCGGGTGCTTCGGTAGGGGCCGACGACCTCGAAGAGGAACTGCGCCGCCTCCACTACCGTGAAGGCGACCCTGCGGCAGGGCCCGGCATCTACCATCGGCGTGGCGGCTACTTCGATCTTCATGCGCGCCGCGTACGCTTCGTGGACGAGCTGCGGGAACCCGGTCGGGTGTCGATCCGCGCCGGCGGCGACTCGGTTTTGGAACTTAAGGGTGCCGATGGTGCGGAGCTGCCGGTGTTCCGGCTCGATCCGCTCCTGGTCGGCAGCGTATTTCCCGTCCTCGGCGAGGACCGCATCGTGTTGTCGCCGGCCGACGTGCCGACATTGCTGCGATCGGGCGTCAAGCTGGTCGAGGATCGGCGCTTTGACCAGCACCACGGCGTCGATCCGTACGGCATCCTGCGTGCGCTCTGGGCCAACCTGCGGGCCGGCCGTGTGGTCCAGGGGGGCAGTACGCTGACCCAGCAGCTCGTCAAGAACTACTTTCTGTCGGACGAGCAGACCATCGGCCGCAAGACGACTGAGGCCGTGATGGCTCTGCGGCTCGAGGCTCACTTTACAAAAGAAGACATCCTGGTCGCGTACCTCAACGAGGTCTATCTCGGCCAAGACGGCGAGCGCGCGATACATGGCTTCGGCCTCGGCAGCGAGTACTACTTTGCAAAGCCGCTCGCCGAGCTGAATATCGGGGAACTTGCGCTGCTGATCGGGCTGGTCAAGGGTCCGTCCTACTACGACCCGCGAAAGCACGCCGACCGCGCGCGTGCACGGCGCAACCTCGTGCTGCAGGAACTCGCGGATGCGCGTCTGATCGACTCCACGGCTGCGAAGCGCGCCGCCGCGGAGCCTCTGGGTCTGCGGCCGCCCGGCGGCCGCTACGTACCGGCCTATCTCGATCTCGTCCGCCGGCACCTGAAGCGGGACTACGCGGAGGCAGATCTCGCCGCCGCCGGCCTCGCCGTGTACACCACGTTCGATCCGCGCGCGCAGGCTGCGGCGGAGCGCGCGCTGGCGCGGCACCTGAGTCGCCTCGATGCCGCGAGCCGTGTGCGCGGTGCACACCTCGAAGGCGCCGTGATCGTCGCCGAGCCGAACAGCGGCGATGTGGTCGCCGTGGTCGGCGGCCGCGAGGTTGGCGCCGAAGGCTTCAACCGCGCGCTCGACGCGCGTCGACCGATCGGCTCACTGGTGAAGCCCGCCGTCTACCTGGCCGCACTCGAGACCGACCGCTACAACGCGGCCACCCTGATCGAGGACGCGCCAATAGAACTCAAACTTGGCGACGGCAGCATTTGGGCGCCGCAGAATTTCACGCACGAGATCTACGGCGCAGTGCCGATGGCGCGCGCGCTCGCCGAGTCGATGAATCTCGCGACCGTGCGGCTGGGGCTCGCCGTCGGCCTGCCGAAGATCGCCGATACGCTGCAGCGGCTCGGGCTCGAGGCGCGCCCGACGCTCAATCCGTCACTGCTGCTGGGTACGGTGGAGATGACACCGCTTGAGGTTGTGCAGATCTACACCTCGTTCGCCAACGGCGGTTTCCGGGCACGGCCGCGTTCGGTGCGTGCGGTGCTGGATGAACACGGCCGCCCGCTCAAGAGTTTCGAGGTGCAGGTCGAGGTCGCGGCGCCTCCCTCCGCGATCTACCAGCTGGACCGAATGCTGACGCTCGTGACCACGCGCGGCACCGGCCGCGGCGCGCTCACGCGCCTGCCGCCGGGAATGGTTGCCGCCGGCAAGACCGGCACATCCTCCGACACGCGCGACAGCTGGTTCGCAGGATTCACCGGCAGCTACCTCGCGGTTGTCTGGGTCGGGTACGATGACAACCGCGTCACCGGGCTCACCGGGGCTGCGGGAGCACTGCCGGTGTGGGCCGACACGATCGCAAGCCTCAAGTCAGCGCCTTTCCAACCGGTGCCGCCGGAACTCATCGAGGATCGCTGGATCGGATTCGGCGATGGATTGGAGACAAGGCCTGACTGTAACGCGGACGCGGTTGCTGTCGCGGTGCCGAAGGGCACGGTGCTACCGGGCAATCCCAGCTGCAGCTCCTCGCCGGGCGGCGCATTGACTGACAAGATCAAGACATGGTTCAAGACGATCGTTCACTGATAAGACTCACCGTCGCGCTCATGGCTGCGGTGCTGCTCGGCGGCTGCACCATCCTGCGGGCGCCCTCCTCGTCCTCCTCGCCGCCCTCACCACCCTCGCCGTCCTTGCCGGCGCCGCCGATGCAGTTGCCCTCCCAGCCCGCACCGTACCAGGCGGCACCGCCCCAGCAACCGACTGCGCACGAGAATCACCTCTCGCCCGCCACCCGCTCGCTCGTAACGCAGGCACGCGCACAGGTCGCGCACGGCGATCTGCCGGCTGCGTCCTCGACGCTCGAGCGGGCAATGCGCATTGAAACGAATAATCCATTGCTCTGGATCGAGCTCGGCCGGCTGCGGCTCGCGGAGAGCAACGCGCACCAGGCCGAGGTCTGCGGTCGCAAGGCACTTGCGCTCGCGAGTGGTGATCATGACGCTCAGACGCAGGCCGGGCGGCTGCTAGCCGACGCCTTGCGCGCCCAGGGTCGCAATCAACAAGCACGCGAGGTCGAGACCCAGCCGTTCATGAACTGACGGCACTACTGCGCCATCCCGGCAGTCGGCACCGGAAGCGCGTTCGAGAGCTCTTTTTCCGCGGCTGCGACCGCGTATTTCACGACCAAGCGCGCACTGACGCTGTGTTCGCCGTCCCAGGAGAAAAAGCCCGTGCAGACCAGTTTCGTCTGGTCGGACTCGAGCCGCTCGAAAGCCTTGTCCGCAAAGCGCGCGCGCCCGACTTCCTGGCCGGGGGCGACTCGACTTTCGCTCCAGGGCTGCGGTGAGTCCTCAGGCCGAGCATACAGAACCATGGTGGTGACCACCGCCAACGCCGGCACGCTTGCACAGAGTGTGACCTGCTGCGCTTCCTGCTCGTCGCACGCCGGTGCCGCATCGGGAGCGGCGACGGCGCGCGTGCGGCACGGCCCAAGCGTTGTCGTCGCGGCGACGCCTTCCGCGCCACGGTGATCCTCAATGTTACGTCCGCTCGAACCGCGGCTGCTCAGAGCCGCCTGCTCGAGTCGGGCCGCAGTTGCGCCGATCTGCGCGAGCTGCATTTGCAGCTGGCCCCGCATTGCCGCCGACTCGAGGTCCGACTGCCTTACCAGGTACTGTGAGAAGGCGAAACCACCCACCGCAGCACCGATGAGGAGCAGAACCACCGCCAGCACCGGGCCGCGGCGCGATTTCTTCGAGGCCGGTACGCCGCGCGCACGCTCCGACACTTCCTTGCGCCAGGTGAAGTGCAGTTGAATCAGGGTACCGATAACGGTGCCCGCGGCGGCAACCGCCGCAGCGGCCACCTTGTCGTCGAGATCGAATAGATTCATGAACACTTCCGATGATGATTACAAGAGACCGTCCAGTCGATCGAGGTCGTTGATGACGCGCCAGCGGCCGCCGCCTTGCTCAACCTTGGCGCGCCAAGCTTCGAGTCGCGAAAGGTATTCGCGCGGGTCGAAGTTGTCCGAGCGCAGCTTTGTCACGTTGAGTGCCACGACCTCGAAGCCGGTCAAATCGAGCGGAATGTCGCGCACATATCCCTTGGCCAGATCTTCCTTCATGTCCGAGAAGATCAGAATCTCCTTGCGGCCCGTCTGCTTCTCCTTCAGGAACTCGATTGCCTGCAACAGCCCGCCGGTGATGTCGGTGAACGGCGCGGCCTTGGTCTCGTCGATGAACTTCTCTACGCGGCCCGCGAACGCGCGCTTCTGCAGGTTCGTGGTGCTCGGACGGTCGTCGAACGTGGCCTTGGCAACGATGTTCTTTTCCGTGAAGCTGGCCGTGTCGATCCGTGCAACCGCGAAAGAATCCAGCGGCTGCAGCCGGGAAAGCGCGAAAAGAATGATCTGCTGCGCTTTGGTTACTTGCTTGGCGTATGAACCCGATGTATCGACCAGCAGGTACACGCCCGTGTTGTGGGGTACCGGAGGCGAACAGGCTGCGAGCAGCGCGGCGCCGATGACGAGCCGCATCTTCATGACTGCGCCTCCCGCAATGGCCCATCGTGGATGGCGGGCTCGACCGCACGAGCATTCGCAGGCCGCGGTGCGGCGGCGAGCCTCGCCTCAATCCATAGCGGTACGAACAGCGGAAGGTCGTAGAGTCGCTGCGCCAGTGTGCCGGCATGCCGGCAGCCGTTGCCCAATACGCGAAACACGAGTGCCAGTGTCCGCAGCATGCCGATGCCGGTGAGGCCCAACACCGTTCGCAGCGAGTGCACGAACGTCTCGAACGGAATGGCCACGAAAACGAGCGCAAATGGCAGAACGAAACCCATGCCCATCTGTGCCATCGTGGTGATCCAGTGATGCTCGTTTACCATCGCTCCCGTATTGTCGCCGCGCAGCAGCGCGCTGGTGGCGAGTTCATCCTGCAACAGCACTTCGCGCATGTAGGCGAGGCCCGCTTCGATGCTTGCCATCAGCAGCAGGATCACCAACGTGATTCCGATCATGCGCACGCGCATTTTGTCCGATAGCGCGCCGATCACGGGAAATAGCCGTGTTATGCGCAACGACTCCATGAGAAACAGACCCATCGATATCTCGACCATGATGATGACGAGCGCGGCGATGTCAGCCGTGCGGAACAGGCCGATGAAACTCGTGCCGCCGACCATCTCCGCCATCGGCCGCGCGATCAACGTGAAGTTGATCGCGGCTCCGGCGCTCGCCACCGCGAGCACCAGCATTGAGACGAAAAAGTGCACCAGAGACGAGGACGACAGCACCGACACCGCGCGGTCCTCTCCGCGCACGATCCCCTCGTAGTCCTGCATGTGGCGATCGATGACCAGCGCCCGCTCGATGACGCTCGTGACGCTCGTGTTCACGCGGCCGAGCGTTTCCTGGATCATGCGCCAGTCGGGCATCATCTTACGCAGCAGCGCATGCCTCTCGCCGCTCGCCTTGCGATAGTCGTTCATGGCTTCGGCGTGCGCCTTGACCATCGATTTGTGAATGTCGGCGAGAATTTCGGCGCCGGCACTGCGCGCGTCGACATTCGCGACCGCTGCGACCGCCTTCGCCCAGCCCGGCGCTTCGGGCGGCACTTCCACCGCCTTCTCCTGATCCTCCTCGATGCGAATGATCGCCTCATTCAGGCGGCGGTGCATGTCCGGATAGGTGGCCAGATCCTTGCGCACGGTGTCGCCAACGCGCGCAAACTCACGCTCTACGACGCGCTCCTTTGCTTCGCGTCCCGCAGCAAGCAGTACGTCTCTATTGCGTGCGGTGAGGCGTTCCTCGGCGTGCGTGACGGAATGCGCGGCAAGTCGAAAGCCGCGCGCCAACGCGCTCGTGACGGCATGGATCGCCTGGTGGGCGGTGTGCCTTGCCAGATACAAGGCCGCCACCAGCAGCGCCAGCATGATCGCTGCCGACGCCGCCGGCCATGGCGTGATAGTCAATAGAGTGGATATGTGCATGTGAATGCTCGCTTGAGTTTGCCCGGGGGCGAAAAGACTGCGGATTCATCGCTGGGTGCGGAAGCACGGGTTCGCTGCGGACGACCGCCGCAATGAACGAATGACATTTACAAGATGGCAACCCCGCTGTCATAGGTAAATCCCCTTAGACCGGTGGCTTTGCGGCCCTTACTTTCGAAAGGTGTGCCTTTAAGCAAGGTCAGGGTGCTGCACAGGGGTGCAGTTTTCTGTGCATTGGGTCACGGTTTGAACACGTCGTCATGTCGTCGGGCCTAGCAGGGCGCCGCGGCGGTCGAATTTCAATCTCAAAGTTTTATTCGGGCTAATGCAGCGCCAGCGTGTCCCGTCGCCACGCAACGTCCTGCCACCGGCCGAAGTCCCGCAAGAGCGTAGGATGGCTCGCCTGCCGCACCAAGGCGAGGTCATCGAGCCGCAGCTCCTCGAAGCTGCGGCGGAATCGCCCGCGATCCTTTACTTCTCTGGCGATCAGCAGGCGCCGGGTGCCGGGTGCGTAGCCCGCAAAATCCACGTAGCCCTCCTCGGGATTGTCCAGCCCCGGCGAGAGCACATCGATCGTCCAGCTTCCAGCCCTTTCATGAAATACCCAGAGTTCGCGCCAGCTCTCGAGCGGCTGCACCGCGAGCACCAGCGCCGGACCTCGAGGGATGGCCTGAATCGAGGCCGTCCTCACTATCCCGTACGTACAGCGCCGGATGATTGCCGGGGCGCGCGGCCGATGCGCATCCTCCAGGGCAACACAGGTTTGGCCCGGATCTCCGGGTGTCGCGCTCAAGGTCAATGGTCCCGGCTGCGCTGCGGGCAACGCTCCGGCCCAGCGGATGGCACCGACCCGCAGCACGGCGTCCACGTACTCCGGCTGCCGGTCATCACCGAGATCATCGGGATGCACGGCAAGAAGCTCCGCGAGTGCACGCTCCGCCGCGCCACCGGCAGGTTCGCGGCGGCGGTCGTGTGCGTAGGCAAGCGAGGCCCAAACCCCGGCACGCCGCGCGTGCAGACGGCTGCGCGTCATCGGCGTCAATTCGCCGTCTTTGACCTGCTCGAGCAACTGGGAGCGTTCGATGTCGAGGGATGCGCGCGGAACAGGGCCCAGATTCGGATCGATGCAATCGGGCCGGGTTAGGCCGAGGACCGCATGCGCGCGCTCCTCGGGCAGCGCACCGGGGAGCATCAGAACGCGATGAAATAATTCGCCGTCGTAGCAGACTCGCATCCGGCCGTTGCGTTCGTAATTGCGCATGCGAACACCGAACTGTTCGACGACTTCCAAGTGCGGGGCGAAATCGACGAGATGATCCGTGCTGCCTGAGGCCTGATCGGCGAGCCGCTCGGCCATTTGGGCTATGGCGTCAAAGGGCTCGGCGGTAATGGCTCGCGGCGGTGCGGCCTTGAGATATGCCGCGCCGTAACTAATACCGAGTGCCTCGGATCCCGAGCTCTCGCGCAGGAAACGCAGCACGGCGAGAAGATCGGGGGCATCGGTCTCGGAGAGCTCGACCGGCCGCACCGCGTCCGCTCGCAAGTATCCACCCCGCTCGCGGCGATAGTCGTAGACCTTCAGGTATCCGGCATGCTCGCCGCGGACCTCGAGCACATCTCCCTGCCATAGCCGCGTGAGCTCGTTGGCGTTCGAGCGCGGCGCCGCGCGCAACGCCGCGTGGTCCTGGAGCACGATGGCGAGCGTCGCGGTGAGGGCGAGAATCACCGGGAACCTCCCGCCTGGGAGGTCAGCTTGGGCGCCGCATCGTCGGGGCTCACCGGGCTCAGGTCGCCGAGCAGGCTCGAGCCGATGAATTTACCCGCCGCCGGGAGCGGCGCGATGATGACCTGCACCTTGTCGGATAGCTTGTCCGCCAGCGTCTTCTGAATCAGCAGCGGATACCGCGCCACCAGCGCGCCCTCGCGCTCCATCTGGCCGGCATTCGCCTTGCCCACCAGATCAAGGCGGTAGGCCTCCGCGTCGGCGAGCTTTTGCCGCGAATCGGCTTCGCCCCTGGCCTCGATGCGGCGCGCCTCGGCAGATCCCTCCGCGGTGCGAATACGGGCGACTTTCTCGGCTTCAGCCTCGAGCTGCCGCTGCTCGATCTGCTTCTGCTTGAAGGGCAGGATATGCTTCATGGTCTCCTCCTGCGCGCGCGCTGCGATGACTTGCTCCTGGCCGGCCGCTTCCGCAGCCGTCTGCCGCCGTACTTTGTCGGCCTCGGCCTCGAGTTGCTGCTGTTTGACCTGCGCCTCCTTGAGCTGCAGGGTGTAGTGAATTTTTTCGGTCTCGAGTTCCTCGGAGAGGAGCTTCTCCATTCCGGCCCGATAGTCGGGGGGCAGATCGACCTTCCCCATATTGACTTCGCGCAGCACGAGCCCCATGGCCGCGAATTTTGGCGTGAGCTCCGCGGCGAGCTCCCGCTGTATCTGCGTCCGGCGCTGCGAAAAAATTTCTCGCACCGAATAGCGCGCAAATGTGGGATAGACGATTCCCTGAACGGCGGGCGCGACCAGTTCCGCGCTGATGTCGTCGGGAAATTCCTTTGACATCGCGGCGAGGCGGACGCGGTCCACGGTCCAGCGAACCGCGAGGTCGATGCCGATCGAGAGACCCTCGACCGACTGGAAGGGGGCCGGGCCGGTCGCGCTGACACTTTCCGTGGGTCGATACACCTGATCGCGAATCGAGTAGCGTCGCACCTGATGAATTCCGGGCAATACGAGAATCGTGCCCGCCGTGTAGATGCTCACTGATCCGTCGAGCGCGTCGGTGCGCACCAGGACCTCGCCGCGCGGCACCGAATCAAATGGCGGATGGGTGTACAGACCGTAAACCAGCAAGACCAGGACGGCGGTAATCAGAACGCGCCAACGAAAGCGCCAGAGGCCCATGGTCAGGGACCGGAGGGCTGCGACCGCCGAACCCCCGAGCCGGCCCATCGGTTCGATCAGCCCCCGTTGCACGAACTCGAAAAACGTATCCATGCGACCAGACATTGTTGCCACACTCCCGTTGCTGAGCCGGACCGGCTCGACCGGAAAGAGTCTCGCAGTCCTTTGTGGCGAAGCCGTGAGGCAACTGTGGCGCCGTGTGGCAGTGGAGCCGCATCGCCCCCCGCCGCGCGCGATGCCGTGATTGACCTGCCATCCACGGACCGATTCAGGGCCAATTCAGATTTCGAGCTGAAACTGGTCACGATCTCTGCAGTCGGGATCGCCGGGCTGTCGATCAGCCGGCCCTCGGTCGTTTTGTCCAGGTATCGGAGATTGGCCATATATGAAGGCGGAATGAATGCTGAGCGAGCCCTTCGATATGTTTGGGGTTACAGTAGTGGGCTTGTCTGTCCTGCGAGCCGGCATCGGCCATGGGAGTTGCGGTTTGACTCGAGCGAAGAGGCCGGCCTTTCCCTGGCTCGCGGTTGCGGTGCTCTGCACATCATGCGCCGGTGCGCCTCCCCGACCAGCCTCCGTCGATCTTCCGCCGAGCTTCGAGCGTGCGCCCGCGGCGCAGGCGCCATGGCCTAGCCAACAATGGTATCGGGGGTTTTCGAGCGACGAACTGACGGCGCTGGTCGAGGCGGCGGCGAAGGGCAATCTGGATGTCAGCGAAGCGCGTGCGCGGGTCGCGCAAGCCGATGCACGTGCCAGGCAGGCCGGAGCGGCAATTTTGCCCGCGGTCGATGCGCTGGGGAATGTGAATTACCTGGCCGGCCATTCGTCATCGAGCGGGTCGGGGCACGAAACGGACTGGTCGGCGCTGTTGTCGGCAAGCTACGAGATCGATTTCTGGGGCAAAAATCGAGCAGCGCTGAGTGCCGCGACCTATGCCGCGGCGGCCTCGCGCGCGGAGCGCGACACGCTGGCGCTCACCACCCTGGCGGGGGTGGCGGACGGGTATTTTGACGTGCTGGCGCTGCGCGAGCGCCTCGCGATCGCGCGCTCGAACCTGGAGGCGGCGCGCCATGTGCTCGAGGTGGTCCAGGCGCGCTTTGATGCGGGCCTCGCAAGTCCCGTGGACTTGGCCACGCAGAGGGCTGCATTGGCGAGCGCCGAACTCATCGTTCCGGATCTTGAGCAGCGGCAGGTCGAGGCTCTGGCCGCTCTGGCGCTGCTGCTCGGACGCGCACCGGAGGGTTTCGCGGTCAAGGAACAGTCGCTCGCGCCGTTGCAGGAGCCGCCGGTGGGGGCCGGCTTACCGTCCGAGCTCCTGACGCGGCGTCCCGACATCGCGATGGCCGAGGCGAACTTGCAATCGGCGCATGCGGATGTGACGGCGGCGCGCGCGGCGCTGTATCCAAGCATCAGTCTCACCGCGCAGGCGGGGGTGCAAAATCCCGCGCTCAACGCCGCGGTTTTGAGTCTGCCGGGAACCGGCCCGAC
>DATFZF010000016.1:0-141485 GCA_035314705.1 Steroidobacteraceae bacterium | reverse complement strand
CCAAATTCCGATTTCTCAGTCGCACAACTTCAGGTGCTGCATCTCCCTCGGATTCGGTGGACTCAGGTAGCCCAACGCTAGTGCGCGCCGCTTCTCTTGGCCTCGACGTGGTGGTCAATCCAAGTTATCAGCAGGTCCGCCAGCTGATTGCTGTTCTTATCCTGCATCAACATGTGACTGTTGCCTTTGATGCCTAGCGCCGGCAGGTACATCATCTCCGCGTCACCACCGGCCTTCTTGAGTTGATCAACAAACGCATTGCAGCTGTTCAGTGCGTCCAGCCAGCTGAACAGCACATTCACATCCGCGAGGTGAACATCCCCGAGGTGATCGCCAAACATGATCAGGCTGGGGATTTTACTGAGCGTCGCCACCTTCTTCGCCGGCAAGCTGCCCGCAGCGGACCAGCTGAAACCGGGCGAAGAGGAATTCGGCGACGAGGCCAGCTAAATGACCGGGCTGCATTTCGAGGACCCGGTGAATTTCCTAATCGATGAACTGACGAAGATTCCAGCGGCCCGCCCTAATACTTATTATGTTAAATTACAATATTATCGCCCCCAGCGGCCTAACTAACGACCCCTCACTGGCGGGTGTGCATCGGGAGTTCCGTCGGACCAACGACGCAAGCCAACAAGACGCTCACATGCAGTTCAACGACATCTAGGGTCCAGGGTTCGGTGGCGCCCCCGGCGCCCATAACCGGCGAACCTGGAACGTTCGCGCCCCATTCGGCCACTTCCATGCGCGGCAGAAAAAACATCAGATGGGGATGCCATGGACCGGCGACCCGATCGCTGTGGTAAGCATTCTTCCCCATCATATAGAGGTTATCGTACCGACCTCGGGGGTGGGTATCTCATTCGCGGCGAGCGCCGCCTTGGTGCGAGCGATGATCTCGGCCCTGGTTGCGCCCGCTAGAACCCAATTGGTTCTCTTGAGATACGTCGGCAGCACCGAGCGCGCACCTTGCGGATTGAAGCAGATCGGCGCCCGCCCCTTCGGGTTCCAAAATTCTGTGTCGTCCAAGCCGCTGAACCAGGCCCGCTGTACCAGACAGACAAAGCCATTCTTGCCTTTCACGGCAGTTTCGTAGCCGCGCCTATCGAGAATGAGGACATCGGCGTCATCCGAAATCGACGGTGGCGCTGCGCTGCGCGCCTGAGCGATCTCATCGGCTTGGTTCGTCATAAGGTATTGTTCGATCGGCGCCATAGTGGCATAGGGACCTGTCTCGGCCCCAGCGCGAGCCGCACCAACCGCGGCAAGCGCAATCAAGCTGATGGTGAGCGCCGCCGCTGTCGTTCGCGCTGCGTTCCCGACGGAGCCGGTGTCTTGGACTTTCGGGACTCGGTTCATCTGTACCCTGTTCAACATATCTTTTTCCTCCTGTATGGTGCGGAAAGAATCGACGTGGCGCGGCTCAGCGGTTGGCGCTGCCGAAGGGCGTCAGTAATACGATTACGAGCTACCCGGAACAGCTCAAGGACGTTCCTCGGGCCGATTGACAACGCGGCGCGATTCCTCGAGACTTTCCCATATCGTGAACTATCAACAACGGCTCGACCGAACTTTCTTTGCCCTCGTCGACCCGACGCGGCGTGCGATTCTTGCTCAGCTCCAGCGCAGCAGCGCGTCCGTCGGACAGCTCGCGGAGCCCTTTGCCATCAAGCTGCCGGCCGTGATGAAGCATCTCGACGTGCTGGCTGATGCCGGCCTCATCTCGCGCAAAAAATCGGGGCGGACGGTGACAGTCAGGCTGCGGGCGCTGCCGTTGCGCCAGGCGATGGCGTGGTTGAGTCGATACGAGCGTTTCTGGAGCGGTAGTCTCGATCGCCTCGCGGCTTATGCCGAACGCGAGGAAACCGATTCGCATAGCGAGGAAGGATGACGAGCCTCACTCTGGTGCGCCGCATTAAGGCACGGCCGTCGATCGTGTTCGATGCGCTCACTACCGCGGACGGCATGGTGCAATGGTGGGGTCCGGATAACGGGCCGGTGCTGATCGCGGAGTCGGATCCACGCAAAGGCGGCAGCTTCCGCGTGCGTTTCAGAAAGATCGACGACGGCACCGAGTACGAGACCATCGGTAAATTCCTCGATTTCATACGACCCGAGCGCGTAGTGATGAGCTGGCGCTGGAAGGACGGTATCGTAGATCCGGGAGAATCGCGCGTCGAAATTGTACTGCGCCCCGTTTCAGAGGGTACCGAGATCACGCTGCTGCATTCGCTTCTGCACGACGAGGAGTCGCGTAGCAGCCATGAAGCAGGATGGATGGGCGCGCTTGACAAGTTAGTCGCGCGCTTCCCCGAAGCGGCTGACGACGCGGTCTCAGGGCCTCCCGTACCACCTGGTCGTTCAGTTCCGCCAGCATTAGTTTCGTGAATTGAGCATCCGGTGGTCAATGCACACGCCGATCGGCTGTAGGGTCCCGTCATGCGATCGTCGACCGCAAACGGTGACGCGCCGAATCCGAGGATGAATGGCGGCGGAGATCGCGCCACGGCCAGCGCGGCTGCGCACGCGACAAGTTCTACGCAATCCCATCCAACTCCGCCAAGACTTCCGGCGACAGCGTCATCTGACCCGCGGCCAGATTCTCGCGCAGGTGCAAAACGGTCGAAGTCCCGGGAATTAGCAGGATGTTGGGCGAGCGGTGCAACAGCCAGGCGAGCGCGACCTGCATCGGTGTGGCCCCGAGCCGATCCGCGACATCCGATAGCGTGGATGACTGCAGCGGCGTGAACCCGCCCAGCGGGAAAAACGGCACGTACGCGATGTCCTGCCGGGCCAATTCGTCGATCAGAGCGTCATCGGCCCGATGCGCCAGGTTGTATTGGTTCTGCACACAGACGATCTCGCAAATCCGACGCCCCTCAGCGATCTGCGCAGTAGTGACGTTGCTCAAGCCGATATGACGCACCAACCCCTGCCGCTGAAGGTCAGCGACCACCGAGAGCGGCGCCTCGAGCGACCCTTCCGCGGGGTGATGCACGTTGAACATCAACCGCAGGTTAACCACATCGAGCACCTCGAGGCCCAGATTGCGCAAATTGTCGTGCACCGCCTGCGTCAGTTCTTCGCGCGAGAACGCCGGAATCCACGAACCGTCCGCGCCCCGCCGGGCGCTAATCTTGGTGACGATAACGAGATCATTGCGGTAGGGCGCCAGCGCTTCGCGGATGATCCGGTTGGTGACATGCGGTCCATAGAAGTCCGCGGTGTCAATGTGATTAACACCGCTGGCAACAGCTTCGCGCAGCACGGCCAGCGCCGCCCCATGATCTTTGGGCGGCCCCAGCACCCCCCGCCCCGCCAGTTGCATGGCACCGTAACCCACCCGCTTGACCGTACGGTCGCCGAGCCTGAAGGTGTCGAAATGATTAACTCTAGACATGATGAAACCCCTCAGATTGGCAACGCTTCCACAATGCTGAATGCACCGGCCGTGGGCAACACCCGGCTAATCACGAAGCCGGTCGATTGGAACAACTGCTTGTATTCCTCTAAGGTGCGCTGACGCCCCTCGCCGAAGTACATCAACATAATCATGTCGATGATCCCGACCTGCGCATTCGGTTCACAGGGAACAGTGAGCATCTCGATCACCAGGAGCCGATCGGTCGGGCGCATGGCCTCGCGACAGCGCCGCAGGATTTCCAGGCACTTCGAATCGGGCCAGTCGTGCAATACCTGGCACAGAGTCCAAACGCTGCCCGTGGCGGGGACGGATTCGAAGAAATTCGCGGCGCAGAGCTCACAGCGATCCCGGACCCCACGCTCCGAGAGAGTGCGATCGGCGTCGATCAGCAGTTCCGGTTGTTCCACCAGCACTCCTCGAATCTCGGGATGGTCCTTCATGATTGCGGCCAGCAAGGAGCCGATTCCGCCACCGACGTCTACCACCGCATTCACACCATTCCAATCGTAGGCATCGGCGATTTGCTGATGTTCGTCGCCGCGCAGCTCCGCAAGCGCACGATTGAAAGTCTCACCATCTTTGGGGTGCTTCTTCGCGTGCTCCCAAAACGATTCACCGAATACATGCTGAGTTGCGGATTGCCCGGTCACCGCGCTATGCCCCAGGGCGGCGACTGATTTGGCGTAGTGCTCGGAACTCATATAAAGCGCGTAATTGCACAGACCCCCGGGGCGATTGCGAAACATTTCCGACACCGCGTTGTTGCCGAAGACTCCCGGCGACACTTCCTCAAATGCACCAAACGCCGCGAGCGCCCGCAGCACCCGCACCAAGGCGAGCGCATCCATTCCCGCGCGCCGCGCGAGATCCGAAGCTGCCAGCGGTCCCTGGTCGAGATGGTCGGCTACGCCATGGCGCACCAAAGCTCCTACGATGGGATTGAAGTAAGTGTTGTTCAACAGGGACATCGCCGTCGGAAACGGCGGCATCGGTGCGGATGCGTTCATGAGCGGTCTCTTGTGCAAGGGATCTGGGTTAAGTATTGGGCTGTTCAGGCGGCACCGCAATGACGAACACTTACGGGCTGTTGGCCCCGACACGTAGCTTTATCTCGCAATCAGGACCTCGCGCGCCGCACACTACCTTAGTCGTCAGTACTGCATATTCTCCAAATCCTCGATCAACCCGGGCCCGGTCGGCTCCCAACCCAGCGCCCTGCGCGTCCAATCGCTCGAAGCCGGCATATCCAAAGATGAAAAGTGCCCGAACATCCCGAAATGTTCGCTAGCGTTCTCCGCGGGAATTGAAACCACCGGTACGTCCAGCCCCTTACCGATCGTCTCCGCCACATCCCGAAGCGACACGCCGACTTCCTGCACCGCGTGATACGTCGTCATGCCCGGGGCTGTCTTCTCGACCGCCAGCCGATACAGCCGCGCCACATCCTGTAGCGGACCCGCGGCCCAGCGGGTCGCGCCATCGCTCACATAGGCCGAAACACCCTTCTCACGCGCGATCTGAATCAGCACCGTCACCAACCCCTGTTTGCGCGTGTCATGCACCTGTGGCAGACGAACAATCGACACATGCACACCCTTTGCCGCCACAGTCCGCGCCGCCTGCTCCGGCCGCCGCGGAATCGTCGGCGAATCGGTGGGAGGATCAGTCTCCTTGCGCACCTGGCCCGGGCCGCCGCTCGTGATCCCAATCCCCGAGGTCACCACCAGCAGCTTGCCCGGCTGTAGCACCGACCCAAGCGCCTCAATCGCCCTTATCTCGTCCTCCGCGTTCTGCGCAAACTTCGACCAATCATGGTTGAACGCCAGGTGCACCACAGCCTCCATCCCCGTCGCGCCGCTCCGCAGACTGTCGAGATCCTGCAGGTCCCCGCGATGAACCTCCGCGCCTGCGGCCTTCAACTGCTCCACGCCTGCGTCACTGCGCGTGAGGCCGCGCACCACGTGCCCCGCCGCAATCAGTTCTCTCACTAATTCCGTTCCAATGAAGCCCGTTGCTCCGGTCACAAATACACGCATCGTCGCCCTCCTGCCGTTTAGGACGCGGCCCGTGATGGTCGCGCCAGAATTGACATTGGTGACCCCGCCCGCTAAAACGGAGACATTCTCCGCATAGAAGGATAACCGGAGACAGTCTCCGGTTCAATAACATCTTCTAAACATTGCGTATGCCGAAAAATAAGCCCCCGCTACCACCCGCGCGCAAACCCCGCGCTGATGCCCTGCGCAACCGAGAGCGCATCCTTCAGGTCGCCAAAGAGGTATTCACCCGCGACGGCGCTGCCGCCAGTCTCGACGACATCGCCCGCCAGGCAGGCATCGGATCCGGCACGCTTTACCGCCACTTCCCCACCCGGGACGCTCTCATCGAAGCCGTCTACCGCAGCGAAGTGGAAAAGCTTGCTGCCGCCGAGCAGCGCTTCGCTGCCTCCATGCCGCCGCTTGAAGCCCTCCGCGCTTGGATGCTCCTCTTCATCGAACATGTCTCCGACAAGAGGCTTATCATCCCCGCGATGGACACGGTCGCCGGCGGAGTTGCACGACTCATCGAGGGCGCCCGCCCACTCGTCCATACCGCCTTCGTTGCCTGCGTCAAGCGCGCCATTGCTAGCGGCGACCTCTCCACCGACACTCACCCCGACGACTTCGTCCGCGCGCTCGTCGGGGTCTTCCACACCACGGCTCTTCCCGGTTGGGAGCAGAGCGCCCGCCGCCTCGTTGACATCCTGATTGCCGGCTCGCGGACAACACCGGGCAAGCTCGCGCCGTATCCGTTGCGAAGAAAAATGCCCGCAGCATCGGTGTAAGTTCCAACGAGCGACGTGTGCGCGCCGCAACATTCGGGCGCGTAGTCGTGCGCAAGACAGCGGTTTCATCACGCTTTTGAACGAGAACCCTGCAGTAATCTCCCATGCCATGTGTGAGCGTTACGTGCTTCCGGACCAGGCCATCGCGGAGCGGGAATTCCTGCCGGCACGAGCGTGGTGGAATTTCGCTGCTCGATTCAATGTGGCAGCATCGCAGTACGTACCGGCAATCCGATGGCACGACGCGCAGTCTGAGGCGGTTATGATGCGTTGGGGCCTTATCCCGCCGTTGCCGAAAGCCCCGCCGGTAGGCCCACCGCGCCACTGCGTTGACCTCGACGAGATTCACGACTCACCGATATTTCGGGCACCGTGGTTGAACAGTCAACGCTGCATTCTGCCGATCGCAGGATTCTACGTGTGGCAACTGACGAATACGCGGTATCGGCAACCATTCTTTGTTTGTTTGATCGATCGCTCTATAATTGGCCTCGCGGCGGTATGGGATCGATATGTCAGCGAAGATGATGATGTCATCGAGAGCTGCTCCATCATTTGCGTGCCACCGAATGATCTCATGATGAAAGTGGCGAACACAGACGGCCGGATGCCCGCTATCTTGCGACGCAGGGATTATCAGACCTGGCTGCGCGGGACTCCCGTCGAGGCCAAGGCCGCGCTCCGTCCCTACGAGCAAAGTCGCATGCAAGCGCACCCAGTCAGTCCGCGCATCAACTCCACGGCACCCGATGACCCCAGCCTGATTCATCCAGTTGGCTTAATGCATTCCTAAGCATTCTCAATCGCAGGGCGTGTTCCGCTTGCCTCGTTAGCCTCAGCGCCCGGATCATGTGCTTAAGCGCGCCGCTGTCGCGGGCCGCGACGGGCGGTGACTTCGGCGGCGGTTGCCGACGCGTTGCGACCCGCAGCGGGCGGCCATTTATAGATACATTCGACTCGCGTTCCGCGTTCGCCACCGGCCTCGACTTTTAGCTGCGCACCTGCGAGCTCCGCGCGGCGCCGCATGATTTGCAGGCCTAGCCCCTCGCCACGGTCGGCGACGGACGGGATGCCGCAGCCATTGTCGGCAACCAACAGGACGAGGCGCCGCTTCGTGCGCGTGAGCTCAATTACAATTTCGCCCGCACCGCTATGCCGTATCGCATTAGTGAGCGCTTCCTGCGCGATGTGGTAGAGATGCTCGGCGAGCATCGGCTCGAGCTCGCGCGGGTCGGAGGACTCCAGGCGGCATTGGATGTTGCCGCCCTGGGTCTCGCGCCAGCGCCGTGTTAGGCCCTGCAGCGCGTGTCCCAGTCCACCTTGTTCGCGGCCCACCGGTGACACGCCGCGGGCGACGGTGCGCGTCGTTGTTATGGCGTCGGTCACATGCCCCAGCACCTCCTCGAGACTCGCGACCAGCCCGGGGGCTTCTTTGGCGGCGCGGTTGCTAACGGATTTGATGAGTAGCGCGATCCCGGTCAGTTCCTGGCCGAGACCATCGTGCAGATCGAGGCCAAAGCGGCGCTGCTCTCGATTGATGGCCGCAAGCAATTCGCGTTCGCGATCCTGGCGCTCAGAGACATCGGCGGTAACAGAGGCGATTCCGACGACGCGACCGGCCTCGATGATCGGCTGCGCCCAGGTCGCGAGCGCGCGCCCGTCCTCGAGAATCAGGGTATGCATTTGTTCGCGGCCGCCCGCGACCAGGGTCTTGCGAAACTCCTCGATGCGCGCGGCTTCGGCGGGATCTGCGAACAAGCCTGCGATCGTGCGCCCTGTGAGCACGCCTCGGGCCAGGCAGGGCATCGGCCGATTCGCAAACTCGATCACGCCCTCGGCATCGGTCAACACCATCCAAATCGGGGCTGCAGCAGCCAAGGCTTCCAATTTGCGTTGGGTCCGACCGAGGGCGAGCTCGGCGCGTTTACGCTCGTCAACGTCGACGCAGGCACCAATCATGCGCTCCTCGCGCCCGTCCACCGTTGAGCGAATTACGTAGGCGCGGTTGCGGATCCAGCGCCAGGCGCCGCCGCGTGTTTGCATGCGATATTCAGTTTCGTAGCGCTCGCGTCGTCCGGCCAGGTGCTCCTCGAACTCGCGGCGCGCCTGCACGCGGTCGTCGGGGTGCACCAGCGCGCGCCAACGCTCCCCATGGCGCTCGCCCTCGCAGGCATCGATGTCGTAGTGCGCGCACCAGCCGTTCAGCCAACGTACGCGGTCGGCCCGCACATCCCATTCGTACGCGCCGAATTCCCCCGTCCAGACCGCGGATTCGAGCAGCATTTCCTCATCAGCCTGTTCCTGCGGTTCCTTCGGCTCTGCCATTATTGTTGACCCGGGAATTCCTGGAGGCACATACCCCGACGATAGTGTGACCCACGGCGCGGCGCAAGCGACGCACGCCAGATCGTCATTTCTCCCGACAAAATGAAGCGACCCCTGTCCACACCAATCGTCCTCCACGCATCCTTGCGTACCGCTGCGATCACTCCCCCGATCACATTCAACGATAATTCATACCCGTCAACCCACCCACTCAATCGCGGACCAGCCACATTCAGCGTCTGAATCCCCTGCTCCCGCACAAACTTCAAGATCGTCTCAACCGCAGCCGTCTCCACCCCGTTACCGTACGCCATTTCATCCAGGCTCCTGACTATTCCGCCCTGACCCGCTTCGCGCTATCGGGATAGTGGATCCCGGCTCCTAAGGATTTGACCTTCGGCACGGGCGCCAGCATCTGCTCCGCGGCAGCCGGCGGCTCCTCCGCGAATGCCGACGAAAATACCACCGCCGCGACCCCGATCCACGCCGCAATGCCCCCCGATCTCATTTCGACTCCTGCAATGTCTTGTAGTTGACGGAAACGGACGTGCCGTCCGCAAACCCGATCCAAATTGTGGCCCCGCGATCCGGAGGATCCACTGATACGCTCGTGCCGTCTCGCGTCGTGATCACAATATTAAGCATCTCTTTGGCCTCTTGCTTCGGGCGGAGAATTGCTACGATTTTCTTTATCGCCGCCGACAATGCCGTGTCGACGGCCTTCTCCGCAAGCTTCTTACCCAACCATTCCAGGCCGGGGACCACGGCGTAGTGAAGGACAGCGTAGGCAACCAAACTGAGTTCCACGTACTCATGAGGTCCGCTGTCGTCGGTATCGCCCCAGTTCAGCACTTTAATGCTTGTGTCCGCGTCGAAAACTGCATGCAACGCATTCTTGCGCCGAATATGCAATTCCAGGGCGCGCGGCGAATCATCGGGCAGATTTTCGAACCTATTGTCGAGCCTGCGAAATACCCCAAGCGTTATAGCTGGCGTCATATCCATGATTCATCCCCTCCTTAGGTTCACCCGCAATCGCCCCGCCCGATTGTCACCCCAGTTCTTGGAGCGACGCTGCTTCTCACTTGCGAGCCAAACGATCCCACCGCCTTCCTATACTATATCGAAACGCGCCACGACCACTTTGGTGATTGCACCCGTTTTCACCTCCGCCGCAGTGCTCGAACTAGCGCATTCTGGCCGCATCTCATTTACACTCGCTGGCAATGAGTCAATCGACAACGCCGCCAAAAAATAAGTAAAACCCCCAGCAACGCGATTAAAGTGCGCCCAGAAAACCTAAGGATCGAGTGCTGTTCCGCGAGCGTATTCAATGCAAGACATATGTGAAGACGACTACTATCAAGGAGGAATAGGTGAACGTCATCAATAATCGGCTACTGGCTCAGGATTCAATCACGCTACCGAAGGTATTGTGCATTCTTTTTTGTGTTCTCTCGCCCGCCATTACCCTCGCAGATCAGGACCTGCCTACGACCGGTCTCGCGGCTCGCATTGCGGCTCTGGAAGCGGTCGATGTCCAACTAGGGCGGGCCTCCCAAAGAGTGGCCGCCAACGATTGGGCAGCGGCCGCCACCTTGTTCGAGGCGGTGATCGGGTCTTCTGTATTCGACTCCCTGCCCGTCGCCCGACGTCATGCCATCTTCACGTCTGCTAGCGGCGTCGCCCTTCAGCAACAGGACTACAAGCTCGCTCAGAACTACTCAATGCGCGCTTGCAGTATGCCGAACCCCACCGTCGTCGACTGGCAAGTGCGGCTGTATGCATCATTTTCGTTGCCAGACATGCCAGACGCGGCAATTGCGCTGACGCAGATCGCCAGAGTGTGGCCAGACGAATTTGCCGACGTGAAGGACGATCTCATTTTTCGCATTCTAGGAGAGCTGGCAAAATCCACTCCGCCACCTGCCGAGTCATTTGAGTTGATGGCTGCGCTGTATGAAGCGCATTGGAAAATAGGCGGCTTTCTTGAACCGTCATACACCTGGCGCGACTATGCGATCGCCCTGGTCGAACGAGGAAGACTGCTTGAGGCGAAGAAAGTCATTCTGCGAATCAAACAACCGAGCGTCTTGATCAGCATGCGTGTGGACCGACGCTTTGCCGCGATCGCGACATCCGCGCCCGCTCTATTTGATATCGATAAGGCCGTCGACGCCAATATTGCCACGCTCCGCGAACTCTGTGCCCAATCGCCACGTTCGTTGCGAAAATTCGTCGAGCTCACCTATGCACTCCTAAATGCCCGACGTGAGGAGGAAGTGTTGGCGTTGACCGAGTCCGCGATACAGAAGGCCAATGATCGCAGCAATGGAAAATCCGGCTACGACGATACCAACGACGATCTCATTTGGGTGCTCAATAATCGCGCCATCGCCCTAGGAAGAGTCGGCCGGTGGGACGAAAAACTTGAACTCCTCATCCGCGCGGCCCGACGGCCGGAGAAGGGAAACCTCAATGTCAGCCAGGCAATCAATCTCGGCGAATTGTACTGCGAACTCGAACGCCCAAAAGATGCTTTGTTCGCCGTCGTCGACGTGCAAGATACGAGTCCCTATGGCCAGCTGCAACTTGAGGGAGTCCGCCTCTGTGCGGCGCTACAACTCGCCGATTTAGAGGCAAAAGAAGCCGCCTTAAAATACCTCAAGGAACACCAATTGGATTCCACCAAAACATATCAAGGCGCCCTCATCGAGGTGGGAGATATTGACGCGGCCGCGATGCTCCTGATTGAGCGACTACGTAATCCCAGGTCGCGCAGCGATGTTCTTGTGGAGATTCAAACGTACAACAATCCACCCGCATTGCCATACTCCGCGAAATTGCGTGAGCGATTTCAAGCGTTACTCGCCCGGCAAGATGTCCAACAGGCCGTACGCAAAGTGGGGAAGATCGAGACTTTCAACGTGGCGAGGGCACTAGAGTAACTTGCAGGCGCGATGCTAGGCCGCCCAGATGTTGAGAGGACTGCATCGCGCCTAACGTCACAGGCGACGGTCAAGAATGTCCGCTCCTAGTAACTCGGCCAAGAACAAGAAAGCAGCGCCAGACTACCGCGCGCTCAGTCCGAAACGCCGAACCCGTGCCGGCAGCCAGCCTCTGGATTGATGGCTTCATTTGCAAGGGCCGGCTCCGAATTGATGTCGGTTGTTGGTCGCAACAGGCTGGATAAAGAGTTTCCGACGCCCACTCGGCGTCAGATCCCCGCAAACCACGCGTATCCACCTTCAGGAGACGCCGAACCTAAGCCCTTGCCGAATTTCCGCAGATCGTCCGTAACCGCAAGGCGGGTAATAAACTTAACGTTCTTGTAGCCAAGTTGCCGCGGAACCCGCATGCGTAACGGCCCGCCATTCCCAACGGATAGGTCTCCACCATTCATTCCATAGGCCAGATACGTCTGCGGGTGCAATGCGTCAGCCATGTCGATGCTGTCCCACCAGTCGGGATCAATCGAAAAGTAGACGACGTACTTGGCTTGCGGCTGGATTCCGGCCACCTCAAGTACATGCGAGAGAGGCACACCGGTCCACTCCGCTACATATGACCAGCCCTCTTCGCACGCCAACTGCGTGACCTGACTCCGCGACGGATAGCTCTTCAGCTGCTCCAACGAGAACATTCCGGGCCGATCTACCATCCCATCGACGGTGAGCCGCCAATCCGCGAAACCACCCGCTTGGAGTTTCTTGAACGCGTCATTCAGCGGCGGCATTTCGTTTGCGAGCGGCGTCATCGAAATCTCGCTTCGCGCAAATTCACGCGCCATCGAGTGATTCGTCAGCAGCCGGTAGGAAGCATAATTCAGCGTTTCACCGACGCCCCAGATTCCACCGTGGTCTGGCGGGATCAAGCCGTAGTTCTTCGCCAAGCCCGTGGCCACACCCAAGCCCGCAATGCCCGATGCAGCGGCGAGTCCGGTTTTGATCAGTTTGCGTCGCGAAAGATCGATCATGAGTCCCCCAGAAGTCAGTCAATCCGGCCCGTGATCATGGTCCGAACGCGGCTGCGGAATCCGGCAAACCAAACCATCCCAACATGGACCAGGAAAAACAACAGCAGCGACACGGCAACGAAAAAATGGATGGTGCGCGCTGATTGCCGCCCGCCCAGCAAGGTGACGCTTGCCGGAAGCGCTGAAGTAAATGCCGGAGACATTGCCAGCCCCGTCCAGATGACCAAGGGAAACAATGCAAAGATCACGAACAGGTAACTAAGCCGTTGCAGCAGGTTGTAAGACCAAGCCTCTGCCGCACTCGGCCGCTCGAAGCGCAAATGACTGGCAATCGTCCTCCAGAGCGCCCGCCACGAAAGGTCTTCTCCACGCGGCAGCAGGTTCTTGCGAAAATGTCCTGATACAAAGCCCGCAGCTACGTAGACCAAGCCGGTCAACACCGCAAGCCAAGCAGACTGAAAATGCAGATACCGGCTCCATCCGTTCTGATCCGGCAACACATACCCGTAGCCGGTCGGCACCAGCGACCTCGACGACGGAATCGGCAGCTTGAACAACACGGGCGTCAATACATTCCCGTTCTCGCCCCAATAGAATCGCGGATGGGATATCAAAATCTCAATCCCGCTGACCAGCAGAGCTAGAAAAGACAATGCGGTGATCCAATGCGTGGCGCGAACCAGAGCGGAGTGACGCGAAGGTTGTACAGTGGACGGAGAGAGGGGAGCGGGCCCCTGCACCAGTACTTCGGGCACTGACTGCATCTCTCCCATCCGATAAGCCTCCCGGCGGACTTCAAAGCGCTGCTCGAATATCCGCGGATGTTAACACGCTTCTGCCCGGCTGCGCCGCCACTCCCAAGACTCGAACAGGACGAAGTCGAGTACCCGTGGCGGGTGCGGCGTCGCGAAGCTCAGTGCCCCAGATACGTGTTTTGCCGTACATTGACTCAATCGTGGTCGAGAGGATGTCCGGTCTGCGATTGAAATCGTCAGCGGATTCACGCGTTATCGCCGCCGTTCCGGCGCAATAGGCAGAAAGTCCACTGTGGAGCGAAACCGGTATGCGCGACATTCCACGATGGTCCGGTCGGCTTTTTTGACACGAAGGAATGGGAAATGACTATGGCAAGGGCCTCCCTATTTGCGTTTCTGGTAATGACCGCAGGCTGTACCGACCTCAAACCCCTGGAAGCGCGAATCGCGGATCTGGAGGGGCAGGTCAATCAACTCCACGCCGAACTCGCGAAATCTTCTAGCAATGCGACGGCGGCCAACGAGGCGACTGCAGCGTCCGCGACGGCGGCATCCGACACCGCGAAGAAGGCTTTGTCCATCGCCGAGTCGAATACCGCAGCCATCGACGCGGTCAACGCCAGGATTGATCAGATGTTCAAGCGGCGTCCGTCGAACTCGCCCACTGGGTAGTGCGCCGGCCGAAGTGAACAGCAGCGCCCGTAAGGCGCTCAGTGCAGCTTATCGATGAATCGATAGGCAGCAAATCGGAACTCCGAATCCGACAGACATCGCCAACTACGCAACCAGCATTTGCGGTGCGGTCTCAAAGGGCACGCGATCACTTAGGGATGGACGGCAATTGCCGAGATCTCGATTTTCATATCGCGCGGCAGATGAGCCACCTCAACTGTGGCTCGCGCTGGGGGCGCGCTCTTGAAGTACGTAGCATAGACTTCGTTCACCTTCACGAACTCGCTGACGTCCTTGAGGAAGACGGACACTGAGACCACGTTGTCCATGGTCAGTCCGTCAGCCGCCAGCACGGCTTTTAGGTTGTCGAGAACGCGCCGCGTCTGATCTTCGATCGATGCATCGGCCATCGCTTGGTTGCTCTTGGGATCAATCGCGATCTGCCCGGAGAGGTACACGGTCTTTCCGACCCGGATCGCCTGTGAATAGGGACCAATCGCCGCTGGCGCATTCGGCGTCGCTATGACGTTCTTCCCGGCGTCCTGCGCACTCGCGATACCGGCACATATGCTGAATCCCAATCCAACCAATCCAGCGATCGTCAGACTAACCAAACTGTTCCGATTCATAATTTCTCTCCAAAAATTCCGCGCGGGATAGCCGACAACCCGCCGAACCACCCTCACACCTGGCCGTTCGGGACGCTGGAGCTTGGCGGCTGAGATCCCGCCAGACTCCTCGTCCCGAGTCGACCACCCCAGCCGGACGCTGTCAGTGTTAATGCTGCCCAGGAATCGGTAGGCACTCCATGATCTCGACCGAGTCGCCCGGAAATATCGTGAAATGCGGGTGTTTCTCGAACAACCTTGCAGCGCTCTCGTGAGACTCCGCTTGGACGATGACGTACCCCGTCATGCTGTTCTTGGTATCTGAAACTCCCTGCGCAGCGGTGCGTTTCGTTTTCCCTAAAGGCCCCCCCGCATCGACGATAACCGCCTGATGCGCAATCATCCAATCTCCCCACGCTTTCATGCCCGATGCTTCAAGCGCCTTGCGCTTGGCTTCATCCATCGCGGTCCACCTCTCAAATCCACCCGGCATACCCAAATAGACGGCCAAAAACTTCTTCATAAGTCGCTCCAGACAAGGGTTGTAGAGGCGCATGAGATTGAGCTGCTTGAGCCCACCCGCATGCTTACACACAATAAGACGATTGAGGGACCGCAACATCGACAACAGCATCAATAATTTGCCGTGCGGAACTCGAAATCATGGGGTGGGCCCTGCAACGCAGGGGTAGCTACACGTGTGCCTCGCTATTCCGTCCGAGGGGCTCCGAAACGTCCGCGGGCACCGCCACCGCCGCAACCGCCTGGACTACAAGAACCATAACTGCTTGCCAGGGCGCCCGAGACCCATTCTGGCCACGCTCTGACCCCCCGTTTCCGCATGGTAGCGCGGGCCTTGAGCGCCAGCTAACTGGAACTATCCGCCTGAGTTCGATCAATCATCCCGAGGCTGTCCTGCCACTCAATATTTGGCCTGGCGTAGTCCGACGAGCACGATACCCCTGCGACCCCAAATAGAAACTGACCAGCAGGACGCTGATGAGTCCGTGCGTCGCAAAGATCCCCGCCGTCGATTCCCATGTTGGCGGAAACCCGTTCGCACTGTTGAGGTGGATGTGCGCGTACGTCGCTCCGGCAAAGAACACAGACCACATGAGCACGGGAGCCAGCAAGTACGAATCTCTCTTCCAAATCGCGAGCATGGAAATAATCCCACCGCCAATGAGAAGGAAACTGTCCCAGACGAAGGTAGGTTGACTACCCGGCTGGAAGCCGAAGTGTAACAACACGCGACCGCCGGTTAACAGGATCGCCGTGCCCATCACTATTTGTTGCACGCCGCAATAACCGACAATGACGTAGACCAGCAGCATCTCGGCCATCGCGCCCGGAGTCGCGGGGTAGCGCAACCGCGCGTGCACCACCGCAGCGATCAAGAGAACGACAATCAGTGGCAGCCCCATAAATCCTCCGCTCCAGTGTCAAGTGCGTCCGCCGCTCGGCGGGAATTCCCGGTATCGAAAGTGGCTTGCGATCATCAGCGCGAGCACCGTAATCCCTAGCCAAACGCAATAGTGCGAAGCCTCGCTTCTCAAGGACCAGGAATCGACGGAGACGGAAACCCAGGAAAAGCCA
Source organism: Steroidobacteraceae bacterium (assembly GCA_035314705.1). Taxonomy (GTDB): domain Bacteria; phylum Pseudomonadota; class Gammaproteobacteria; order Steroidobacterales; family Steroidobacteraceae; genus Bog-1198. Next base: position 125,305 of record DATFZF010000016.1, on the reverse strand, counting down.
ATGAGAGACGTAAGTTCGGTCGCCACTGCAGCGGCGTAATACGGCACGGCGTTCCGCCGATGACGCACAAGATAAACCGCGGCTACCGCATACAGAGCTGCGGATATCGCGCAGAGCCCGATCAGCAGCGTCGGAATGGCCGCATACACCTGAATGCTCTCGGAACCAAGATATTGCGCCGCCCAGTCCGGATTGGTTCGGTATACCCACGCGAGCTTGGCACTCCATATCAGCCCGTGCGCCTCGTTCAGACTCAGGAGCGCGATGAGTATTCGCACCGGTAGCCGATCAAGGACAGCGAAGTGCCGCACTCGCTCCGAGTACGCGGCGCGCAAGCAGCCGAATGACCACCGCATTCGCTCGATTCCCTCATCCAGCGACGCGAGTTCAGCCCGCATTGCGCGCGCCCAATCCTTGCGCGCCGTGGGCATGACGGCCACCGCATGCTCTGCCAAGCTTGAGGAAATTCGCTGCATGTACGCATGCAGCGGACGAGTCATGAGTTCACCTTCGAAACTCGCGCACCCAACGTCGCCGGCTCGGCTTCGGCCTGAGCCCGCGCGTACGCGAGACCATCCGGCGTTAAACGATAGACATGTCTTGGGGGGACACCAGGGCGGTCAGACTCTTCCCATTTGGCGATGAGCAGTCCTTGGTCCGCAAGGCGCATGAGAATTGGATACAGCGTGCCGGACTTGAGGCCGGTCGCCTTGGATAGTTCGTACCCGTGTCGCCAAGCACGCGGACCGTCGAGCAGCTCTGCGACCAGCCGGAGCGTCTGGGCGGATCGGTTCGGAAGTCTCGTCATGAATACACTCTACCTATGTAGAGTTACAGAAGCAACTGTAGTGTTGTCTGCCGGGTCAATGATGCACTGCGAGGCGCGCCTCGCGTCTCGTGCGCCCGAACGTGGCCATTAGAATGTCGGTCTACAGCTTGAATTTCGCCGTCATACTCTCCACCGCTTCCTTCACCTCTCCCCCCGCCTTCTCCATGTGGGCCTTGAACTGCGCCCAGGCACTCTCATTGGCGTCTTTCAGCTTGTCGAAATGTTCCCATGCTTCCGTTTGTTTGGCCCGCAGCATCTCCAGATGTTTCTCATACTGCGCCTTGGCGTGCCCCTCGATCTGCTCGGCCGCCCCTTTGAAGACTTCGGTCTGGGCCTTCCACGCATTCAACTGCTTTTCCATCAGCGCCTGATAATCTTCCCGAATTCCCATGATGTTTCTCCTGCAATTGCTTTAGCTTTCATCTCCCAATCGGGTCATGAGTATGCATATTACCCAAGACCCGCATCGTTTGATTTCCGTTTTATCAAATGCCAACGACGTAAGGCGACGATAGCCCAAATGGCCTCTACAAGCCCGAAGGGCCATGCGCCTTGAAGAAAGCCGTAAGTTGAACCGAGGACACACGCGCCGGCGAATGCAAGGATGAACCAATGGCTCCTGTTCTCAAGCGCATATGTCACCAACATCGCCGTTACCGCGAAAAGGCCGAACAGCGTAAGTCGGTCCACCAACCAATTCGCCGAGGACATCCAGAGATGAAAATCGTGAAATTTCACATGCCTGTTCCCGATTCATTCGTCAACCGCTCAGTCATAAACGCCATCACGTGCTCGTCATATTCCTGGAGATCATAAGCCAGGAAGTCATCATGCCGCGCACCTTCAACCACCCACATCGACTTAGGCGCAACCGCCGCATCAAACAATTCCTGCGACTCCGCCAGCGTCGTCCGCTCATCTCTTGAACCCGCCACCACCAGCACCGGCGCACCCAACCTACCGATGGACCTAATCGGCTCAAGATCCGAAGCGGCAATGTGCAACCGCGGTTGCAGCTGCATCAACAACAAGGGTGCAACGACTGGAGCCAGAGGCCCCAAAAAGATCCGAATCCGATTCTCGACAGCCCGCCCGATCCGCGGGTACACGGCCTCCAGCACCACCGCATCAAACCCCGACGGCTGAGGCGCCAATAAAACCGACGCGCCACCCAGCGAACATCCAATGACCCCAATCCGCCGCCCCGGCGCCGAGCGCTTGATCCAATCACGCGCCGCGACCACATCCGCCGACTCCCGATATCCCAGCGTTATGGCCTCACCAGGCGTCTCCCCATGAGCCTGCAGATCGATCAACAACACCGAAAACCGGTGCCGCATCAGAAGCTCCGCTCGCGACACCATCGACGAGCGATCCGCCCTCACCCCATGCAACAGCAGAACCACCGGCGAGTCACTGCCGCCCTCGATCCACCAACCCGCAATCGTATGGCCGGCGCCCGGAATGGACACGATCTGCGCCTGAAAGCCCGCTGGTAATGGAACAGCATGATTGTCCGGCTCAACCAGCTTCGAACCGACCACCCAGGTCGATATTGCGCCCACGAGGAGAACGATCACGAATCCAACTAGGAGCCTCTTCATGAGTCAGCGAACAACCATTAAATTCATTTTTCCTCCCAATGCACGGGAACAAATCTGCGCTTCACGCCCGTTAGTTGCTGGCACCTGGCCGCGCCGTCTGACACCATACAACGCAGATTTACCGCTGCCTGGGAGTTTACTGCGAGGGAGCTTAAGCAGTAATGGCGCGCGCGGTGCCTCGCCGCGGCAACTGCCTCACTGCATCGAGGCACCGTTCACACCGATGGCGAAAGTCTTCGCTCAAGCGAGACTCCTCGCAAAGTCTCGTCCAGTAGATTTCAGCAATTTCGCGTGCCCGGTGCCAAACGGACAAGGTAGCTGCGGCCGGTCCAGCAGGTTCGAACGGCCTCTCCACGAGTTGTCCATCTTGCGGCGCGAACAGCATGGGCAACATGTCGTAGATAGGTGCGAGTTCGAAGAGTCCTTCATAACGATCGAAGAGCGTGATGTTGCCGAAATGCCGATCTGTGTTGGCGATCAGGCTGCCAAACGCGTCGACTAGTGTGATCCGCTCAAGGTCCCGCGCGGACAGTAGGTGCTCGGCGTGCAGACGCTGCGCGCTCAAGCTCCAGCGATCTAACATGCCGTAACGCGCAACGTCGATACTGTGGAGGGACACCGCCCCCTGCCGGCCCTCCGCGCCAATGCGATCGAAGCGCTCGGACTGCAGAAACACTTGCCCACTAAACTCGAACACCTCGTTGCGGGCCGCGCTTATTCCGTTTTCAGAGAGGACTTGCGAGGCTACGAACTCCGCGATCAGCAGGTCTGCCCACCGCACTCCAAGTGGTGTGTCTCGCGGTGGAGAGAACTTCACCAGAACATGAATGGTGAGCGCTCCGTGAGTAAGCCTCGCACTGAATTTCGGGTGCTCACCGTGTGCGGAAGATCCCGGCGTCGCACCAACCATAGCGGCGCGTGCCAGCGACGGATATTCAGCGGCGCGGTCGTCAGCCGAGACCACTCGCGGCCCCTGGGTGCCGGCCAGGTACCGATCCAAGGACTCGGTGCCGATAATCAAATTGCCAACATTATCCGAGCCGCGCCGGGTGAGGTAGCTCAAGGCATGGTCATCGGTCCAATCCTGCACACGTGCCGGCAGATTGAGTTCTGGGTATGCCGCCGGGATTGTGCGACCCAAGAAGCCGGCAGGCCGCGCGTCCAGCAAGAAGTACGGGACGCCTTGGGTCAGCCCCGCGATGCGCGGTGGCCCGCCGCGCACGGCGAGGTGATCTGGTGCAATGGCGTACAGAGTGCCGAGTTCGAGCGGTGCGCCTTCGGAATCGACCGCGTAGAGCGGCCACGATGCACCGTCAGTGCCCACGTTCCTCGAGAGGCCATAGCGGGCTCCCTGGGTCCGGCCGAGCAAGCGCACGACTCGGCCAGTCTGTTCCAATGGTTGCAGTGTGCGCGACAAGGTAGATTGGTGGATATTCAGCGCCCGCGCGAGATCTGACCCCGCTGCAGGGCCACGGGCTAGGACGTTAAGAAGGGGTATGGCCTGGCGCGACGACATGCATAGATTATAGCATAGATATATTGTATCGTAATCTAAACAAAAATAATCACTTACAGTGCAGTCGCATATCCTAACGCATAGATCAATGCCGCATGATTTTATGGCGGGATCGGACACTACCAAATTGGCCGTGGCACGAATGAGCCATGTCTCTTCGCTAGACGCGACGAATAGCTCCCTTGCAGATTTGTTCCAGGAGTTCGGGGAAATCGATACCGGCGACCCTTGCCGCTTGTGGCAACAAGCTGGTCGCGGCCATGCCGGGCAGCGAATTCGCCTCCAGGCACCAGAATCCGCCATGGACGTCGCGGCGAAAGTCGATCCGGCTGTAAGTCCCTAACTTCAGCACTCGGTGAGCCCTAATCGCGTATTCCTGCAATTGGATCGCCTCTGCCGGCGGGCCAGCACCGTAATTGATGCTACGGTCCGGCAGTTACCAGCGCTCCCGCAATTTTCCCGTTTGAGTCCAAAGCGATTCTCCATTGCATGGAACCGTGCTCTTGTTTGACGTCGTACAGGTCCCAGCCCTGATTGCCGACTCCACGGAACTCGACCGATTGAACGGCGCCGAAACCCGACACAGCCATCCGCAGATTTGGTAACTGCTGCCGCGTGGCCTCGGCCAACTCTGGGGTCATCTCATCGTAGTTGGGCTTGCCCGCGCCGATGGCGGCAATAAGCCGCTTAAGTGCCGCCTCGCTGCCGGGTGTTGCCGTCTGGCCTTGTATTTTGGTGGCGACGCTGTCCGCTATCTGCTGGGCCGCCGCGGCATCGACGCGCGGCATCGCAATATTGTGGCCGTTTTGATGCAGCACCAGCGAGGTCGCTTGTCCTTGCGTGTCTTGAACGAAGCTGATCTGCGCGTCGACGATTTTGTAAAAAAATTCCGTCGCGCTTTCCGGATAGATGGGCGCGGACGGTTGCCCGGTCAGCTGCGCCATCAACTGCTGCCCATTGCGGGTCACAGTCACAACCGCGCGCTCTCCCGCTTTGTACGATCCGACGTACCCGTCTAACACACTGGCATCGACTTGTACCTCCACATGTGTTGAGCTGACACCGCCGGCTGCATTGGGCGGACTAACCTGGGCCGCTACCGCTACCAACGCAACCGAAAACGCGAGTAGCGCCATTGCCGATGCGCGCCACCATTTTGCCGGTTTGCTCATCATGATCATGATCCTCCGTTCTAGGAATGACTTGGATTCCGACATTGCAGCGACGGCACCAATGTAGGTGGACTTGCGCTCGCCGACGGCAATGAGGGTTTCGCCGTAACCCACGGCGTCCTGTCCGGACTTCAGCACGCGCCGGTCGCAGTCCACTTCGATCGCATAGCGCAATCGACGCAACTGCCACCACAAAGGCAGGTTCCAGGGCATAAACACCAATAAGAACAGTGCTGCTGTAAACAGCCGAGTGTCGCCGGCATCCAAATGCGAACTCTCGTGCGCGATAACCGCATCTTGGTGCGACGGCGACGAGGATATTAGCCAGGTGGGAACCACAATGCTGGGACGCAGAAGACCGACAACGGCAGGACCGACCTCGGGCGCGATATATACGCGCGCTCCACCCAACATCCCCGTCGACCAGTTCCGCTTGCGCCAATACAGGTGGGCACCACTGGCCATCAAGCCCACCCACATGGCGATGGACACGGCCGGCCAGGCGCGCTCAAGGAAAGGATCCAGTTTGCGCCACTCAGCAACTGTCCGAGGGCTGCCACTGATCAATAGGGTCGGTGACAAGTGCGCCGAAGTGGCGGTCCGAAGTGCGATGACCTTTTGCGAGACTGCGGGCGACAGAATATTGGGAATCTGGATAGAGACCGAGGCGATCACTGTAGGGATCAGCAGCGACAAGACGATCGCCAGGACCCAGATCCAACGCGTCGAGGAGTGCCGCAGTCGCTGTGCATATTCGGCGACCCACGCCGCAGCGGCCAGCAACAGGGTCACGGCCATCACGTAAAGCATCCACGCCAACATCAGTCTTTCTCCGGCTTCGCCTTATCATCCAGCAGGCGCCGCATTTTGCGGATTTCTTCAGGCTTGAGCTTCCGATCCGACACCAAATGCGTGAAAAGAAGCTCGGAGGAGCCCTTAAATAATTTGGCCGACAGGTGCTGCAAGGCACTCTTTCGCGCGGCCGTTTGCTCAACGGCCGAGAAATACCGGTGTACACGCCCCTCCTCGTGGTGGCCTACATATCCCTTGGTTTCGAGGGTACGCAATATGGTCTGTACCGTTGTGTAGGCCAGCTTGTCGCCCAGGCGCGCTCGCACCTCGTCCACGATCGACGGACCCTGATCCCATAGCACTTGCATGATGTCCGCTTCTCGATCGGTCAATGTGATCTGCATAGACTCGCACTAACTACTAGATATGTAGTAGAGGGTACCAAACGAGTCATGTGCGGTCAACTACAAGTATAGTAATGGGTAGCCTGGTACGGAAAAAAAAACCAAGAAGGAGGCCCCGCCATCGGGACCTCCCAATGCGTCAAATGACCTCAGCGACAGGCGATCAGGCGGCAGCCGCCATCAATGTCCAGTCCTTGGGCATGATCACGGTATCGATCGCATGAACGACACCATTCGGCCGACACATGTCCCGCGATGACGTGATAGTTCAAAAGTGCCTTGAATTTCATGGAATCCTTGAGGCGCGCCTCTGACGCGCCCTTAGGAAGCGTCTCGAAAGCTTTATCGGTCGGTGCGAACAGAGTGAAAGGACCCTTCCCTAAGTCCTACAATTAATCGCGTCGCGTCAGCGGCCCACCTCACCTCTGGCTTCTTCGTCTGACCGGGTATTCTTTGCTAAATTCTCAAATCAGTTCCGGCAACCGCAATTCATACAGTGTCCAGACCCTCCCCGTACTGGATGGACACGCAATCAGCCTGCGCGCTATTTTCGAAACATGGTCCGCCGCCGCGCCGCCTTTAACCCGCTCGCATCGACGTCAGGAACTCGTTGGTACGTTGTGCGCACTATGCACGGCTCCGTCATCGAGTCTCGGCCACTCATTGCCGGCGCGAATCTCACTCACGTGTTCATCACCGCGATGCTGGCATGGATGGAGGGCGGCTGGACCATCAGTGAATTTTCTTCGAACTCCGCTTCCTTCTTCTGTTTTCGCAGCCAAGAGCGACGACTGGTCAGCATCGAAGCGAGCGACCCTTACGACTCACCGACCCCGGGCGCCGCGCACCTGGCGGAAGGTATAGCGCGGCATGACTAGACAAATCAGCGCTCAAATCTTGTGTCAAGCATCCGTCTTCGCCGAACCCATCTTGGCGCGACAGCGCCGCGCCGCGGTACGCTTCACAAAACTTTACCTTCCGCACAACGACGCGACACGCAGGGCGCCCAAAATGGCCCCGTGATGATTCTCCCCTACCCTTACAAGGACCGACCATGACTACTCCCAATCAGATCAACCCTGACAAGCCCTCGTTCCGCAGTTCTCTTTTCAACCGCTCCACCGTCCTCGCGTTCGTCGCGGGTGCCGCCGTCGCGGTGGCTCTCGGTGTCTCCGCACAGGGCGCCATGGGCGGTTGGCATCATGGATCCATGCTCGACGGCACTCATAGCGCGGCCGAGGTCAACACCCACGTCGATCACATGCTCAAGCACTTCTACGTCGAAATCGAGGCTACCGACGCGCAGAAATCGCAGATCAGCCCGCTGGTTAAACAGGCCGTCAATGACCTATTGCCCCTGCGAACGCAAGCCAGCACCGCGCATCAACTCGCCATGAACGCCCTATCCCAAGAGACCCTCGATCGGGGTGCACTCGAGACGGCGCGGGCGCAGCACCTGCAATTGGCCGATCAAGCCTCCAAACGCCTGGTTCAGTTGATGGGTGATGTCGGCGATGTACTCACGCCCGCGCAACGCAAAACGTTGCTCGATCATTTGCAGCATCTGCACGGCATGAATCATTCGTGATGGCCGCTGGCGACGAGGGATGATTGGCTCTACAGTCAACCCTCCATGACTGAGCGCCTCTTGGTGGTAGAAGACGATCCCCGCCTGGCCGACATGCTCTTAGAGTATTTAGGCCAGGCGGGTTTTCACGTCACGGTCGCGCCCTCGGGTAGAGCGGCGCTCGAACGCGCGTCCGCTGACGAGTATGACCTCATCGTGCTCGATTTGATGCTGCCCGACTTGGACGGTTTGAACGTCTGCCGGCAGCTGCGGACTACCTCCGACACCCCCATCCTCATGCTAACGGGCCGTGGTGACGCCATTGATCGAATTGTGGGTTTGGAAATTGGTGCCGATGACTACGTGCCCAAGCCCTTCGAACCGCGAGAACTGCTGGCGCGGCTGCGAGCCATTTTGCGTCGCCGCGTCAGCGGCAAGCCGGTCGCCGAGCGACCCTTGCATTTCGGTAGGCTGGAAATCGACACCGCTGCCCGAGCGGTGCGCGTCGACGGCAATCTTTGTGACCTCACGAGCTACCAGTTCGACTTGTTGGTGACGCTGGCCAACAAAGCGGGTCGGGTGCTGTCGCGCGAGGTTTTGATGGATCAGGTGAAAGGCGAGCACTTGGACGCCTTTGATCGCTCCATCGACGTGCATATTTCACGCATCCGAGCCGCCATCGAGGATGACCCTAAGAAGCCGCGGCGGGTGATCACCGTGCGCGGTGCAGGTTATGTCTTCGCCAAGGTGCAAGACTGATGTTGCGCCTGTACTTGAGGTTCTATCTCGCCCTGGTGGTGAGCCTCGTGCTATTTGGACTCGCGACCGCCACGTTGTGGCATTTCACTGGCGCCACCTCCGAGCAAGCGGGCGTCACCTTGGGCCGACTCATCCAAAATATACTGCCGCCGGCGACCGCGCCGGCCTCCGAGCAACAAGAAGCATTGCGACGGCTGGCCGAGGGGCTCAAGGCGGACGTGACTCTTTTTGATACACACGAGAAACCCGTTGCCTCCATCGGCAAACCGCTCCCGGCCCCCGGAGTGTATCGTGGCAACACCGTGGGAATGACCCACTGGGAAGGCGCGCCCATTTCCTATGTTCACCTCGCCGACGGCCGCTGGATAGAAGCCAGCGTGCCCATGGGTTACGGACGTCCCAGGGCGGTATTTCACCTCACCCTGCTGGTGCTCGTCCTGGCGATCGGCGTGGCGGCCTATCCTCTCGTTCGACAGATTAGCGGGCGTCTCGAGCGTTTACAGCGCGGCGTTGAATCCCTCGGCGCGGGCGACTTCACGGCCCGAGTGGCCGTCGAAGGACGCGACGAGGTCGCCCGATTGGCCACCAGTTTCAATCGAGCGGCAGGTCAGATTGAGCAGCTTGTGCAGAGCCACAAGTCCCTGTTGGCCAACACGTCGCATGAATTACGAACCCCGTTGGCCAGAATTCGCCTGGCGGTGGAGCTCATGAAGGATTCGTTCGATGAAAAACGCAAGATCGGATTGGAACAAGACATCGCGGAACTGGATTGGTTGGTGGGCGAAATTCTGTTGGCCAGCAGACTCGACGCCGTGACCGAGGTCGCGAGCGAAGAAGTCGATTTGCTGGCGCTCGCGGCCGAAGAATGCGCCCGCTATGACGAAACCCAGCTTGAGGGTTCCACGACCACGGTTCGCGGCGATCCCCGCCTGCTACGGCGCCTGTTACGTAATTTGCTGGAAAACGCGCGGCGCCACGGCTCACCGCCGACTCAAGTGCGAATTGCTCACACAGCGGACGCCGCGACGATTACCGTCTGGGATGCCGGCCCGGGATTACCCGCGACCGAGTTTGAGAAAGTGTTTCAACCGTTCTATCGCCCTGCAAACTCCCGCAGTCCCTCCGGATCCGGATTAGGTCTCGCATTGGTGCGGCAAATCGCACGTCATCATGGGGGCGAGGCGATTTGCTCCACTCAGGCCGATAGGCCCAGCGCCTTCGTGGTCACGTTGCCAATGTAATAGACGCCGACCGAAGCAACCAACATCAGCGTCGACGGACCCGTTGACCCAACATTGAGCTCAATGCCGCGTCGCAAGATGCATATCTGAGTCGAACGCCGAATAATGTCGGAATGCCCAAGCTTGCCGTGTACCGATTCATTTTGTGGGACAAAGAAACAGGCCAATGCGTGGAGAGCCCACGGTTCGCCACCTTGAAGGCGATCAACCTGCACGCCGGCAGGAACATCGAAGCGTCACGTCGCATCGTTGATGACAGCGAAATAGACGACAGGGGATTTCTCAAAATCATCAATGTCAATGCCGCCGCGTCACCGCGTCGACCGGCTTGAGCTACCACACGAACGGCACTAGACGATGCCGGACCTGCTTCCGGTACTCGTCATACCCGGACAGATTCTTGGCGAGGAAGCGTTCCTCATCAAGAAGCCGCCATATCAAACAGGGAATCATTGCGGCGATAGCGATGAACGTCCAGTACGAGCCAAGCGCCAACGGGGTGCCAACGAGGTAGAGGGACGCACTCGCGTACATTGGATGGCGAACAATTGCGTACGGCCCGGTAGAAATAACCGTCTGATTCTCGGCGACTTCGATTGTTGCAGATGTGAATGTGTTTTCGCGATACACCAAGAAAATGAAATAGAACCCAATCGCGACGAGCACCTCTCCGGAGACCACCCCGCCGAACGGTATGGTTGACCACCCGAAGCGGTGGTCGAATCCCGGCCCCACAAGAAGCGCAGCGAAGCCTATTGACGTACAGAGCATGATGAGCTTTTGAGCTCGTCGCTTCTCGGCCATAGGGCCACCGCGCATCCGACGCTCAAGAAGCGCCGGATCCCTCCTCATGAGATAGACCGTGATGAGTGCCGATGCGCCTGCGAAAATCAACAAGTACATCCAGGCTTGCCAATAGTGAACGGTCCCTGCCGGCACGAACAGCAGTAGACCCATCACCACGGTGAGAAAAATGAGTGCCAGCCACGCTTTTGCATTGAGGTTCTTCACAACACCAACTGTCGGTAACACCTGGTGCTTTGAACCCTAGCCTCGAAATGCCCGCGTGTCGATGGGAGCGATCGGAAGACCCAATTCTCAGCAAATGCCCCGATGAAGCTCCCCGTATGTCGTCCGCACGACTCGGATCCTAACTTCCACGAGATTTCGATCGCCCGAACGTCATTCCAACGATCATGATGCAGAGCGGCACGGCAAAGCGACCCAGCACCGCCGCGATATACACAAGCTGACGCGCGAGCCCGGCGTCCGGATTGCCGGCGATCGCGCTGGAGGTCGGAGCGGCGGCAAGCACCACCAAATGACATACCGCAAACGCAATGGCCGCCGCGCTCACCACCGATTTTGATCTCGAAGTCGATGCAAGATGCAGTATGTCGGCGACCGGATGAAACTTATGCGTCATGGGACTGACCCTAGGAGTAGGCGACCAGTGTGCTCGGCCTGCCGCCAACCCGCCGCGAATCACGTCTCAATCATCCGCAAGTCAACTCGATGTTATTTCCCCGGCTCCACCGAACTGTGGAGCCCGTTGCTCCACCTCTGGCGGATTTTTTAGTTTGAGTTCTTCAAATGTGTGAGCCGCCTCAAATATTGGACTGTGCTGACTGCTGCGTCGCTCAAGGTCTACCGTGCGCTGCCGCTGAACAACTAAGGGCGATTCCGCGCGGCGGATCATCCGACGGTATGCGATCATCCCTGACACAAGATCAGAAATCCGCCTCGGCCTCAAAATCCGGGCATTTCGCGACCAGCTCCCGAATTCTATTGAGTGCCACCGCCGGAAGAAAGCGGCCGGCATCCCCATACGGAATATCTACGGGATCGTCCGCCGACCGAAGCCCCGACAACACACCTGCGACCCGCAAATGGAACGCGATGCGTCTTGCGAACATTCGCAACACCGCGCGCTCCTCCGCGGTTGCCGAATGCGCATCCAGCACATAACTGTGTGGAAAATGATCATAGGCAGAAATGAACTCCGCGAACGTCAGACTCGAATCCACGAACGCAGTCACCAAGCCATTGTGTGCATCAAGAAGCGCACTCAACTCGGATTCAGTCATCACGGCTTCGGCACTCTCATATAGTCGCACCCGATACTGCCAGCGGCACGGTTATTGTAGGCCAAAGATTCCTCGCCCATGCTCTTCGGTCAGTTCGAGGATTCGCCCGCCGCCGCGAGCTACGCAAGTCAGCGGATCGTCGGCGATGACCACCGGCAGTCCGGTTTCTTCCATGATCAACTTATCGATGTTGCGTAGCAATGCGCCTCCACCCGTGAGCACGATACCGCCCTCCGCCACGTCGCTGCCGAGATCCGGCGGTGTCTGCTCGAGCCCCTGCCTCACCGCACTCACAATGGCCTGCAAAGGTTCCTCGAGAGCCTGCAGTATTTCATTGGAGTTCAACGTGAAGGCACGCGGGACACCCTCCGAGAGATTCCTTCCCCGGACAGTGATTTCACGCACTTGCCCACCTGGATAGGCCGAGCCGATTTCAATCTTGATGCGCTCCGCGGTGGCCTCTCCGATCAGAATGCCGTAGTTGCGCCGCACGTACTGTGTGATGGCATCGTCGAATTTATCCCCGCCCATGCGCACGCTCGCCGCGTAAACGATGCCGTTTAAAGAGACCACGGCGATCTCGGAAGTGCCGCCGCCGATGTCAAGAACCATGGAGCCGCGCGCTTCGTGAACCGGCAAGCCTGCACCGACTGCGGCGGCCATGGGCTCGGGCACAATATCGACACTGCGCGCTCCGGCTCCCTCGGCGGATTCTTTGATGGCCCGGCGTTCGACTTGGGTCGAGCCGAATGGCACGCACACGAGCACACGCGGACTCGGGCTAAAAAAGCGATTGCCGTGAACTTTGTTGATGAAGTACTGCAGCATTTTTTCGGTATACGTGAAGTCGGCGATGACCCCATCCTTCATGGGCCGCACGGTGGTGATGTGCCCAGGCGTTCGCCCAAGCATTTTCTTTGCCTCCGCGCCCACGGCGACCACGACCTTGCCGCCGCTTCCCGGTTCGCTCTGCACGGCGACAACGGAGGGTTCGTTGAGTACGATCCCACGTGACTTCACGTAAATCAGGGTGTTGGCGGTACCAAGGTCGATCGACAGGTCATTGGAAAAATGACCGCGGAGGCGTTTCAGCATGGAAGGTTGCATTTCCCGAAAGGATGGGGGCCCCGTTGCAGCGCGGGACTGTCCAACAGGCTGAAAGAGCCGCGCCACGTGTAACACGTTTCCGGTCCCACTGCGCATATGCATTAACTAAAGCTGCAAAAAAAGATTCCCCACAAGAGCGCGTGTAAGAACCCTCCTACGTCACTGGTAGGGCGATATTGATAGAGTTTTTCCGCCAAACTCTAGAAGATGAAATTTGTACGGAAGAACATTTTTCAAATCGAGGAATTCAATATGCTGCGTAAGAATCGAGTATTTCCCGTGGCCGCGATGATTGTGCTGGCTTTGGGCGCCGGCGTTGCGGCGTATGCTGCATCCAAACAGGTCATCGACGTTGCGGTAACCGACACACTGCAACGATTTAGCAACGCCAAGCCGGAACACGCGGAACTGCTGAAGAAGGCAGCCGGTATTCTGGTGTTTCCGCGCATCACCAAAGCCGGTGTCGGCATCGGTGGTGAGCACGGCGACGGAGCTTTGTTGAAGGGTTCCCAGACCGCGGACTACTATAGTGTGACCTCCGCGTCGGTGGGCGCGACACTTGGCGCCGGCCAGCACAGCGAAATTATCTTGTTCATGACCCGAGACGCGCTTACGAAATTCGAAGGCAGTCACGGATTCAGCTTTGGAGTGGATGCACAGGTTGCCGTCGTATCAAAAGGTGCCGGCGGGGCATATGACAGCGAAACCCTCAAGAAGCCGATCCTCGGCTTCATTTTCGATGAGAAGGGCTTAATCGGTGACGTCTCGCTTAACGGCTCCAAGGTCAACAAAATTACGGTGGAGTAGTATCGCGTCCCATGATTTCGGGTGGCCAGGGAAGGTCACCCGGGGCTTTTGCGAGCCGCGCGTCACGCGGCAGTGCCGGCGGCGTCGTAGGGTGTTGTATCGCAGGACGGATCCATCCGCACACAATTGCGCCCCGCATGCTTGGCTGCATAGAGCGCGGCGTCCGCCCGCCGCAGTACCGCGCTGACAGTATCCGCGACGCGCGAACTCGTCACGCCGATACTGACGGTAATGCGTCGCTCGCCCAGCCAACGCTCTAGGTCGATCGAGGGTATCTGTGCGCGAATCGAATCCGCAATGCGATACGCATCTTGCAGGCTGGTGTCGGGCAGTACCACGATGAATTCTTCGCCGCCCAGTCTTCCCAGGAAAGCAGGTAGCGCCACCGCATTGCGCAGGTAAGTCGTGAGCAGCCGCAATGTCTCGTCACCGGCGGGATGTCCGTGCCGGTCATTGATGCTCTTAAAATGGTCGATGTCGAACAGCAGGATCGAGCACGGCGGCGCATCGCCTCGCTGCAACAGTGTCTCCAGATGGGTCAGCACGGCCCGCCGGTTGGGTGCGCCGGTGAGTTCGTCGGTCATTGCCAATGCATGCAGGCGTCGTGCACCACGCCGTTGCCGCAATGCCATGATCGTCAGAAGGCCCAGCAACAGCAGACTCAACACTATGACCATCGTCTGCAAGGTGTTCGCGCGTCGCTCCTGGGCCAACGCCTTCTGGTCTGCCGCGTTCTGACTCATCAACAGGGTGTTTTCCTTTTCCGTATTGGCCGTGTCGAACTCCACTTTGAGCGTCGCAAAGCGTTGATCGAGCTGATTGTGCAGAAGCGTTTCCACAGTCGCCTTTGCCGCGCTGCGATACGAGTAGGCGCTGGGCCATTCACCCAGTTGGGCATGCACAGTCGCCAGCTCGTCATAGGTGGTGCTCAATTCTTCGAGCGAATCGGCCTGTTTGAACACCGCCTCAGACTGCTCGAGCGCCAATACGGCCTCGGTTCCCCGCTGCAGTTGCCGCAACGCTGTACCGCGCGCCAATTGAATTTGCGCGCCCTGCCGCGCATTCGGGGTCAGTCGCTCAAGTTCCGCCGCCCGTTCCAGCTTGATCAACGCGGCCTTCGGATCTCCTGTGGAGTTATCGACTGACGCGAGACCGAGTAGAGCATAGGCCTCGCCGCGGGTGTACTTAAGGTCTCTGCTGAGCGCCAGACAACCGGAGAACGCCGTGCGCGCCGCATCCCATTCACCCAATTTCTGACGTGCCCGCCCAAGGTTGTACAGCGTTACCGCTTCGTCGCGACGCAAGCCTGCATCGTGCTGCTGGTTGCGTGCACGCTCATAGATCTGCGCCGCCTGTTCATGGTCGCCCATGCGATTATAGATGGTGGCGATTGTGTTCATGACGGTCAGCGCGTACTGCGGCATGTTGATACGTTCGTACAGCTGCTGCGACCGCCGCACATCACTCATACCTGCCGCGAATTTACCTTGTAGAGCGCGTATATAACCGCGCGAGAACAGCGCTTCGGCCAACATCTGTTCATCATTCGCCGCGGTTGAGACAGCCACCGCCTCATCGAACGCCGTCTCGGCGCCTGCGTAGTCGCCGACAGTCTCGCGCGCCTCGCCCTGGCACGTGAGCACGCCGGCGCGCAGACCCTTGCGTTGTGCCTGGGGGAGCAGTGCGGTGGCAGCAGCAATTTGCTGCTCTGCGGCGCTGGCATTGCGCTCGGAATAGTAGTCGCACAACAGCAGTCGGGCGCGAATTTCGAGGTCGGCCTCCGGATGCAGGCGAATCATCGCGAGCGCCAGTTCGGCGTCTCGTTTGCTCTCGTCCGGATTGGCGCGCATTGCGATCATGCCGTCCTCGATGAGCGCCAACGCAGATTTCTCGTCGGCCGGCCACGCACTCCCATACAGCGCGGCGAGCGCGAACAACGCCGTCATACCTGGAAGCATCCATGTGGCCCGGCCGACGCGATATTGCAAGCTGCCAATCCCCAGTCTGACGAGTTGTGGTAACTAGGATGTATTGTAGTGGCTTGCTCGCTGGTCCCGGGCAAATACTTCGAGTTTTAGGCTGTGTTTCTCGATACGCGAGGTTAAAGCGTTCGGGACGATTGACATAAGCGGATCGATGGCGTTTTGCGCTTCGTTAATCTCCTTACCACGCGTTGCGGCCCCGCAGACTGCCGCAGCTGCGACCCTTACCCGCCTGGCGCGTCGCGCGATCCCACTTTTGGTATTTCGGGTTGGGTGTCATCCGGCGGATTTGGCAATTTGATGGGCGGCCATTCGGGTTTCGCAATGGGCGGCGTGCGGACCGATTCATCGACCGATTGTCCCGGCTGTTGATATCCCATGAGTCACCTCGGAATTGCCCACGTAATACGTTATGAAACCACTTTGCCGGGAAGATCATAAGGGCGACGCTTCCCGATCCGATGTAGGTGATCGCCGGACTAACTCGGATTGGGCCGCCAAGAAGGGTGCGTCCGCCATTTCCACGGCAGGCCTGCTTGGGCCGTTTAGTTCAGCTCCCTGAATCGAGCGGTGAAATGCCGCATGGCCCGTGGCGCCCACACGATCTTGTAGCCCCGCAAGGTCTCTTTATGGCCGGCCAGCTCCTCGAAGACCTCGACCAGGTAGTCAGCATGACTCTGCGTGTATACCCGCCGCGGCATGGCCAGCCGGACCAGGTCCATCGGTGCGGCCGTCTCGGTTCCGTCCGGGCGTTGACCGAACATGACGGTGCCGATCTCGCAACATCGGATGCCTCCTTCCCGATACAGAGCGACGGCCAAGGATTGCCCGGGATATTTGAGCGGTGGGATGTGCGGGAGCCAGCGCCGGGCGTCCACAAACACCGCGTGGCCTCCGGTCGGCCTGACGATAGGGATTCCTAAGGCCAGCAGTCGTTCACCGATGTATGCGCACGTCCGTATCCGGTACCTGAGGTAATCCTCGTCAATGATTTCCTTAAGACCTTGTGCAATCGCGTCCAGATCGCGTCCCGCCAGCCCGCCATAAGTGGGAAATCCCTCGGTCAGAATGAGCCGATTGCGGGCGGATTCGGCCAGGCCATCATCATTCATGGCCAGCCAGCCGCCGATGTTGGCGAAGGCATCCTTCTTTGCCGACATGGTCATGCCATCCGCCCCCTCGAACATGTCTCGGACGATGGATTTGATGGGCCGATCGCTCTGCCCCGGCTCCCGAGTCTTAATGAGGTAGGCATTTTCGGCGAAGCGGCAGCCGTCGATAAAGAACGGCTTCGCGAAGCGCCGCGCCAACGCGGCCACGCCGCGAATATTCGCGAGGCTCACCGGCTGGCCGCCGCCGGCATTGTTGGTGACAGTCAGCATGACGCACGGCACCCTGTCACCTTGCTCGGTGAGACAGCGCTCGAGGCGAGCCAAATCCATATTGCCCTTGAATGGGTATTCGCTGTCCGGGTCCAACCCCTCCGCAATCAACAGATCGACCGCCTCGGCACCGCTCGCCTCGATGTTGCCGCGGGTGGTATCAAAATGGCTGTTGGATGGGATGACTCGGCCGGCCCCTCCCAGGATGGAGAACAATATGGCCTCGGCTGCCCGGCCCTGATGCGTCGGAATGACATGTTTAAAGGGCATCAGATTTTTCACCGCCGCTTCAAACCGGAAGAACGACGGGCTACCCGCATAACTCTCATCTCCCAGCATCAATGCCGCCTGCTGGGCCGCGCTCATGGCCGACGTGCCGCTGTCGGTCAGGAGATCAATCAGTACGTCATCGGACTTCAACGCAAACAGGTTGAAATGCGCGGCCTCGATCAGTGTCGCCCGTTGCGCCACGCTCGTCATCCGGATGGGCTCCACGGCCTTAATCCGAAACGGTTCAATAATCGTCTTCATTTCAGGCGAAGATCCTAACGGGAGATTGGCGAGGTCATTTTCATTATAACCCCAATCGCCAAGCATCAATTGCAGCATGCAGCCCCAATTCGCCACATTTATGCCCTGGGAATGCCCGAATCGCCGTCTCTAATGCTCCCAAGAATTATTGACGACAAGGAGCAGGCAACATGCAGAGCGTGGATCCTCGATTCGCATCGGTCACCGTCAAGTCACTTGTGATCGGCGGCTTGACTCTGTTGATGTTGTGGCCGCTCATGCGCGTCGAGAGCCTCGTGAATGAACGTCAGGCTCTCCAACACCGGGCCTATGACGTGATCGCAGCGGGTTTCGGCGGCTCCCAGATTCTCGGCGCACCCATCTTGAGTGTCGACACCGAGGACCGATCGCTTATCGAAGATACGACGACCAAGAAAAGCACCATCAGCTGGGCGCCCGGAGCGCAGATGCACCTCCTGCCCGACGACGTTCGCATCACCAGTGACGTCGCCGTCGAACTCAGGAGCAAAGGAATCTATTCCGTTCCGGTGTACCTCACAAAAGTGGTCGTTACCGGTGAATTCAAACCCGAGGCCATCGCTGCCGTGCTTGCGTCGAACGATGACATGCGCGTGCTAGCCGCACGTGCCGTCATCCAACTGCCCCTCACCGGCGTCAAGTATCTGCGGACCCTGACCCATTTCGAAGTCGGCGGACAAGCGCTGCACGCCACCAGCGGCGAGGTCGCCGAATTCACGGCATTGTCCTCGGCCATCGACCTTTACTCCATCGACCGCAACATCCCGCTCCCCTTCCGCATCGAGTTTGCTGTGGCCGGCAGCGATTCGCTGCATTTCTTGCCCCTAGGATCGACGACGACCGTGACGACGCACGTTGCCTGGCCGCATCCCGATTTTGACGGTGCCTTCCTGCCCATTTCACACACCCGCACCGCTGAGGGCTATTCGGCGAACTGGCAGATACTCGGTCTCAATCGAGCTGTTCCGCAATCCTGGCGTGGCAACTCAGTTAGAAATTGCGCTCTGCTGGCCACGGCCTTCGGCGTGCGCCTGTTCCAACCCTCGGATATCTACACACAGAACTACCGTGCCGTGCGTTACGGCATCTTATTCATTGCAATCACCTTCGCATGCTTCTTCACCTGGGAGCACTTGGTTCGCGGACTGCGGCTGCATCCCATGCAATACCTGCTGGTGGGTCTCGCCTTGGCGACCTTTTACCTGCTCCTTCTAGCGCTATCCGAACACATCGGCTTTGGATTCTCCTATGCGCTTGCCGCCGCCGCGCTAGTTGCACTGATCACCACGTACATCGCCGGTGCAACCGCCAATCGCCGTGCCGCCTTCGGCATAGGCGCCGCCCTCACCGCATCCTACGGCGCCCTCTACGTGATCCTGCTATCCGAGGACAACGCACTTCTCTTGGGCTCGCTGCTGCTGTTCGCCATACTGGCCGCGCTGATGCTGGCCACTCGACGTCTCGACTGGGCGCAGATCGGCCGCGAGACTCGGCCGAATGACCCATGAGAACCGATGCCAACTCATGGCCAACCCGACTGGCGTCGACACCCGCACCCAACATAATCATTGCCGTTTCGTCGACTACATTCCAACTTCGTTGCTGGTCGTCAATCGCATCTTGTGCGCACCGCCATCCACTGGCATTTTTCGCTGCATCACTTTGGAGACTGTAATTTATGTCAAAGCGATCAAACGGCCGTGGATCCGAGAAAAACCGTCCACCGACGGAGGAATCCGCTCCGCCGCTTCTGAGCGAGAAATTCATCGCGCAACTCCAAGGCGCGGTCAGCACAGCGCAGCGCAATCGAATGCTCGGCGCCAACGATGCCGCTGTCAGATCCTCTGAAGAGGAGTTCTAGTCGGCCCAAGCTCGAGATCCCGCCCTGGAAACTGATCGCGATGATCGTAAAAGCGAAGCCACCACCTCTGTACGGCGCCCACCTGCCAGTGCCCCCCTATCCCTTTCCAACTTCGTCCAACGAAAGTTCATCAACCATGGCGATGATGCCTAACAAAACCACGCCGCCCACCCGAAGACGGCAACCTTCGATGTCCTGACGGCTAAAAGTCCTCTCGACGCTTCTTCCCTTTACTGCGACTTCGATGGTCGAGCCGGTCGGGACGTCACCCACGGGTTTTGTATCAAGATAGGTAATGCTTCCGTACAGACCATGGGTCACCAGCCGGTTCTTGATTTCGTTCCTAATCTTGGCAAGACCAGTGTCGAATTCCTCTCTCAACTGCTTCTCTTCCATGGCCATCCTCACCGTCCAACGATGCAAGCTCCATGGTACGCGCTAATGAGCCCAAGGGTCCGATGTGTTCGGCGTTGGTGTCTTGACGATCGGTATAACGCGAGGCCTGTTGAGAATTCCTTAACCGTCATGAAGGAGAACTTGCACACCGCGGTATCGACTTCTCGTAGAGTTTTCGTGCCTGCCGCCGGCGCCTTTAGGAGCAGAGTCCATGAATGAATTAGTCAATGTCGACGATCGAGCCGATGTCGTCCATGCCCAGCTCCTGTTCCTGCGACCAGCCGAAGGACGGCCTTTTGTTTATGGCTACGAGCCGGCGGTTTATGAGCCACGGCCAACAGCGATGTTCGAGCCGCACCGGGTAGCCGTTCACAACGTGCGCAAGGCTCCGCTGCGACTATCTCTCGATCAGCACGGCGCGATCCTGGTTGAACATTGCAGCGGCGTCCGGGATTTCTACGACGACACACAGGTCATCGCTGCCTACTACCCAGAAGCCGCGGCGGTCATACAGTCGGCAACCGACGCGGAACGGGTAATTGTGTTCGATCACAACGTCCGCCGTGGTCTTTCCATTCCAATGCGACCCGGCCGGTACCCACAAGGCAGGCCGGCGTTACATGCGCACACGGACTACACGGAGAAATCAGCTGCGCGCCGCCTCGACGATGTGCTCGGTACGGTTGAGGCGCAGCGTCCGCGACGTCGATTTCTTCAGGTCAACCTGTGGCGTCCCATCCGCGGCCCGCTGCGAGACGCGCCGCTCGCAATTTGTGACGCGAGCAGCATCGCGCCGCACCAACTCGCGCCGGTCGACCTCGTCTACCGAGAGCGCCGTGGGGAAATTTACTATCTGACGCATGATCCAAAGCAGCGTTGGTATTATGCGCCCGACATGCGGCCCGACGAGGCCTGGATCCTTAAGAACTACGATTCCGCCACCGCCGGGACGGCCCGCTTCACGGCGCACAGCGCCTTCGATGATCCGACGCCATTGAGCCACGTACCACCACGAGAGAGTATCGAGGTTCGCGCATTTGCGATCTTCGACACCCACTGAATCACCCGAGAACAGCGACGCTGCCGAGGCGACCTTTGATCGTCAGCCGGGTGCCATAAGGGACCCCTGGCGACCGGACTCCAGGGCGAACCGGTCAGGGGCAGCAAGCCGCGACTGCCATTCCGGCTTCCAGATTTGCGCCGCTCACTAGTATCGTCCTTGTTGCCCCGCCGTCTCCTCCTGAATCCGAACGAAGACTTCTTCCCGATGCACCGCCACGTCTTTGGGCGCATTCACGCCCAACCGCACCTGATTACCTTTGACGCCCAAGACCGTCACGGTCACCTCGTCGCCAATCATCAGCGTTTCATCGACTCGTCGCGTTAGTATGAGCACTCATCTCACTCCTTAAGATTCAAGAATGGTACGACCGCGGATTCCCTCGTTTTCTCCACGGATACCGCCGACTCGCCGGACACCGATAATAGTCTTTCTCATCCTTCCCGATTCATTGTCGCCGTCCGCCGACTTTTTGCTGACGAATCCGTTTATCCTTCACCGCGCACGATCCACGCAACCCAATTCATCGTCTGTGCGTTACCCAACACACACGATTCAACTCCCGTGGGCGGCCTCATTTCGCGGCCCTCGGCAGTCGTCCACAACAATTGTCGGATCAGGCATGATGCTTGGACCGGCCACCAGGAGTCACATGCGTGCGTTTCTCTGACCTGATTCCAGGATTCGTCATTCGAACGCCCCCGCGCATCGTCACGGCAAAGGAGATGGTCGATTTTGCGTCGCGCTATGATCCGCAGTGGTTTCACATCGATCCGGTACGCGCGCGCGCGGGGCGCTGGAAAGGTCTAATTGCCAGCGGGTGGCACACCTGTGCCATCGCGATGGAATTGACGGTACGACACATTCTCTCGGAGTCCGAAGCATTCGGTTCACCTGGAATCGACTCCGTGAAGTGGCTTTACCCGGTGCGCCCCGAAAATACGGTCGCTCTTCGTTTCGAAGTACTGCGTTCGAGCAAGTCCCCGTCCGGCCGCACCGGCATTCTGCTGTCGAAGTCGGAGCTTTGGAACCAGGACGACCGGCTTGTCCTTACGCTGCAGGGCACGACGCTGTTTGATGAAAAAACATGAGGGTCTCCTCAGGTAAGGCCTGCCCGCGCCCGCAAAAACCCCAGGCTTTACGCGGCTTTACTCGCCGGTGGCTGCGTAGGGAGATCGGTATTGGAGGTGCGGCGCGCACTCCAATGAGCGAAATGCATCCGTTGGGCCTCCGCAAAGCAGTATTGGAGCATTCGGGTGGCTTAGATTCCAAGGTACGGTAAAATTGGGGTTCTAAATTAGTCTGGAACGCCTTCAAGAAATGGACGATCAAAAATCAAGAGTTCGCTCAACCAGTGCGCGAGAATCGGAGATTGAATTGCTGGCGCGTGAAACGGGCACCCCAGTCCACACTGTGCAAGAAATCTATCGAGTTGAACATGACCGGCTCGA
The DNA here is from genome assembly GCA_035314705.1 of Steroidobacteraceae bacterium. Lineage (GTDB taxonomy): Bacteria > Pseudomonadota > Gammaproteobacteria > Steroidobacterales > Steroidobacteraceae > Bog-1198. Next base: position 102,739 of record DATFZF010000016.1, on the reverse strand, counting down.
GCGGTCAGCGCGAATAAAAACTTTCGTTTCCGTGCTCGCTCACCGGCGCGTGAAAGCCCTTCTGCAAGTAGAGCGCGGACAACGTCACTAAACGCTATGTTCTGTCCGGCAAGCCGAGCGCGATGATGCTCGGAACGCAAATACCGGTGCGCCCTGGGCGTTCGATAAGCCGACCGGATTATTTGCCGCTGTAACAACCGTTCAGGCGGCTTCGACGCCTTACAGGCGAGCCATGGCTCCGCCAGCGAGGTTTCACATTGTGAATTCCTGTTGCGCTGCGTAGCATCAACTCGTGCCGCCCATACTCGATCATTTCCGCCGCTTCGCGGCCGTCGTTTGCATGACGCTCACGGCGCTGCTCTTCGCGCCAACGGCCGCTGCCCAGAGCATCGCATTGACCTTTGACGACGGACCCGACATGGCCGACAAGACCGGCCTTACCGCCGCGGAGCGCAATGCGGCGATTCTGTCTCAATTGGCGGATGCCCGCCTCAAGTCCATCCTGTTCGTCGCCAGAACCGACACCGACCAAAAGAGAAACGACTTGATTCGAGAGTGGGGCAATCAAGGCCATCGCATTGGCAATCACACGGCCACTCATCCAAACATTGACGATGTGAGCCTCGCAGCGTACGAACACGAATTTCAACTTTGCGATATCGCAATCCGAGACATGCCCGGATTCACTCGACGATTCCGATTTCCCTACTTAAAGGAGGGCAACACCATCGAGAAACGCGACGGCTTCAAAGCGTTTCTGGACGTGAATGACTACAAGACCGGTCCGGTCTCGGTGGATGCCAGCGACTGGTATTACAACCAACGCTTGAGCGCCCGACTCAAGAAAAACCCGCTGGCCAACCGGCTTCCCTACCGCGACGCCTACCTTCGTCATCTATACGACCGGGCGCAGTATTACGACAGCCTCTCGCGCACCGTGCTTGGCCGCTCCGTGGCTCATGTGCTGCTGTTGCACCATAACTTGATCAATGCATTATTCCTGAGAGACGTCATACAGATGTTCCGGGACAGGGGCTGGACAATCATCGATTCCGAAACCGCATTCCAAGACCCGGTTTACGCAATGCGCCCGAACATCCTCCCTGCCGGCGAGAGCATTCTCTGGGCACTCGCAAAGCAGCAGGGAGTCCCCGGCCTGCGCTACCCCGGAGAAGATGACGTCTACGAGAAGCCCATCCTCGATCGCTTGAACCTTTGAGCTCGGGCACTTATGCCGGTTAGGCGACCGTCTCCACGCTCACTCTCGAAAACCACAGCTGCCTCCATCGCGCTGTCTTCTCATCCGCCGCAAGCTTCTTCGGCGACACCGGCACCGAATCTCCAAAGGTTTCCCGCTTCCCCACCACCCAGGCATTCACCACTCCAAACGACTGCTCGCCATCCTGATACAGCGCACCCACCAAAACACCGCATCGGCGACACACGAGACAATCGATCAATCGATCGCCCTGCCGAAGCCGCGCCGTGGCTCCCGCATCTTTGATTTGAATCCACAGCGACCCTGCAGGGTCCGACACGTACGCCGCCCCCAATTCGCTGCAAAAATCGCAGTCACACGCCCGCGGCCCGTACTCCTTGGGCTCCCGGCCAAGCTCTACCCTCACCGAGAGATTCCCACATCGACATCCGCCCGTTAACTCATGCATCGCATCCTTCCACCCTACATCGCCCCACCGTATCGATTGGGCTGCGTCGGCTCCACGCAAAAGATGATGAGAATGATCCAGCCAACCACGGGGACAAAATACAGCAGCTCCCACCATCCACTTCGGTCGATATCGTGAAGGCGCCGCGCCGTCACTGCGATGCTTGGCAACAGCGTCGCGAGCGAAAACAAGGCAGACAGCTGGTAGCTCATGGATCGCAGGACAAACGCCGCCAGCGAGGTGAAGAGAATCCACCACCAGAACTCCGGCCTCGATGCACACCCTTTGAAATCCGCGTACTTGGTAAAGCAGATTTTCACCGCGTCAATTAGGGTCATTTCCCTCTCCGTCATGGGTTGCAACTTCGCTCACGCCAGAGCCTGCCCATCGCCTACCCGAATTTGGCCTTCATGCGTTCGGTCAACTTCGACAGCTGTATCACCATGCGTTCGTGTGTGCCCACTCCAATCTCCTCGTTTCCGTCGGTCGCACGAATCGAAAACTCGATGCGCCGGCCATCGACATGGGTCACCCTCGCTTCGCCCATGACGCGCCGACCCGCTGGGGTCGCCGCCAAATGGCGCACGTCGACGCGCGTGCCGAGGGCACTCTCGCCGGCGTCGAGATAAGGCTTGATCGCGTTCAGCGCCGCGTTCTCCATCACCATGATCATGACCGGCGTCGCCAGGACCGGAGGCAACGTCACATCCTTGAAGCGGCTGGCGAGATGATCGGGCATGACCACAAGACTGAACGAACCCGTGGCCCCGACTGGTACCGATTGCATGATTTTCCTTGGTGTTGAACCGTCCAACTCAAAGCCACGCCCTGGATTGGATCTCGCGGGATTGTCGACCTGGCCTTTCAAAATTGCGCGGAATCTGATCATCGACCATCGGAGGTCCCGACGCAACAATGTGTCGGCGCCGCCGCATCCACCCCCCGGTGCGGCAGCTCGCGGAAGGGGAAGGAACCAGCATCGCTCGAGCCGCCTACTATTGAGACGTACGTCGCAGAAATCTCCATTTTCACCCGAGCGCAACCAGGGAAAGCTCAGTATGGTCGCTCCGGATACCATAAGGGGGCACCATGAAGTCTCTGATCAGCTTGATCTATGCGAGCCGGTCGACCGAATGCTTTCGCGAACATGAAATTCCCGATTTGTTGCAGCAGGTACGCCTGGCGAATGCAAAACAGGAATTCACCGGCATGCTTCTGTATATCTCCGGCTCTTTCCTGCAGGTGCTCGAGGGTCACACAGAAATGATTGATTCTGTGTTCAGCAGAATCCTTCGGGACGAACGGCACACTCAAGTAACCGTAATCGCGAGAGAACCCATTCCCGAGCGAGCCTTTGAAGGGTGGACGATGATGCACAAAACCCTGGATCCTGTGGAGGCCGGCGAGCTGGTCGGAGAAATCGACTATTTCCAATCACCCACGTGGCTTGCACAATTGGACGTGAGCCACGCGAAGAAGCTTCTCTCGGCCGCGAGCTTGCGCTGGCAGATGGAACACCGTACGGGGAAGTATCGCACGCTCGGCGGCCGGACTGCATAGCGAAGCACCGTGGGCGCATCGACCCCGCCCTCAGAAGGTACTTTTCAGCCGGCGGGGCGACTACCTTTGTTTGTACGTCTTTTCGAACATCGTTGGCAATCCAGAGTCACTCGTGATCCATCGATGTTTGATGAACCAGTGTCCGCCGAGCTTGACGAGCTCATCGCGCTCCCGGCCCTGCTCGACGAGACGAGGCGGTGCCTTGACTGCGTCTGAAATGATTCCGGTCCACACAACCTCGGCTGTCGCAGAGTCGCCGTCAACGCGGATGACGGGATTGGTCAGCAGCATGTGCAGCGTCCCCCGCGGCATTGGGCTCGGCTGCTCGAGTTTTGCGTACAGGTCGTCGATGGCTTTTTTCCCCCGCGATTCGATTCCGTTCACATCGAGGACACCATCCTCGGTATAAAACGAGCCAAAATCACGGTGACCAGCGCCGAGGTTCCCATAGTATTCGACCAGCATGTCCTCGATCTGTACCCTGTCCAGCAGCGTCGCGAGTGTGGTCACCGGGTATTCCGCAAGCGCCGGTCGAGCCGATAGGGCCAGCACCAGCGTCGCCGCCGTGAATTCGAAGCGTCCGAAGGCTTTACCCTTGAACACGTTACCCATTGAAAATCTCATTGAGCGGTCTCCTGTGTGTGCAAGCTTCGGCGCTGCCCCATCCACTGTTAGAATACTTGCTTTTCCCCAAGGTGCCCGTATGCGTCTCTACGTCGACGCCAATTTCGCAAGTCCCTACGCCCTGGTCGTGTTCGTAAGCCTCGTCGAAAAAGGCTTGACCTTCGACATCGAACCCCTCGATCTGGTCGCTCGCGCCAATCACGACCCGAATTTCACCCGAACGTCGATCACCCGGCGAGTCCCGACACTCATACACGACGGCTTCGCCCTGTCGGAATCTTCCGCCATCTGCGAATACCTCGACGAGACCTTGCCGGGCAAACGCCTCTACCCCACCGACCCGCGCGACCGCGCGCGAGCGCGTCAAGTGCAGGCCTGGGTGCGCAGCGACCTCATGCCCATTCGCGACGAGCGACCGACGTTTGTCGTGTTCAATGGTGCCAAACGACCGGCGCTGTCGGAGGCTGCCCGTCGGGCTGCCGAACAACTATTCTCAGCGGCACTGACCTTGCTCGACGCTCGCACCGACAATCTCTTCGGCGAGTGGTGCATCGCGGATGTCGATCTTGCCATGATGCTGCAACGCCTGATCGCGCATGGCGACCCCGTGCCACAGCGACTCGTCGACTATGCCGCTCGACAATGGCTCCGCCCTTCGGTGCAGCAGTGGATTGACAAAAAGCGGCCCCCTCTTGTCGGTTATTAAAGCGGTCTCCCTACTACAGCGGTCCCGGGGCTTCCTCACGGACAGCGTAAACATGAAAACCGGCTCTTTCATAGACGTGTACTGCCGCCGGATGATCCCACGTGTCCGTATGCAACCAGATCCGGGTCGGATTGGATTGCCATTCCTCCTGCAGCGCGACTGATAAGAGCCGCGGCCCGAGGCCGCGCCCCTGCGCTTCGGGAACCAGGCCGAAATTCTTAAGCTCAATCTCGGGAAGCGCGCCCCGATCAAACTCGCAGAAGCCAAGTGCCTGATCGCGCTCATCACGCAGGATGTAAATATGAAGCGACTCACCGCCGAGCAGCGCCGAAAGTTCCTCTCCGGGCATCAAAAGCCGCTGATCCCATCTGAGCGGCTCTCCCACCCGTCGGTACAATGCGAGGTAAATCGAGCAGGTTGGCCTCTCGAGAGCGATGCGCTCTGCGCCGGTCTGCAACGGCGGGGAGAAGGGTCGTTCGCGCTGTTCTAAGTAGGTGACGCGCAAAGCCACGGGCTGTCCTGTCGAACTTCGATCACGGTCGGACGATCCGCGTCGAGAGCGTGGCGCACGGTGTGCGCCAAATGATCGGCGCTCGCGGCGCGAGCGGCATGACAGCCAAGCCCCTCCGCCAGCCGCAGGAAGTCCGGACTCTTGGGCTCCACGCCGATGCGCGGAATGTGCCGCCGGTCCATCTGGTCCACGATCTCCTTCAGGGCATCGTTGTTCCAAACGATGACGGGAAGCGCGAGGCGTTCTTCCACCGCGGTGGCCAGCTCATTGACCGTGAACATGATCCCGCCGTCGCCCGCGACGGCCATCACCGGCCGATGCGGAGCGCCGATCTTCGCGCCAATGGCCATCGGCAAGGCGACGCCCAGGGAACAATACGTGCCGGAATAGTACCAGCAGCGCTCCATTTCCATCGGCATCGCAAAGGTGCCGGTGTACACGATCTGCGAGGCGTCGCCCATCACGATGGCGTCCGTAGGAAGGGCTGAACGCAGTATCTTCCATACGCGCGCGTGCAGCTTTTCGAGGTCGGTCATGGTCGCGAGGTTGCCGGCGAGGATTTCCCGGACCCGCGTCTCGCCGGCCGGCCGCTGTGCCGCCGGCTTCCGGCTGGAGAGGCTGGAGCACAGAGCGAGCATCGCGGCACGGGCATCGGCTTGAATGGGCACCGCCGCGGAATATACCGATATCAGTTCAGTGGGATCGATGTCGATCCGGATGATGTCGCCTGAAATATCGAGAGTCGGCAGGAAGTGGTCGCCTTGGCCGACTTCGGAACCCACCAGCAGTACCACGTCGGCGGCAGCCAGCGCCTGCTGGCTCGATTTCTGCAAGATCGAGCAGCCCAGGGACAAGGGGTGGGAATCCGGAAGAATTCCCTTGCCGGCGTTGGTGGAGAGAACCGGAGCCCCGATATGCTCGGCGATCGCGGTCAGCGCCTTGCGCGTGCCGACCGCGCCGCCGCCGACTAGAATCAGAGGACGCTTTGCCTGCGCGAGGCGCTCCGCGGCCTCCTCGATCGCCGCCGGATCGGGCATCGGCAAGGAAGGAGCGCGGCGCGCCTTCCAGTCATTCTCGACGAGCATGGGAAGGACGTCCCGGGGCAGCGACAGATGAACCGGACGCGGCCGGCTGCTGCGGAACACGGCATAGGCGCGAGCAACCAATTCCGGCAGCTCTTCCGGATAGTGGACCATGGTGCTGAACGCGGTGAACCCGGCTGTTACCGCGGCCTGGTCGGCGAGCTCGTGGATCGCTCCCCAGCCTTTTCCCTGCGTGAGCGTGGCACATGCTCCGGATAGCACGAGCATGGGCTGCGAATCGCAGTAAGCCTGGGCGATGCCGGTTGCCGCGTTGGTGACCCCGGGGCCCGCGATGATGGTACAAACGCCGGGCTTGCCGGTCGAACGCGCATAGCCGTCGGCCATGAGGCTGGCGCCTTGCTCGTTGCGACACTGCACGTGGCGGACCCCTGCACCTGCGATGCCGCGATACAGCTCGACCGTCATGGTCCCGGCCATGCCGAACACCGTGTCCACCTCGTAGGCCGAGAGCAATTTCATCACGGCCTCACCGCATGTCATGGCTTGCACCCTGCTCGCTCCCTCGTTCCGCTGATCCGCTTAGCCTATCGAATACCGTGAGCATCCGCTGGAATTAGTATTTTTCTAATCCAACCGGGCGCGCAAATCATCGACGGCAGGGGCCTCTACTTTCGATCGCCGGAAGGCCAGTGGTTTCACTATATGGCGGAACACAATGCGCGTGTTCTTTTCGGCACCGACACGCCGAGCGCGCCGACTTACGCCAATCAGCCGGGCCTCAACGGCTGGCTGGAGATGCACCGGCTGATCGACGCTGGATTGACGCCCGCTCGGGTGTTCCGCGCCGCGACGCTGGCCAACGCCGAAGCGCTCGGGCTGAGCCGCGAGATCGGCGCTGTGCAGCCAGGTATGCGTGCCAACCTGTTACTGCTGCGCGAAGATCCAACTCAGACCATCGAGGCTTACGATGCAATCGTGAAAGTCATTCTTCACGGGCAAGTGCTCGATCGTATGGAGCTCGCGGCAAACAGCACCGGAGGGAATGCCTCGTCCCGGCAGCGATTCTAGTGCGCACCCTCGCGCGTGCGCGCACGCAAGACACGCAGTTTGCTGTCGAAATCCTCTTTGTTCAGATAGGCGCCGCATAAGCGCCGAAATCCCTGATACGACCGGCGGCCATGCAGGGTGCGCCAGTTATCGAACAGCAGCGCAGTGCCGGGCTCGAGCCGCATGGTGATTTCATTGGACGGATCGTTGATCAGTTGGTTGAACAACTTCAGCGCGCGATAGAACGCGTTCATTCGCGGCGTCGCCAGGCGAAATGGAGCCCTATCGTAGTTGTTGTAGGCGATTTGGGCGAGGTCGCCATTGTGATCGAGGCCGATCACGGGATGCTCGGCCCTCAGGTGCACGCCGTCACCCAGGTATTGCGCCGGCACCTTCACCGTGGACAGCACCTCGAAGGCCATCGGGTCGGACTGGCGGATTTGATCGGCGACCTTGAAGCCATCGACCAAGGTGCTGTCGCCGCCGCTGCCGTCGAATTTCAGGCAATGGAATAATTGATGGCCGGGTGAATCAATGCTGTATGTCCCATCCGTGTGCGGCCCGATCGCGGCCGACGTGTACGCGGTGTCCTTGAAGGCCATGTTCGCCGTGAAATCCCACATGCCGCCAAAAATCGTCTCGCGCACATAGCCGATCCGGGTGACCAATTCCTTGGTGGCTTCGAGAGTCGCAGGCACCCCGGTCGCCAGAGCAAAACCGTATTCCTCCACCGTCGACAGCCAGCGCAGCAGTCCCGCATCGCCGGACATGATTTCCGCATGGCTTACGCTCGGAAAGTTCTCTCCAATGACCGCCCGATCCCACAGGCGCCGGTGCGGAGCTCTCTCCCGGCCCTCGCCCTGGGCGATGTTCCACAGAAAGGCGGCAGGGAGGATGCTCGCACTGCCATCGTGCTTCCAAACGATGCGCAAGGTCCTTCCGCCATCGCTGATCTCGAGCTTGGCGGGTGCAATGTCCGCCGGGATTGCGAAGGTGTCGACCTGGCGTTGCAGGGTATCGGGATGCAGGCTTTCCTTCGAGTGACAGTGATCGCGAAGCCATACGGGCGAGAAGCGCGCCGGGGAAGATCCGCCTGCCCAAGCAACCTCTACTTCGTTGCCGACGAGTTTCACCCCATTCAACAACACTTCTGATGTCGGAGTCCGGTGAGCGGTGGATTCAAGCATGCGTTTCTCCTTGCGATCGGCGGCCGGCCGGCGATGTCGTTATTGAACGACTGTATAATAACCGACCTGTGGCGTCAAACGTGAGCGCGGCTCGCCGCCGGCGGGTTGAGCGCGGCAATTTCTAGTGCGCTTGTGTTTCACGAGGCGGTTGTAGAATCCGCTAGTTGATAGGTTTTCTCTAAAAGACATGTAATCGATTGATTAATAGAATATTACACCCACACTGCGACGAGCACAGCAAAGACCTGGCGTCGGGACACTTAATATCCTGATTATATTGGAGATATCGCCACCGGTCGGCGCCGGTCCGCCGCCACGAGAGCCGCGTCGAACCGTGAATCCACGCAAATAATCCTCCTACGCAAGGATCTGAAACCCTGGCAATATAAGGCGTTGGCCTCTTTTCATTATATGACTTAGAGTTTGAATATCTCGGCATTCCTTAAGGACGGTTGCGCGCCATGGTTACACAAGCTCGATCGATTGCATCGCTCACGATTTCGTTCGGGTTGGTTGCCATTCCGGTCAAGCTGTATTCCGCGACGGTGTCCTCCGAGCGGATCTCGTTCAATCTGCTGCGCCAAAAGGACGGCTCCCGGGTGAAGCAGCAGTACATCGCGGTGAATGACGGAAAGCCCGTCGAGCGCTCGGAGATGGTCAAGGGATACGAATTCGCGAAGGACCAATACGTCATGTTCAGTCCCGAGGAATTAAAGACGCTCGAGGACGCGACCACCCATACCATCGATATTGGGCAGTTCGTGCCGCTCGACTCGGTGGACCCGGTGTATTTTGACGGCACCTATTTTTTGGCTCCGGACAAGGGCGGCGCCAAGCCTTATGCGCTCCTCGCCGCGGCACTGCGTAAGGCTCAGCAATGCGCCGTCGGCCGCTGGATCTCGCGCGGCAAGGAGCACATTGTCATCATCAGAGCGTTGGAGCACGGCCTCGCGATGCACCAGCTGCATTTCAAGGCGGAAGTTCGCGACATCAAGGATCTCGGGGTCGAGGCGGCGCCGGTGTCGGAGCCCGAACTGAAACTCGCGCGTCAATTGATCGACCACTTGGCTGCAAAGCGCTTTGATCCGAACGAATATGCCGACGAGCACAAGGCACGGGTGGAAGCGGCGATCCAGAGAAAGGTCGACGGCAAGGAAGTCTCATTCGCCGAGGGTCCGGTGTCGGCCAAGGGCGGCAATGTCATCGACTTGATGGAGGCTTTACGCGCGAGCATCGATGCGCGAGGATCGAAGCCCGTTGATCTCAAGGAACGCAAGGCGCCGAAACGTGCAGCAGCCCAAGCATCCTCGCGCAAGACCGCTCGACGATGACATGCATGCCTATAACTCGAAGGACCTCGAGCGGCTGTTCGGATTGCCGGCGTCCGCCGTTCGTTCACTGGCGCGCGCCGGACATATAAGCCCGGTCAAACGCGGCGGGCGGCTCCATTATTCGTTTCAGGACCTCCTCATGCTGCGCACTGCCAGTGCGCTGCGGTCGGCGAATATCTCGGCGCATCGAATCAATCGCACGCTGCAAACATTTCGCGCCACCCTGCCCGCGGGCGGCCTGACCAAACGATCCCTCAGCGCATTGGGCAATCAAATCGCCATTCGCGAGGGCAGGATGTTGTGGGAGTCGGACTCGGGCCAATATGTCCTCGAGCTCGATATTGGCGAGGAGAAAGGCGGCCTGCATGTGATCACCCGGCAAAATGTTTCCGGGAACCCGGCAGATCCCGCTGCCGAGCACTTCGCAAGGGCCTTCGCGCTCGAGGATACGGATCCGCAAGGGGCGCGGGCCGCCTACGAGGCCTGTCTCGAGGCCGAACCTCAGCACATGGAGGCGAGGATCAATTTAGGCCGGTTGCTGCACATTGCAGGCCGCCTTGAAGAAGCGCAGCGAGTCTACCGTTCCGCCGCGCAGGCCGATCCCCTCCTCGCCTTCAATCTTGCGGTTCTGCTCGAAGACCTGGATCGGGAGCCCGAGGCCATCCTCGCATATCGTGAAGCCCTCGCGCTCGATCCCCAATTGGCCGACGCGCATTTCAACCTGGCGCGGCTCTACGAACGCGCTCGCGATCCGAAGGCATCGCTGCGCCATCTGCTCGCCTACCGGCGCATGATCGACCGGCAAGGCACCTAACCTTGGCCAAACCCGGGCTGTCTGCGTATCGCGCCAAGCGCGACTTCTCGAAGACGGAGGAGCCATCGGGTCAGATTCGGGTGGCGCCCTCCCCGCGCTTGCGGTTCGTCGTGCAAAAGCACGCAGCTCGGCGGCTGCACTACGATCTTCGGCTCGAGTTCGACGGGGTGTTCAAATCCTGGGCCGTCACTCGGGGCCCTTCCATCGATCCGACGGACAAGCGCCTGGCGGTTGAAGTCGAGGATCATCCGCTCGAGTACGGGGATTTCGAAGGCACGATTCCCAAAGGAGAATACGGCGGCGGCACGGTGCAATTGTGGGACCGCGGCTATTGGAATCCGGAAGGCGGCAAATCGCCGCAAGAGGGGTACGACAGCGGTGACCTGAAATTCACTCTGGAGGGGACGCGGCTGCGCGGCAGCTGGGTCTTGGTGCGAATGCGTTCGGACCGATATGGGGGCAAGAGAACCAATTGGTTGCTGATCAAGCACCGGGACGCTGGTGCAAAGCCCGGCGACGCCGATGCATTGCTCGAGGAGGATCGTTCCGTCGCCTCCGGGCGAACACTTGAGCAGATTGCCGGCGGCATCGGCAAGCGGCCAAAGCCCTTCATGCTGGCGAAGGCGCGGCCCGAGCCCGCCCACAAACCGTCTCTCGTCAAGAACGTGCCGACATTTGTCGAGCCTCAGCTCGCCAAGCTGGTCGATCGACCGCCCGAGGGGCCGGGCTGGGCGCACGAGGTCAAGCTTGATGGCTATCGGGCGCAGATCAGAGTCTCGGGCCACCGCTGTGTCATGCGTACGCGCGCCGGTCTTGATTGGACCGATCGTTTCGCCGTCCTTGCCAAGGATGCGCAGACGCTGCCCGACTGCATGATTGACGGAGAAGTCGTGGTGCTCGACCCGCAAGGCCTGCCGAGCTTCGGCGCGCTGCAGGCGGCGCTGTCCGAGGGTGGGTCCGAGGATCTCGTATTCTTCGCATTCGATCTGCTGTTTGAGGGTCGAGAGGATTTGCGCTCCTTGCCGCTGACCCAGCGAAAGGCCCGCTTGCAGGCCTTGTTGAGCGCCCGCGGCGTCAGTCGCCGACTGCACTACGTGGCGCATTTGATTTCGAATGCGCAGGCCGTATATTCATCGGCCTGCAAAATGGGTCTGGAAGGCATCGTGTCGAAGCAATTGGATGCGCCGTATCGATCGGGCCGCACCGGAAGCTGGTCCAAGATCAAGTGCCGTGCGGGACAGGAAGTGGTGCTTGGCGGCTGGACCACGGTTGCCGGGGAGGTTCGCTCGCTTCTGGCCGGTGTTTACCGCGCCGGCAAACTCGCCTATGCCGGCCGTATCGGCACCGGGTATGGCCGCGAGGCGGCCAAATCCCTGTTGCCCCAGCTCAAGAAGTTTACCCGCGACAAGAGCCCATTCACCGGCGAGAACGCGCCGCCCAGGCAAGAAAACATTCGCTGGCTCAAGCCCGTTCTGGTTGCCGAAATCGAATTCGCCGGCTGGACCGCCACGGGAATGATCCGTCAGGCCGCCTTCAAGGGTCTACGCCAGGATAAGTCCGCGCACGACGTGATTGCGGAAATTCCGGCGCCCATTGCCGCCGACATCAAGAAACGCGCGCGTCCGCCGCAGCCGACCGCCGCCAGCAAGGCCGCCTCCGGCCTCGTCATGGGCGTGCGGATCTCCAAACCCGATAAGGCGCTATGGCCCAACGCCGGCGATGGGGCGCCGGTGACGAAGATCCAACTCGCGCAATACTACGAGGACGTCGGCGATTGGATGCTGCCGCATCTGGCCGGTCGGCCCTGCTCTCTCGTGCGGGTGCCGAACGGCGTCGGCACGACACCGTTCTTTCAGCGTCACGCCATGCCCGGCATGTCGGAGCTGCTCACATCGGTGAAGATCCGCGGTGACAAGGCGCCGTACCTGCAAATCGATCGGGTCGAGGCTTTGATTGCGGCGGCTCAGGTGGGTGCGCTCGAAATCCATCCCTGGAACTGCGCGCCCGGAGATCCGGAAGTTGCCGGCCGATTGGTCTTCGATTTGGACCCGGCGCCGGATGTGACGTTCGCTGCGGTCATCGCCTGCGCACTCGAAATCCGCGGTCGTCTGAAGGCAACGGGTCTCGAATCCTTCTGCAAGACGACCGGCGGCAAGGGCCTGCATGTCGTGGCGCCTCTTACGGCAGGTAAAGCCGCTGTTCGGTGGCCGGCGGCCAAGAACTTCGCGCATGTCATCTGCGCGCAAATGGCTCTCGACAGTCCGACGAAGTATCTTGACAGCATGTCGAAAAGCCAGCGCGCCGGCCGAATATTTCTGGACTATTTGCGCAATGACCGAACCTCCACGGCCGTGGCCGTCTTGTCGCCGCGGGCACGCGACGGCGCCCCGGTTTCCATGCCGATTCATTGGAAAGACCTCGGCCGCCCGCTGGATCCCAGGCGATTTACGGTGAGGAGCGCGCCTTCCATGCTGCGAAAGACAAAACCTTGGGAAGGTTATGACGCCGCCGCTGGTCCGCTCGCGGACGCTATTCGTTTCGTTACCTCCCATGCTCGCTGACGTCGTCGTCGTCGTTCATTTTCTCATCGTGTTGTTCGTGGTGGCCGGCGTGCCGCTCGTCTACCTGGGGGCCGCACGCCGTTGGCCGTGGGTCAGGCGATGGCGCTGGCGCGTGCTGCATCTCGGCGCCATCTTGATGATTGCGGCCGAGTCAGCATTGGGCATTGCGTGCCCGTTGACGGTGTGGGAAGACGCGCTGCGCGGCCGGCAAGCCGCGAGCGGCTTCATCGAACGCTGGGTCGACCGGCTGCTGTTCTACGATGCTCCCGCCTGGGTGTTCACAGCGGCTTACATGGCATTCGCGGCGCTGGTGCTGATCACCTGGATCGCCGTGCCCCCGACTCGAGCCGCGCGCAATCGCGCGTGATGACCAAGGCGCGAGATGGCAGCTATACTAGGGTCTATGGCCGAGATCCGTTCGATCGTGCTTGCGCAAGTGCTTGCCTTATCGCTGGTCGCGTGTGCGCCCTCCTCTCACGTCTTGGTGGGCAAGGCACACCCGCCCATCGCACCGACGGACGTGAAGATCTACTCGCACCCGCCGCCTTACTTTGAAGAAATTGCAATGCTGGATGCCTCGGCTGACCACATGTTCGGCCCCGGCGGGCAGCCGACCGTGGATAAGGTCATCCAGCGCCTAAAAGAAGAGGCCGCGAAGCTTGGCGCGAACGGCATCATCTTGGAGGGCATGTTCGATCGGCAAACCGGGTCGGTGGGCGGCGGCAGCGGCTCTGCTTCCGCCTCGGGCAATACCGCAGTGGGTGTGGGAGTGGGCGGATCGATGGGCATTTTCAAGAAGACGGGCCACGGCCGCGCGATCTTCGTACCTCCCGAATCGGCTATCCCGCCGGGCGCCCCCCCAAGATAGGGTCGAATTCCCTCAGCAACCCGCCGGCTGCCCGGCGCGATCGCCATAGGTGTAGGCGAATCGCTGCGCCCTATCGCGCATTTGTCCGACGGCAGCGCTCGGGCGATTGCTTTACTGTCCCACGCAAGCCCTTTGCGAGTGCGGCAATGCACCGCCAATTGGTTGAGCCATGTCCCAGTGCATGGATGCACACCCTACGGAGAACCTTATGAAAGCGAATGTTGCAATCCTCGTATCCACGTTTGTACTTGGCACCGCCATTGCGCAATCGTCGGACCCAGCGGCAAGCCATTCAGGCGCGGTAAATGCCACGCCCTCGGCAATGATGAAATCAGATGCCAAGCGCGACGCAGCAGTAGAGCGCCACATCGTGCAGATGCGTGCCGAGCTCAAGATCACGCCTGCCGAGGAGGCTCAGTGGAAGGAGGTCGCGGAGACGATGCGCGAGAATGCCGCGGAACTTGATCGGGCCATTGACAAGCGAGACGGGTCCATCGCGTCCGCGACAGCGATAGATAATTTGAATTCCTATGCAGAAATTGCCCAGGCCCACGCGAATAACGTCAAGAAGTTGGCGAGCGCCTTCTCCGGGCTGTATTCCGTGATGTCCGACGAGCAGAGAAAGGAAGCGGACGAGGTATTCGCTCATCGCGAACATGAAGGCAAGAAGATCGCCAGCCGCTAACGGAAGCTTTTTGCGGCGACCGGGGCGAATGCCTGTAGCGCCGCAATTCATCGAGGAATGATCATGAGAAATCGAATATTGTTTCTGGGCGCCGCCGCCCTCGCGCTGACGGCAAGCTCCGCCGCCTTCGCCGACGTCCACATCAGCATTGATCCCTTTGGTTACTGGGGACCGCCCCCTCCGGTGGTGTATGAGCCGCCTCGCTATTACGCACCCCCTGTCGTTTATTACGGCCGCAACCACTGGGGCGACCGCGACTCGCGCGGGCACTACAACAATCGAGGCCGGTCCGAGCACCATGAGGGGGGCGACCGACACTGATCGGCGCTGAGACTAGAGCCGCCGCGCTGAGCACGCGGGTCATTGCGCGGCGGCTCCCGTCTTGTCTTACAACCCCTGAATGGATGGGTCGGTGAGAGCCGCCATCAAAGACGCCGTGTCGCCGATCTGCAACCCGAGCGCCGACGGAATGATGTCGCAGGCCGCCGCCGCCTGCGGCAGGGCCTCTTCCGCCACGACCTGACGCGCCGGTCCCAAGATCCGCTCGCCCAATACCACGGCCAGCGAGCCGAGGACGATCACTTGCGGGTTCAATGCATCGATCAGCAAGGCCAGACCCTGGCCCATGTGCCGTCCGGCTTGCCTCGCCACGGCCAATGCATCCGTGTCGTCAGACAGCATCGCGTCGACTACGGCGCGGATGGGGGTTTCGGCCGGCCATCGCGAGGGAAACAGTCGATTCGCGAGCAGCACCAGCCCCGCTCCGGAACAGAACGCTTCCCACGAGCCCGTCTTGCCAAAGCCCACGGGCCCGTCGTCCGACAATCGCCAGTGCCCCACCTCTCCGGCAGTATCGGAGGCGCCACGCAGTATGGCGCCATTGAGGATGAATCCGGCCCCCAAGCCGGTACCGAAGGTGAGAAAGACCAGGTGGCGCAGCCCAGGCCGATTCCGCCCCACTCCAAAATGCAACTCCGCCAACGCCCCGGCGTTGCCGTCGTGCTCGATGTAAATCGGCAGCTGCGGAAACTCCTCGGCCAATCGATCCTTCAACCGAACGTTGTGCCAGCCCGGCAAATGCGGCGGATTCAAGAGAATACCTTGCGCGATTTGCAGCGGACCGCCCACCGAAACACTGAGCGCGATGACGCGGCGGCCGGCCGCACGCGCCTTTTTCCATTGCGAATTGATCATCGCAGCGACCGCTGGGAATCGCTTCTCGAAGGGTTCCGCCGCCAGGGTCGGCGACTCCTCGCGACCTAGAATGCTTCCGTCGGCCGTCCCCTCGACGCAGGCCAGTTTCGTGCCTCCGATGTCGAGGCCTATGACCGACGCATCGGAAGATCCTACGCTTGGCTTCATGCCGTAATTTCGACGCGATTTCCGTCCGGATCGAGCACGACGCTTTCGTAATAGCCGTCTCCCGTTCGGCGCGGGCCATCGACGATCGGATAACCGTCCTCGATGAGTCTTCTGGTCAACTCGTCGACCCCCTGCGCGGATCCCACGGAAATGGCCAAGTGGGTCAGTCCCATGCGCTGCGCGCCCGGTTCCACCGCGATGGGCGACAGGCGGGTCGTCGTCATCACCTCGATGCGCGCGCCATCCGAGAAGCTGAGAAAACAGGACGTAAAGCCCTTGACCGGATTCGTGTAGAGGGCACCGGCGGCGGCGCCGAAATAGGACACGTAGAACCGCTTGGATCGTTCCAGGTCGGCCGTCCATAAGGCAACGTGTTCTATGCGCATGCGGCGATTCCTCGCGATGAGTGCGGTAGCGTCCCGACCGGCTCTACTCGCTTGTGATTCAATCAAGGCTTGCAGGCACCATCGGAGATAGGCATGTATTTTGGCATAAACGTGCCGCTGCGCCCTGGCGCCCACTCCAGGCGGCTACTGACCGTGATTGCGGCCGTGGGCACGCTGTTCATCGGCGCGCAAGCGTACGCCGTTGATTCGACAACTCATTCGGGGCTCTCCAAGCGGCAGATGGCCGCTCAGGTATTGGGGTGCATGAGGAAGCGAATGTCCTCCAGCAGGACGATCTCATACAACGAAGCGATGAAGGTGTGCAGGGATCAGTTCGGCAATTCGCCGTCCGGGACTCTCCTGGCGTCCGACACCAGCGAAGCGGTGAAGCCTACTCCAGCCGCGCCGCGCGAGTAGCGACGCTGCGCGATTGCGGGGCGGCGACCGCGACGTCGACGTCCATCACGACGCTGGTAACGCCATCCACGCGAAGCGCGGCGAATTCGACGGTCTTCCTGATTGCGGAATCGCTGACGGATCCCGCGAGCTTCACGACTCCATGATGCACTTCGACGCCCACTGTCCCGGCGGCGCCCTGCTGCTCGCGATCAAGCTCAGCGAGCACGTCGTGCTGAATTTGCAAATCGCTTTTCATTAGACCATTCCTTCTGAGCTGATTTCGAGGGGCCCGTTCCGGCAGCGCATACCAATGATGCTTCGTCAATCCTGCCCATCCGACGGCAATTTGTCGGTGCGCTGGCACGCTTAGACTTGCTCTTGCCGGAAATCAGAATTTATACGCGAACCTCAGCCCAAGCACCCGCGGCCTGGTGATGGCCTCGGCCGGAACGAACTGCGTGCTCGAGGTAAACACGCTCTTGATCACATTGGTGAGGTTTTGGGCGTACAGCTGCGTCGTCCACGCATCTTTCGCGACGCCGAGCGACGCGTCGAACTGAGTATACGCAGGATCTTCAAACCGCAGCTGCGTCGTGCTCACGTTCGAACCGGCGGAGAGCACGGGGTTGCTGCCGGACTGAGTGAAAGAATGGCCGGTGTGTGTGGCGCCCGCTTGCGCGAAGGCATTGTAGGAATTCACGGCCCATTCGTAGCGCAATCGCAGATTGAACTGCAGCGGCGGCGAATTGGCGCTGGGGCTGCCGGGGGGTCCGTAGGGATTCAGAACGCTGAGGATTGGCTGTCCGTATTCGGCCTTGGTCGCCGGATTGGTCAACAGTGCAGGATTGTTGGCGATCAGGAAGGGTGAGTTGGTCTGTTCGCTGCTGTTCCACGCAGCACCTCCTTGTGCCGTCAAGCCTTGGGTGATTACTGCGATAAACGACGTTTCCACACCACGAATCCGATAGTTCGGCCCATTCGCGCCGAAGCCCACATTGCCGAGCACTCCCGGGTCAAAAAAGCTGACCTGCACGTTGTTCCAGTCTTCTTGGTAGACCGCGCCGTTCCACTGCAGGCGGTGATCGAAGAATTCGGTCTTCCAGCCGATCTCGTTGTTGGTCAGATTGTCGGAGGTGAACGACAAGGGCGAGCAATATTGCGCCACGCCCGTTGCGTCCGGGATGTAGCAGCCGGAATTTCGATTGAAAGCGCCCGGGCGAAAACCTTGGGACCAGGTGTAGTAAACCAGAACATCCGGCAAGATGTGCCACGTCAAATTGGCGCGGCTCTTGGCGCCCTTGTATTTCGTATGCAAGTTTTCCGCATCGATGTTGGTCGCGTAGTTCAAGCAGGGGGCGGGGCCCGCTTCATAACAGAAAAAGCTGCCGGTGACCGCGCCTCTCTCGGTATTGTCGAAATCGTAGTAGCGAGTTCCGGCCGTCACCGTCAGCACCTTAGGAACGATGTCGAAATCCAGCGACATGAAAAACGCCAGCTGCTTGTAGCCACGCTCCACGTCATTGAAAAAGGCGACATTGTCATTGCGCGTATTCGGATCGGCTACGGTCGTACCGGGAGCAGGCGCAACATCGGTTAGACACCCGGCGGTAACCGTCGTGGTGCAGGCCGGCAAGGTTTTGTAGAGCCAGTTGAGCTGGTCCTTGATCTTCAGCTCTTCCCAAAAAGCGCCGACGATGCCGCGAAAGCGCCAATCGTCGGGGGTGCTGAGCCGAAACTCATGACTCTGGTGGGTGTTGTTCTCGGTTTCGTTCCAAGTGGTGCTCGGCGAATAGCATTTCGAGGCCAATCCGTTCGCCGGCTCGGCGCCATGGCATTGGTAATAGTCCGCGTATATACCACGCGCATAATTCGTGTAGTCCTGCACCTGGCTGACATTGCGCACCAGATAGGCGCCCGTATAAACCGCTTTCAGGCCGCCGAGGCGTCCGTTGATCGTCAGGGCGGTATTTTCGAACTTGTCCTTGTTGAAGGAATTGTTGAACAGCGTGACCGATTGGTTCGGCAGCGGCGCACCGTCCGAGGCATTGGGCATCTGGTAAAACACGCCCTGCGCGTCGATGTTCTGGTAGCTCTGAGTCAGCAGCGCATTCCAGTCCGAATTGACGTCCCAGAGAGCCGACGCCCGAATCCCTTGGTAGGTGACGGGATTTATCGCGTTTGCCGCGATGCTGTAATTATTGATCGCTGCGCTGTCAGGCGGGACCAGGCAGGGGGTGGCGGTGGTTCCGCAGCCCGTTGGATAGTGGGCATTGCCGATTCCAAGATCGGTGGACATGCGGGTGAAGGTGGCCGGCACGTTGTTGATGTAGCCGCCGCGCCTATCGTTGTAAATCACGGCGCGGACCGCGAGGGCATCCGCAATCAGCGGCAGATTGATGACCGCGGTCACGTCGGCATTGGGGTCGCCGCCCGCGGTCGTGCCGTAACCGGCGGACACGCTGCCCTCCGTGACGTTGATCTTCGGCTTGTTCGTGATGTAGCGAATGACGCCCGCTTGGGCTCCTGCGCCGAATAAGGTTCCCTGAGGCCCCTCGAGGACTTCGACGCGTTCCAAGTCCGCCGCATAGATATCGAGGTTGCGGCCCGGTAGTTGGCCCGACTGGTCGTCCAGATAAATGGCGACGTTGGGAAACCCGCTAATCGAACCCCCGGATTGAGTACCGTTGCTGCCCGCGCTCAAGCCGCGCATGAAGATTTGCGCTTGACCCGGGCCGGCGGTGGGCGCCGTCACGTTCGGAAGATACTTGATGAGATCATCGAATGTCGAAAGGTTCAGTTGCTTCAGGGTTTCGCCGGTGAGCGCCTGGATGGCGATCGGCACATTCTGAATGTTTTCGCTGCGACGCTGCGCAGTCACCGTGATTTCTTGAATTTGATCGCTGGCCGAACTCGTGTCCGTCGAATTGGCGGCAACTGCGGGACCGAATGCGCCGCCGCTCAGAATGGCGGCGATGGCGTAGAACAACTTCGAGTGCGGATGCATGGTGTATCCCTTACTTGTTGGAGGCGTTAACACGGCCCACTCCCCCCTGAAGCATCGTCACGGCATTTTTTTATCGAACAATTGTTAGCATAAATTTAACTGGCAGGGAAGAAATTTGCGCGGCAAGCAAAGACCGCGCGGGTTCTGCGCGGCGAATCCTGTCGCCTGCTCCGAGCGACCTACGGGATGCTGAAGGCGCGATAGGAATGCGGTGCAAGCTCCACGCGAAACTCGCTGCGCACCGGCACATCGGCACGCGATCCCGGCGGCGTCGCCTCCGGGGGCTCTGCTGCGATCCGCGCTTTCGAGATCATGTCATGGATCTGCGCACGGACTCCAGCAAGCGAGACATTCACGGTCACCGGTTCGGCGCGGAAAGACTGCACGATGAAAGTGCCATTGTCGTAGATGAAGAGACTGACGTGGTCCGGCGCATCCAGGCGCACCGGCATGTCCGCCTGCAAATAGCTGCGCAGCACCTTGATCAGCGGCTGAGGCAGCTCATACAGGTCTCCGGGGTTATCCGGAATGTTCAGAATATAGAGCGCGCCGCGCGAGTAGCGGTCCATGAGCAGGATCGGCACACCGCGCGCCTCGGCGACGCCGCGGATCAGAGGCCAGGCATCGTTGGTATAGAAGCGGATCTCCGGGAACAGCAGTCCCCGGGCCGCCCTGCCCGGGTCGTTGAGGCTCACGCCGCGGCCGGCCCCGTATGCACCGACGAAGTCATGGACCGCAATCTTTCGCCCGGTGTATTCGACCTCGGTAATGTCCTTAAGGCCTCGTCCCTGCAACCGCTGCAGCAGTCCCGAGGTAATGACCACGCTCTTGCCTACGTCGAGCTGCTGCCGGATCTTCGCGACGATGGTCGGATCCTGGCCTGCCGATTCGGTCAGCAGGACCAGCGGCGCGTCCGACGGGAACTGCGGCATGAGCTCGATCGGCAGCCCGATGTTGCCGAGGTAATTGTGCAAATAATCCTCGCCGCTCGACTGGTAGGGCTTGTAGGCCGCAAT
Source organism: Steroidobacteraceae bacterium (assembly GCA_035314705.1). Lineage (GTDB taxonomy): Bacteria > Pseudomonadota > Gammaproteobacteria > Steroidobacterales > Steroidobacteraceae > Bog-1198. Next base: position 81,968 of record DATFZF010000016.1, on the reverse strand, counting down.
TCCCAGCGGCTTGCCGAGCCGGCCGACGACCTGATCGACCTGCTCCAGTGCATAACCGGCGGCGCGCGCCCAGCCGGGCGCATCCACCCCCGCATCCCGCGCGGAACGCACCATGTCATCCCAGTCGAAGCTCGTTCTCAATGAGCTCCACGCCTGCCGCTCCCCGGGCTGCAGCGCATCGGCAGAAGCCATCGCGGTCCAGTTGAAGAGCGTGATCTCGGGCGCCTTGGCGAACAAAGTGTCCCACAGCTGCTCGGGGAAGCGGTCCACGTACCGCGTGTCGTAGGTATCGACCCAGCCGCCACGGTTGCCGCCGTTTGGCCGTACATTGTCGAAGTACCGGAACACTTCGTAGCTCTCATACTGCTGCAGCAGTTGATCCGTGATCTCCGGATCGCGCGTCTCGGTGCCCGTGTAGATGAAGTCGAACGCCTTGGCTTCCGAGTCCAGGTCGTAGCCCAGGCCCTGAAAGTGCTCGTACCAGTTCGGATACTTGATGATCACCTTGACCTTCGGGTTGACCGCGCGCGCCGGCTTGAGCACCAGCTCGTTCGCGACTTCGCGCATGCGCTCCAGGCGATACTGCGTCCAGCTGCGGTGTCCTTTGGCGGCGATGTCGGCGTCGCTCTTGCTGTTGTAGAAGAAGAAATCGTCGAGGATGATCTCATCGAAGTGCCGCGCCGTGAGCTCGGCGGCATGGCGGCACTCCGCGCGGTCGTGCGGATTCTCGTAGTCGAGCGTACTGAACTGCCCGCCGCCTCCGTGCTCCGGCGCCGAGTAGGCGATGCCACCCGCGACCGCGATGCCATGCTCGGTGAAGAACTGCTTGGTGCGCTCGAGCGAGACCTCGTCCGCAAATACGCCGCTGCGATAAGTCTCGATGTATACCTTGTCGAAGCGCAGCTGGCCCGCGATCCGGGAGAATTGTTGCGCCAGCACGCCCGGGTGTTCGAACGCGCGCGTCGAATTGACCGAGATGTAGATGGCCGCCCGGAAATACTTGTAGGCCCCGTCGGCCACACTTCGGCCGCCAAACACAAGCAGCAAGGCAGCGAGGGCACATACCCAGATACGTCGAAACACGTAATGATCCCCGCATGAGCGGATTCGTTTCGCCAAAGCTATCCCATCTCCGATGGGAGCGCTATCTATTCGCGCCGTCACGTACCGGCAACAAATAAGACCGAACATAGTAGAATAGCTGCATGGCTGCCAAGAAAAGCTCGGCCCAGCAGGTCGCAAAACGATACCCACCCTACTTGCTTGCCCGGCAGATCGCCGCGCTCAAGAGCCTCTCGGACGACACCGAGACGCCCGTGCAGCACCTAATCAGGCAGGCGATAGACGAGTTTTTGGAACGGCGGAAAAAGACCAAGCGCGGTCGCTCCGGCTAAAGCTGCCGGACCGCGTTCGGCCGCGCGCAGAGCGGGATCTACAGAGGTCGCGGGACCTCGACGATCAATGCTTCGAGACCACGAGCGCTTCGTTCTTGGGTTGCGAGCACGGTTGCTACGGCGCTGGCGGATTGATCCGCGATCGCCGCTACCGGCAGTGAAAATGCCCCAAAAATGGCCGTAAATTGCGCGAACGCGGCAAAAACCGCGGCAAAAGAGTAAATAAAATTGCTGCGCACGCGTAGTCCTCCGCTGTGATCCGTACCTGTCGCGGGGGCTACTCTACGTCGCCGGGGGCGGCCATGAAGCGTGCGCAGATCATGCAATCGGGAGCGAAAGATCTCGATTGCGTCACGAAATCGGCTGATTTGTTCAGGGTTTCCCCCAAACGACCCGCCTTCAGATCGGCGCCAGCGTCGCGCTCGCGCGCAACACCTGATCGAGCGCTACATAACGCGCACGGAACTCCGGGGGCCACCGCGCCGGACGTCCGCTCGACAACTCCAGGCACGCATATTCGATTTCAGCGCGGGTCAGAGTTGCGCCGTCCGCCTCGCGCCGCACCTGGAAGCGCCGGCGGACGCGCAATTTGCCGTCCGCAGGCAGGAGCCAGGTCGCGATGCGAATCGCGTCGCCGAGCACGGCGGGACGCAGGTAGGTGATCACGCTGCGCAGAACCGCCATGCCTCGATCGAGTTGCAGACACGTTTCGATGGGCAGACCCAGGGCCGCGGAATGTTCCCACGCCGCGCGATCGAACCAAGTCATGTAGACGGCGTTGTTCACATGGTCGTAGGCGTCGATATCGGCCGGAGCGACCGCGACCACCGCGAGGAAGGGCACCGGCAGGTCCCAGTCTTTTTCATCGGAGAGAATTGCTGACATTCGCCTAGAATACGCTGTGCAGTCCTCCGTCGTCTGCTGCAGTCCATGCCGGAGGGGTGGCTCGAAGCCACCCCGTGAGGTTCCGGACTTCTCCGTTGCTCAGGCGCCGCGCGGCGTGTACGAGAACTTCTGTCCGGCGATAATGGCCGCGTACATGAGGCCGCCCTTCGCGATGGTGAATACCGCCATGCCGTGTTCGTAGGCACCGGTGGCCCGGGCGATATGCTGATCGGCACTGGCTTCGGCGGATGTGCCGCTGGTACCTACGCTGGCGGACGCGCCCGCGGTGATCGCAACCGCGCTCGCACCGGCGGCGAACTCGAACGTACCGGATTCAAATTTTTCGAGCGCACGCTTGTTCTCGAAGAAAATGATCTGGCTGTACGCCTTGCCGCCGGCCTGGAATCCGACGCTTGCCTGACCCATGGTGGTGTCGCCGACCAGGCGGCCGTGCACGTACACATGGCCTTTGCCCAAGGCTCCGCCCACGACGAACCCGGCTTCACCCACCGTCGGGAACACCGCGTATGCGTAGCTCTTGTGAAAGAACGATGCGCTCTCACCCGCGTTGCTGAACACGCCGATCGTATCCGCGTATTTACTGTCATGGGCTTGCGCCAAGCCCGCGACGAGCAATAGCGCCGGTACGAAGCTCAAGACCCGAGTGATTGTTTTCATCTGATAGTCCTTGGATTCAACAATGGGGCCTCATAATCACCCGTCGGACGGGCGCGCAACAGTGGTCAACACCCTCACATCGCGTAGGAGTTCGCCTATAGCCCGGCCGCGCCGCTCGAACCTTCGAATTTCACCGCCGGACCATCCGGCTCACCAAGTGATCGAGAGCGGCGTCCAGGTCGCTGCATTGGCCCGTATGCACCGGCGAGGTCTGCACGATGGTGCTTTTTGGCGACACCAGCCAGTGGAAGCGCTCGCGCGCGGACAGCTTGCCGATGGCGCCGGCATCCGCGCCGCCCGCGCAGACGGCGGGAATGGTCGCCAAGCTGCTGCGCACCAGTTCGAGATCCACGCCGGCATCGAGCGCCAGCAACGCCGCTTCGTCGAGCTCGATGCGCGCCCGCAAAATCCGTTCGATATCGCAGGACAAAATGATGCCCGCGTTGACGAACTCGCCGCGTTCCACGCGCGGAACGATCCGCACTATCGCATAGTCATAGGTGCGCAGCGCGTGCACGAATGGCCTCCTGTACGAAGACATCGGAAGATTGCATGCGGAGCTCGAAATACTTGCAATAGGCATCCCGCTGCGCGCTCGTGCCCGCAAATCCCGGATCGTCCGACAACCAGGACTCGGGAATCAAGCGCACGATGGCCGCTAATTTGTCCTCCGTGACCAGCGTCCTCATTCGCGCATCCACATCCGCCAGGGCGCTTGCATACTTGAGCAACACATGGTCCTTGATCAAAGCAAACGGGTTGGTCGCGTGCCGCTCGTGGCCATTCCAGGCGTGATGAAAATACAGCGACGCTCCGTGATCGATGAGCCAGAGCCGGCGATGCCAGATCAACATGTTGACATTGCGGACCGTCCGATCCACGTTGCACACGAAAGCGTCGAACCAGACGATGCCGGAGGCCAACTCGGCATCCGGTACGAAGACCAAGGGATCGAAAGTCACGGAGCCGGGAAGATAGTCGAGGGCAATGTTCAAGCCGGCGCTCGCGTGGATCAGGCTCTGTATTTCGGCGTCGGGTTCGGTTCGCGCCAGCTCCGTGGGGAGATTGACAAAGACGATTTCCGGCACCGGCAGCCCGGCCAGCCGGCCGATTTCGCCGGCCAGCAGCTCCGCGATCAGGGCCTTGGGCCCCTGCCCGGCACCCCGAAACTTGAGCACGTACATTCCATCGTCGTCGGCCTCGATGATGGCCGGCAACGATCCCCCCTCGCGCAGCGGCGTCACATAGCGGCTGGCGGTGACTGTTCTTAACGTGCTCAAGATGCAAGCTTACCGGATCGACGGATGCCGTATCATTCCCTCGGCATGCCGCCACCCGAAACAGCGATCGCGCGCCCGGCCATAATCGTGGTGATGGGCGTGTCCGGCTCGGGCAAAACGACGGTTGCGCGTCTGCTTGCCGAGCAGCTGTCCTGTTCCATGCTGGAGGGAGACAGCCTGCATTCGGCCGAGAACATTCGGCGGATGGCCGCCGGCACGGCGCTCGGCGACTCCGACAGGGGCGATTGGCTTGCATCGATCGCGCAGCGCATCGCCGCGGCGTCTCGTGACGGTCGCGCCCTGGTCGTGTCCTGTTCGGCGCTGAAGCGCCGCTATCGCGACATTCTTCGGCAAGCCGAGCCGCGCCTCCTCTTCGTTCACCTGACCGGTTCCAAGGGGCTCATCCGGCAGAGACTGAGCCAGCGGCACGATCACTTCATGTCCCCCGCCCTGCTCGACAGTCAATTCGATGCGCTGGAATTGCCGGGCCTCGACGAGCTCGTCATCAGCGCCGACATTGCGCAAAGTCCGGCGCGGATCGTCGCGTCGGTTCTCGCTCGGCTGCCGAGTTCGGCCGCAGGACACGCCCTCTGACTGAGCCGCCCATTCCGCGGCGGCGATGGCGCATCGGACTGCTGCTCGGTGCGGGCGTGCTGGTCAACTACATCGACCGCATCAATCTATCGGTCGCGGCCCCGCAGCTGCAGCAGGAGTTCGGACTCGGCAATGCGCAACTCGGGCTGCTGTTCAGCGCGTTCTTCTGGGCCTATGCGCTGCTGCAGATTCCCTCCGGCGTGCTCCTGGACCGCTTTGGCGTGACACGCATCGGACGGCTCAGCATTCTGTCATGGTCGGTTGCTTCGATGCTGGTTGCCGTCACCGGTGGATTTGGCGGATTGCTGCTGGCGCGGTTGCTGCTGGGTGTCGCCGAGGCACCGGGATTTCCCGCCAATGCCAAGGCGGTCGGCCATTGGTTTCCGTTGAGCGAGCGCGCCACCGCAACGGCGATATTCGACGCCGCGGCCAAATTCTCCAACGTCGTCGGCGTGCCGCTCGTGGCCGTGGTCACCGTGGGGTTCGGATGGCGCTGGGGATTTGCCGCAACCGCGGCGTTGAGCCTCGGTTACTTCCTCGCGTTCTGGCGATTCTACCGCGACCCCAGCGCCGATCCGCATTTGAGCGCTTCGGAGTATCGATTCATCAGCGCCGGCGGCGCCACGCGCGAAGGGTCGTCTTCGAGAGGCTCCGGCGGCATGCTCCTGTACTTGCTGGGAAATCGCAAGGTCTGGGGCCTGACGATGGGCTTTGCCTGCTATGGCTACTGCTTTTACTTTTTGTTGACCTGGCTGCCGGGCTATCTGGTGCAAACCATGCATCAAAGCATTCTCGAGTCCGCCGGATACACGGCCATACCGTGGCTGTGCGCGACCCTCGCGGATCTTATCGTGGGCGGCTGGTGGGTCGATCGCTTGATCCGGCAGGGACGCGATGAAAGTCGAGTGCGCAAATCGGTGCTGGTCGTCGGGATGCTGCTCGGACTTGCCGTGTTCGGCGCCGTGCTCACCCGGGATCCACGCTGGGCCATCTTCTGGATATCCTTGTCGCTGTCGGGTCTGGCGGCGGCGGCGCCGGTCGGCTGGTCGATACCGGCCCTCATCGCGCCGCGCGGCGCGACGGCGTCGGTCGGCAGCATCATGAATTTCGCGAACAATGTCATGGGAATTGCGGCGCCGCTGGCAACCGGCGCCATTGTCGCGGTCACTCATTCCTTTGCCGGCGCGTTTTTCTCGGCGGGAGTAATCCTGCTCGCCGGCATTCTCTCCTATCTGTATGTCTTGGGCGACATCGCGCCCATCCCCGAGCCGCCGGAAAAATCCGCCTCATAACCATTGGTTCGTTCGTTATGCAGACTCGCTATTCGACTCCGGCGGTGGGCGAGCCTAGTGTAGCCGCAGGCCCCGCCTTTGGCGGTAGCGGCCCACATACTCGCTCGATTACCGGAGTTCACCATGGCGGAAATAGCCGAACGTGCCCCTTCCCGCTTCACGGCCCGCCCTTCTCACTGGGGTGAATTGATCCGCAAGGAAGACTGGTGGGCCATCTGGATCGGCTTGGGATTGGTCGCGGTCGCGATCACCCTGTTCGCGAACGGCGGCAGCATCCGCTGGATCGCGGTGGCCCCGCAAAAATGGAGTCATCTCGCGGACGCCGCCGCGCAGTTGCAAGCTCACGGCCTGCAGTATGCGGCACTCTTCGTGTTGTGGGCGGCGTCCTTAGGGATAGGCGCCGCGGCGCTGGGGATCAAACTGTCGCGATTCCTGCCGGCATTCCTGTTCATCTACCTGCTCGCGGGCGCGATATATTTCCTCGGGCTTTGGGATCAAGCGGCTCACTACAATTTGGAACCCCCGCTGGTGGCGCTGGGTCTCGGCCTATTGGTGTCCAACACGGTCGGTGCGCCGCGTTGGCTCGAGCCCGGATTGCGCGTCGAGTTCTACATCAAGACGGGCATCGTGCTGCTGGGAGCGGGTCTGCCCCTGACCCTGATCGCCTGGGCCGGACCCGTGGCCATCGTGCAGGCCGCCATCGTCTCGTTGGTCACCTTCGGGGTGATCTATTTCACCGCCGTTCGCTTGGGGTTGGACCGGCGTCTCGCGGCCACCCTGGGGACCGGCGGCGCGGTTTGCGGCGTGTCGGGCGCCATCGCCATCGGCGGCGCCGTGGGCGCGAAAAAGGAACACGTGTCGGTGGCCATTTCCCTGGTGGTTGTCTGGGCCATCGTCATGATTTTCCTGCTGCCGCTCGCGGCCCGCGGCCTGCATTTGTCCACCGGCGTGGCCGGGGCGTGGATTGGCACGTCGGAATTTGCGGATGCGGCCGGACTTGCCGCCGCGCAGACCTATGGCGGCTATGCCGGCAATGTGCCCGGCATCGGCGGAAATGCCGATGCCGCCGTCGCCGCATTCACCCTCATGAAGGTGATCGGCCGCGATGTCTGGATCGGAGTGTGGGCCTTCGTGCTGTCGCTGATCGCGACCACGCGGTGGGAGCGAACCCCGGTGCAGAGCAAGACGGATGCGGGCGAAATTTGGCGCCGCTTTCCGAAGTTCGTGTTGGGGTTCCTGGCGGCCTCTGCCGTCATCGCTCTGGTGTCGAAGGGTTATGACTATGCGGCCTACAAGAAAGAGGTGGTGCCGGGACTCGTGGCCCCGCTGCAGGCGCTTCGCACCTGGACCTTCACTTTCGCCTTCCTGAGCATCGGGCTCACCACGAAAATCCGTGAATTTGCCTCGGTGGGCGCGAAGCCCTTGTACGCTTTCACCGCGGGCGTGGCGGTCAATGTGCTGCTGGGATTCGTGCTCTCGACGCAGGTCTTCGGCGAGTTCTGGAATCTGCTCGGGCAATGAGTGCGCATCGCGCCGGGGGTTCGCGCCAAGCCGTTTCGTGCGCCGACTGCCGTCATTTCAACGGCCAGCCGGCCGACATCGAAGCCGCGTTCCCGGGACTGGCGAGTTTGAGTTCCGCGTACGCCGCAGTGCGTTCACAGGACGGTGTTTGCGCCGTGCACGACCGCTACGTGTCCGCCTCCAGCGTCTGCGCGCGCTACGCCGCGACCGGCCGCGACGAGTTCAAATCGCCTCCACCTGCACCAGGCAATCATAGAAAATCGGCGCTCGCCCCATATCAGTGAGGGCGTCGCTGCTGGTGAGTTCGTTGGCGTTCTTGCCGTCACGGGCGAGTTTCTTCCACCAGACCGACAACCCCACGACCACTCCGCGGCGCGCGCGGTCGGTGACCCGGGCCCGCAGCTCGACGCTGCCGCGGTCATTGAAGACGCGCACGTAATTGCCTGCGGTCACGCCGCGCGCCGCCGCATCATCGGGATGGATGTCGAGCCAGGGCTCGCCTTCGGCGGCCCGCAGACTCTGCACATTGACGAAGGAACTGTTGAGGAAATTGCGCGCCGGCGGTGAAATCATCGCCAAGGGGTAGCGAAGCGCGGCCGCACTGCGCGTGTCTTCCCGGGGCGCGATGTAATCGGGCAAGGGGTCCAATCCGAGCGCCTGCGCTTTGCTCGAGAAGAACTCGACCTTGCCGGAGGGAGTATCGAAGCCGCCGTCGGCAAAGCGCGCCGCGCCCTTGGGTTGACCAATGCGCTTCCAGCCCACGCTGCGTACCGCATTGAAGTCCCAGTCGTCGGCCATGGCAGCCTGCGCGATGGTCTCGTCCGAATCGCTGAAACACGGATCGGTAAATCCCATGGTCTTGGCCAGCAGGCGAAAGATTTCCGCATTGGGTTTGCATTCGCCCAGGGGCGCAATCGCGGGGTTGTTGGCCATCATGTAGTAATGGCCATACGGCCGGATGACATCCAGATGTTCGAGTTGGGTGGTGGCCGGCAGGAGTATATCGGCATAGTCCGCGGTGTCCGTTTGAAAATGCTCGAGCACCACGGTGAACAGATCCTCGCGCGCGAACCCGCGCACCACCCGCGTGGAGTCGGGTGCCACCGCGACGGGATTCGAGTTGTATACGATGAGCGCGCGGATGGGGGCGTCGTCATCGAGCAGTGCATGACCGATGGTCGACATATTGATGGTGCGCGGTGTTCGGCCGGCCAGCAGATCGGGCCGCTCCAGGGCCTCACTGTCGACATCGAAGTTGCCCCCGGTGGACAGGAACATGCCTCCGGCGGCATCCCGAAATGCGCCCACGAGCGCGGGAAGGCAGGCGATATTGCGCGTCGCCATGCCGCCGCCGCGCACGCGCTGCATGCCGTAGTTCGCGCGGATCAACGCCGGCCGGGTGGTGCCGTACAGGCGGGCGAGAGACTCGATTTCTTGGGCGCTGATGCCGCAAATCGACGCCACCCGCGCCGGATCGTACAGGCTCGCACGCTCGCGCAGGCCCTCGAAACCAAGCGTGTGGCGTTGCACGTAGTCATGGTCGATCAGATCGTCGCGAATCAGCACGTGCATCAGGCCGAGCGCGAGCGCCGCATCGGTTCCCGGCAACAAGGCGATGTGCGTGTGGCATTTCTCCGCCGTGAGCGATCGGTAGGGATCGATCGCGACCAGGATGGCGCCGCGGCGCTTGGCCTCCTGCGCGCGCGCCCAAAAGTGCACGCTCGAGGTGATGGCGTTCGAGCCCCAAAAAATGATCACCTTGGCCTGATCGGCCAATTCCACATCGACGCCGATGCGGCTGCCGAGCGTGACCTCGTGACCGGCGCTTCCCGCCGAGGCGCAGATGGTGCGATCCAGAAAACTGGCGCCGAGCTTGTGGAAGAATCGCATGGACATCGACTCGCCCTGGACCAGTCCCATGGTTCCCGCATAGCTGTAGGGCAGAATCTGTTCGGGATCGTCGGCCGCGATGGGGGCAAGACGGCCGGCGATGGCGGCCAGCGCCTCGTCCCAGCTGATTCTCGCGAAGCGCCCTTCGCCCTTATTCCCGACGCGCCGCATCGGATGCAGCAACCGCTCGGGGTGGTAGGTTCGTTCGGTGTAGCGGGCCACCTTGGTACAGAGCACGCCGGCGGTGGGGGCATGCGCGCTCGAGCCGGTGACCTTGACCGCGATGCCGTCCCTGACATGCACGTCGAGCGCGCAGGTGTCCGGGCAATCATGCGGACACGCGCCCTTGACGATGGTCAGGGTGGACGGCTTTGCGGCGTCATCCAGCACGGCGCGGCTGCCGCTCATTTGGCGTATCCGGTCTCGAGAATACGGTCCATGAATTTCTCGCATTGCGCCAGCTGCTCGAGCGCGACGAATTCGTTCGGACGGTGCGCCTGTGCGATATCCCCCGGCCCGCAGATGACGGTGGGAACACCCATTTTTTGGAACAAGCCGGCCTCGGTGCCGTAGGACACCTTGCCGACCTGGTTCTTTCGCGACAGCTGCATCGCCCACTGTACGATGGCGTCGGTCTCCGCCGCCGCGAGTCCCACGGTTTGACTCACCCACTCGAGATCGATCCCGGATTGCTCATCCACCGCCTGCATCTCGCGCGCCAGCGTCTGCGCGTAGGCGCGGATTTCCTGATGCAGGGCATCGGGCGAGGTATTGGGCAAGGTCCGCATGTCGAACTGAAACACGCATTCCTTGGGGATGACATTGGCGGCGATGCCGCCGTGTATGACCCCCGTCGACAGCGTCGAATAGGGCACGGTGAAGCCGTAGTCGCGCGTCTCCAATTGCGCCAATCGATCGGCGATCTGGCGTATGTGCACCACCAGGCGCGCTGCGAATTCGATGGCGTTCACTCCGTGGGTGACGTAGCTGGAATGCGCTTCGCGCCCATGCACCGAACAACGGAATCGATGCGTGCCCTTGTGGGCGATGATGGGCTGCATCGAAGTGGGTTCGCCCACCACACAGCCGGCCGGGCGGATGTTGTGCTCCTCCAAGTCGCGAATCAGTCCGCGCACCCCGATGCAGCCGACCTCCTCGTCGTAGCTCAACGAATAGTGCAGCGGCGCATCGAGGCGGTTGTCGTTCAGTGCGGCCACGAATTTCGGCGCCTGGGCCAGGATGATGCCGATGAACCCCTTCATATCGGCCGAGCCGCGCGCAAACAACTTACCGTCGCGCTCGACCGCCGCAAACGGGTCCGTATCCCAGTTCTGACCATCCACCGGCACCACGTCGGTATGACCCGACAGGATCAGTCCGGGCTGCTTTGCATCGCCCAGGGTGGCGAACAAATTCGCCTTCTTGCCGGTTGCGTCGTGGGTCAATCGGGTCGTCGCGCCGAAGCCGTGCAGGTAGTCGCGAACCCATTCGATCAATCCCAAATTCGAGTCGCGCGACACGGTGTTGAACGCGATCAGCCGTTCGATCATGGCGCGCGACGCCGCGCTTGGCAGCGCTGAGCTGAGTTCCGGTTCGAGGATTGCGTTCATACTCGATCGCTCACTGTCAAAGCTCTACTCTACATCACCGCCGCGCGGCGGCGATTGCATCGCCCATCGGGTTCGATATCAAGTCGAGAAACAATCTGTAATACATTGTAAATACAAACAATATATATGGTCAGTAATCCAGGGGACCGCGCCATTGCGCTATCCTGTCCGAAGCATTCCTGCGCGCGGCAATCCTGAGAATCCGAAATGACTGATGAGCGCCGTTTTTTTGGTGGCGTCGAGGCCGGCGGGACGAAGTTCGTGTGCGCCGTCGGCGACGAGCGGGGGAAGATTCACGCCGACGTGCGCTTTCCCACCACCGATCCGATCTCCACGCTGGGAAAAGTGCGCGCCTTCCTGGAGGAACACAGCAGCCGGTTCGGCAAGCTCGCCGGAATCGGCGTCGGTTCCTTTGGACCCGTCGAACTCGACCGGACGGGCGCGCGCTATGGATTCATCGGACCCACCCCGAAGCCGGGATGGAGCGGCACCGACATCGTGGGCACGCTGGCGCGTGCATTCTCATGTCCCATCGGTTTCGACACCGACGTCAATGCGGCGGCTCTGGCCGAACATCGGTGGGGTTCGGCGCGGGACGTCAAGAACCTGGTGTACGTCACCATCGGCACGGGAATCGGCGGAGGCGTGATCGTGGACGGCGCGCCGATTCACGGCCTCATGCATCCGGAGATCGGTCACATTTATCCGCGGCGCCATGCCCTCGATCTGGCCTTCGACGGGGTGTGTCCATTTCACGGCGATTGCCTCGAAGGCGTCGCTTCGGGCCCGGCCATTCTCGCCCGCACGGGTGCGTCGCTGCAGCAGCTCGATGAGGCGCATCCGCAGTGGGAAATCGAGGCGGATTATCTCGGCCAATTGTGCGCGCAGCTCGTCGTGACGCTCTCGCCGCAGCGAATCGTCATGGGCGGCGGCGTCATGAGTCAGGCGCGCTTATTGCCGCTGGTGCGCCGGCGGATGCAGCGCTGGCTGGGCGGCTACATCGATCGCGATCAGCTCCTCGCCGGCATCGATCGATATGTTGTCCCGCCCGAGCTCGGGGTTCACGCCGGCGTTCTTGGCGCCCTGGCGCTGGCCATGGATGCTGCGGCAAGCATTTCCGGCCGCGAAGCTTAAGCCGGCGGCAGTTTGAGCAGCATCCGTTTCAGTGCGAAATGCCGATAGCTCTGCAGGGTCAAGCCGGCGATTTCGTCCCAATCGCAGTCCGCGCCGACATCGAGTGCGATCCAACCGTTGTGGCCCATGTACGGCGGCAGGCGATAGCGCGGGTCGGCGGTCAGCAGACCTTGTTGATCCACGCCCACCCAAAAACACAGCGTGAGCTGAGGTCCCTCATAACGCGCCCATGCGAACGTTTTCTTGCCTGCCTGCCATACCGGGTGGCCGAATTGCCGCTTCTCGCACGATTCTGGCAGCCCTAAGCAGAGCTTACGAAAATTTTTGAGCACCGCCAGCGCGCGCGGCGACTTCATGGGGTCGATTTCGCTCGCAGACAGCGTTTTGCGGGGGGCTTTGAGCGCCGGTGTCCTGCCGATCAACGCCCGAAGTTCCGGGGGCGCTACTTTTTCGTAGGCCTCGCGCACCAGCGCGGCGACCCGTTTCCACGCAATACCCCGATCCAGAACGACGCCCAGCCAGCCGCGCGGCCCGACGTAGGGCGGAACGAAGAAATGCACGGGTTCCGCACCCACATGCAATTCCTGCAAGCCGGACACTGCATTGAGCCACAGGGCGACGCGTCCGTCGCCGTGGTGATTGACCGCGTACGTGGCGAAAGTCTTGCCGCGAACTCTGAAATTGGGGGAGCCGTGCGAAACGAACTCTTCGGCCTCCGGCAGCCAGAGACAGGCATCGCGCACGGCTTGATGAATATCGGTGGCCAAAAGACTCTCCCCTGCGATCAGTCCCCTGCCGATGCTACAGTGAGGCGTCATGAATCACGAGCAAACTCCTGTGCCGCGGCCGCTCCTGCTCCTCTCAGGACTGTTGTGCGACGAGACCATCTGGGCCGATATCCCGGAGCGGCTCAAGGACGCGGCCAATGTGCGGGTCATATCCTTTGGCGGATTCTCATCCATACCCGCCATGGCGGAGCATGTATTGGAGACGGCTCCCGAGCGCTTTGCCGTGGCGGGACATTCCATGGGCGGGCGGGTTGCGCTCGAGATCATGCGCTTGGCGCCCGAGCGGGTCTGCGGCCTCGCCCTGCTCAATACCGGCGTGCACACCGTCCGCGACGGCGAACCACAGAGTCGCGGCCTCCTGCTGCGAGCGGCGTACGAGCGCGGCATGGCGGCCCTCGCGGCCGAATGGCTGCCGCCGATGATGGCCGGCGGCTCTCGCACCCAAGAGCTGATGGCCCGCTTGACGGCCATGGTCGGACGCTCGACCCCCGATTCCTATGCCGGCCAGATCAACGCGTTGCTGAATCGGCCGGATGCGCTGCCGGTGCTCCCGACCATCGCCGTGCCGACGCTGCTGCTCAGCGGCAGCGAGGATACCTGGTCGCCGATTTCACAGCACGAAACCATGCGCCGCAGAATTCCGCACGCCACCCTGTTCGAGATCCATGGAGCGGGTCACATGGCGCCGTTCGAACGCCCCGACGCGGTCGCCGTGGCGCTGCGAGAATGGTTGGCCACGGTCAATTTCCCTAGCGCGGTGTGTAGCTGAATTTCTGGCCGGCGACGGTCGCGGTGTACATGAGACCGCCCTTGGCGATGGTGAACACCGCCATGCCCTTCTGATAATCGTCTCCCGACGTGGTGGCGTCCTTCTTCCCGCCGCTCGCCCCGGACGACGCACCCGTCGTACCCGCGCTTGCCGAAGCACCCGCCGTGATCGCCACGGCGCTGACACCGGCGGCAAACTCGAACGAGCCCGATGTGAACTCATCGAGCGCGCGCTTGTCCTGGAAAAAAATGATTTGACTGTAGGCCTTGCCGCCGGCTTGGAAGCCCACGCTCACCTGAGTCATGGTCGTATCGCCCACGACCTTGCCGTGCACGAACACCCGGCCCTTGCCGCGCGCACCGCCGACGATGAAGCCGCCTTCGCCTACCGTCGGAAACACCGCGTAGCCGTAACACTTCTTGAAAAAATTCGCGCTGTCTCCCGCGTTCTTGAACAGCGCCGTCGTGTCCGAATAGTCGTCGGCGCGGGCTAGGCTCGCGGTCAGCAGCAGGGCGATGGCGAAGAAGCCGGCGATGGATCTCATGGCGGTTCGTCCTCAAAAATCGAAATGAGATGGCTATACTGATCCACGCCGCAGAGCGGCGCAATTAAAATACCGCGTGTCATCTGTTCATCAGCAGTTGACACAGCGCCGCAAAGGCCGGCAGCGTTACCGGATCGTTGGCCGCGCTGGTCGCGATCGGATGAGAAGCGAAGCGCGCGATCACTACCTCGGCCTGGGGTGCAATGTACAGACGCTGACCGTGGATGCCGCGGCCCTCGAACACGCCCAAGGAGTTGTGCGCAACCCACCACATGTCGCGGTACGAATATCCGGGCAGAAGGGTGTATCCGGCAGGGGCGAATTTGGCGGGGTCGGACCCGCGCCGAATATCGTGGACGACCGCGGCGGGAAGCACCTGATCAGACCCCCAGGCGCCTTCGCAGCGCATGAGTTCCCCGAATCGGCACAGATCGCGCAAGGTTGCGTTCAGCCCGCCGCCGCCCATGGCCACGCCGATTGAATCGACCGCCACGTAGCCATCCTCCTCGCAGCCGATCCGGGACCAAATGCGCTCACTCAGCATATCCGCGAGCGGGACGCCGGTGACGCGCTTCATGACCCAGCACAGAACTTCCGTGTTGACGGTCTTGTAGTCGAACGCGGCGCCGTGCTCTCCCGCCTTGCGCAGCGTGACGAGGTATTCGTAATAATTGCTCGGACCCGTATAGCCCGCGCGGCGCGCCCGCAGCCCGCCGGCGCGTGAGTAATCCCAGATGTGCGCCTGCGGATCCGCATAATTTTCCGAGTAGTCGACGCCGATTTGCATGTCGAGCACCTGGCGCAGCGTCGCATCCCGATACGCGGTCGCCGCCATTTCGGGGAGGTAATGCGCAACGGTCCGGCCCTCGTCCAATGCACCCTCATGAATCAGGGTTGCCGCCAGCGTCGCCGCATAGGACTTGGTGATGGAAAAGCAAGTGTGCGGCCGCTGCGGCTGCAACGCCCCAAAATAGCGCTCGTAAACCCGCGCGCCCCGGTGCATCACCAGGATGCCGTCGGTGTAGGTCTGCGACAGCGAGTCCGTCCAGGTCAGCCGGCGGCCCTGCAAGTCGTCAAAGGTCAGCGCGTCGATCGAGGCCTCGCTGTCGCGGGCGGCGACGCCCAAGTCGCTCGGCGGCCCGGCGCCCCGCCACACCGCGACGTTCGGCACCAGTTCGCGCATATGCGACAGGCTCCAGCGGATCTGCGGGAAGTCCAGATAACAGTCATCTTCGAATCGGATCCGCTTCTCCGGCGGCGGCGGCGATCCCTGCATCAATCCGAGCGCGTTGCTATCCGACGCGTTGCCGTCCGGATACTCGACGCCGTCAAATTCCATCGTGCCCGTTTTCATGGTGTCCCTTGAAGGCATGCGCTTGGGTTGGATGATACCTAGATCCGGCACGGCCGGCAGCCTGCACCGAACCCATATAGACTTACCCCATGTGCGGGCGCTATGTATCCCCAGACGATGCCTCGATCGAGCGCGAATTCAATCTCGTGCGCACGGAGTGGCATTTCCCCGCGAGCTACAACGTCGCTCCCACCCAGGATGTCCCCGCCGTCCGCATGAATGAGCGCGGGGAGCGCAGCGGTGCTCTTCTGCATTGGGGCCTGATTCCCTATTGGGCCAAGGGGGTTCAACCCAAGTTTTCCACGATCAATGCCACCGTTGAAAAGATTACTGAAGCCCCGGCCTGGCGTGGTCCGTGGCAACGCGGCCGCCGCTGCGCCATCGTCGCCACCGGCTTTTACGAATGGCACCTGCTGCCAGACGGCAAAAGCAAGCAGCCGTATTACATTCAAACCAATGATCAGGAAATTTTCGCATTTGCGGGGCTCTGGGATTCGTCCATCCGCGCTGACGGCGGCACGGTCGAGTCGTGTACCATTATCACCTTGCCGGCGAATCAGCTCATGACCGAAATACACAATGTCAAGCACCGCATGCCCGCCATTCTCGCCAAGGAAGACCGCGATGCCTGGCTCGCCGCCACGCCCGAGGAAGCCTTCCGGGTGCTCAAGCAATATCCCGACACCCATTTGGTGGCGACGCCGGTCGGCAAGCGCGTCAATACGCCGAAGAACAACGACGCCGACCTGATTACTCCTCTGCCCGGCGCGTGAATCGAGATGGACCCGCCTTGAATTAGGGACGAATGACATGGACTATGTTTTGAATCACTGGCAAATCCTCGCCGGCGTATTGGCCGCGATCATTCTGGCGCTGTGCTACCGCTGGGTGCTTGCGCTCTGCGGCGTCATCATTGTTCCGGACGACAGCGTCGGCGTCATGACGAAGAAATTTGTGCTTTTCGGCAAGAATCGGCGCCTCCCGGCCGGGCGGATCGTCGCGTTGAACGGCGAGGCCGGATACCAGGCGGATACGCTGCCCCCCGGCCTGCATCTGGGCCTGTGGCCCTGGCAGTACCAGGTCGATTTGGTCAAATTTTTCACCGTACCCCCGGGAAAGGTGGGCTGCGTGGAGGCCTGCGATGGTGAACCGCTGCCGAGCGGGCGAATCGTGGCGCAGCTGGTGTCCTGCGATTCCTTCCAGGATGCCCGTGCATTCTTGCAGAACGAAGGCCAGCGCGGCCCGCAAATGGGAGTGATTCCCCCCGGCACTTACCGCATCAACACCCTGCTCTTCACCGTCACCCTGAACGATGCGATCGTCGTGCCGCCGGGAGAAATCGGCGTCATTGAGGCGCGCGACGGCAAACCTCTGTGCGACGGCCGTATCATTGCACGCCACGTCGCGTGCGATTCTTTCCAGGACGCGTCGGCGTTCATGGCCGGCGGCGGCGAGCGCGGCCCGCAGATGGCCATCATTGCCCCCGGCACCTATCGAATCAATCCCTTCATGTTTTCGGTGCAGCTGGCCGATGCGGTCGACATTCCCGACAATAAGGTCGGAGTCGTCACCACGCGAGAAGGCCTCTCGTTGGCCGCCGGCGAGATTGCCGGGCCGGTGGTCGACGGGCACAACATGTTTCAGAGTCCTCAGGTCTTTGTCGACGGCAAGGGCAGCAAGGGATTGCAGGAGCAGGTGCTGCTCGCAGGCCGCTACTTCATCAATCCACGCTTCGCGACGATCGAGATGGTCGATATGACCGAAGTGCCCATCGCCCATGTGGGAGTGGTGATCGCCTTCGTCGGCAAGGAAGGCAAGGACGTGACGGGCGATGCGTTCAAGCACGGGAACCTCGTCAGCCGCGGCGAGAAAGGCGTGTGGGTCGAGCCGCTCGACCCCGGCAAGTATCCGATTAATCCGTACACCCACAAAGTGACGAACGTGCCCACGGCCAATGTGGTTCTCAATTGGGCGACCGGCAAGACCGAAGCGCACCGCCTCGACGCGAATCTGTCCACGATTACGGTCCGATCGGCGGACGGCTTCAAGTTCAATCTGGATGTCTCGCAGATCATCCACATTCCGCGTAATGACGCGCCGAAGGTGATCGCCCGATTCGGCGACATGTCCGCCCTGGTTACCCAGGTGCTCGAGCCCACGATAGGCAACTATTTCCGCAATGCGGCCCAGGGCTCCGATATCATCGATTTTCTGAAAAATCGCTCGGTACGCCAGGGCGAGGCGCGCGATGCCATCTCCATGGCCCTCAAGGAGTACAACGTCGGCGCTGTCGATACCCTCATCGGCGACATTGTGCCGCCGGATGAACTGATGAAGACGCTCACCGATCGCAAGCTTGCGGAACAGGAGAGGGTGACCTACGAGACGCAGCGGCTGGCGCAAGTGGTGCGCCAGCAGCTCGAACAAGCCAACGCACTGGCCGTCACGCAGGCCAAGGTCGTGGATGCAGAACGGCAAGTCGCCATCGCGGATTTCAATGCCCAGGCGAGCGTCAAATCGGCCGAAGGTCAGGCGCGCGCCAAGACGATCAACGCCGAGGCCGATGCCACGGTGGTGCGCACCGTTGGCGACGCGGAGGCCTCAAAGACCCGGGCGGTCGGCGGTGCCGAAGCCGAAGTGATCAAACTCAAGATCGCCTCGATGGAGTCGGGCAACTACGCCGTGGTGCAAGTGGCCGAAGCTCTGGCCAAGTCCGGCGTCAAATTGGTGCCGGACATCGTGGCCGGCGGCGGCGCCAACGGCGGCACCCTGGTCGATGTGTTGCTCGCGAATGTAATTCGAGACGGTACATTGCGGAACGCGCCGAAGCCGTAGCTCGACCATTGACCTCGCTATCCCACGCTCGCGGCGGCGATTGTGTGGACTTCGCGCCGGTGCGACATCACGAAATCCAGGATGAGCTGGCCGGCGTCCGGCGCCTGGGCGTCGTTGAACTCAAGGCGGCTGTCGCCGCCGCTCCACGCATGACCCAATCCATCGACGAGTATTTTTCGCAGCATGAGCCGCCCCTGCTGCGTGTAGTCCTGCTGCCGGTAGGCGTGGCCCTCGGTGGCGATGTGCACGTGGCTGCCCGCCAGCACGGCACCGGCGGCCGGATCGGCGAATTCAATGCACTCTTTCATCTGTTCGATGATTTGATCCGCATTCACCGGATTGACCGTCGTGTCGCGGTCGCCGTGGATCACCAGAGTCGGCACCGCGATTCCGGATGCGCCCGCTTCGCGCACGAGTTTCCGCGCGGCGGTGACGGACGTGGGCGCCGCTCCGGAGCGCATCACGGACAGCGCTTGCATGGGTGAAGCGGCGGCGCCGTACATGATCCCGGAGTGAATGGCACAGGCGGCAAACAGCCGGCTGTGGCGGATGGCCAATAGGCAGGCCATGGCGCCGCCGGCCGACATCCCCGCCAAATAGACGCGCTGAGGATCGATTCGCCGGCGCTTGACCACTTTGTCGATCAGATGCGCGATGAAAGCGGCCTCGCCGCGGCCCGCGATCGAGGCCTGGTCGAACCAATTCCAGCAACGCAATGGATTCGCCTGGGTGCTTTGCTCCGGATACAACACCGCGCAGCGCGCCGCCTCGGCCAGCGTGTTCATGCGCGTGCCCTCGGCAAACGTGAGCGAATCTTGCCGGCATCCGTGCAGCATGACGATGAGCGGCAGGCTGTGCCGGCGCGAGGAGCCGCCCGGTACGTACAGCCGATAGCCGAGCTCGGGGCGCGGGTCGAGTTTGAAAAGCGTCTCGGCCGTTGGATCCTTGAATCGCGCCGAGAGAAATCGGCTGCGA
Organism: Steroidobacteraceae bacterium; assembly: GCA_035314705.1. Lineage (GTDB taxonomy): Bacteria > Pseudomonadota > Gammaproteobacteria > Steroidobacterales > Steroidobacteraceae > Bog-1198. The sequence continues at coordinate 62,425 of DATFZF010000016.1, read as the reverse complement.
GCGAGCGGCCGCGCCAAGGCCGGCAACGCCGGCAGCTTGACCGCGATCTTACTCTTGAACCACCGAAGCAGACGCCGCATGGCCGCATTCTACCGAAGCGCCACGCGTCCTTGAGGAAACCTCAATGCGTCTTGAGCTCTTCGAACGCCGCGCCTGCCGCAGCCGCGCATTCTGTGCTCAGGCGCTGCCGGCGCCGGATGATTCTCAATATGACAGGAGCTGAACATGTCGAACAAAGCAGGTATCTGGATCAATGCCGCGATTGTGTTGCTGGCGGGGATGTGGCTGAGCGATGCGCGCGCGGCCGAGTCCACGGCGCCGGCCGCGGCGGAAGTCAACCAAACCAGCGTTCATTTCGGCGATTTGAATGTCGATACTGCGCAGGGTGCCGCCGCTCTCTATCGGCGCATCCGCCACGCGGCGCAGGGCGTCTGCGGCGACCCGCAGCCCCCGGGCTCGCATATGACCTCGCCGTCATGGCGCAGCTGTGTGGCGCAGTCCATCGATCGAGCCGTCGCTGCGGTGGATCGGCCGGCACTTACGGCCTACCATCGCGTACACTCGTGGCCATCGGATCGACGGGCGTCGACGGTCTTGGCATCATCGTCGCAAAAGTAGCCGGGAAGGTAAGGCATCGCCACACGTAAAGTCATCGAAGGCCGACGCAAGTCCGCCGGTTCCGTCCGGGGGGCGATCAAGCCCCTGCGCAGGCTGCCGTTGGGCAGCTTGCGCGTCTTCGTGTCCGTCGCCCAGCACCTGAGCTTTACGCGCGCCGCGGACGCGCTCGGCGTGACCGCAAGCGCCGCCAGTCTGCAAATTCGCGCGCTCGAGGAGTATCTGGCGCGGCCTCTGTTTCGGCGCAACGGCCGCCAGGTGCTGTTGACCACCGAGGGCTCGGCCCTGCTTCCCCGGGTTCAGCATGCGCTCGAGGAAATGGAACGCGCCGTCGACGACGTGCGTCTCGATCGCCTGGCGGGGCCGCTGCGAGTCACGACCTTGACCTCTTTCTTGCAGCTGTGGCTCTTGCCCCGAATTGCACGCTTCCGCGCCGACCACCCCGAGGTCGACTTGCACATCCACACCTCCGCCGACGCGGTCGACTTCGTGAAGGAGGATTTTCACCTCGCGATTCGCTTTGGCGTGGGCGGCTGGCCGAACGTCTGGGCCGAAAAGGTGTTGGACGAGTGGCTCCTGCCCGTATGTTCCCCGGCCCTCTACGAAAAATTCGGCCCGGTAACCACGGCCCACGACCTCAAGCGCTACCCACTCGTGCACAGCGTCAGCGAACCGTGGACCGGGTGGCTATTCGATGGCCGCGCCGATCATTATGCGGGCGAATTTCGCGGCGCCGTGTTCGAGGATTCGGAAGCGGTGGTTCGCATGGCGGTCCGCGGCGCAGGATTGGCGCTGGCGCGATGGTGCCTGGTGGCCGACGAGGTCCACTGCGGCAGCCTCGTCGCCGCCGGCCGCGCGGTGAAATTCGACCGCAGCTATTGGCTGGTCTGCCCGCCTCGCGCCCAGCATCTGCCAGGGGCCAAGACCTTCATGGACTGGGTACGCGCCGAAGCGGCTCTGTTCATCGCCACGCGACCCGTCTGAAAGGAACGCCGTTGCCCGGCTACCGCGAAATCATGTGCCGCCCTCGTACTTGAACGACACGGTCACCCGGGCGCGGAACGCGTCGACCTTGCCGTTCTTGAGCTGCATGTCCAAGCGCCCTACTTCGGCGACTCGCAGGTCGCGCAGAGTCTTGCCGGCCTTGTTGACGGCCGCGACCGCCGCCTTTTCCCACGATTCCTTGCTCGTGCCCACCAATTCGATGATCTTGTATACGCTTTCGGCCATGGTGCTCCCCTTCGATTGGTCTTATGGATGCCTTGCTCTACTCCAGGATACTCCCGTTTGAACGCTTGAAGTCGGCCGCACTGACCTCGGGAAAGTACAGTCCCTCGGGGCGGCGCACCCACCACTGACGTGTTGGAATGCGCGTTCCTCGATCCGCGAAGCGATAGTCGTAGAGCACCGCCCGCACGTACCTCGGAGGAGCATCGGCAAACGGATTGAAATCCAGCAATGCCAGCACGCTCGGACTTCCTTCCAGCAGGCGCCACATGAGGCCGATGATCCAGGGATTGTCCCTGACGCCGCCGAGCGCGGCGAACCACATTTGCCAGTCGAGCCGCGGCTGGTGCGGGATGTTCCAGCGTGCAGGCCTGGAGGTCGGCCCCGGTTTGTAACGGAAGACATATTCGCGCCAGTCCTTGCCGTCGGCCGAACCCTCGATCACGATCTCCGGCCGGGTGGTGGTCATGACGGCGAACAGCCCATAGGGATTGACGATGAACCAGGGCGAAATCGCCCGCGTCAGCACGCCGAGCAGCGGCAGATCCGCGTGCCACACCGTCTGCCGGATGCGGTTCACGCCGGCCGGTACCACGATGAATGCGAGCGCGGCCGCGATGACGGTTGCCGCGCGTCCGGTCCGCGGCGCACGGCTTTGTGCCCGGGCCTCAAGGCTGCGCGCCATGCAATGGCGCAGCGCCTGGTCGTCGAACAGGAACACGCACAGCAGCATCGTGAGCAAATTGAAAAAATTGTAATTGCCCGTCAGCATGATCAGAAACTGCAGCAGCAGCACGCCGCACGCGGCGGCGGCGCGCAAGCGCCGCGGCAGAAAGATCAAGAACACGACGGCCAGCTCGATGACCAGAGTGGCGGCGGTGCCGGCGCGCAGCAGCCAGACGGGCAGCTGCGCGGCGTACCAGGCGAGCGGGGTCGGCAGGGGCTGCGTCCAGAAGTGATACTCGAGAGCCGTCAAGTCATGCCATGTCGGGTCCGCGGACAGCAGCTTCACGGCGCCCGCCAGGAACAGGTAGCGAAACAGCAGGAGGCGGTACAGCCAGACCACGATCCTCGATCCGCCGGTGAGAAATATGGCCAAGAATCCCACCTCGAGCAGCAGGGTGTCCCACTGAAAGCTCATGAATTCCTGCCCGGCATAGACATAGGACAGGTAGAGCGCGAACAGTCCGATGAGCGCCGGCCGCGTCCATCGGCCGGCGACCACGAGCAATCCGAGGAGCACGCCGACGACCGTGCCTGCGACCAATGCGGCGTCGCTCGAGTTCAGCCAGAACAGGGACGGCAACAGCCGGTACGCCGAGTTGCCGAGGGTCTTGTGTGCGGCCGCGAGATAGTCGCCCACCGGCAGGATTCCAGCGTGTCCCACCAATCCTAAGATCTGCACGCCGAGCGATGCGAATGCCGCCACATAGATCGCGCCGAACAACCGCAGAAAAACCCAGCTGACGAGCGCATAGTTTTCCGCCCGCAGCTTAGGTCCCCAGAAAAATTTCGTACTACCGCTTAATAGGCCTCGCCTGCGCGCCAGGAATGCGTACGCCCATTCGCTGATGGCCCCAAATCCGGGCAGATGCGCATAGCACCACCACCACGCAGCGCGTCCCGGTGCATGACGCAGAACGCGAAATGTGGCAGCCGCGCCCGAGTACACGCGCCCGTCGGCCTCGATCAATTGAATGGCGCGCTGAAACGCCTGCGGCGGGATTGCCGGAAATTCCGGCGCGGCCTCCTGATACGGCCGGTAAATCACCCGCCCGCGAGTCAGTTCCTGCCAATAATCCACCCAGTCGCGGCAGATGCCGCAGCCGCCGTCGTATACCAGTGTGGGAGGCCCTTCGGACATGGACCCGCGCGCGAACCTCAATCAGCCAAGGGCGAGGGGCGCAGCTGAAAGTGGACGACCAGCGGTTTGGTGCCCTTGCCTCCTTCCTTGTGCCAGGGCGTCCGGTCTCCGCTCGTGATCCACAGGCCGCGTCCCTTCCAGCCCGCGGCCGCATCGTCGATTCGGCCATCGACACCCTTGGCATAAAATCCGAGCGGATACGGAATGCGCAGCGTCACGAACTGTCCGCCGACCAGGGCGTGTACGCCGTCAAACAGATTGCCCGTGGCGATGGGGACGTTCGCGCCCAACCCCAGCGTGTCATGCTGATCCACCCAGGTGTAATAGCTCGATTCGACGCTCATTTGCGGCACGTTCACGAAGCCCGGACCCGGCAAGCGATGGAATGTCCAGCCCTCGGGGCAATGATCGCCCGTTGCGGTCGGCCCGTTGAGCGGACCCCGGCACTTGCGCCGATCGAACTCCCCCAGATGCCCGCTCGCCAAGGACACCCACACGATGCCGTTGCGATCGATGTCGGCGCCGCGTACGCCGAAGCCGGGGGCGGGCACATTGTAGAGTTCGCTCAGGCGCGTTGCCGGATCGAATCGAATGACCGCGCCGGGATAGCGAAACGCCACCGATCCCCAGATGCTGCCATCCGCCGGGTTCGGCATGACCGCGTAAAAGCTCACGGCCAGGCGCTGATCATGATCGGGATCCGCGGGGAGACCCGGTTCGACCCAGGGATCGAGCCTGCCATTGCCGTTGGTATCCAGCACCAGGGGAGCCCATCCTTCAGCGGCGGCCGCATCGCCGGTCAGATCGAATTTCTTGGTATCGAGCCATCCGATGACCTCATGCCCGCCGCTGGTCCACAGCGTATCGTTCGCGTCTTCGGAGAATTGCAGATGATGAGTGCTGAAGCAGGTGTCGACGAATGTGTATTTTCCGCTTTGCGGGGCATAGACGGCCAGCTGGCGCTCCGACGTGCCGATGGGAAAGGCCTTGGCCGACGGGTGACTCGAGCCCTGTTTGCAAAACGGAGGGTTGTCCGCGGCCCGAATTCGCGCCGTGTACCACACGCGGCCGGATCGATCGAGCATCGGATTGTGCGCATCGGCCTTGCTGTCCCAGATGCGCTCCGTGCCCCAGTACGGCGAGGGTCCCAGCACTGGATCGTCGTGAGTCGTCGGCGTGTCCGCATCACGCACCGTCGCCTTGAATGTGCTGGCGAGATTGCGCTGCGGATCGAGCACCGGGAAATTGTCGGTGCTCAATTCCGGGGCGCCGTACAGCAGTCCATGGCCGTTGACCGTTGGATCACGCCGATCGGTTCCCGAGATATCGTGCAAATACGCCTTGCCGTCGGACCAGTCGCGCACCGTGGCGACGACATTGCGTTCCATGCCGCTCGGCCGCGCCGGAGTCGCCGCCGGAAGTTCGCCGGCGGCGATGCGGTCGGTCCAGTCCGCCAGATACCGAATGGGAATGCCCGCGAGGGCGCCTTGCGCGATGTTGATCATTTGCGCGCCGGCCTGCCCCGACTGCACGCGGTGCAGCCACGCTTCCTGCGACGACTTGAAAGTGCCCAGGGATGCCGGCAGCGTGCGCGTCGCCAGATTTCCCAGCTGATGACAGCCAACGCACCCCATGTTCTTCATCCACATCAGGTAGCCATTGCGGCCCCCCGTCAGCCCGGCGACTTGCGCCTCCTCGGGAATTTTCATCATCGCGTACCAGTACGCGGCCGGATAGGCCTTGGCCGCGGTCGCGGCATCCGGAGCGATGACGGCCGCAAGATCGAGATGACTCCCCGGGCTGGCATCGACTTTGGGCGAGTCGGCGAGGCCGTAGCCGCGCACCCAGACACGGTACTTTGCGCGCGGCAATTCAGGAATCAGGTAGCGGCCGAGCTCGTCCGTGACCACGATCTTGGCGAAGCGCGTCTGAAATTCCCGCGATTCGGCGATGACCCAAACGCCGGCTTCCGCGCCGCGCGCGCTCTTGACGGTACCGCTGATGGCATCGGACGCAATTCGCGGCCCGCTGCCGGAGGGCTGCGCCGCGGCCGCGCGCCACGACAGCAGGGCCGCCATGCAAACAATCCCGGCGATTCGTGCATGCCGCTGCAACACGCTACGTGGCTCCATAGTGCTGGGTGAGATAGTCGACGATGACAGCCACGTCGGTCTCCGCTATCGGCGCGCCCATGACCTTCATCATTTTGCGAACTTCCGCTTCCCAGCCGGCGCGGGCGAGGAATGATGAGTTCATGAGGATGTAGTCCAGGCTATGGCAGGTGGAACAGCGCAATTGGACCAGCGCCATCCCCTCCCCGCTCGCGAGCGTGACCGAGGTTTCGCCGCCTTGTGCCGCTGCTGCCAGCAGGCCCAGGAGCAGCATCGAGCCGATTCGGCCGTTCATGGTCACCCCGTCGTGCTCAGCTGATGTCGAGCAGGATTTTCTGCACGACGTTGTTGTGATAACCCGCGCCGTTGAAAATGAGCTCCGACGGCTGCGCCGTGCCCTGCGCATTGCTGGCTCGCGCCATGACGGACAGGCGGCCGGCCCCGCGCGGCGCGCCCGTGAATTGCCAGGTGCGGAACGCATACTTTCCCTGGCTCTCGCCAAGCTCCGCGCCCTGCCAGCTGCGACCTTCGTCGATGGATACCTCCACGGTTCGAACGCCATACCCGCCGTCCCACGCGATGCCCTTGATCAAGACCGGTTGGTCGGCCGCAAAGCGCCGTCCGTCCCCGGCATTGGTCATGAGCGAGTTGACGAGAATCTCGGTGATCGGGGTGGTGGTTTCCGATTCCTGCGAAGTGAATCGATCGATGATCGGATACCTGCCCTTCGGAATTCGATACGCCGTGTTCATCCAAAAGCTGCTGAGCGGCTGCGCCAGTGCGCGGATGCGCACCACTTGTTTCATCCAATAGGTTGCCGACCATCCCGGCACGACCACGCGCGCCGGAAATCCATTCCAGTGTGGCAGGGGCGCGCCGTTCATTTCAAAGGCGACCAAGGTGTTCTCATCCAGCGCCTTCCACGCCGGAATGCTCTTCTCGAACGCCGGCGTCGCCTCGAGCGGCGCTCGGTCGCCGCCGTTGAAGGCGATTTCCACCGCCTCTTTTTTCAGGCCGGCGCGCGCGAGGATGTCTTTCAGACGCACGCCCTTCCAAAGCGCATTCCCCATCGCGCCCGATCCCCACTCCACGCCCGGAACGTGCGGCTGCGAGAATCCGCGCCGATTGCCGGCGCATTGGCAGACCGCCGTGAGCTCTACGGGCTCGAATTCATGGCGCAGCTGACTCAAGGTGAGTTCAAATCCCCGCTCGGCCGCGTCCCCGCCCACCTGCAGGCGCCACGCGTCGGCGTCGATGCGCGGGATATTCGCAAGATGCCAGCGAACGAAGAATTCGTCGTTGGGCGTGATGGGATCCTCGAAGTATTCCAGCGGCGATTCGTAATTCGGGGGCCGGAAGGATCGCTTGATGAGGGGTCGCTTGCCGGGCAGCGTGTCGCGGGCCGCGGAGTCCAAGGCTCCTTGGGGCAGATCCGCCCGCGCCCGGCGTGCCGGCCACCCCGCATGGGCGAGCGCGATGCCGCCCGCTACGGTGCGGAGGAATGAACGCCTGGTCGGCATGAATGACCCTGACCCATCGTTGGAAATTCTGGCGATAAGATATACCCTCGCCCGCTCACTGCCTATCCATAGGATGATTCCCCCATGCTCTCCACGCTTTTGTTTGCGGCGGCCCTGAATACGGGCTTTCAACACCCGAACCCATCGCCGCCGGCGGAGCTGCCCGTGGCCGTTTACCAGCAGCGCAGGACGCGCGTGCTCGCGGAGCTTGGCGAGTGCGCGGCGGTGATTTCCTCCCAGGGCGAGGTCAATGGGATCACGGAGGATTACCGCCAGGACGCGGATTTCTACTGGCTGACCGGCATCAACGAGCCGGGCGCGCACCTCGTCCTTCAGCCGCAGTCGCCATACCGCAAGGTGGTGCTGTTCCTGAAGGCCAGGGACCCCGAGGCGGAGCGCTGGACGGGACCGCGGGATCCTGTATCGCCGGAGTTGGTAATCAAATATGGCGTGGATCGCGTGCGGCGCGGTTCGCCGGACGAACTGCTGGCGGATACGGGGCTGCACCATGACTGCGTCGCGATCATTGCGCCGGGCGGCATGGACAAGGTGGACCGCAATGATGATGAACTGGCGCAGCGCCTCGCCGGGCGATTCGGTCTGAAGATTGTCTACAAGCGGGGACTGCTCGCCGCTCTGCGATCCGCGCACGGCCCCGAGGAAATCGAGAGGATGGAGCGGGCCATCGCCATCACGGCGCAGGGCCACAATGCGATTGCGCGAGCGACGGTGGCGGGGGTCTCAGAGCGTGATGTGCAGACGCAGTTGGAATATGCCTTCTTTGCCAACGGCGGCACTGGGCTGTCGTATCCGTCGATCGTCGGCAGCGGCCCAAACGGCGCGGTGTTGCACTGGGATAAGAACTCACGGATTCTGCAGAGCGGCGACCTGGTGGTCGCCGATGCCGCGGCGGAGTACGGCCGCTACGCCTCGGATGTGACGCGCACCTATCCCGTCTCGGGACACTTCACGGCGGAACAGGCGCGGGTCTATCGCGCGGTATACCAGGCACAGGAGGATATCTTCGCCGCCATCAAGCCGGGTGTCTCCATGGCCGAGCTGCAGCACGTCGCGGAAGACTCCCTGCGCCGCGCCGGCTATCTCAAGGATTTCATCCACGGTTTTGGCCACTTCGTGGGCCTCGACGTGCATGACGCCGGGGACTATGAGAGGCCCATCCCGGTGGGTGCCGTGTTTACCGTCGAACCTGGCGTCTATCTGCCGGCACTGGGATTTGGGGTGCGCATCGAGGACGAAGTCCTGATCACCGAGCAAGGATACCGGCTGCTGACCTCCGCCATTCCGAGAAAGCTCGAGGATGTGGAGGCTTGGGTGGCTCGCGAGCGCCAGCGACGGCGCTGACGCGGGCGCGATCATGGCGCTCCCCTCTTCACGGCTTCGAGAAACGTTCGCTCCTCCCTCAAAATGAAGCGCTTGGTCCGCGCCCACTCGAAGTTGCGTTTGGCCTCATCGTCCTGCCTCAAACGCGCGCGATAAGATTCATAGTCCGCCAGCGACTTGAACTCGATGATGCCCCAGGCAATGTCGTTGGTGCCTTCGTGAGGCAGGAAATAGCCGACCAGATCACCGCCGCAGCGGGGAATGATCCGTCCCCAATTTTCCGCGTACGTCCCGAATTCAGCGCGCTGAAACGGGTCGATCCGATAGCGAATGAAGCAAGCGATGCTCATGTGGCGATGTTAATCGCTTGCACCGGGAGAATGGTTCGTCTAACGTCGAACTATGAAAGAAGGGCCGAACATTGCCCGAATCGCCGCCTTGCTGGCGGACACCGCCCGAGCCGATGTTCTAACGGCGCTCATGGCCGACCGGGCGCTCACGGCAACCGAGCTAGCGGCCATTGGCGGAGTCACCAAGCAAACGATGAGCGCGCATCTGTCGAAGCTGCTGGATGCATCGCTGATCACGGTCGATCAGCAAGGACGCCATCGATACTTCAGGCTGGCTGACGCAGATGTGGCGGGCCTGCTCGAGTCGCTCACCGGCGTGGCCTTTCGAACCGGCGCCGTGCGCCTGCTGTCCAGTCCGCGCGACCCGGCACTGCGCAAGGCGCGAGTCTGCTACGACCATATGGCCGGTGAGCTTGGCGTGCTGGCGTACGAATCGCTCGTTCGCAACGACCTGTTGGAATTTTCCCGGCAAGGCCTGCGTCCGAGTGCTGCCGGCGTGGCTTGGTTCAGGGACGCGGGTATTGATGCTGAACTGGTAGTGCAGCAACGCCGCACGCTCTGCCGGCCGTGCATGGATTGGAGCGAGCGGCGCTATCACCTCGCGGGATCTCTCGGCGCCGCCCTGCTGTCCCGAGTGTGCGCGCTCGGCTGGGCGAAGCGCGAGAAGGCCTCGCGCGTCCTCAGATTCACCGCCGATGGGGAGCGCCGCTTCCGCCACCTGGTCAGCTGATCGCCCGATCTTTGGTCTCCGGCAGGAACATGAGTGCGACGACTGCTGTGGCAAGGGCGATTCCGACCGGATACCAAAGACCCGCGTAGATGTTGCCCGCGTAGATCACCAGGGCAGAGGCCACGAACGGGAGAAAGCCGCCTAGAATGCCGACACCCAGATGGTAGGGCAGCGACAGGGAGGTCGTGCGAATCCTCGCGGGGAACATTTCGACCATGAATGCCGCCATCGGCCCGTACACCATGCCGACCAGCGCCATCAGCCAGACCACGACTGCGATGGCACCCACCATGTTGACGTGCCCGGCGTTGCCCTTGAATCCCGCGTCAGCAAGCGCTTTTTTGTAGGCGGACTCGTCGAATCCGGTGAGCCTGGTTGCCCCGATACGGGTGGCCACGCCACCGCCCGCCGGCCCCGGACTGGAAGCGTACGATAGACCATTGCGGCTGAAAAACTTGCGTGCCTTGTCACAGGCGGATACCGGGGCCGCGAATAACGAGAACGTACAGTTCTCGGCGCTGATCTCGATCGGGTTTTGTTTCGAGAACGACGCTAGATCGGGATTGGCGAAATTCGCCAGGGCGTGAAAACTCGGTATCAACGTCAAGGCGCCCAATAGCATTCCGGCAATCATGACGCGTCTGCGCCCCAGTCGATCGGACAGCGCGCCGAACAGAACGATGAGCGGCGTTCCCAAACTCAAACCGATGGCAAAGATCATGTAGCTGGTCTTGTAATCGACCTGCAGGGTGCTTTGCAGGAAAAACAGCGCGTAGAACTGTGCGCCGTACCAAATCACGGTCATCCCGGTCGTAATGCCGAATAGCGTGATGAGAACTCCCTTCATGTTGTTCCACGAGCCGAAACTCTCGCGGATGGGGGATTTCGATGTACATCCCTCCAACTTCATCGATTGAAAGACGGGTGACTCTTCAAGCTTGAGCCGGATGTAGACCGATACGGCGAGCAATACAATGGATGTCAGGAACGGGATTCGCCAACCCCAGGATTTGAATGCGTCGTCACCCAAGGTCAAACGGCACGTGAGTATGACGAGTAGGGAAAGCAGCAACCCGATCGTCGACGTCGTCTGCAGCCAGCTCGTGTAATAGCCGCGGTGAGCCGGCAGCGCATGTTCGGCGACGTAAGTGGCCGCGCTGCCATACTCGCCTCCGACGGCGAGGCCCTGGGTCAACCGCATCAGCACCAGCAAGACCGGGGACCAGACTCCCACCTGCGCGTAGGTTGGAAGCAATCCGACGATGACGGTGGAGAATCCCATCATCACCATGGTGACCATGAAGCAGCGCTTGCGTCCGATGCGGTCCCCCAACGCACCAAACACCAGCGCGCCGAATGGCCGTACGGCGAAGCCCGCGCCAAAGGTGGCGAGACTCGCGAGAAACGCCGCGGTTTCATTGCCGGGCGGAAAGAACAGCGCGCTGAAGAAGACCGCGAGGCTGCCGTAGAGGAAGAAATCGTACCACTCGAAGACCGTGCCCAATGATGCGGCGGTCACCACTAATTGCGAGTTTGTTACGCGTACCGATCCGCCGGCGATGAGTTCCGGCGCAGCACCTAGAGTCGCGTCTGAGCTTTCCATTGTCGCCTCTCCCTATCCGTTTTTTTGTTGCAATCAGCCTGGACTTCCATCCTCGAGTAAATCAAACCGCCCTATAGACCGCCTCTCGTTCACTGCCGCTGAGAATCCTCGGGACCGCAACCGGGGCACCAACGCGCTTCACGCGCTCCGGATGGCTGACCAGGCCTTTGAGAGTTCCGCAGGTACATTGCAATGCATGATTCATGCTGGACTATAGTCCCTACGGCCGAGCCGTTTCATCCATGGCGACGGGTCGTTGCTTGAGTTAGGCTGAGCCTATCAAATACAGAGGGAATCGGCGTGAATGAAACTCGAATGAGCGTCTGCCCCCTCGATTGCCCGGATACTTGCAGCCTTTCAGTGACGGTGGCAGACGAGCGGGTGATCGCGGTGCGGGGTTCCAAGGCGAATCCCATCACGCACGGCGCCGTTTGCGCCAAAGTGGCCAATTACTATCCCGAATTCGTTCACGGACCCAACCGGCTGCGCCATCCGCTGAAGCGCGTGGGGTCAAAGGGTGCGGGCAAGTTCGAGCGAATCTCGTGGGATGAGGCGCTCCATACCATACGCGACCGCGTCGGCGGCATCATCGACCGCTACGGCCCGCAAGCCGTGCTGCCGCTCAACTATGCAGGCCCGCATGGCATGCTGGCCGGCGATTCCATGTCCCTGCGCTTCTTTCATCGGATGGGGGCGTCGCTGTTGGACCGCAGCCCTCTGTGCGGCGGCATCCGCAGCACGGCGTACGCCGCCACCTTCGGCTCGACCCCGGGCACCCCGCTGCAGCAAGTGAGTCTCGCCAAGCTCATCATCGTCTGGGGCAACAATGCCACCAGCTGCAATCTGCATCTCATGCGACAGATCAACGCCGCCAAGCGCTCGGGCGCGCGGCTGGTGGTGATCGACCCACGGCGGGTCAAGGTGGCCGAACAGGCTCATTTACACTTAGCCGTGCGTCCCGGAACGGATGTGGTGCTGGCCTGGTCGATTGCCGTGGAGCTGGAGCGGCTCGGCGCGCTCGATCATGCGTTCATAGATCAACACGTGCTCGGCTTCGATGCCTTCATGGCGGCCGCGCGCGCCTACCCGCCCGAGCGCGCCGCCGACCTCTGCGGTGTTCCGGTCGAGGACATTCGAACCTTGGCGCGCTGGTACCGCGATGCGTCGCCCGCCGTCATCGCCTGGGGCAATGGTCTGGAGCGCAATCAAAACGGCGGTTCGGGCCTCCGGGCCATCGCCGCGCTCCCGGCGCTTGCCGGCAAATTCGGCGTCGCCGGCGGCGGGCTGGTGGGCGGCAACGGCCATGCATTTCCGAAGACTTACGACCGCCTGACCCGCACCGACTTCATCCCGCCGCAGACGCGCACCCTCAACATCATCGACGTGGGCGGGCTGTTGCTCGATGAGGCCCTGGACCCGCCGCTCGAGGCCCTGTTCATCTACAACCACAATCCGCTGGTCGTGCATCCCGATCAAAATCGGATGAAGCTCGCGTTGACGCGCGAGGATCTGTTCATCGTGGGTATCGAAGTGGCTATGACCGATTCCATGGCGTACGCGGACGTGGTGTTGCCGGCCTGCACGCACTTTGAGCATGCGGATATCTATGCCGCCTACGGCCAGCAATACCTGCAGCGGGCTGAACCGGTCATTGCGCCGGTGGACGAAAGCCTGCCGAATACCGAGATCTTTCGCCGCCTTGCCGCAGCCTTTGGATATTCGGATGCCGCGTTCAAGGAAAGCGATGCCGAGCTGATGGACGCTGCGATGAATCCGGATGACCCGCGCATGCAGGGTATGCGGGGCAGCCAAGTTCCCGTCGATCGGGCGATCCGCATGGAGTTCTCCGGCAACGAGCCCGTCCTGTTCCAGAACGTCCGCCCAAGAACGCCGAGCGGCAAGGTGGAGCTCGAATCCGCCGCGCTCGGCGAGCGCTATGGCGCCGCCCTGCCCGCGTACCGGCCGCTCACTTCAGGCTATCCGCTCACGTTGATTACTCCGGCCTCCGACCAGCGCATCACCTCGACGTTTGGCGGTCTTGCGGCCAATGACGCCACGCCGATGCTGGAAATGAACCCGGCGGACGCGGCGGCACGCGGGCTGGTCGATGGATCTCGAGTCAAGGTGTGGAATGACTTGGGGCAGGTGTTCCTGCCCTTGCGCATCACGGCGGATGTGCGCTGCGGTGTCGTCAGTTCGGAGAAAGGGGCGTGGCTGCGGACCAGCACGAACGGGCAGACGGTGTCGGCTCTGGCGCCGACCCATAAAGCCGATATCGCTGAGGGTGCCTGCTACAACGATGCGCGGGTAGAAGTCGCCACGGCATAACCGGTTCGCTCAACCGGTCTTTCGCTCGGGAAGGCCCGCGGGGTACCGCGGGCGCCCTGTTCAAGCGACGTTCGACCCGCTTAGATTTCCTGGTACAGGCTGTCGGAAACGATCTTGCGCACCTTGTCCAGGCCCTTGATCCATTCCGAGAATTCCGGGTCCGCCGCTGTTTTTGCCGACGCAGCGGCGAATGCGGCGAAGCTCGGATATTCCTGGCTGACGATGAAGGCACCCGTCTCCGGGCCGGCAAAGGTGGCGCGCCACGCGCGAAGTTGCACGGACACACCCAGGCGTTTCAGCATGGCCCTGCCCTTTTCCAGCTCGCGCAGATACGCAGAAGCGTCCTCGGTCTTTACCACGATAACCCGGAGATACTGTTTGCCGTCAGCCAAGGCCGTCGACGACATTCCAAGACCCAAAGCAAGCATCAGTGTGAGCGACGCGATAGTTTTTAGCATGTCAGACTCCCCGTTTGTTGTGTTTTGGCCCCACCCAGATAATCCTTTTATCGGCCTTTGACAAGCGGGCACCCGGCCGCCGCGGTTCTGGTTATACTTTTTCGCAAAGGGAGACGAACATGAAGTTGACTTGGGCGGCGGGAATTTGCGCAACGACGCTGGCTCTGGGCCCGCAGGCCGAAGCGCTGGCTGCGGATACCTTGTTCATTCACGGCCATATTTACACGGGCAACCCGCTGGCGCCGTGGTCCGCGGCTCTGGCGGTCAGCGGTTCGCGCATCGAGGCCGTCGGCACCGATGCCGCCGTCTTGAAACTGCGGGGCGGCCGCTCGCGGGTGATCGACCTGAAGGGTAAAACCGTCATCCCCGGAGTCGTCGATTCGCACACCCATGTGCTGTACGGTGCCTATGCCTTGCACGGTTTGAACCTGTCTACCCCGCAGTCCAGTATCACGCCGGAGAAGCCGGATCTGCTCGTCGAGCGGTTGAAGGCGTACGCCGCGGCGCATCCGCAGGATACGGTGCTGTTCGCGCGCGCGGATTTCAGCACCGTGCCGCCGACGACGCCGACCCATGCCCTGCTCGACCGCGCTGTGATGGACCGACCCTTGGTGGTTCACAACACCTCCGAGCACGCGGTGTGGTTGAACGCCGCCGCATTGCAGATGGCCGGCATCACCGACCGGCCGGTCGCCGACGCCGATGAGGAACGCGGCGTGATTCGCGACGCCAGCGGACATCCCAGCGGAGTGCTGCTCGAGGCGGCCATGCAGCTCGCCGCCCGGGCGGTCGCGGCGCGCGTCCCCAAGGAGCGGCAGCTCGCGTACGTGGAGGCTGCCGCGCACTACTTGAACAGCTTCGGCATCACCAGCGTCGTCAACGCCACCGGCGATCTGGCCGAACTCGAGCTGTACGGCACCCTGCGCGATCGCGGGTTGCTCACGGTGCGCACCCGCACGAGCTTCGGCTCGGTCGCCGTGCAGCATCGTCTGACGCCGGGATTCTTGGCGGATCTGGAGCGAGCACGGACGCTGTATCACGATGAGTGGGTGGCGGCGAACCTGGTGAAGTTCTTTGCCGACGGCGGCACCGGGCTGATTCCGCCGCTGGTCTACTCCGCGCAGGACTACGAGGCTCTGGTCATGGAATTGGATTCACGCGGCTACCAGATCATGACGCACGCCCTGCGGGCCGATTCGGTGCACATGATTCTGGACACTTACGAGCGTCTGGAGAGTGCGCACGCGCCGCGCGATCGCCGGTTGCGCATTGAACATGCGGATCTGGTGGACGCGCTGGACGTGCCGCGCTTCGCCCGCCTCTCCGTGATCGCCGACATGCAGCCCTCATTCTGCTGCGGCGAGGATGGCGGCAATTTCGATCCCGCCGACAACGTGCCCTCCGATCGATGGCATTCGCTCGAACAAAGCGGCGCGGTGCTCGCCTTCAGCAGCGACTGGCCGTGCACCTGGCCCCCCGATCCGTTCGTCTCGATTCAGGAGACCGCCACGCGGCAGGTGTGGAAATCCGCGGACACCGCCAATGTCGCCGGTGCACCGCTCGATGGAGCGGGCCAGGGCGGCGCCATCGTCACCGGCGCGGTCTATGTTCCGGGCGAGCGGATCAGCGTGGCCGACGCGGTTCGCGCCTATACCCAGGGTTCCGCGTTCGCCGCGTTTTCCGACGGCCAAGTGGGCACGCTGGAAGCGGGTAAGCTCGCGGATCTCGCCGTTCTCTCGCAGGATATTTTCTCGGTGCCGCCCGAGACCATCGGCAAAACCCGTGTGGTGACGACCATGGTGGGCGGCAAAATCGTTTATACCGCCGCTCCCTAGAGTATCGCGCCGCGCCCTAGAGCGTAGCGCCGCGCCCTAGCGTGGGACGCCGCGCGCTCGCCGCATCTCGCTAGCGGGAAAGCCTGGCGTCGAGCCGCGGAAATACCTTGCGGGCGTTGCCTTCGAATATTTTGCGGCGGTCGCCATCGCTCAAGGTCAGGGCATCCACATAACGCTTGGTATCGTCGAAGTACTGGCCGGTCTCCGGGTCGATGCCGCGCACCGCTCCGACCATTTCGGAGCCGAAAATGATGTTGTCGACGGGGATCACCTTGAGCAGCAGCTCGATCCCCGGCAGGTGATACACGCAGGTATCGAAGAACACGTTCTTGAGCAGGTAGTCCTTGAGGAGCGGCCGCTTCATGTCCTGAGCGAGGCCGCGGTACCGGCCCCAATGATAGGGAACCGCCCCGCCGCCGTGCGGGATGATGAAGCGCAGCGTCGGAAAGTCGGCGAACAGATCGCTGCTCAGAAACTGCATGAAGGCGGTGGTATCGGCGTTGATGTAATGCGCGCCGGTGGCATGGAAACTCGGATTGCAGGAGGAACTCACGTGCACCATGGCGGGCACATCGAGTTCCACCATTTTCTCGTACAGCGGATACCAGTGCCGATCGGTGAGCGGCGGCGAGGTCCAATGCCCCCCTGAAGGGTCCGGATTCAAATTACAGCCGACGAATCCAAGCTCCCTGACGCAACGTTCGAGTTCAGCCGCGCTGTTCACGGGTGCCGCGCCGGGGTGTTGGGGCAACTGACACACACCGATGAAGTTCGCCGGATACAGCGACACCACCCGGTGAATCAGGTCATTGCAGGCCTCCGTCCAGCGGCGGCTGGTGGTCTCGGTGCCGATATGGTGCGCCATGGCCGAGGCGCGCGGGGAGAAAATGGTCATGTCCGTGCCCCGGGCACGCTGCAATTTCAGCTGGGCATTCTCCAAGCTGTCGCGAATCTCATCGTCGCTGATCGGGGTCTGCGCGTTCAGCGGGACGTCGATGTTGTCCTTGAGGCCGACTATCTGCGCGTCGCGGAATTTCTGCAGCGCCGCCGGCGCCGTGGTGTAGTGACCGTGACAATCGATGATCATGTGTGAATACCCCGTCGCTCACGCCCAGTACAAACGGCTGGGGTTGTCCACCAGGATGCGCTGCCGCAGCGCGGGATCCGGACAGATTTCCCCGAACAGGTCGACCAACTCGCCGTCGTTCGGCATGTCCTTGGTGATGTTCGGGTGCGGCCAATCGGTACCCCAGAGAATGCGCTGCGCATCCACGTCGATCAGTGCGCGGGCGAACGGTATCGCATCCCGAAACGGCCGCTTGCCCACGGAAACTCGCTCCGAGCCGCAGACCTTGATCCACGCCAGCGGGTTGTGGCGGTACAGATCGAGCAACAGCTGGAACGGACGCTGCCCGAGGCCGTCGGCCGCCTTGACGCGGCCCATGTGGTCGATGATGAACGGCACGTCGATACGCCGCAAAAGATCCTGCTGCGTCAAGATGTCCTCGGCATCGAAATGCAGAACGACATGCCATCCCAAGGGCTTGATCTGCGCGATGAGCCGGTGGAACACATTGAGATCCGGCACGCCGCCCAGATGCTTGACGAAGTTGAAGCGAATACCGCGAATGCCCCCCTCGTGAAGACGCAGCAATTCCTTCTCCGTGACCCCACCGTCGACGCACGCCACTCCCCGATACGCGCCCTGACTCGAGGCGATGGCGTCCAAGGTCACCGCCATGTCGGTTCCGTGGCAGCTCGCGTGGACGATCACGGCCCGCGATACGCCGATGTGCGCGTGAAGTTTGCGCAAATTTTCAACGGGAGCGTCGGGAGGCGTATAGCTGCGGTCCTGTGCATAGGGAAATTTACTCGCCGGGCCGAACACATGACAGTGCGCGTCGCAGGCACCGGCCGGCAAGCTCAAGGCGGGCTTGAGCGGATTCGGATCGGGCGGCAGGCAACCCTTCAGCGGGTTCTTTGCGGCCCCGCTCACCGCGGCGCCGCTCACTTCTGCGACTCCCTTGCCCAAGCCGCTTCGTCCTCGAAATATTTGAGGCCGGCCTTCGCCAGCGGTTCGCGCATGCCGTAGATGTCGAGGCCCAATTCCCCGAGCACGAGGCGCTTGCGATTCGCCGCCTCCTTCGCTTCGCGCGCCGCGGCGGCCGCGGCGACTTTGGCCGCCTGCAGCTTGGGCACGATCACCACGCCGTCATCGTCAGCGACCACGACATCGCCCGGATGCACGAGGGCCCCCGCGCAGATAATGGGTGTATTGACGGATCCGACCGTGGCCTTCACGGTGCCCTTGGCGTGCACGGCCCTCGACCACACTGGAAATCCCATGTCGCGCAGCTCGGCCACGTCCCGGCAACCGGCATCGGTCACCAGCCCCACCGCGCCGCGCGCGCGGAACGACGTCGCCAATAACTCTCCGAACATGCCGTCCGTGTTGTCGGACGAGGTTCCCAGCACGACCACATCGCCGGCTTTGAGCATCTCGGCGGCGACATGCAGCATCCAATTGTCGCCGGGATGTGCAAATACCGTCACAGCCGTTCCGCAGGTCTTGGCGCCCGGATAAATGGGGCGCATGTACGTCTCCAGCAGTCCGACACGGCCCATCGCCTCGTGCACGGTCGCGACGCCGTACTTCGCAAGCGCCGCGACACTGCCCGCGTCGGCGCGCTGTACCTGCCTCACTGCTATTCCCGATTGTCCGATCATGGGATCACCCCTTGGCGTAAATGGCTTGTGGTACGAAAACTTCGCCGCGCATGATGAGCCGCGCCGTGCGCAGCAGTGCCGCCTGCACGACTTCCGCGGGATTGGCGGGGTTCATGGTCAGCACGACGCTGAATTCGCCGCTCGGATGCTCGACCGAAATAGTTTTGGGCGACCCGGGCGGCACCAGCGCGTAGCGATGTGCGACGCAGCCCGGCATGACGGCGGCGGTCGCGACCGTCACCGCGCCCAACACGCCCACGGCGGAATGGCAGTCACGCGGGATGAAAGTCCGCGTGCAGATATGCCCGCCGGCCCTCGGCCTCGCCACCAAACACATTTTTGGCACCACTTTCTTGGCCACGTCGCCCAGATGCATCGCGGGACCCGCCTGCAGGCGAATCGATTCGATCCGCTCCTTGAGCGCCGTGTCGGCATTGAGCTCATCGCGGGTCTCGTAACCGCTCGCCCCGAGCGCCTCGGCCGCCATCACCACCACGGGCATGCCGTTGTCGATGCAGGTGACGTCGATGCCGTCGAACCGATCCACGAGGCGACCGGTGGGCAGCAGCGAACCGCACACGGAGCCCGCGGTCTCGAGAAAGCTGATATTGACCGGTGCCGCCGTCCCGGGCACACCGTCGATGCGGGCGTCGCCCGCGTATTCGACGCGGCCGCCCGGAGTGCGCACTTCGATATCGCTTAAGGTTCCGGTGTTGCGCGTCAGCACCCGCAAGGTCGTGACATCGCCCGCCGCCTTCACCAGGCCGGTCTCGAGCCCGAAGGGCACCACCGCCGCCAGCATATTGCCGCAATTAGGCGTGGTATCGACCAGGGACTCTTTGATCGACACCTGGGCGAAGAGGAATTCCAAATCCACCCCCGCGGTCTGGCCGCGGCGCACCATGCCGACCTTGCTGGTGAGAGGATCGGCGCCCCCCATGCCGTCGATTTGGCGCACGTCGGGCGAGCCCATCACCGCCAACAAAACCGCGTCGCGCTGCGCAAGGTCCATGGGCAAATCGCTGTCGAGAAAGAACGGGCCGCGCGAGGTGCCGCCGCGCATGAAAAGACAGGGAATGGATCGCTGCATACCTTGAGCCCGCCGCCGTTCAGTTGAGCCATGCCGATGATCACGTATACTATCAAGGAATGAGTAATATACGTGTTATACCGTTTGAGCATAGCGGCAGCCCCAGCGGCCCATGCAGCTGAAGCAGCTCGAATATTTTCGGCACGTCGCGGAACTCGGCAGCTTCACGCGCGCCGCCTCTTTTCTCTCGGTAGTGCAACCTGCGCTGAGCCGTCAAGTTCGGCAACTGGAAGTCGAGTTGGGCCAAAACCTGTTCGACCGCAATGGCCGGGGCGTGGTGCTCACCGATGCGGGCTCGCGGCTGCTGGAGCATACCCGGGGCATTCTGACGCAGGTGGGCCGCGCGCGTCAGGACCTCGAGGACCAGAGGAATGGATCGTCGGGACATGTCGCACTCGGCCTGCCGCCGAGCCTCGGCCGCTGTGTCACGGTGCCGCTGGTCAAGGCCTTCGGCGAACTGCTGCCCGATGCCAGCCTCGCCACGGTCGAAGGGCTGTCCGCCTACATTCTCGAATGGCTGAACGTCGGCCGGGTGGACTGCGCGCTGGTTTACAACGCCTCCGCCTCGCCCACGGTCGACTTGCAGCCGCTGCTCGATGACCAGCTGTTTCTCATCGCGCCGCTCGCCGTGAAGGCGTTGCGCAAGGCGCGTAAAACCATCACGCTCGCCGAGCTCGCCGACTATCCGCTGATCATTCCGAGCCGCCCGCACGCCATGCGCATGTCGGTCGAGAATGCGCTCGCCCAGGTCGATCGCAAGATCAAGGTGGCGCACGAAATCGAATGCATTCCCGCGATCATCGATCTGGTGCGGCAAGGCCACGGCTTTGCGGTCCTGCCCTTGAACGCGGTGAAATCGACGCAATGGGGCGGCGAGGTGTCGGTCAAGCCCATTCTCGCCCCCATCTTGAAGACATCGCTCTCGATCGCAACCTCGGCGCAGCGGCCGAAGAGTCCGCTGATGCGCAAAGCCATTGCGGTGATTCGCGACATCGTGCGCCAGGAAATTCTCCTCACCCAAGCAGGTGCACCATGAAAGTCTGTCTCGCGGGCCACGGAGCCTTCGGCATCAAACACCTGGAGGCGATGGCGAGGATTCCGGGGATCGAAGTGATCTCGCTGGCGGGTTCGAATGTGGAATCGGCACGCGAAGTGGCGCAGCAGTGGAAGATTCCCCATTGGACCGCAAGCCTCGCCGAGAGCCTCGCGCAGCCGGGGCTGGATGCGGTCATATTGACCACTCCGACGCAAATGCATGCGGCGCAGGGCGAGCAATGCATGCGCGCCGGAAAGCACGTCATGATCGAAATCCCGATGGCCGACTCGGCCGCCGACTCCGAGCGGCTGGTGCGCGTGCAGAGTGAAACCGGTGTGGTGGCCATGGCGGGGCATACCCGGCGCTTCAACCCCAGCCATCAATGGATCCACAACCGGGTTCTCGCCGGCGAGCTCAAGATCCTGCAGATGGACGTGCAGACTTACTTCTTTCGGCGCACCAATACCAACGCCCTCGGCAAGCCCCGCAGCTGGACCGATCATCTGCTGTGGCACCATGCCTGCCATACGGTCGATTTGTTCGCCTATCAGACCGGCGAGAACATATCGCAGGCCTATGCGCTGCAGGGCCCGAAGCATCCGACGCTGGGCATTGCGATGGACATGAGCATCGGCCTCAAGGATTCCGCCGGAGCCATCTGCACCCTCTCGCTGTCGTTCAACAACGACGGCCCCCTGGGCACCTTCTTTCGTTATATCTGCGACAACGGCACTTACATTGCGCGCTACGACGAGCTCGTGGACGGCAAGAACAATCCCATCGACGTATCGAAGGTGGATGTGTCCATGAACGGCATCGAACTGCAGGATCGAGAATTCTTTGCCGCCATCCGCGAACAGCGCGAGCCGAATTCCAGCCTCGCGCAATGTCTGCCGGCGATGCAGACTCTGGGCCGCCTCGAGCGGCAGCTGAACAGCGAGCCGTCCTAGGAAGCTGCGGCCGAAGCCTCGAACGGCAGCCCGACGTAGTTCTCGGCGAGGCTACCGAGCGCGGCGGCCGATCCGGTCAAATAGTCGAGCTCCGCCAGCTGCAGCCGATGATTGAAGGGATCGTCGGAGAATTTGTGCGTGAGCGAGGTGAACCACCACGAAAAGCGCACCGCCTTCCAGGTGCGCCGCAGGCATTGTTCCGAGTAACGCTCGATCAGCTCTTCGCGGCCGGTACGGTAGTATTCCACCAGCGCCTGGTACAGCACCCGCACGTCGGCCGCGGCGAGGTTCAGGCCTTTGGCGCCCGTCGGAGGCACGATGTGCGCCGCGTCGCCGACCAGGAACAGCCGGCCGAATTTCAGCGGTTCGACCACGAAACTGCGCAATGGCGCAATGCTCTTCTCGATCGAGGGACCCGTGGTCACCGCCTCGGCAACCGGTGCCGGCAGGCGGCAGCGCAATTCGTCCCAGAAGCGCGCGTCCGGCCACGCCTCCGGCTTCTCGTCGAGCCCGCACTGCACATAGTACCGGCTGCGGTTCAGCGAACGCATGCTGCACAGGGCGAAGCCGCGCTCATGATTCGAGTAAATCAGTTCATGCGCGACCGGCGGGACATCGGCCAGAATTCCGAGCCAGCCGAAGGGATAAATTCGCTCGAAATTCTGCATCGCCGCGGGCGGGACGCTGCGCCGGCAAACGCCGTGATAGCCGTCGCAGCCGGCGACGAAGTCGCAGGTCAGTTCGTGAGACCGGCCGCCATGCGTATAGCGGACGGTGGGATGTGCGCCGTCGATGCCGTCGATGGCGACGTCACCCGCCTCGAACAGCAATTTCGCCCCCGCCTCAACACGCGCATCGGTGAGATCCTTGGTGAGCTCGGTTTGTCCGTACACCGAGACCGCGTCGCCCGTGAGGCCCTTCAAGTCGACGCGAAAGCTCTTCCCGGCGAAGCCGAGAGCAAACCCATCGTGGATGAGCCGCTCGCTTAGCATCCGTTCGCCGACCTTGGCCTGCAACAGCAGGTCGACCGTCCCCGGTTCCAAGACGCCGGCGCGAATGCGGCCGGCGACGTGCGCGCGGTTTTGGCGTTCCAGCACCACGCTGTCGACGCCGTGCAAGTGCAGCAGCTGCGAGAGCAACAGCCCGGACGGACCGGCGCCGATGATTGCTACCTGGGTGCGGGCCACGGCGCGCCTCCGATGGGTGGGTCGGTCGAAGCGCGCGGCTCGCGCCCGGGCTTATGCGGGTCTACGCGCCCGGCTTTTGTGCCCAGACCTTGCACCAGCCAGCCGCAGGCACGCTCTTGCCCGCGAAAATATTGCAGCCGGCGGTGGCGTCCGTCGCTTTACCCTGGTATTGCGCGCAATTGCTGCATTTTTGCGTCGGCTTGTAGGTCGGGTTCGCCTTGGCATCGACCTTGGTGGCGTCGGTCATGAATCCCAAGGCCGCGGCCGTGGGGTCCTTCGGATCCAAGGCGGGAAGCGCGGCAGCCGCTGCGGAATTGGCCATCAGCCCCATGGCCGGCAGGATGGCGCCGGCGATCAGTCCGCCCTTGACGATGGCTCGACGTGAAATTTTTCTGTGCATCGGTGTGATCCTATGGGTGAATGACTCCACTCATTTTCACGCTTTTCGCGGCCGATGTTCCATAAATAAACATTAATTGTGCGCGCTCGGGCGCGAACGATTCTCACTACCATCTACGGCGCACTCCGCCGCGGTAGCGACCAGCCATTCGCGAAACAGCCTGGCTTCCCGGCGTATCCGCTGCGGGCGCTCCGGCGTGATGACGAAGTAGGAATTGTCATCGGTAAACTCCTGGGCGAGCGCCCTGACCAATCGCCCGGTCGCAAAATAAGCGCCGAGAAAGATGCCGTGCGCCAATGCGACGCCGGCGCCGGCCGCCGCGAGCTCCAGTGCGGCAATGGTCGTGTCGACGGTCGGGCCCGCATGGGCCGGGACATCCGCGAGTGCGAGTCCGTGCCGGACTTTGAGCCGGTGACTCTCGTGTCCCATGATGTGAATCAGCTGCCGTGGAAGCCAGGCCGCGGGATCGCCTGACTTGCGCGCCGTGCGCAACAGGGTGGGACTGCACACCGCCAAGATCCCCTGGTTCAGTAGACGCTCGGACCGGTAGCCATGCCACTGACCCCATCCGTAGCGAATTTCCAAATCGGTGGCCTCGTCCGGCACCGCGTTGTCCCAGATCACCGACGAGAGCCGCACATCGATGGTCGGATGGGCGGCGCCGAACGCGGGAAGCCTGGGCGCAAGCCACAGGGCGGCCAGCGACACGGGCGCGTGAACCGTGATTTGCACCCGCTCCGATCCGCCGAACAGCCCTGCCGTCGAATCGGCAAGTTCTTCGAACGCCTTGCGCACCGGCGGCAGATAGGCCACTCCCATGGGCGTTAGTTTGACGCCGCGGGGCAGACGCTCGAATAGGGCGAAACCCAAGTGAGCTTCGAGGGCGCGGATTTGATAGCTGATGGCGCCGGAGGTGAGGTTCAGCTCCGCCGCCGCGGCCCTGAAGCTGGAGGTTCGTGCCGCCGCCTCAAATGCGCGCAGCCAGGTCAATGTCGGCAGGCCCACGACGGGGCGGATTTGGGTCACCTTGCCTCACTCAAAATTTTAGGGCCAAAGGTACCAAAATATTCAGTTGTGAGCCGACAATCGATCAATTTATTGTGGTCAACTGAGTGTCCAAATGAAAACAAATGCACGGGTGGTCGTGGTCGGCGGCGGCATGATGGGGGCAAGCCTGCTCTACCATCTCGCCCTGGAGGGCTGGCGCGACACGGTGCTGGTGGAAAAAAGCGAGCTCACCTCGGGCTCCACGTGGCATGCCGCCGGTCAATGCCCAAGCATCACCGGCAGCTATAACCTCGCGAAAATCCATGCCTACAGCAACCAGCTGTATCCGCGGCTCGAAGCGCTGACCGGGCAGTATGTGAGTTGGCACCCCTGCGGCGGGTTGCGCCTGGCAACCAACGATCGCGAACTCGACTGGCTGAAGCATGTGTACGGATACTCAAAGAGCATCGGCTTTTCCATGCAGATCGTCGGGCTCGATGAAATCAGGCGCTTGAACCCATTCCTGACCACGAACAATGTGCTCGCCGCCGCCTGGACCACCGACGATGGCCACGGCGATCCCTCGGGTCTTTGCAATGCGCTCGCCAAGGCCGCGCGCGATCTGGGGGCCACGGTGGTGCGCCACACTCGAGTCCTCGACATTCGCCCGCGTCCGAGCGGCGAGTGGGAAGTGGTCACCGAGAAGGGCAGCATCATCGCGGAAATGGTCGTCAACGCCGCCGGCTGCTACGCCCGCCAGGTCGCGGCGATGGTTGGCTTGGACGCACCCATAACCAATATGCAGCACCACTATGTGGTGACTCATCCCATTCCGGCGTTCATGGAGCGCAGCGAAGAAATCCCGGTGATGCGTGATTCCTATACCTCCGGCTATTTTCGCCAGGAGCAGAAATCCGGATTGATGGGGATTTACGAGAACACCGGCCTGCAGGAGGCCTGGGCTCCGCGAGGTTTCCCCGAGTGGGACGCGTCGAACGAATTGTTTCCCGACGACCTGGATCGCATTGCGCCGTGGCTGGAGCGGGCCATCGAGCGCATGCCTATTTTCGGCGAGGTGGGGATCCGGCGCGTCATCAACGGTGCGATTCCGCACACCCCCGACGGCGCTCCGCTGCTCGGACCCGCCGCGGGTGCGAGAAATTTCTGGATGTGCTGCGGAACCTCCTTCGGCATCGCTCAAGGCGGAGGCTGCGGCAAATACCTGGCGCAGTGGATGGTGCACGGCGATGCCGAGATCAACATGGCCGAATTCGACCCGCGGCGCTTCGGCGCATTTGCCGATGCAGCCTATGTGCGCGACAAGGTGTATCAGGACTATCGATTGACCTTCACCACGCGCCTGCCCGGCGAGGAAGAGCCGGCAGGACGCCCCAAAAAAACCAGTCCGCTGCATGAACGGCTGCTCCGCCAAGGCGCCGTGCACACCGAAACCTTCGGCTGGGAGCGTCCGAAATGGTTCTCGCTCGATGGCCGTCGGGAGGAATGCGGCTACCGGCGCAGCAATGTGTTCGAGGTGGTGCGCGATGAGGCTGCGGCCGTGCAGCGGGGTGTCGGACTTCTCGACCTGACGGGATTCGCCAAGTACGACATCAGCGGTCGCGGCGCCGAAGCTTTCCTGAATCGGGTCTGCGCCAACCAGATCCCACGCAAAACGGGGGGCATTGCGCTCGTGCATCTGCTGTCGCCGGGCGGCCGCATTCAAGGCGAGATGACGATCACCCGGCTGGCCGACGATCGTTTCTATGCGCTATCCGCGGCGGCGGCGCAGTTGCGCGATCTGGACCTCTTGACCCAAAGCGCCGCGCCGGGCGAGTCCGTGCTGATCGAGGACGTCACCGAAGAGCGCGGCGTGCTGGTGGTGAGCGGGCCGCGTGCCCGGGAACTCCTTCAGCGGTTGACCGACGCGGATCTCGGTAACGTTGCCTTCCCCTGGCTGCGCGGCCGGGAGGTTCGCATCGCGGGACAGCCGGTGCGCGCACTTCGAGTCAGTTATGTGGGCGAGCTGGGCTTCGAACTGCATCCGCCCATGGCTGCGTTGGCAGCGCTGTACGATGCGATTTGGAAGGCCGGCCAGGCATTCGGAATTGCAAATTACGGCCTGTACGCGGTCAATAGCCTGCGCATGGAAAAGGCCTACAAGGCTTGGGGATCGGAGCTCACCAACGAATTGAACATGCTGGAAGCGGACATGCCGCGCTTCGTCAACTTGGGCAAGGGCGATTTCATCGGCAAGGCGGCGACGCTGGACAAGCCGCCACGCCCGCTCAAGATCGTTTACGCCGAGATTGCGGCCACGGACACGGACGCCCGCGGCGGTGAACCCGTGCTCGTCGCCGATCGCTGCATCGGCGTGATCACCTCCGGCGCCTATGGGCACCGGGTGCAAAAGAGCCTCGCCTTTGCGTGTGTGGATGCGCAATTCAGCGCGCCCGGAAGCCGCTTCGAGGTGCTCATCCAAGGCGAGCGGCGCGGCGCGACGGTGCTCGAGGGCGCGGCATATGATCCGCTCAATGCACGGATGAGGGTGTAGCGTGGCCATCGACCTTCCAGCGCGGGCCCGAGTTGTCGTCGTGGGGGGCGGCGTGATCGGCTGCTCCGTCGCGTATCACCTCACCAAAATGGGCTGGAGCGACATCGTTCTGCTGGAGCGCAAACAGCTGACCAGCGGCACCACCTGG
The DNA here is from genome assembly GCA_035314705.1 of Steroidobacteraceae bacterium. Lineage (GTDB taxonomy): Bacteria > Pseudomonadota > Gammaproteobacteria > Steroidobacterales > Steroidobacteraceae > Bog-1198. The sequence continues at coordinate 35,367 of DATFZF010000016.1, read as the reverse complement.
CATGCGGCGGGTCTCGTCGGGCAGCTGCGCCAGAGCATCAACATGACGCAGCTGGCGCGCTACACGGCCGAGTTGTATCGGGGGCTCGAAGCGGAGACCGGGCAGGCAACCGGCTATCGACAATGCGGCTCCCTGTCTCTGGCCACGACGCCGGGCCGCATGGAAGAGCTCAAACGCAATGCATCGATGGCCAAGGTCTTCGGTTTGCCCGTCAACGTCGTCGGCCCCGGCGAGATTCACTCGCTGTACCCCCTCGCCAATCTCGAGGACGTCATCGGCGGCATTCACATCCCGAGCGACGGCTACGCCAATGCGGTCGATATCACGCAGGCGCTCGCGAAGGGCGCCCGCAGCCGGGGGGCGCTGATTTTTCAGGAGCTCAAAGTCACCGCCATCCATCACGACGGACGCCGCGTGAGCGGCGTACAAACCGACCGCGGATGCATCGACGCCGATTACGTCGTGCTTTGCGGCGGCATGTGGACCCGCGACCTGGCCGCGGGCATCGGGGTAACCGTGCCTCTGCATGCCTGCGAGCACTACTACGTTTTGTTCCAGGACGTGCCCGGTCTCAAGCCCGATATGCCGGTGCTGCGCGACTATGATCATTGCAGCTACTTCAAATACGACGCCGGCAAATTGCTGGTGGGCGCATTCGAGCCCCATGCGCGTCCCTGGGGCGGCGATGGGATACCCGATGACTTTTCTTTCGGCGAGATCGCGGGCGACTTCAGCCACTTCGAGCCGGTGCTGCTCGACGCCATGCGCCGCGTCCCGGCGCTGGAGAAGGCCGGCATTCAGAAGTTCTTTTGCGGGCCGGAAAGCTTTACCCCCGACGTGCGCTACCATTTGGGCCAGTCGGCCGAGCTCGAAAACTGTTTCGTCGCCGCCGGACTCAATTCCATCGGGCTGCAATCGGCCGGCGGCATCGGCAAGGTGGTCTCCGAATGGATTCGCGGCGGGCACCCGCCGGCGGATCTCTGGGAGGTCGACGTTCGGCGCAACATGCCGTTCCAGATCAACCGCAAATACTTGCGGGCTCGGGTTTCCGAGAGCCTGGGGTTGCTGTACGCGACCCATTGGCCCTTCCGCCAATATGAAACGGCGCGCGGTGTGCGCAAATCCGCGCTGCATGACCGATTGGCCAGGGCGGGCGCGTGTTTCGGCGAAGCCTTCGGCTGGGAGCGCGCCAACTGGTACGCCCCGGCCGGCGTGGCGCCGCGATATGAATACAGCTATGGCCGCCAGAACTGGTTCGAACATAGCGCCAACGAACACCGCGGGGTGCGATCCTCCGTCGGACTATTCGACCAGTCCTCGTTCGCGAAATTTCGCCTCGAGGGCGCGGACGCGGTGCGCGTGCTCAATCATGTCTGCGCCAACGACGTGAACGTGGCGCCGGGAAAAATCGTTTATACCCAGTGGCTGAACGATCGGGGCGGAATTGAAGCGGATCTCACCGTGACGCGCCTGAGCGACACGGCGTTCTTGATCGTCGGCGGCGCCGAAACCGAGACCAAGGACTGCAACTGGCTCAAGCGGCATATCGATTCCGAAGCGCGTTGCATCCTGACCAATGTGACCTCCGGACTGGGCGTGCTGTCGGTGATGGGACCGCGGGCCCGGGAACTGCTGCAATCGCTCACGCCGAACGATGTCTCGGACGCCGCCTTCCCCTTCGCCACCAGCCGGGAGATCGAACTCGGGTATGCGCTGGTGCGCGCCTCGCGCATCACCTACGTCGGGGAACTGGGATGGGAATTGTATGTGCCCACCGAATTCATGCAGGGCGTCTACGACGAATTGGTGAGCGCGGGCGCCTCGTACGGACTCATGCACGCGGGGTATCACGCGCTCAATTCGCTGCGCATCGAAAAGGCGTATCGGCATTGGGGCCACGACATCACCGACGAAGACACCCCCTTGGAAGCGGGCCTGGGCTTCGCGGTCAAATGGGACAAACCGGGCGGATTCATCGGCCGCGAGGCGCTCCTGCGGCAGCGGCAATCCGGGTGCCTGAAGCGGCTGGTGCAGTTCAAGCTCAAATCGCCCGAGCCCTTGCTGTACCACAACGAGCCCATCTGGCAGGGCGGCTCGATCGTCGGATTCATTCGCTCCGGAATGTTCGCGCATTCACTGGGTGCGGCTGTGGGACTGGGGTATGTGCGCGCCGCCAATGGCGCGGCGGTGGCAGGCATAGGAGCCGATGACTACGAGATCGAGGTCGCGGGGGTTCGCTACCCGGCGAGCGCCTCATTGCGTTCCATGTACGATCCGGCGAACCAGCGCATCAAAGGATGAGCATGCATATCGAAATTTGGAGGTGGCGTCATGTTTGATTCCGGCCTGATCGCGCGTTTGGCGGCAAGCACCAAGATCGGCTATAGCCTGGATCAGCGCTTCTACTGCGACGATGCCGTGTTCGCCGCGGACATGGACAGGGTCATTGGCCGCAAGTGGATCGTCGCCGGGCACGTCGACCGCGTGCGCCAGAAGGGGGATTATTTTCTCTTCAAGATCGGCAATGAATCCATCATCATCGTTCGCAGCGACGAGTCGACCATCAATGCGTTCTACAATGTCTGCCGGCACCGCGGCTCCCTGATCTGCACCAAACCGCAGGGACGCGTCGCGCGCCTGACCTGCGGCTATCATGCGTGGAGCTACGGACTCGACGGCGCGCTGCTCGCGGCCCGCCTGATGCCGGAGGATTTTTCGAAGCAGGACAACGGCCTGCATCGCTGTCACCTGCGCGTATTCCACGGATTCATCTTCATCAACTTATCCGCTGAGGCGCCCGTGGATTTCGACGCCGCGTTCGCGGATCTCTCGCCCTACCTCGATTTCCATGGATTCGCGACCGCGAAAATCGCGCATGCCGAGTCCTATCCCACGACGGCCAACTGGAAGCTGATCGTCGAAAATTTCGTCGAGTGCTACCACTGCGCGCCGGCGCATCCGGAGTTTTGTTCCATGCACCCGCCCGAGGCGCTCATTGCCTTTGGCGCAGGACCGAGCTCGGGTCCCCCCGACGCGGTCGAAAAATACTTGCCCGCGGTCAAGGCCTGGGAGGCCCGCGCCGCCAAGCTCGGGCGCCCGATCGGTACCATCGACGACGGTCCGGAATCCTCGCATCTGCGGCTGCTCCTGCAGCGGACGATTCGGGAGGGCTACGACAGCGAGACCCAGGACGGCAGGCCCGCATCGTCCTTGATGGGCAAACGGCTGGGATTCGACCAGGGGCGAATGTACCTGTCCTTCAGCCCCTTCACTCAACTCGTCGCGACCAACGATTTCGCCGTGTTGTTCCTGTTCACGCCGCGTAGCACCATGCACACCGATGTGGACCTTTTTTGGCTGGTTGACGCCAAGGCGTCGGAGGTCGACGTCAAGAGAATGATTTGGGGCTGGGATGAGACGACCAAGCAGGACAAGGAGATCACCGAGAACAACCAGACGGGGATCCTGTCGAAGCATTACCAGCCGGGCCGCTATTCGGAGCACGAGCGCCGGGTGGTGACGTTTCAACAGTGGTACTTGGCACAGTTTGGGCATGCGCTAAGCTAGCGCGGAGTGGACTGACATCGGGAGCTGCAATGCCGGGGCTCGATTTGGAAGCTATCAGCCGATCCGTGGTGAAGCTGCGCGCCGAAGTGCCCGAAGACGCGTTCACGGCCGGCGTTTTGGGATCGCAGCGCACGGGCAATGGAGTCGTCATCAATTCCGATGGATTGATCCTGACCATCGGCTACTTGGTAACCGAGGCCACCGATGTGTGGCTGACCACGCCGGACGGACGCGAGCTGGCCGCTCATCCCCTGGCGTATGACCAGGTGACCGGGTTCGGATTGGTGCTGCCGTTGGAGAATGCGGACATCGCGCCGGTGCCGCTGGGATCCTCGGCGGAATTGGCCGTCGGCGATAAAGCCCATGTGGTCAGTTCTCCGGAGTTCGCCGAGCCCCAGCCGGTGCAGATTTTCGCGCGCCGTGAATTTGCCGGCGCCTGGGAATACCTGCTGGATGACGCCATATTCTCGGTCCCTGCGCACCCGCATTGGTCCGGCGCCGCGTTGATCGATGGCCGCGGATGTTTGGTGGGAATCGGATCCTTGCTGGTGCGTGAATTGACCGCGGGCGAGGAAGTCAACGCCAACATGTTCGTTCCGATCGATCTGCTCAAACCCATTCTCGAAGAATTGACCACCCGCGGCCGTACCTCGCGCCAGTCGCGCCCATGGCTCGGCGTCTACGCCGTCGAAATGACCGGCAAGGTGTACGTGACCGGTGTGGCGGACGGCGGTCCGGCGCACTTGGCCGACATTCGCGAAGGCGATTTGATCAGCCACGTCGCGGAGCACGACGTCGTTTCCCTGCCCGACTTCTACCGGCGTCTGTGGGCCGTGGGACCGGCCGGTAGCGGCGTGCCGTTGACGGCGATTCGCGGCGGCACGCGGCTGCATTTGAACGTGCGCTCCGTCGATCGGGTGGACCTGCTCAAGCGCCCGCAAGCGAACTGAAGCACCCCGGTGAGCCGAGAGCCCATCGCGATCGCAACCATTGCCGGCCCGTCGGTGTCGCAGGAGCGACTGCGCGGCATCGTCGCCATGGTCGCCGCGGTGTTCATCTTCGCCATCATGGACTCCTTGATGAAGCGCCTGTCCGCGAGCTACGGTCCGCTGCAGATCTCCTGTCTGCGATGCCTGTCCTCCTGGCTGTTTCTATTGCCGCCCATCACCTGGCGGCGGTCGTGGGCGGATCTGCGCCCGCGCAATACGCCGCTGCACTTATTCCGCGGCGTGCTCGGCACGGTGATGCTGGGCAGCTTCGTATTCGCCGTGCATCGCCTGAGCCTGGCGCAGACCTATGCGCTATTTTTGGCGGCGCCGCTGTTGATGACGGCATTGTCGGTTCCGGTCCATGGCGAAAAGGTGACCGGCAAGCGCTGGCTGGCCATCATCGTGGGGTTGAGCGGTGTGTTGATCATTCTGCAGCCCTGGGGCAAGGGCAGCTTCTCGATGATCGCCGCCGGCGCCGCCGCCCTGGCGACGATTTGCTATTCGCTGAGCGCCCTGACCGTGCGCACCTTGGGCCGCAGCAACTCGAGCATGGCCATGGTGTTCTGGTATCTGTTGCTGGTCACCGTCGGCTCCGGCGTACTCGCCCTCGGTGACTGGCGCCCGGTTCCCGCGTCCGACTGGGGCTGGCTCATCGGAATCGGCCTCACCGGGGCGTTGGGTCAAATGTGGCTGACGGATGCTTTTCGGCGCGCCCCGCCCTCGGTGGTCGGACCGTTCGAATACACGGCCATCCTCTGGGCCTTCGCCATCGACTGGATTTTCTGGTCGGCCTCGCCGTCCTTGAGCTTGGTTGCCGGCGCCTGCGTCGTCATCGCCAGCGGCATCGTCGTCATTCTCGACGAACGCCGCTTGGGGTTGCTCGCCCTGAGTCCGGCCAGTCCTCCGCCTTAAGTAGCGGTCTCAATGCAGCGCGAGGCGTTGCTCGGTCTGGCCCGCCGCTCGGTGGTCGGCGTCGCTGGTCGTGCTGCAGGATCCGCGGCCGACGAGCTGCACCACGGCCGCGCAGGCATCCACCAGCGCGCCGTCCCCGCCGGGCGCGCTCGGATGGGTGCTGGTGTCGCGCAACAGCCGATAGGCATCGGCGGCCGACAGGGCGGGATTCTTGGCAAGCAGCAACGCGACGACACCGCTCACCTGCGCGGTGGCGATGGAATCCCCGGACGCAAAATCGTAGTGTCCACCGGGCAGTAACGTGAGAATCTCCCGGCCCGGCGCGTACAGTACAGATTCCAGCGCCGGCTGGTTTCCGGCGCTGGCGACCTCGATCACGCCCGGTTGATGCAGGAGACCCTCCGCCCCCGACAGGTCGGCGGGAGCGGCACCGACGAACAGCACGCCGCGGCGCAATCCTTCTCGAATGAGATCGTTGAGGAGCGGATCCGCGGGTCCTCCGAGACTCATATTGACGATCTGCGCGTGCGCGTCGAAAGCCGCCACCAGCGCCCGGGCGAGAGTGAAGGAATTGCAGCGCGCGGCATCGGCATCGAACCGCATTTGCCAACAGGCCTTGAACAGCAGCAGCCGCGCCGCGGGTGCGATCCCCACGATGCCCTCATGATTGTTGGCCACGGCGGCAATGACGCCCGCGACTTCGGTGCCATGACGATCCCGCTGAAATTGCTGATCGTCGGAATCGACGAAATTGGCCGCGGCCGCGATATTGGCGCGAAGATCCGGGTGCCGGGTGTCCACTCCGGTGTCGATGATGGCAACTTTGACGCCCTCGCCTCGCGACCACGGGTGGGCGGCGGCCACATCCATTTGGCGGAAGCCGCGCTGCAATTCCACATAGGGATCGTTGTAGTCTTCGGTGCGCGTCGCAAAACTCTGCAGCGGCTGTGCCAGCTTGACGCGCCGATCGTGCGCCAGTGCCGCGAGCAGAGTGCCGCGATCCGTGCCTTCGGGAACCTCGAGGACGGCGCAATGCATATGCAATGGCTCGATCGGCCAGGCGCTCACCTCGCGCAGCCCGTACTCGTTCTCCAAGGAGCGCATCACCTGGCGGGCCGCCGGGCTGGGCCCGTAGGCCGCAATGCTGTCGTAACCCCGCGGCGTGCCGCCGGCGCGCGCCACAAAAAAGATCGGATCGTTCTCGACCGCTGCGATGATGAAATGGTCGGGCGACCGGGAGATCTGATCGGTCAGCGCGCGTGAATCGATCCGAACCGGCGAATTACCGCATGCGCTGGCCAGCAGAGCAAGGCAGACCGGCAGCGCGAAACAGAGCGGTGCCCATCGCTTCATGGACTATCGCCCGGCCTCATGCCCGGCTGGGTGCTCTCGGCAAAACGAACCCTCGCGTTCGCGCGCAACAGCGCCAGCGAAGCATTCACGGGTCGGCGGGAAGTCGCCGCCAAGGAATACACCCCCGCCTCCGTGGGCCCGGAAATGATTCGCAGGCCGGCCTCATCGAGTATGGCCTGCAGTTCCACCAGGGTGACCGCGGGTGAAAACACGGCGCGAATCACTTCGTCGGGCGCGCGCGCCGCGGCATTCGTGACCGTGTGATACTCGGGCTGCGCCGAACCTGCGCCATGAAAGTGCATCCATCGATCGGCCGCGAGCACGCTGAGCGCCACGGCCATCACGGCAACCGACGCCGCCATCAATCCCTGCCACTGCAGCGAGCGGCGGCCCGGCTTTCCGCTTCCAGGTGCCGCCGCAGCCGCGGGCGCTGCGCTCTCAATGCCATCGAGCCGTGCCTGCAGTCGCTTGAGCGAGGCCGCCGGCATGTATTCGACGGTCGTTTCCGCGTTCATGCCCTGATACACGCGGCGCTCCAGAGCCAACTCATCGCGGCATTGCGCGCACCCAAGGAGGTGGGCGTCGACACGCTGCCGCTCCTGCTCGCCGATGCTGCCGTTGACGTACCAGGGGATGAGCGCGGAGATGGCCCGGTGTTCTCCCGCCGCCGCGCCGTGATTGGTGGAATTCATTCGCTTCTCGCCGGCGAGTCGTGCGCAGCGCCGCTCAAATTCGGCAGATAGTGGCGCAATTTCTCGCGCGCATGAAACATCCGTGCCTTGACGGTGCCGACCGGGCACTCGGTGATCGCGGCGATTTCCTCCAAGGAATGTCCCATGTGATAAGCGAGCTCCAGGGTCAGGCGCTGTTCGACGGGCAGCTGATTCAGGCCGTGCCTCAACCAATCCTGAACTTCAGTCTCGGAGGTGGGATCGACGGTCTGCTCGGGATAGTCGTCCAGGCTCCCGGCCGCCGTGTGGTGCTTCTGGCGCCGCAGGGACTTGAGCGCCGTGCGGTAGGCGATGCCGATGATCCAGGTGGATACTTGAGATGCATGGCGAAAATCCTTGGCGCTCTGCCAGACGGCCAAGAACGTATCGTTGATGATCTCCTCGACATTTTCATAGCGCGGTGTAAACCGCGACAAGAACCGCGCCAGACGCCGGTGATAACCGAGATACAATTCCTCCAATGCCTGGCGGTTTCCGGCCGCAACGGCGACGAGCAGCTCGCTGTCGTGCTCTCTAGCCGAATTCTTGGCCGCTACGGTCATCGGCTTGACACTCCAACGCTCAACTCGAGCCATTTCCCGTAAGTACCGGCGGCCGGCCGAAAAGTTGCGGTCCTTGGGGACCCAATTCAGAACCGCCAGATGACCGTGCCGATCCAGCGGCCGTCCGCCGCGGCATTATAAAACAATGCCTTAGCGCCTGCCGTGGTGTTGACATAGGACAGCGAAAAGGACACCGGCGCAAGGTTGTAGACGGCGCCGAGGCTCCAATAGGTGTAGCCGGCCGCATACGGACCGTCGAGGTGCGAGTAGCCGATACCCCCCGTGGCGGACAGTTTGCCCAGCACCGGCCGCTGCAGGTTCACTTCGGCCGATTCGGACGTCACGCCCATGAGACCGCGGTGCCGCACATAGCGCGGTGCATCCGGCGAGTAGGCCAAGCTGACCTCGAGCCATCCCTGATAGGCCGCATCGGCGTCGAATTCGTCATAGTTATAGCCGGAGCCCTCCTGGTTCCACGGATACGCATAGTGGCTGGCCAAAACTTTGCCGTGCCAGTCATTGCCCGCGGTCCAAGCGAAACCCAGAAATGCGTCGAACTCGACGTCGCGCGGGGCGTCGGATTCGATTTGCGTGGAGGAGGCAAACACTCCCGCCACGAGGCCGGAGGAGTTCAAATAATGCAGGTCCAGCTGCAACGCCGCCTGATCATTGCTGCGCGTGATGCCGCGCACGATGTAGTCGCTCGTGAGGCCGAGCGAACCGCCCCATAGATCGGCGCCCTCACTGCGAGCCGATCCAACTACGAGACTCAATGACAGTGCAATGCGACCTGCGACCAGACGCACTACTTCACATCCGCCGGATCCTCTGCCCTGCACCGCATTCGAAATCCCCATCCGAGCTCTTGGCGCTCAGATTAACCCTTTCTGCGAACAGAAACACCGGCGCGTCTAAACCCGCGATGCTGCGCCGGGTACTTACTCCACGTCGTCATCAATGTGAGTGCGAGCATGCAGATCGACCGATTCAGCTCCTGGGCCGCGCTGCTGCTGCTGGGTTGCGTAACCGGCTGCGCCGGCAACGGGATGGGGCTCGATCAGAACGGGCAGCCCATCTCTCCGGGCGGCGGCACCGGCGGGCCGATCACCGCGGATTTCCAGTCCATCCAGGACAATGTCTTCACGCCGATCTGTTCGCAGTGCCACATCGGCGCCGGCGCGCCGCAAGGACTGCAGCTCGATGCCGCCCACAGCTACAACCTGCTGGTCGGGGTACCCAGTGCCGAACAGCCCAATTTGCTGCGCGTGAAACCGGGTGATCCCGACAACAGCTACATGGTTCATAAGATAGAAGGCGTGTCTGGAATTACCGGCGGTCGAATGCCGCTGGGAGAAACACCGCTTCCGCAAGCCACCATCGATGCGATTCGTCAATGGATCACGAACGGTGCACCGAATACGCCGCCGGCCACCGCGGCCGCCTTCGCCGTGCAAACCACGGCCCCGCTCGACCAGTCCATCGTAAATGCCCCGCTGCCGCGAATCTTGGTGACATTTTCTCAGGATGTCGACGCCTCGCTGGTCAATGACTCCACCCTGACCCTGGAGCGACTTGGCGGCGGCGCAACGGGCGTCGTGCGCAGCGCCCTGCCCGCGGCGGCAAGCACGCTCGCGCCGAACAATCCAGCCGTCGTGATGATCACGCCGGCCACCGCGCTCGAGCAGGGCGTGTATCGCGTCACGGTGCGCGGCACCGGCGGCGGCGCATTGGCCAACATGAGTGCCACGACGCTCGGCGCGGACACTTCATTCGAATTCACCGTGGTGCCGGCCCAATGATCGCTCGAAATCCTCGATTGCTGCTGCGTTGCCTGGCTCTCCTGTTGTGCTTCGGCGCGTACGCTGCGCGGGCCGAGCCCTATCTCGCCGTTCAGCTGGGTCTTAAATGCGGACAATGCCATGTCAACCCCACGGGCGGCGGCTTGCGCACGACCTTCGGCGACATCTTCGCGCAAACCGTGTTGCCGGCGCAGCATCTGGACACCGCGCTCGACAACTGGACCGGTGAGCTTGGCCCCTATTTGCGCGCCGGCGGCGATCTGCGGTTTGACGGTCAGGTGACGCAGGCTCCGCATACCGCGTCGCTGTCGGAGTTTTCGCTCGAGCAGGTTCGGGTCTACCTGGAGGCGGAATTGATCGCCAACCGGCTCCTGGTGTATGCCGACGAGCAGGTGGCTCCCGGAGGAGCACTCAATCGGGAAGCCTATGTGCTGTACTGGTCCGGCGCGCACGACTGGTATCTCAAGGCCGGGCAGATGTACCTGCCCTTTGGTCTGCGCCTGCAGGATCAGACCGCCCTTATCTACACCGCCAGCGGAATCAGCATGACGACGCCGGATCAGGGTGTGGAATTCGGCTGGGAGCGCGGTCACTGGGACGCGCAGCTCGCGGTGAGCAACGGCACGGCCGGCGGTGCCGCCACCAGCAACGGCAAGCAATACAGCACCCAGGTCGCCTACGTGGAGTCTCGCTGGCGAGTCGGGCTCGCGGCCAATCGCAACGACCAAACCGGCGGCGCCAAGAATGCCGGCGGCATCTTCGCCGGCCTCGCGACCGGCCCGATCTCATGGCTGGCGCAGGCCGAGCTCATCGATGACCAGAGCATTGCCAACGGGCAGGGTAAGAAGCTCGCCACCTTGGCCGAGGCCAATTGGCTCATCGCCCGCGGCAACAATTTAAAAATCACCGATGAGTTTCTCAATCCGAACCGCGCGGTGCCGAACGGGGAGGAAACGCGCTGGAGCGTGGTCTACGAACTTACGCCGATTCAGTTCGCCCAGATACGCCTGGGGTTTCGCTGGAACGATGGCATACCGCAGGACAATGCCGAACACGCCCGGCTGTACTTCATCGAGCTGCACGGCTACTTCTGATCTCACTGACGCCGCTCCGGGCTTACAGTCTTGCGCTGACCACCAAAACGAGCAGCACGATGAGCACCAAACCCAATCCGCCGCTCGGGAAGTAGCCCCAATTGCCGCTGTAGCGCCACGTGGGCAGCGCACCCGCAGAGCGGCTCGCTCAAATCTGCGCGTGCCGATGAAATGCATCGAGCGCCGCGCGGCCCGCGGGGCCGAGCAAGTCGGGCCGCGCCAGTACGATGTACAGCGCCACGTTGCGTGAACCGCCGGCAGCCAGCGGCAGGCGCTTGAGGGTCCCGCTCTTGAGTCCCTCCGCGATCAAGTGCTCCGGCAGCCAGGCATAGGCGAGCCCGGCGAGAATCGTGGCGAGCGACGCGTCCATGCTGCTTACCGTGAAGCGGCGCTCGGCCCCCAGCCATCCTTCATCACGCGGATGCGCGGTGCCCGAGTCCCGCACCACCGCTTGCACATGGCGCAGCAAATCCTCGGCGGTCAAGTCGCGGTGCAATTGGAACAGCGCATGGTCCGGCCGCGCGACCGCCACGAAAGTCACGTCCGACAGCCAATCGCCGAGAAATCCCGCCGGCACGTGGCCGGTCACCACGACGTCCGCCGTTCCAGCGGTGATCGCTTCCTCGGCGCCCGAGAGCACCACATCGGCAAGCTGGATTTGGGTGCTGGGGCAACTGTGCTGCAGCTCGGCGATGATCCCGAGCAGTCTTGCCCTGGGAAAGGCCGCGTCCACGACCAGGGTCAGTTCGGGCTCCCATCCCTGCTTCAGGCTGCGCGCCAATTGTTCCAGAGTGTCGAGATCCTTGAGCAAGTTGCGGGCGCGGGCGAGCAGAGTTAACCCGTGCGGTGTGAGCACGGATTTGCGGCCCTCGACGGCCAGCAATGGCAATCCCAGAGATTCCTGCAGCCGCGCCACGCTGTAGCTGACCGCGGATTGGCTTCGATTCAGGGCCTGTGCAGCCTGCGCGAAGCTGCCCTCGTCGACGATCGCCGCCAGGACCGCCCACTGTTCCAAGCTTGTTCTTGCAATGGCCATGGACATATCCAATTTCTTGATCAATGACCCCTAAATTTTGCGCTTTTTTATGCGCCTCTTCGACCCTATTGTGTCTCCAGGAGGATCCCATGAACGAAATCAGACGCAGTAACGAACGAGGCTTTGCCGACCACGGTTGGCTCAAGTCCTTCCATACCTTTTCATTTGCCGACTACTTCGACCCTGAGCACGTCGAGTTTGGGCCGTTGCGGGTCATCAACGAGGACCGCGTTCAGGCGGGCGCGGGTTTTGGTACCCATGGCCATCGGGACATGGAAATCATCAGCTATGTGCTGGACGGAGAACTGGCCCACAAGGATTCGATGGGCAATGGCTCGACCTTGCGGCCGGGAGACGTGCAGCGCATGAGCGCAGGTTCTGGCGTGCGGCACAGCGAATTCAACCCGAACGCCGCCAAGCCGGTGCATTTCCTGCAGATATGGATTCAGCCGGCCGAGCGCAACATCGAGCCCGGCTATGAGGAGAAGCGCTTTACGCCGGAGGAGAAACGCGGGCGTCTGCGGCTCATCGTCTCCCCCGATCGCGCGGACGGATCCCTCTTGATCCATCAGGACGCGAGGGTGTACGCGGGACTGTTCACCGGCACGGAGCGCGCGGATCTCGCGGTGGCGCGCGGCCGGCGCATCTACGTGCACGTCGCTCGCGGCGCCCTCGAGGCGAACGGCGTCGCGCTCGCAGCGGGCGACGCACTGCGGATCACCGACGCGGCGCGGCTCACCTTGAGCGATGCGCATGATGCCGAAGTGTTGGTGTTCGATCTGCCGGGTGAAGCCTCAAGCAGCTAGGCAGATTCGAGTATCGCAGTGGCCCCAAGGCCGCCGGCGGCGCACACGGACACCAGAGTTCGTGCGCGCCGGCCGGTTAGGCTGCGGTGCTGCGCCAGCTGTTTGGCGGCGCCTCCCAGAATACGTGCGCCCGTCGCGCCGAACGGGTGACCCAATCCGACGGAGCCACCGTTCACGTTCAGGCGCGCGCGGTCGATGCTGCCGAGTGCCGTGCGGCGTCCCAACGCGCGGCGACAGTAACTTTCGTCCGCCCAGGCGGCCAGGGTGCACAGCACCTGCCCGCTGAACGCTTCATGAATTTCGTAGTAGTCGAAATCCTGCAGCGTCAACCCATTGCGATCCAGCAGGCGCGGCACCGCATACGCCGGCGCCATGAGCAGGCCCTCGGCGTCCGGACCAAAGTAATCGACCGCGGCCGTCTCTGCATCCACCAACCACGCCTGCGGAGCTTGACCGTGCATGTCGGCCCATTTCTCGGATGCGAGCAGGATTGCCGCCGCCCCGTCGGTGAGCGGCGTCGAATTGCCGGCGGTCAAAGTTCCTTGGCCGGAGGTGCGGTCGAACACCGGCGGCAATTTCGCCAGCTTTTCCAGAGAGGTATCGGCCCGCAGGTTGTTGTCGCGCGTGAGACCCTTGAAGGGGATCACCAGGTCCTGGTAAAAACCGCCCTCATAGGCCGCGACGCCCGTGGCGTGACTCGACAACGCCAATTCGTCCTGCGCCTGCCGGCCGATCTTCCAGCGCTTCACCATTTGCTCGCAGTGTTCGCCCATCGACAGGCCGGTGCGCCGCTCGTTCACATTGGGGACCGCCGGAATCAACATCGAGGGCCGCAGCTGCGCCAGCAAACTCAGGCGCGCGGACGTCGTTTTGGCGCGATTCAAGGAGAGCACGAGGCGGCGCAGCCGCTCGCTGATGGCAATGGGAGCGTCGGACGCAGAGTCGACGCCGCCCGCAATGCCGGCCTCGATCTGACCCACCGCGATCTTGTTGCCGACCAGCATCGCGGTCTCCAAGGATGTGGCGCAGGCCTGCTGTACGTCGTACGCGGGGGTTTGCGGCGCCAACCCGCTCGACAAGGCCGCGTCCCGGGTCAAATTGAAGTCGCGGGTATGCTTGAGCACGGCGCCGGCCGCGACCTCGCCCAGGCGTTCGCCCTGAAGTCCAAAGCGTTGCACGATCCCCGCCAGAACGGCCACCAGCATGTCGAAATTGCTGCTGGCAACGTATTGAGTGTTGTGGCGGGCGAACGGAATACGCACGCCGCCGAGAATGCAAATACGCTCCATGGGTTTCACGTCGTTCTCCTCTGCCAATACCAATAAAACGGCAGCCCCGCCGCCAGCACGGCGACTCCCTGCAGGGCTTGGCGGGGCGCGGCCACGAAGGTGTTGAGCAGCAGCGCCGCCGTCGCCAGCACGAACATCATGGGCACCAGCGGATAGCCGAAGGCGCGGTAGGGCCGCTGCGCGTCGGGCATCGTTCTCCTGAACACGAACAACGATGCCGTGGTCAATCCGTAGAACAGCCAGGACGCAAATATGACCGAATCCGTGAGCGTGTCGTAGGAGCCGGAAACAGCCAGCACGCTGGCCCAGGCGGTCTGCGCCAGTATGGCTCGCACCGGCACATTCGAGCGCGGCGACAGCCGCATGAGTGCGCGAAAGAACAATCCGTCGCGCGCCATCGCGAAGGGAATGCGCGAGTTGGCGAGCACGCTCGCATGCAATGCGCCAAATGAAGAAACCATGAGCGCGGCAGCCGTCATCGACACGGCCAGCGGTCCCAAAAATCGCTTCAGCACCTCGGTGGCCACCGAGGACGTCGTCGGCACGCTCGCGATTTGCAGCGGCGTCAGGGCGTAGTAATAGGCCACATTGACGAACAGATACAGGGCCGCAACCACCAGCGTGCCGCCGACGAAGGCGCGCGGCAGATTGCGCTGCGGATTTCTGATTTCACCGGCGAGCGGCGCGACGTTCTGCCAGCCGTCGTAGGCCCACAAGGCGCCGAGCATCGCCGCGCCGAAGCCGGCAATGCCGCCGCGCGCGCTCGCCGCCACGCCCTCGCAGGTGCCCGCGATACCCGATCCCCACAAGTGCGACCAGTCGCCCTTCGCGAAGGCAAGTGCGCCGATGCCGACGCCCAGCACCAGTCCCACCTTGGCAATCGTGAGCGCGAGGGCAAGGCGCCCGCCCGAAGCCACCGACGCGCAGTTGATGAGCGCCACGGTCCAAATGGCGGCCAAAGCCGCCAGCGTCAAACCGCTCAAGGTCAAATGCAGGCCCCAGAATGCTGCCTCGACCTGCCAACGCGCCAGCACCCCGCCGAAGGCCACATTCATGAAAATTGCGAGCCCCACCGCGAGCGCCGCCTGTGAGCCGGCGCGCGCCACGGTGAAGGCCATCCAACCATAGAGAAAGCCGACGAGACGGCCGTAGGCGCGGCGCAGATAGACGTAGTCGCCTCCCGCCTCCGGCATCATCGCCGCGATCTCCGAGTACGCGAAGGTGCCGGCCAGCGACAATAGGCCTGCGGCCAACCACACGACGAGCACCATGCGGGCGCTGCCGACATTGCAGGTCATGACCCGGGTTTTCAAAAACACGCCGGTGCCGATCATGTTGGCGATATTGACGGCCATCGCCGCCCAGGGGCCTACCGCGCGCGTGAGTTCGTTGCGTGCCGCCCCGCCAGGATTTGCAGTGTCCATCGCTCGTGTAGTATCCGCGATATGCAACCGGACTTTTCGCAAATCGGGCCATTTCTGCTCGCGGCCCTCGTGGTCTTCGCCATCTACCGGCGTTTTCGGCGCAGCTTCGGACGCCAGGCGCTGCAGCCTGCGCGCATGACTCTGCGCATCGCGCTGCTGGCGATAGTCGCCTGCGTGCTGCTGCCGGCGGCATTGCGCTCGGGTCAATTTCTGGCGGCCGAACTCGCCGGCGCGGCGCTCGGCCTCGGCTTAGGTATATGGGGCGCGCAGCGCACGCGCTTCCAGAAGACGGGCGAGCGCCTGCACTACATTCCGCATACCTACACGGGCATTGCGGTGTCGCTGCTATTCCTGGGCCGGCTGGTGTTTCGCCTCAGCCAGGCGTACTCCGGCCTGCATGCGGCGCATGCCGCGGGTGCCGCCAACGGTGCGGCAGCCTCGCCCGGCTTCGCGCCGGCATCGATGCTCAACAGTCCGCTTACCGTCGGAATATTTTTTGTACTGGTCGGCTACTACTTGTATTACTACAGCTGGTTGCTGTGGAAATCCAAGCGCCTCGAGCCGGGCGACATCGAGGCCGCTGACGCCGCTGCACCGTGATGGAGCGCGGTAATACAGGGCTCACGCGTGGCGCGTGGCCCCTTCTCTTACTTCAATAATGCGACAAAAAGCACGCCTGTCATGAGCGCCAAGGCGATCAATAGCGTGTTATGGCCCCAGCGGGCTACCGTTCCAACCATGTTCCTCTCCTGAAATTTCCACTAATCGCCGACCGAGCAGTCCCGGGCGGCCCATGCCTTTCATGGGGGCGGAACTTTACATTTCCAGGCGGGAGCGAAGCATGTCGCCGGTCACAAAACCGAGTATTTCCGGGGATTTAGCGTGGAACCTGCCTTGCCGGGGCCCTTGTAGCGAAGCCGCCGCCCCGGCCCCCGACCGATCCCCCGCCGAACCGCCAGCCGGGGCCAAAAGACAGGCCGCCTCTGAGGCTACTGCCCGGTCTTGATATGCGTCCAGACCCGGGTGCGCAGCCGGTCGTAGTCCTGGCCGAGTTCGGCGGGCAGATACAACCGCGCGCGCAGCTCGGGCGGCGGATACACGGCCGGGTCGCTGAGTATGTCGCTGCGGACGAAGGCGCGCGCGGCAGTGTTGTCATTGCCGTAATGGATGTCGTTGGTGATGGCGGCGATGACCCGCGGCTCCAGGATGAAATTCAGAAACTTGTGCGCAGCCTCCGGATGCGGCGCCGACGCCGGAATCAGGAAGGCGTTGTAGGTGATATTCGAGCCCTCCTTCGGCAGAGTGAACG
Organism: Steroidobacteraceae bacterium; assembly: GCA_035314705.1. Lineage (GTDB taxonomy): Bacteria > Pseudomonadota > Gammaproteobacteria > Steroidobacterales > Steroidobacteraceae > Bog-1198. Next base: position 18,516 of record DATFZF010000016.1, on the reverse strand, counting down.
CCAAGTGCGCGCCTGTGCCATCCTCGCGCGCCCGAGTCTGCGCCACCGAGTAGTCGCTCGACCAGGCGATCGAGAGGCACGCTTCCTTCGACGCCAGTTGATGCCAGTAGTCGTTGGAATCGAAAGTGCGAATGTAGGGCCGCACCGCCATCACCACGCGCTCGGCGGCGTGCAGGTCCTCGACGCGGTTCGAATTCGGATCGAGGTGTAAATAGGCCAGCGCCAGTTGGATGACGTCCTCAGGCGAGTCCAGGAAGGTGACGCCGCAGTCGGCGAAGCGGGCGGTCACTTGGGGATCGAATATCATGGCCAAGCTGTCGGTGGGGGCATCCGGCATGCGCGCCTTCACCAGATCCACGTTGTAGACGAAGCCGTTCATGGCATGCAGATAAGGCACGGCGTAGCGATTGCCGGGATCGGCCTGCGCTTGGACCGCGAGCACCGGCGCATCGAGATTCTTCCAGTTGGGAAGCTGTGATTTGTCGAGCGCCAGATAGGCACCCGCCTTGATCTGGCGGCCGTAGAACTCAGTGGTGGTGCTGACGATGTCATAGCCCGAGCGGCCGGCCAGCAATTTCGCTTCCAGCGTTTCGTTCGAATCGTAGAGCTCGTAGATGACCTTGATGTGGGTCTTGAGTTCGAACTCGGCAATGGTGTCCTTGCCGATGTAGTCGGCCCAATTGTAGATGTGCAGCACCTGTTCCGCGCCGCCGGGCGCCGCGGGGTGGCGCTCGCCGCAGGCTGTCGCGCCGAGCGCGAAGCCGGCGACCGCCATCACCTTATACGCGCGCCAGTTCCGCGTGCAGCCAGTCATGGAACTGTCGAATGACGTACTCCTCCGGCATGACCACTCCGCGCACATGAGGCCGGGCCTTGAGCCCCTGTTGATTGAGCTCGCACACTTGCGCGTCCTCCGTCATCACGCGGTCGGTGAAATCCACGATGTTGTGCAGACGGAAGCGCGGATCCGCGAGCGTCTGCGGCGAGAACAGATACTCGACGCGCAGTTCGGTTCGCTCCGGGCCCAAGGGCAGCAGGCGCACCACGCGAACATAGTCGACGTGACCCACCAGAAACACCGAGGGCAAAGCGGTCATGTAGATATGGCCGGCCTTGCGGTCGGCGTCGGACAGGCCGGGAAACGGCATGCCGGTCATCTGACCGTCCAAGGACCAGGTCGCGGCGCCGCCGCGTAACCCGCCCTTGAACTTGGGGTCCGCGTCCTCGGCATGCGCGCGCCACTCGGGATCATCGCGCTCTTCCAGCAACCCCCGGCCATAGATGGGTACCAATTGAGACAATTGCGGATGCACGCCGGGACAATGCAGGCACTCGTTGTAGTTCTCCCAGAAAATTTTCCAGTTGCACTGGATGTTCTTGGTCAACACATGTCCGACCACCAGCTCCTTGAGCGGCCAGGCATCCAGCCGATTCAACGGCAAATCGAAAATCTTCCCGAAAGGCGGCGGATTGGCGTCCAATGCGACGAAAATGAAGCCGTTCCACTCCTGAATGCCGATCTTGTAGAGCGGATAGTCGGCCACGTCGAATCCGCCGGCATGGGCCTTGGAGGAGGTGCGGAGCAGCTCTCCCTGCAAGTTGTACGTCCACGCGTGATACGGACAGATGATGCTCGAGGTTCGCAGCACGCCATGGGACTCGCGGCACAGGGCCGCACCGCGGTGCCGGCAGGTATTGTGAAAACCCCGCAGTACGCCCTGCTCGTCGCGCACCAAGAATATCTTCTGATCGCCCAATTCAAACGTGCGAAACGAGCGAGCGCCTGCCAGGTCGGCGGATCGGCCGACGTACACCCAATGGCGATACCAAACGCGCTGCAGTTCCCTCTCATACTGTCGAGGGTCGAAGTAGGCGTCCGCCGCCAAGCCATGCGTGTGCTCGGTCAGGCCGTTGTAGCCGGATGTGTCGATCTCGGATGTGCTCAGCATCTGCCCTCCGCGGCGCAACGCCTTTTTTCAGGTCCGCATCAATTTGCCGCCCGGGTCGAACGCGGGCCCGGTCAGGCGATGAGCCCTGCGGCGCTCGCCGATGATCTCGATCTCGAATCCGGCATCGGCCGTGGCCAGCGCGGCGGGCACGTAGCCGAGCGCCAGAGAGTGGTTCACGCGGTGCCCGAACGCGCCGGAAGTGACCCACCCTACGGCCTTGCCGTCATGCCAGATCGGCTCGTCGCCGATCGCATCCGCGTCCGTCGCGTCGACCTTGAAGGACAGCAGGCGCAGCGCACCGCCGCTTTCCTTCTCCTCGGCCGCCGCCGCGCGGCCTATGAAAGCGCTCTTCTTGAAATCGACGAAACGGTCCAGGCCGGCTTCGAAGGGACCGTAGATGGGGCGGTATTCGCGCGCCCAGCTGCCGAAACTTTTTTCGATGCGCATGGCATTGAGCGCGCGTCCGCCGAACAGCTTGAGCCCGTGCTTGCGGCCGGCGTCGCGCAGCAGATCATAGAGTGCACGCTGATAATCGGTGGTCACCCAGATCTCGTAGCCCAGGTCTCCGGTGAAGGACACCCGCCCGACGAATCCCGGCACCATGCCGATCTCCATGCGCCGGAACGACATGAACGGAAAGGCCGCCGTGGACAAGTCGTCGCGCACCAGCGTCTGCAGCAGGGCGCGGGAATGCGGTCCCGCGACCGACAGACCGACATATTCCATCGCGCACGGCCGCACCGAGACGCCCGTGGCGGGCACATGGCGCTCGAACCATCGCATGTAGTAACTCTCGGCGGCGTAGGTGCCGACCAGGAAGACATGATCGGCGGCAACGCGGCACATCGTGAAATCGCCGATCAGCTTGCCGCGCTCATTCAGCATCGGTGTGAGCGCGATGCGCCCGACCGCGGGCACGCGGTTCGCCATCATGTGCGACAGCCACTCCGCCGCACCGGGACCGCGAATGTCGAATTTGCCGTAGTTCGATATCTCCAACAAGCCCACCGAATTTTGCACGGCCTTGCACTCGGCGGCGACATGCGGATGGGCGTTGGAGCGCCTGAAGCTGATGTGATCTTCGGCTTCCGCGGCGGTCGGAGCGAACCACAGCGCGTGCTCCAGACCGCAGTAGTCGCCGAACACGGCGTGTTCGGCCTGCAGCTTTTCGTAAATCGGCGTGGTGCGCAAGGGCCGCGCAGCGGGCAATTCTTCGTTCGGAAAGCGAATGCTGAAGCGGCGCGAATAATTCTCGCGCACTTTGGCATTGGTGTAGGCCAGCGTCGTCCAATCGCCGTAGCGCGCCACATCCATGCCCCAGATGTCGGCGCCCGGATCGCCGTCCACCATCCATCGCGACAGCGCGAGGCCGACGCCGCCGCCCTGGCTGAAGCCCGCCATCACGCCGCAGGCAACCCAGAAGTTCGGCAGGCCCCTGATCGGTCCCACCAGCGGATTGCCGTCGGGCGCGAACGTAAACGGCCCGTTCACCACTTTTTTGATGCCGGCGCCCTCCAGCGCGGGAAAATGCGCGAATCCGACCTCGAGGCTCGGCGCGATGCGCTCCAAGTCGTTCGGCAGCAGGTCCTGGCCGAAATCCCAGGGCGTGGTCACCGGCGACCAGGGGACTCCGGCGCGTTCATACGTGCCCATGAGCATGCCGCCGCGTTCCTGGCGAATGTAGATTTCGCCTTCGAAGTCGATGCAGTGCAGCTGCTCCTTCTTGCCCGCCAATTCCGCCATGTCGCCGGTGATGAGGTATTGGTGCTCCATTGCGAGGATCGGCAGCTCGATGCCGACCATGCGGCCCACTTCGCGCGCCCACAGTCCCGCCGCGTTCACCACGTGCTCGGCGTGCACATTGCCGTGATCGGTGATCACATCCCAGGTGCCATCGGCGCGGGCTTTGAGATCCGTGACGCGCGTGTGGCGGACGATGTCGGCGCCGCCGATTTGCGCGGATTTCGCATAGGCGTGCGTGACGCCGTAAGGATCGACGTGGCCCTCGATGGGATCGTACATCCCGCCCGTGAAATGCTTCTTCTCCAGCAGCGGAAACAGCTTCGCCGCCTCGTCCACGGAAATGATCTCCAAGTCCATGCCGAGATAGCGGCCGCGCGCCTTGGCCATTTTCAACCAGTCCAGGCGTTCGCGCGTGCCCGCCAGCATGATGCCGCCGGTGATGTGGACGCCGCAGGACTGCCCGGAGATCTTTTCGATTTCCTTGTACAGCTCGATGGTGTATTGCTGCAGCTTGGCGACGTTCGGATCGCCGTTGACGGTGTGCATGCCGCCGGCCGCGTGCCAGGTCGAACCCGAAGTCAATTCGGCGCGCTCGATCAACAGCACGTCCTTCCATCCGGCCTTGGTCAAGTGATACAGCACGCTGGCGCCGACCACGCCGCCCCCGACAACCACTACTTTCGCGTGGCTTTTCATAACGTCTCCAAGTTCATCGATGTGATTTTACAGCGAACGAGATCCGCCGCACGCCGCAGTGCGCGGCGCGGCACTCACTCATTCGAAACCGCCAAATGCAGTGTGGACTGCGCGGCCCCGCCGCCGGTCCCGAACCGCTCGATCAGCCAGGAGCGGAACAAGGCGATGGCCGTGTCGCTCAAGGCCTCCGGATGCGTGATCAGGTAATAGCCATAGCCGTCGTCGAGGGTGTTGTCGAAGGGTTTGACCAGGCGGCCGGTGCGGATGTAGTCGCCGAACAGGTAGTTGTCGACCAGCGCGATGCCCTCCCCGCTCAAGGCGTATTGCACGGCGAGCACCGCCGTGTCGAACACCAGGCCGCGCTCGACGTTCAACGCATTCAAGTTCGATTGGCGCGCGAATTGGGTCCACAGATGATGCCGCGGCTGGTCCGAAATACGCACGTGCACCAGTTCGTTCGCTTCGATGAACTCGGCGAGGCCTTTGTCCGCATGCCGCGCGGCGACGCTCGGGTGGCACAGCAGGCTCAAATGCACCGGCCAGAGCAAATCCGTCACCAGATCGGTCACGGTGGGCTTCGAATACACCACCGCCACATCCACATCGCTCGGCGGCGGCCCCACGCCGTAGGGACTGACCAGATCGATCTCCACTTCGGCGGCCGCGCGGCGGAAGTCGCGCAATATGGGGACCGCGAGGTGCACTGCGAAACTCGGCGGCATTTGCACACGCAATGTTCGCAGCGTGGTGGAACCGTCGTTGCGGATATCGTCGAGGGCATACTCCAGGCGGTCGAAGGACTTCATGACGGCCGGCAGGAGATGCTGCCCCGCCTTCGTCAGCACCAGGGCATGCGGCTTGCGTTCGAACAGCTGCGCGCCGATCAATTTCTCGAGCGCTATCACATGGCGCGACAAGGCGCTTTGCGAAATCAACAGCGCATTGGCCGCGGCGGTGAAGCTCGAATGCTTGGCGACGCCCTCGAAGGCGCGCAATGCATTGAGCGGGAGCCAGCGGCGGTCGATGGTGGTTTTGCCCATGGTTTACGGAGCCCAGTCCTTCGTGTAGGCGATGGCGCGCTTCTGATCCGCGACGATGGTTTTCGATGCGAGATACAAATGATACGCCGCCCAGAATCCGGTGGGGGCCAGAACCAGCAGCGCCGAGCGCAGCGAAGCCGCATCGGTCAGGTGCGCGCCCGCAAACCAATCGCTGAGCGCGCCGACCACCCAGGGAGCGACCACGAGATTGAAGATGTTCGCGACCAACAGCGACACCGCAATGAACATATTGCGCATATGGCAGGGAGCGAGATTGTTGAGCAGGCCGAAACAGGGGCCGATGTAAAAATAAATGGCGGGGATGAACATCCAGAACATGAACTTGCAAATGAACAGCGAGTGGGTCCAATACGCGATGATGGACGGGATGGTGGCCAAGCCGATACCCGCCGCAAGCAGCCACACGACGCGGTGTGGACTCGCCATGGAGGGCCGGGACAGCAGCCAGGCCGTGGCAACCGTGGCAACCGACCCTCCCACCAGATGGATGTTGCCGGTGACGGCACCCGCCTGCCCGACATCGAGATTGAACGCCCGCTGCAGAAAGGTGGGCGTCCAGTAGATCAGGCCCCAGCCCCACAGCGCGCACAGGCCGCCGCCGATGGTCACGTGGAAGGCGGCCTTTTGCTCCCACATGAAACGCAGGGATTCCCACAAGGAGGGTTTGATCTCATCGACGATGGCATCCAAGCGCCCGCGCGGCGGTTCGCGCACCGTCAAAAACACGATGGCGCCGACGACCAGGCCCGGCACGCCAAGCGCGATGAACGCCGCGCGCCAGCTGAAGGCCTGTGCAACCGCGCCCGCCATGTTGGCACCCAGCCAGGCGCCGATCGGCGCCCCCAGCGCCAGCACCGTCATGGCCATGGGCCGCCGCTCCGGCGGGAAGCAATCGGAGACAATGGCCGTAGAGGGCGGCGTACCGCCGGCTTCGCCGACTCCGACGCCGATGCGGCCGAGCAGGAACTCCAGATAATTTCTGGACAGTCCGCACAGCGTCGTGAACGCGGACCAGATCACCAGCGAGGCCGCCAAAATATTGCGGCGGTTGGATCGATCGGCGAACCAGGAAATCAGGATTCCGAAGGAGACGTAGAAAAGCGCGAGCGGCGCGCCGGTGAGCCATGCCACGCCGCGGTCGGTCAACTTCAATTCCATGCGGATCGGCTCGAGGACCGTGGATACCACATAGCGGTCGGCAATATTAATCGCGTAAATCAAACAGGTCAGAATGAGGACGTACCAGCGCTCGACGGACGAAGGTGCCTGGGACCGCGGCAGGTCGATAACAGTTGTGCTCAAGCGTCAACCTCTAAGTTTGACTTCGGCTAGCGCACCATACAGGGTTCGACGCGGATGCGCGACGGGGCCTCAACCGAGTTCGAAAAATGACATGGGCAAATCGCGAAATGGCATAGCGCGGTCATAACGAAGGACTAAGCTCGCGTTGTGGGTGATTTCGACTACATCATCGTCGGTGCGGGCTCCGCGGGCTGCGTCCTCGCAGATCGCTTGTCGGCGGGCGGCCGCGATCGGGTGCTGGTTCTCGAGGCGGGAGGCAGCGATCGGCGATTCTGGATCAAGACCCCGATCGGCTACGGACGAACCTTCGCCGACGGTAGAGTGAATTGGAAATACCAAACCAGCCCGAATCCGGGCCTCAATGGCCGGAGCATTTATTGGCCCCGCGGCCGCGTGGTCGGCGGCTCGAGTTCCATCAACGCGCTCGTCTATTGCCGCGGCATGCCCGAGGATTTCGATGACTGGCGGCAACTCGGCCATGTGGGTTGGGGCTGGGATGACGTGCGCCCCTACTTCGAGAGGTCGGAGCGGCGCGTCGACCCGGAAGGCCATGCGCGCGGCGCTGGACCGCTCGACGTCAAGGACGTGACACCGTTTCTTCATCCGATGCGGCAGAACTGGATGGACGCGGCCGCGGAACTGGGCCTGCCGTGGACGGACGATTTCAACGGCCCGCATCCGGAGGGGTTCGGTTGTTATCAAGTGACGATTCGCAACGGGATGCGGCGCTCGGCTGCCGATGCCTTTCTACGACCGGCGCTGCGTCGCGGCAATCTCAAGCTGGAGACCGACGCATGGGTGAGCAAGATCCGTTTCGAACAGCACCGCGCCGTGGGAGTGGAATATGTCCGCGGCGGTGTCCTGCGGTTCGCGGCGGCAAGGCGCGAAGTCATCTTGAGCGCGGGCGCGGTCAATTCGCCGCAGCTCTTGCAGCTGTCAGGCATCGGCGCGGCGGCGACGCTCGCCGCCGCCGGCATTGCTGCGCTCGTCGATAACCCCGCCGTCGGCGCCAATCTGCAGGATCACTTGGCCGTGGTGTATTCCTTCAAGGCCACGCAGCCCACGTTGAACAATGAACTGCATTCGAAATTCGCCCAATTCGTTGCCGGGCTGCGCTACGTCCTCGCCCGGCGCGGGCCCTTGGCCTTGAGCGTGAATCAATTCGGCGGCTTTGCGCGCGCCAATCCCCGCGGCGCCCGTCCGGACGTGCAGCTGTATTTCAATCCGGTCACCTATGGCGCAGGGGACGCCAAGCGGACTCGCATTGAAGTGGACGCATTTCCCGGATTTTATTTGTGCTTCCAGCCGACGCGCCCCACGAGCGTCGGCCGCATCGATATCGCGAGCCCGGACTTTCGCCGCCCGCCGACCATTGCCCCCAATTACCTGTCCACCGACAAGGACCTCGACGACGTGGCACACGGCGGACGGCTCTTGCAGAGCATCGCACGCACGCGGGCCATCAAATCATTGACACTCGAACCCATTGCGCCCGATCTGAATGCGATGGGGCCGGCCGACCTCATTGCCGATTTTCGCGCCCGTGCGAGCACGGTGTACCACCCGGTCAGCACCTGCCGCATGGGCCGGGCCGCGGGCGAGTCCGTCGTCGATGCCTCGCTGCGGGTCCACGGCACCCAAGGCCTGCGGGTGGTGGACGCCTCGGTGTTCCCCACGGTGACCTCGGCCAATACCAACGCACCCACCTTCATGGTGGCGCAAAAAGGCGCCGACTTGATTTTGCAAACGTGAATTCCTAGGAAGGGATCTGACTATGAAGCTCGACAGTGTCAAGGTGTTCCTGGTGAACAATCCGCCGCCGAATTTCGGCGGCCGTTATTTCGTGTTTCTGAAATTGAAGACCGCGTGCGGCATCGAGGGGGTCGGCGAGGTGTATGCCGCCACCTTCGGTCCCAAGGTCGTAGGCAAAATGATCGAAGACCTGTTCGCGCGGCGCTTTGTGGGGCGTGATCCGTTCCGGATCGAATCGCTGTGGCGCGAGAGCTATGGCTCGGGCTTCAGTCAGCGCCCCGATATTTCTTTGCTGGGCGTGATGAGCGGATTGGAAATGGCCTGCTGGGACATCATCGGCAAGGCGGTGGAGCAGCCCATCTACAATCTTCTCGGCGGCAAGGTGCACGAAAAGCTGCGCAGCTATACGTATCTCTATCCTGGGCCGGGCGAAGGCGATGATTTCTACCACGACGCGGATCGTTCGGCCGCGCGCGCCGCCGAATACGTCGCGCAAGGCTTCACGGGATTGAAATTCGACCCCACCGGAGGATTCTCCGCCTACGATCCGCGGCAGCCCACCCAGGAAGCCCTCGAGCGCACCGTGCGCCTGGTGCGCCTGGTGCGCGAGGCGGTGGGACATCGCGCTGACTTGCTGCTGGGGACGCACGGCCAGTTCACGGCTTCCGGCGCCATTCGTTTGGCGAAGCAACTCGAGCAATACGATCCATTATGGTTCGAAGAGCCGGTGCCCCCCGAAATGCCGGAGCAGATGGCCATCGTCGCCCGCGGCACCAGCATTCCCATCGCCACGGGCGAACGCCTGACGACCAAGTACGAATTCGCGCGCGTCTTGGCGAGCGGCGCGGCGAACATCCTGCAAATGAACCTAGGCCGCGTCGGCGGCATACTCGAGGCAAAAAAGGTCGCGGCGTTGGCGGAAGTGCATTACGCACAAATCGCGCCGCACCTGTATTGCGGTCCGGTGGTGGGTGCCGCGAACATTCAGATCGCCACCTGCTCGCCGAATTTCTTGATTCTGGAAAGCATTCAGCAATGGGGCGGCATTCACGCAGATCTCTTGAAAAAGCCGATCCGCTGGGAGTCGGGCTACGTGATTCCACCGACGGCGCCGGGCCTCGGAGTCGAGCTCAACGAGGCTGTGGCGCTGGCCCGACCCTATGTCGAGGACACCCCCTTGCACCTGGAAATGATCGATCGGCCTTTGGGCTAGCTTGGGAGGGTTCTTGCGCTACGGCTTCGTCGGACTGGGAAATCTCGGCAAACACCTGGCGCTGAATTTGGTTCGCGGCGGCTTCGACGTCGGCGTCTACGATATGCAGCGGGGGGCCGCCGACCCCGTGTTGGGTGCGGGCGCGTACTGGGTGGAATCCATCCCCGCGCTTGCTCAGAGCGTCGATGGCCTGATCACCTGCCTGCCCTCGCCGGCGGCGACGCGGGCGGTTCTCGATCTGGCCCTGCCCCAACTGCGGCCCGGCAGCACCTGGATCGAGATGAGCACGAACGACTTCGCCGAGGTCGAAGCGCTGGCGCTGCGCGCCCAGGCACTGGGGGTAGACACCCTCGCCTGCCCCGTCACCGGTGGTGTCCACCGGGCCGAGGCCGGCGAGATCACCGTTCTCGTTGGCGGCGCGCAACAAGTGTTCGCCGCCCATGAACCGGCTCTTTTGGCCATGGGCGGCCGGGTGATCCATCTCGGCGGGATCGAGCAGGCGGCGGTGACCAAAGTGGTGACCAATATGCTGGCGTTCATTCACCTGATCGCGGCCGGCGAGGCGCTCATGCTGTGTGCCAAAGCCGGAGTGGATCTGCGCGCCGCATTCGAGGCCATCGCGGCGAGTTCCGGCAATAGCTTCGTCCACGAGACCGAGAGTAAAGTCATTCTAAATGGCAGCTATGATATTGGTTTTACTATGGATTTGGCATGCAAGGACGCTGGGTTCGCGCTCGAATTCGGGCGCCGCTTCGGCGTGCCCCTGCGTCTCGCGGGCGTCATGGAGCAGATCTTCATCGAGGGGCGGGCCAAGTACGGCGGCAGCGCCTGGTCATCCATGATCGTGAAGCTGCTGGAGGATGCCGTCGGCACCCCGCTGCGCGCCCCGGGCTTCCCGGCTCGCTTGGGTCCGGACGATGCATGAAATCGAATTTTCGTATGGCGGAATCTAAAATCGGCATGCGGGCGATGCATGTTCACAACAAAATAGCGCTTTCGCTTTGCACCGGCGATGCTATTCTCTGAAGTAACTAGAAATGAAGATGGCGTCTTGCCAACTCAGAATTTTATAGGGAAGGGGATCGAAGCATGAATTCAAATTCAAAGTTGTCCTATGCGATTGCCGCCATTTTGAGCGGCAGTGCCGCCGGTTTCGCCCATGCGGCGGCGGCGACCGACACCGAAGCGTCCGATTCGATCCAAGAGATCACCGTCACGGCCCAGCGGCGCACGGAAAGCATTCAAAATGTGCCCATTACCATCCAGGCCTTGACCGCCGACACTCTGAGCCAGTTGAGCGTCACGACCTTTGACGACTTCGTCCGGTATCTGCCCAATGTGTCGGTGGCCTCCAACGGCCCCGGTCAGGGCTATATCTTCATGCGCGGCTTGAGCGTGGGTGCCGCAGGCAGCCAGTCGAGCGGCACCATCGGCGGGTTCCCGAACGTCGCCATCTACCTCGATGAGCAATCCGGCCAACTCCCGGCGAGAAACCTCGACGTCTACGCCGCCGACCTCGAGCGCATCGAAATTCTCGAAGGTCCGCAGGGCACTCTGTTCGGCGCCGGCGCCCAGGCGGGCGTGGTGCGCTACATCACCAACAAGCCGAAGCTCAATGTCACCGAAGGCAACGTCGAGGCCGGCTACGGCGTGACCGCGCACGGCGATCCGAACACCGATATGACCGCGGTGCTCAACGTGCCCCTGATCGCCGACACCCTCGCTGTGCGCGCGGTGATTTACAACGACCGTCGCGGCGGCTACATCGACAACGTGCCGGGCACTTTCACCCGCAAGGACACCGACCTCGGCATCTACTACGCGAACAACCCCGGCGGCGGCGTGCCGGCGAATTCTCCGGTGATCAACAACAACGCCATTGCGGCGCGAGCCATCAATCCGGTGACGTATACCGGCACGCGCGTCGAGGCGCTATGGCAGATCAACGAGGACTGGAATTTCCTGGTGAGCCAGTCCTACCAAAATATGGACTCCGAGGGCGTGTTCTACCAGATGCCCAATTCCTCCGACGGCGTGCCGCTGAGCCCGCTCGAGGTCACGCTGTTCAACAATTCCTATGACAAGGATAAGTTCGAGAACACGGCCTGGACCCTGAACGGCAAGCTCCCCTGGGACTTGAAAGCCGTCTACACCGGCGGCTATCTCGTGCGCCATGTCAATCAGGTAGCCGACTACACGAACTACGCGCGCGGCCTGTTCGCCGATTACTATCAGTGCTACGGCCCGGGCACCGGCTATGCCGTGCCGAACCCGAATCCGCCCCACTACGGGGACCCGAACCTTACCTCGACCTGCTTCTCCCCGAGTTCGACCTGGCAGGAGACCGAGCGCAACGAGCATTTGAGCAACGAAATCCGCGTCAGTACCCCGGACGACTGGCGCATCCGCGGCATCGTCGGCGCGTTCTACGAAGAGAACAAGCTGTTCGACCAGACCGACTGGCTGTACAAGACCATTCCGGCGTGTACCGCGAACGGCGCCCCGGGCACACCCGGCAATTCGGGTTGCTTGTCGAATGTGGGCACGGTCGCCGGCGCCACCGTGGAGAACCCCGGTGTGCAAAACGACAATGTCGCCTTCTTCGAGGACACTCAGCGCGTGGTCAAACAGACGGCGTTCTTCGGCTCGGTCGACTTCGACATCATTCCGAAGGTGCTGACGGTGACCGCAGGCGCGCGCCACTATCAATTCGAGAATTCTTTCACCGGCAGCGTCACCAGCAGCTTCTACTGTTTCGAACAGGGCACCTCGACCGGCGGCTGCACCAATGATGCGACCAACCTCAACAAAAAGAATCTGAGTTTCACGGAATCCGGCACCAAGGAGCGCTACAATGTCACCTGGCACGTCATACCGGACGTGATGCTGTACGCGACTTACTCTCAAGGGTTTCGCCCGGGCGGCTTCAACCGCCAGGGTGGTCCCGCCTCGTACATTCCAGGCCCGGATGGCAAGTACCAGTTCGCCATACCGAACGAGTATCACTCGGACGATTTGACGAACAAAGAGATCGGCTGGAAGACGGAGTTCTTCGACCACCACTTCCAGTGGAACGGTGCGGTGTACCAGGAGAACTGGAACGGCGTGCAGATCGGCTTCTTCGATCCGGGCGAAACCGGAAATCTCGCCTTCGGCACCAATGGACAGGACTTCCGGATCCGCGGCGTCGAGACCTCCCTCGTCGCGCGCGTCTTCACGGGCCTCACCGTGCAGGGTGGAGCGTCGTGGAATTCGAGCGAACAAACCAACTCACCGGCGCTCATCGACACCAATCCGGCCAGCGTGAACTTCGGCAAGCCCATTACCGAGTTGTGCGCTAAAACCACCGGCGCGAATTGCACGCCGCTCAACAATCTGTTCGGCCCGCCGGGCAGCCCCAGCGCCAACTCGCCGCCCATCCAGCTGAATTTGCGCGCGCGCTATGACTGGACCGTCAACAACTACAACGCCTTCGTGCAGTTCGGCGGCCAGCACACCGGCCATTCCTACACCCAGTCGGGCAACGATCCCTCGCTCTCGTCGAAGGGAATCAACACGACGCTGCTGCGCTTCGAAAATCCGGCGTACTCGACGTTCGATGCGTCCTTCGGGGTGGCGAAGGATGCCTGGAATGCGCACGTGTTCGCGCAGAACCTGACCAACAAGGAGACCAGCTTGTTCACGAACACCGCGCAATTTGCGGTGGCGCAAACGGCGCTTCGGCCGCGGATCATCGGGGTGAAAATCGCGTACAAGTTCTAAGGGGTCCCAATTCAGGTCCATGACTACCGGCGCTTGGGACGCGGTAGAATCAAAGGCGGGCATATGCCCGCCTTTTTTTATCCATAAGCCATGCAAGCAGCCGCCCTGAGTCCTGCCCCATCCGCCATCGAGACCGAGGTTCTGCGCACCCGGGGACTGCTCGAGCGCAATCAATTCGCCGCCGCGCTCGGCGCCGCGGAAGCGTTGGCGCTCACCGTGCCGGAAAACCGCGACGTGCTGTACATGATGGCGGTGAGCCTGCGCTACCTGAAGAGAATCCCCGAGGCGCTCGCCGCCTTGGGAAGGCTCGAGAAACACCACCCGGGTTTCAGCCGGCTGTACCAGGAACGCGGGCACTGCCATGTGGCACTGCGCGACGCGCCGCGGGCCATCGAGGCCTTTTTGAGCGCGGTGAACATCAATCCCGCGCTGCCGGCGAGCTGGCGCATGCTGGAGTCGCTGTACCGCATGACCGGGCAGGCCGAGAACGCGGCCATGGCCGCGGGGCATGTTGCCGCACTCGCAAAAATGCCCGGCGAAATCATCACGGCCACCGCGCTGTTTTCCGACGGTGAGCTGGGGACCGCGGAAGACATGGTGCGAGCCTACCTGCTGAAGCACGGCGACCATATCGAGGGCATGCGGCTGCTGGCGCGGATCGGGCTGGCGCACGATGTGCTCGACGATGCGGATACTCTGCTCGAGGCCGTGCTGACGCTGGCACCGGACTACCGCGCGGCCCGCTTCGACTACGCCACGGCACTGCTGCGCCGGCACAAGCATGTGCAGGCCATCGCGGAACTCGAGAAGCTGCTCGAGCTCGAGCCGAACAACCGGGTTTACCGCACGACTTATGCAACCGCCAAAGTGGGTCTCGGAGATCACGAACGGGCGTTGGCGCTGTATCGGGAACTCATCGCCGACGCACCGCGCGGCGCGCAGACGCACGAACTGCACCTGTCCGTCGCGCATTCGCACAAGGCGCTCGGGCGCCAGCCGGAGGCCGTCGAGGCCTACCGCGCGGCGGCGGCCGTTCGGCCGAGCTTTGGCGACGCCTACTGGAGCCTTGCCAATCTCAAGACCTATCGCTTTACCGACGATGAGATTGCACGCATGCGCGCCCAAGAGGCCGCCGACGGCACCGCCGCGGTGGACCGCTTTCACCTGTGTTTTGCGCTCGGCAAGGCCTTCGAGGATGCAGGCAACTTCGAGGAGTCGTTTCGTTACTATGAACGCGGCAATGCGCTCAAGAAATCGACGAGCCGCTACCGTCCGGAGCCCATCGAACGCAACACGCGCCTGCAGATCGCCACCTGCACGGAAAATCTCTTCGCCGCGCGCCAGGGTGTGGGCTCGCCGGATCCGGCGCCCATTTTCATCGTCGGATTGCCCCGCTCGGGGTCCACCTTGCTGGAGCAGATCCTCGCCTCGCATTCGCAGGTAGAGGGCACGATGGAGCTGGCGGATATCCCGCGCATGGTGCTCGACCTGCAGGGGCGGGAGCCGGAGAGCGAGAATCCGCGCTATCCGCGCATTCTCGCGGAACTGACACCTGAGGATTTCCTGAGGCTCGGCGAGAAATACCTTGCCGAGACCCGCGCGTACCGAACCGACAAACCCCGCTTCATCGACAAGATGCCGAACAATTTTCGCCATCTCGGCCTGATCCACCTGATCTTGCCCAATGCCAAAATCATCGACGCGCGGCGCGAGCCGCTCGCGTGCTGTTTCAGCAACTTCAAACAGCTGTTCGCGTCGGGTCAGGAGTTCACCTACAGCCTCGAGGACATCGGCCGCTATTACCGCACCTACCTCGAGCTGATGGCGCACTGGGACCGGGTGCTCCCGGGACGGGTGCTGCGCGTCGAGCACGAGGACGTGGTCGACAATCTGGAGGCCAATGTTCGCCGGATGCTGGATTTCTGCGGTCTGCAATTCGAGCCGCAGTGCGTGGAGTTCTACAAGACCGAACGCAGCATCAGAACCGCGAGCTCCGAGCAGGTGCGGCGGCCGATCTTCAAGGAAGGCATCGATCAGTGGCGAAACTTCGAGCCCTGGCTTGCTCCTTTGAAGGAGGTCTTGGGCCGCGATTAGCATGGGAGCTGCCGATATGTGGTTGCGAATTCTGTGTGCGCTGCCTTTCGCGGCGGGCTTATGGGCATCGAGTCCCCTCGAGTCGCGGGCCGGCGGCGCGGCGCTGTTGCCGGTAGCGTCTTTTCAGAACGCCCGCCCCGCCGCGGCGCCGGTTGCAAATGCCGCGTTCTACCCCGGCGCAGAAGCGCTGCCGGCGCCCGAATTTGCCGGTGTGCTCAAGCTGCGCGCGACGCAGCTGCAGACCCAGCCGGTGCTTTCCCAGCCGCTGATCCAAGGGCGCGACGCGCGCATCTTTCCGGGCGTGCAATTGGAGTTTTTCACCGTCGGGGAGGTCCTGGTGCCGGTGCAGCGCGGCGAGATGGTGCGTGAGTCCGCTGCCGGATCCGCGCCCAGCTACTGGCGAGTCATTCCCCAGTTCGGCAGGGTGTGGCGTGAGCCCGCCGATGGTGATTGGTCGCGCGCCGCATTCCCCATCATGCTGGTCAACGACACCGAGAATCACGCACATCAGGGGCTCGCGACCTTTCTGTACCGGCCGGGACAGGTGACCGGACTCAAGCTGCAGTTCATCCAGCAAACCGGCCCGTACATGATCAAGCAGTACTTCGTGGCGTGGGGCTTCGCACCGGCTGAGTTCGCCGCGGGCGATTTGGACCAAGTGAATCCGCGGCGCTCGCAGGCGCTGGCCGAATTGGCCGACCGGTTGCCGGCCAGGCCGTGGAGCGAGCTGGTGAGGACTCTGCCGCCCGGTACGCTGGACGGATTCGGCGGCCCCCTCTATCCCAAGTGGCAGGTGGCGGTGGCGCTGGTGCGCGACGGCACGATTTATTACCAGGATCCTGTCACGCCCTACGGGCCATACCCCTATCCGCTGGAAATGCGCTTCGGCGTGCGCTCGCAAACCAAGAGCGTGTTCGCGCCGCTGTCGCTGCTGCGCCTCGCACAGGTGTACGGCCCATGGGTGCTGGGGCTCAAGGTGGGCGACTACGTGCAGGGCCTCGATCCGAAATGGCGTCGCGTGCGCTTCATCGATGCGGCGAACATGGCGAGCGGCTTCGGCGGCACGGGCAGTACCAAGACCCATCCCAACGACATCTTCGACGGTTATCTGGGCGGCGACTATGACGCGTGGTATACGGCGCCCTCGCATGCCGACAAGATCCGGCAGATCGCCGCCACGCTGCATCCCTACCCGTGGGAACCGGGGACGGTGATGCGTTATCGCGATCAGGACTACTACCTGTTGGGCGCGGCCATCGATGGTTTCTTGAAGTCCGCGCGCGGACCTCAGGCGAGCTTATGGGATTTCGTCAGAACGGAAGTATTCGCTCCCATCGGTATTCACCAGGCGCCGGCCGTCAAAACCCGGGAGGCCGGCGGGCGCGACGGGCTGGTGTGGGCCAATGCCGGCTACTACCCGACGCTCGATGAACTCGCCAAGATCGCCCTGCTCTATCAGGCGCGCGGCGCCCATGGCGGCGTGCAGATTCTCAACCGCGAACTGACCGCGGATCTGCTTGCTGCGCGCGGCGCCATCGTCAAGAACGCCGACGCGTCATTGGGTCCGGTCGCCGGGCCCCTCACGGGATCCGCGGAAGATGGCCTTTACAAAATGGGCTTTCACTTCCTGCGCTACGTGAAGACCGACGGTGCGGTCGAGTATCTGCCGAGCATGCATGGATCCGGCGACAATGAATTGATCCTGTATCCAAACCATGTGATTTCCATCGTCATGGCGAAGGCGTCGGCGGAAGTGCTCGGCCAGGAGAAGACCCGCTCCGACGACGGGCCGGCGACGATTCGCGCGGTCGAGCGGCTGGCGCCGTTCTGAGGCCGATTCGACATGCAAGCAGCCGCCGCCCCGAGCGTCCCCTCGTCGCCGATCGAGACCGAAGTCCGGCGCATTCGCGGGCTGATGGAACAAGGAAACTTCGAACCGGCGCTCGCCGCGGCACGGGCGCTGCGGGAGCAGGTGCCCGAGAATCGCGACGTGCTCTACATGGCCGCGGTCAGCCTGCGTTACTTGAAGCGCATTCCCGAGGCGCTGGCGATGCTGGCGGAATTAGAGCAGCGACATCCGAATTTCAGTCGATTGTTCCAGGAACGCGGTCATTGCCATGTGGCGCTGCGCTCCGCGGGGCCCGCCATCGACGCGTTCCTGCGTGCCGTGACTCTGAATCCGTCGCTTCCCGCGAGCTGGAACGCGCTCCAGGTGCTGTTCCAAATCACGGGCCGCCCGGCGGATGCCGAAAACGCCGCGCGCCAAGCCGCCACTCTCGCGAATCTACCGCCGGAGATCCTGACCGCCTTCGGTCTGTTCGCCGACGGGGAAATCCATGCGGCGGAGCACATCGTGCGACAGTACCTGCTCACGCACGGTGATCACATCGAGGGCATGCGGTTGCTCGCCCAGATCGGCATGAAGCTCGACGTCGCGGACGACGCCGAATTTCTCCTCGAGAATGTACTGCGGCTTGCGCCGGACTATCATGCCGCGCGCTACGAGTACGCGGTCGCGCTGCTGAAGCGCCATAAGCATGTGCACGCGCGGCAGGAGATGGAGAGACTCCTGACAACCGATCCGAGCAACCGAATCTATCGCACCACCCATGCGACGGTATGCACGGGCTTCGGCGACTACAGCCAGGCCCTGCCGCTGTATCGCGAGATTCTGGCCGAGACACCGCAGGATCCGGAGCTGCACTTGTCGATTGCGCATTCGCTGAAGACGCTCGGCCGGACGCAAGAGGCCATTGAATCATATCGCGCGGCGGCGGCGGTCAGACCGCAGTACGGCGAAGCGTACTGGAGTCTCGCCAACCTCAAGACCTATCGCTTCAGCGGCGCGGAAATCACCCGCATGCGCACTGCCGAGGCGTCGGCCGACATCCAGCCGGCCGACCGCTATCACCTGTGTTTCGCGCTTGGCAAGGCGCTCGAGGAC